>CAZACK010000001.1:0-123551 GCA_964483455.1 uncultured Solibacteraceae bacterium
CCGACAACCGCCTGCTCGGCGTGTTCCAGCTTGTCGGCATCCCGCCGGCGCCGCGAGGAATTCCGCAGATCGAGGTCGGCTTCGACATCGACGCCAATGGAATCCTGAATGTCACTGCCAAGGACCGGGCGACCAACAACGAGCAGAAGATCACCATCACTTCCTCGTCAGGGCTGAGCAAGGACGAAGTGGAGAAGGTGGCGCGCGACGCCGAGTCGCACGCCGCCGAGGACCGGCGGCGGCGGGACGAGGTGGAAGCCCGCAATCGCGCCGACGCCATGGTCTACAACGTCGAGAAGATGCTCAAGGAGCACCGCTCGAAGATCAGCGACGCCGAGGCCAGGGAGATCGAGTCGGCCCTGGAAGAATGCAAGCGCTCGATCAAGGACGGAACCGTGGAGCGGATCAACACGGCCACCGACAAGCTGACGCGGGCCAGTCACAAGCTGGCCGAGGCGATGTACCGGGCCGCGGGGCCGCAGCCGGGCGGGCCGGAGCCGCCGCCGGAGAGCGGTTCTCGCGAGAAGCCCAAGGACAACGTGGTTGACGCCGAGTTCGTGGACGTGGACGACAAGAAGAAATAAGGAGGCAGGAGGATGCCTGCCGGCCCGGACTACTACGCGACGCTCGGCGTCCGCCGGGACGCCAAGCCGGAGGATATCCGGAAGGCGTACCGGCGGCTGGCGCGGAAACACCACCCCGACTTGAATCCTGGGGACAAAGCCTCCGAAGAGAGGTTCAAGTCCATCCAGGAAGCCTACGATGTCCTCAGCGATCCGAAGAAGAAGCAGATGTTCGACCAGTTCGGCTTTTACTCGGCGACAGGCTTCCCCGGCGCCGAGGCGCATCCGCAGGGACCGGGGATGGGCTTCGGCGGGTTCGACTTCGGAGATTTCTTCAGCCGGGCGAGCGGCGGCGGGGCGGCCGCCGGCGGCGGAGCGTCGTTCGGCGACATCTTCAGCCAGTTCTTCGGCGGCGCCCGACGGGAACAGGCAGCGCCGGAGAAGGGCGCCGACCTCGAGTACGCACTGGACATCGACTTCTGGCAGGCGATTCGCGGCACGCAGATTCGCCTGAACATCACCCGGAACGAGGCGTGTGACGCCTGCGGCGGCAGCGGCCGCCAGGGCGGCCAGTCATCCACCTGCCCCGAATGCAAAGGAACGGGCAACGTCACGCAGATGGCGGGCGTGATGCGGTTCAGCCTGACGTGCCCGCGCTGCGGAGGCTCCGGCAAGCTGCGGAACGCCTGTCCGAAATGCCATGGGGACGGCAGATTGCCCGGCGTCGAATCGGTGGAGGTGCGCATCCCGCAGGGCATCAAGTCCGGCGACCGGCTGCGCGTTCCCGGCAAGGGCAACGCCGGAAGCCAAGGCGCGCCGCCGGGCGACCTGTACATCACCGCCCGCGTCGAGCCGCATCCGTTCTTTGAGCGCGACGGCGACAACATCCTGATCCGGGTACCGATCACCATCACCGAGGCCGGGCTGGGCGCCAAGATCGAGGTGCCGACCATCGACGGCCGGGCGCTCCTCAAGGTCCCGCAAGGCACGCAGAACGGCCAGAAGATGCGTCTCCGCGAAAAGGGCGTGTTCAACGCCCGGAAGGGCACGCGCGGCGACCAGATCGTCGAAGTCCTCGTTCAGGCGCCAAAGGTGCGAGATGAGCGCACCAAGGAGATCCTGCGGGAGCTTGCTTCGCTCAACCCCGAGGACCCGCGCGCGGAGATCTGGGCGAAGGTGTAGCCGATGGCCAGGAAACGCACCAGGGTGGCCTACATGATCTCGGCGGTGGCCGATCAGTACCAGCTTCACCCGCAAACGCTGCGGCTGTACGAGCGCGAGGGTCTGCTCAAACCGTCGCGCAGTGAGGGCAACACCCGTCTGTACACCGAAGAGGACCTCGAGCGCCTGGAGGTGATCCTCAAGCTGACCCGCGACCTGGGCGTGAACCTGGCGGGCGTCGAGATCATCCTCAATATGCGGGAGAAGATGGCGGAGATGCAGCGGGAGATGGAGGAGTTCGTGGCCGCGATGAACCGCGAGATCGCTGCCCATCTCCGCGCGCCCGCGGCGCAGGAGAGCACGTCGCTGATTCCGGTGTTGCGGGCGGCGCCGGTAGCGACGGGCCGGCCGGCTCGCAAGCAGCGGGCGTAACGGCTGGCAGGCCGCCAGGCTCCGATTTCTCCGTACCCCCGGCTCGAACCCGACGCGTCTTTCATGGCGTGAGGCAAACGCCATGCGAGCAACGCTCCTAAGCAGTTGGCTGTTGGCGAACCTTGCGGCCGCTGCCCCTGAGACTTTCGGGCCTCAGAAGGCAGCCATCGTTCTCACCCACGACGATGAGGACGACCGCGACTTTGACGAGCGGCGCCGGGGGCCGGATGACGGACACTTTGGCCGAGGCGATCCCCACGATCGCCAGGGCTACTACCGAAGCGGCCGAGGGGGAGCGTACACTCCCGTCAACCGCGCCATCCGCGACCTGGAGTTCATGGCCTCGCGCTCCTATGCCGATCATCACGAACACAACCACTTCCGGCGCGCGATTCGCGAGCTGTATCGCTTCGAGGACCGCTGGCGGCGCGGGCGATTCGACAAGGGCCGTCTCGACGAAGCCATCGAGAACATCAACCACCTGGCCCACGCCGACCAAATCCACCCTCGCGACCGCGCGCGGCTCCGCGGGCATCTCTACGATCTGCGCCGGTTCCGGTCCGAGCGCGGGCGATATGGATACTGGCCGGATGATCGATACGGGTGGTGATCTACCGCAGCGTCTGTAAATACAGCCCGGTGCTGGCATCCACCAGGATCGAGAAGTTGCTGGTGGAGACCGACTCGCCCCAGACGACCCGCCAGGCGGGGTTCGGGAATCGCTCGGTGGCTTCTAACAGAAACAGGACGTTCTTGTCGGGGTTCTTGTTGGCGTAGGCCGCGCCCTTACCCTGGGTCAAGGCGGTCTTGTAAACGGCGTCAGTGTCCGTCTTGAGAGCGGCGATCAGGAAGGGCTTCGGCCGGCCGCTGTAGCTTTCTTCCAGGCCCGCAAAGACCCCCTTGTGAAGATTTCCCGGCGCCTCGATCACCGAGTACGTGTACGTTCTCGCCTTGTTGCGGCTTGGAGATATGAACGTCGCCTCCCACGCGCCGGATTTTCCCGGCTCCGCTTTGACCTCGGGCAAATGGATGCTTCGCACCCGCAAGCCCTGACAGTCGAGCGCCCAGCCTCGCGCCGCCGAGAACATCTGGTGAAACGCCCAGCGCCCGGTCACCGGCGCCGGCGGCTTCTCCGGCTCCTTGGGCTTTTCGGTGACTGGCTTCGGCGACTCGCCACAACCGGCCAGCAGCAACAGCAACACGGCGGAGAGGAACGTGGTGGACCGCGGTTTCATGTTGAAATGCTACCGCTGTCCGCAGGGAGGGGCAAGCCTTTTGCCTTGCGCAGGTCAGCGACCTGCGCCGCCCGCCCTCCCCAACAAACGAACGGCCAAGTACGCCATCAACCCGATGGACGCGGCCAGAACGGCATAGAGCAGCGCGGGATGACGCTCCGTCCACGGCTTGACGGGAGCGGGCGGCGGGCGAAACAAGGCATTGAACACCACCGCGCCGGCCGCCAGAACGGCTTCCTCCTCCGGAGCCCGGCGCGACAGCAGTTCCGCGAGATCGTAGGAAGGCTGCTTCGCCTTCTCGAAGCCGAAGTACAAGCGATACTCGCCGGCGGCCGGCGGGACGAATCTCACCCGGCGCTCGAGCGTCGAAAGCCTGATCCCGCGCACCCGCAGCGGCTGGTCGTCCCGGTTGAAGATGCGCAGCCGCAGGTAGCGGTTGTGGCGCTCGGGGAAAGCGATCTCCGGCGACTCCTCCGGAGGCAGGCGGCTGATCATGCCCCTCGCCACAAAGGTCCACACCTTGCCATCGGCGCTGGTCTCCACTTCACACACGCGATGGAACGCGGCCGTCTCGCTTTCGATCGCCGCACGGTCGTGCGGCAAGCCGGCGCGCCCGAGGTCCAGCGTCAGGAGTGTGGATTTGGTTTCCGCGTCTTCGATTCGCACGGGCGTGAGGACGGCGATTTCCTCCCGCCGGGCCGGCCGGTCCTGCCGCCACTTGAGCCAGGACTGCCGGACGAAATCGAGGTCCGCGCGTTCGTGGAAGGTCGCGCGGACGTAGCGGCGCGTGGAGACGGGGTAGTCCACTTCGAGAACGGACACGCGGCGATCGCCCTCGGAGAAATCGAAGACGGACGCGCCTTTCCGGGCGACCGCCCAGCGGCGCCCGTCGTCGCTGGTCTCGATGAGCACGCTGGTCCGGAAGTTCTTCGCCGAGGTCGCGATCCGCAGGCGATTGTGCCGGACCGGTTCGGGCAGGCGCAACGTAAGCCGAAGATCGCCTGCGGCGACGATCCTGTCCAGCACCTCCGGCGAGACCTCCTGCTCCAGCACCTTTTCGTGGATCGTCTCCAGGACGTAAGGGATCTCCTCGCCGTCGCGGACGAGGCGGAGATCGGCCAGGTCCGGGCGCGTCCAATCATAGACAGCACGGTCAATCTTCACCGCGCAAACACCGCCCGGAGCGGCCACTTGCACGGCGCGGTAGGCGCGGTAGCTCGATGGCTCGAAGGCGCCGCTGAGCAGCGCCGCGGCCACGCCGCTAAGGGCCAGCCTTCTCATGCTTCCACCAGTTTTCGATCTTGTCGCGATAGCGGGAGTAAAGAAACGAAGTGAGCAGCAGCAGCGCTCCCAGCACGGTGAATGCGATGACCCGGTAGACGCGGCGGAGCTGCCACACGTCGTACAAGTAGAGCTTCAGGACGACAACCCCCACCAGGCCGAGGCCGAGAACGCGACTTACTCCGGAACGGGCGGCGACGCCGAGGCCCACTAACAGGAGCGCGTAGGACATCAGCAGGATGGAAATGGCGGCGCTGCGAAGGCTGACCACGTTCTCGGCGGCCGCCGTGCGATCGGCCCAGCCGGCGGCCTCCAGAATCAGCGCCCAGAGCAGAACCGCGTGTCCGGCGACATAAGCCGCCAGCTTCTCCCGGTTCTCGGCCAGCCAGCGCGACGCGCCCCAGAAGCTGAGCGCCGACACGGCGAACGTCAGGAAGCGGAGATTCCCGATTGCCGCATAGGCCGCCGCATCGGGCAGGAGGAATGCATCGAGGAACGCAAGCCGGATCAAGGCGAGGGCGAACACCACGAACGCCGCGTATTTCAGGCTCGCGGAGCCCGTGCCGCGGGCGATCCACACCAGCGCCGCCGCCTCCAGGGACCAGGCGATGGTGATGCGGTAGCCGGTGAACTGGACGGGGGCGGCGAGCGTGAGGAACACCAGCGCCAGGCCCGCGCACAGCAACACCGGACGCAGGTCGCGGCGGTCCGCGGGCTGGCGGCTCCACAGTACGTAGCCGGTCCCGAGGTGCAAGGCGCCGAGGGCGACGGTGAACATTCCCAGGTACGCCTGGTAATCCGGCCACAGCAGGTGATGGCAGATGCTGTAATAGGCGAGCCCGTTCATCACAACCAGGGCGAGTTCCGGCGCCGTCGCGGCCGTTCGCTGGCGGAGCACGCGCCAGGGGATCCACGCCAGGAACAGGAGCAGCGCCGCGGTCAGCCAGAGCAGCACCGCGCCGCCCGGACGCGGAACCGGCAGGCCGCCGTACCAGGCGAATGCCAACAGCCAGAAAGCGCTCAGGCTCGTGGCCGCCAGCAGCGGGCGGTTCCGCCAGGATGCGATCGCCAGCCCGGCGGCGGACACCGCCAAGGCCAGCGGAGGCCACGCGGCCCGTCCTTCCCATACGGCCAGCAACGCGACTATCGTGAGGACCTGGGAGGCATACGGCGAAAACATCGAGCGCGACACGGCGAACAATGCGTAGAAGGCCAGCGGCCAGAATGTCGCCGGGAATTCCTTTCCCCGCTGGAAGTGCCCGGCGTACCACGCGACATACAGAATGGCCGTGCCTGCCAGCGCCAATATCTCGATTCGCCGCCAGTTTCTCCGGCCTGAGGCCCACAGGGCGCCGAGGTTGAGCAGCAGCACATAGCCGAAGAGGAACCACGGACGATCCTCACCGGTGCTGAGCAAGGGCGGAGTGGCGTAGCCGCCCAAGAGTCCGAGCACCAGAATCGCAGCGGCGTCATAGCGCAGCGCGAGCCCGCCGGCGAGCGCGGTGGTCAAGGTCATGAGGAAGAACGCCAACGCCTGCGGAACCAGCTTGTAGAATCCAAAGGAGGCATAGAAGGAAAGGTAGAGAACGGCGACGCCGAGCCCGCACAGGCCCTGGGAATAGATGCGATGGCCCGAGCGGCTGGTCCGTTCCGCCAGGCCGAGACTCAGGAAGCCCGCCAGCACGCCGAGGATCACCCGTCCGGCTTCGCCGATCCAGCGGTTGTCAACGGCGTACTTGAAAAAGAACGCCGCCGCGAGGATCATGGTGACGACGCCGACGCGATTGATCCAGGTGAGGCCGAGGCGAGTTTCGAGGCGGCGCGTTTCCGGCTCGTGCGGGGGCGCCGCCGGGACTGCCGCCGGCGGCGGCTCGACGGGCGCGGCAGGGGCTGGTGCGGCCGGTGGAGCGGTGACCGTTTCCAGGTTCAGGGCCCGCTCGACGACCGACAGGCGAGCCTCGATCGAGTCGAGACGCCGCAGCACCCGCACGATCGCCTCGCTCAGGGCATCCATGCGATCGTTCGCGGGGTCCGCCACAGACTGATAGTGTAGTGCAAGCGGATACGCGCGGCGCGCCTCACACGGCGCGGAAGAAGGTGTAGGGTGTCAGCCGGTACAATTCCGGCGGGGGGATCGCTTTTTTGTGCCATAATGGAGGCACCTTAAGCGAGGTACCCCATGGCTACACAGCACGTGATTCGCGCCGGGGCCGTCCTGGTCGCGGGACTCCTTTTCTCTCTGGAGGCTCTCCAGGCGCAAGCGCCGCCGGGAGGTGGCGGTGGAGGCGGAGCGGGCGGCGCCGGCGGCGCCGGCGCAGGCGGGGGTCGCACCACCGGGCCTTCCACTCCCGGTGGGTCGCCGCTTCCCGGCAGTCGCGAGCGCGGGGAGATCCCGGGCGAGCAGCCGACTCCGTTCCCGGAGATGCGGCGGCCGCTCTTCCTGGCCGGCAAAGTCATGATGGAGGACGGCACGCCTCCGCCGGATTCGGTCCTGATCGAGCGTGTCTGCAACGGCCAGCCCCGGCCCGAAGGATACACCGACCGGAAGGGCCGCTTCAGTTTTGAGCTCGGCCGCAACACACACCTGGTAGCTGACGCCAGCGTGGGATCGATGAACGATCCGGCCTACGAGAGTTCCTCCACGATGGGTCCGTCGAGCACCAGCCGCGGCGGCGCCAGCGCCTTCGGAGGACCCAACAGCGGGATCTCCGAGCGGGACCTGATGGGTTGCGAGCTCCGCGCGTCGCTCGCCGGATTCCGCTCCGATGTCGTCAACCTCACCGGCCGCCGCCTGCTCGACAACCCGGACGTCGGCACGATCATTCTGCACCGCCTGGCCGGGGTGGAAGGATTCACCGTCAGCGCCACCAGCATCAACGCGCCCAAGGACGCCAAGAAAGCGTATGAGAAGGGCGTTCAGGCGCTCCAGAAACAGAAATGGGAGGACGGCCAGAAGCAGTTGCAAAAGGCGGTTGCGATCTATCCGCAGTACGCGGCTGCGTGGTTCGATCTGGGCCGCGTTTACGAGCAGCAGAACAATCTCGAAGAGGCGCGCAAGGCTTACGGCCAGGCGGTCGCCGCCGACGAGAAGTTCGTCAAGCCGTACCTTCAACTCGCCAATCTTGCGGCGCGGGAGCAGAAGTGGGAGGAGACCGCCGCCAACAGCGAGCGCGTGATGAAGCTGAACCCGTTCGATTTCCCGGGCGCCTACTTCCTCCACGCGGTTGCCGCCTATAACCTCAAGAAGCTGGATGTGGCGGAGAAGAGCTGCCGCGATGGGTTGAAGGCCGACCCGCAGCACAGGTTTCCGAAGATGGACCACGTGCTCGGCGTCATCCTGGCGCAGAAGCAGGACTTCGCCGGCGCGGCCAGGCACATGAAGAATTACCTTCAGCTCGCGCCCAACGCCTCGGATGCGGAAGTGGTGAAGTCGCAACTGGCGCAAATCGAGCAGTGGGCGAGCCAGGCGCAACCGAAGCCACAGCAGTAGCGCTGGCGGGACCGTCCTTCCGGCCGGGCCTGGACAGACGAAAGCGCCTGCCCCACCAGAGGAGCTTACAGCTTCCGTCCCAGGATCGCGTAATCGAGGCCGCCGAAGAAGGCGTCGCGGAAGTCATTCGGGAGCGCCGCCAGCGACGGCATGGACTCGGCCGCCGGCGACAGGCTGTGGACCTCGATCTGTCCGAGGCCCGATTCCTCCATGTAGAAGCTCAACAGCTCCGGCGGTACCGGCCGCGTGTGCGTCGGGTCGAGAAAGAAGTGCGTGGCGAAGATCGCCACGCACCGCGGATCGGGGGTCTCGATGGCCAGCAGGCCGCCGCGAGCGAGCTTCGACGCGCACAAGCGGACCATCTCCGCGAGGCGGCCCGGAGGCAGGTGCTCGACCACCTGGGCGCAGAAGATGCCATCCAGGCCGGCGTCAGCCAGTCCGCCCAGATAGGAGAACAGGTCGGCGGTCTCGGCGTCCAGTCCCTTTTGCCGGCACAGGGAAACCGACTCGCCGCTGATGTCGATGCCCCGGGCGGCGATCCCGGCTTCCTTCATTAATTCCAGGAACTCGCCGCGGCCGCAGCCCACGTCCAGCACCGCACCGCGTCCCTGGAAGTGGGGCACATAGAACGCCTGTCTCCGGCGCACGTATTCCTCCGTGCCGCGGAAGCGCTCGGCGAAGCGGGCGTAGTCGAAGCTCAGCACGGGCGGAGGGGCTGGCGAGACAGCGGCCGGAGTTTCGGCTTGGGGCAGGGAAGCCCGCTGCCGGATCAGGCGCAACTCCGTGTGGATCAGGCGCTCGAACTCGGAGCGAATTCGTTCCAGGTCGGCCCACAGGCGCCTCTGAATCTCCAGGCTGCTGCGATCCAGAACGCCCAGATAGTCAGCGTGCTGGCTGCGCGCCATCTCCCGAAGGTTGCTTTCCATAAGCGCCGTTCGATGGGTGAAGGCGGCGGTGAGGTCCGCCACCGAACGCAGGAACTGCACTTCGTTCACCGAGAGCTTGTGTTCCCACTCCTGGCGCCACGCGGACCAGTGTGTTCGGATGTCCTTCAGCTCCCGCGTTTCTTCGCGCAGATCGCCGAGGCCGGTGGTTTGCTCCTTGAGCTGGGAGGTCGCACGGGCGGTCTCGTCCAGGCCGGAGGCCAGCCTGGCGAGGGCGCGGTTGTTCTCATTCAGTGCTTCCAGGACCGCCTCAAGCGAGACGAGGATCGCGCGATTGAATTCCACCTGCTCGCGCACGTGCCAGTCCAGCAGCCGGGCGATGAACTTCTTGGAGGCCTGGACGATGGAGTTCACCAAGCCCGGCGGGCGCGGGTTCACCACGCCGATGGAGGCGACCTTGGCGGCGGCCGAGTCGCGGGCGTGCGCGAGCGGGAGCAGATCCGGCAAGGCGACTCCGCCGGGCGCGGCTCCCCGCGGATGACGGGCGCGGACCCGCTCGCGAATCTCGCGGACCGTCTCGACAAGTTCGTCGGCCGGCTCGACCACCGGCTGGTTATCGCCGTCCACGTTTCTTGCTCCAGCTCGCGGTTGCCTTGGAGTGGATGCCGCCTCGGGGGGCGAACTCGCCGGTGACGGTGATCGACACCGGCCGGCAGGCCTTCACGATGTCGCGCAGTATGCGGTTCACCACGTTCTCCTGGAAGATGCCGAGGTTGCGGTAGGAAAGCTCGTACATCTTGAGCGACTTCAACTCCAGGCAGAGCTTGTCGGGCACGTAGCGGACGGTGATCTTGCCGAAATCCGGCAAGCCGGTTTTTGGACACACCGAGGTGAACTCGGGGATGACGATCTCGATCTCGTAGCCCGGGAACTGATTCGGGAAGGTCTCGATCTCGGGCAGCCTTGCCTGTAAGCCGGCCCGCGCGTGCTCTTCAGTGTAGGCCTTCTTCATGACGAAATCAGGGTCTTCGCGAGCAGATCGAGGAACAGCCCGACATCAGTGACGACGCCCACCGCCTGGCCCGTGCCGCGGTCGCTGACCTTGGTGGCGACGGCCGGGTTGATGTCCACGCAGACGATCTTCACCCAGCTTGGCAGCATGTTGCCGGTGGCGATGGAATGGAGCATCGAGCCGAGGCACAACACCAGGCCCGCGCCTTTCAACTCGGCGGCGTAGGCGTCCTGGGCGGCGTTCATGTCGGTGATGGTTTCCGGCAGCGGTCCGTCGTCGCGCAGGCTGCCGGCGAGGACGAACGGCACGCCGGCCTTGACACACTCATAGAGGATGCCGCCGCGGAGGCGCCCGCTTTCCACGGCCTGCCGCACGCCGCCGCAGTGGTATACGGTGTTGATCGCCCGCATGTGGTTGCGGTGGCCGTGCTCCTCCTGGCGGCCGTCGGACTGACTCACACCGAGCGAGGTTCCGAACAACGCCGCCTCGATGTCGTGGACCCCGAGCGCATTGCCGCTCAGGACCGCCTGCACGTATCCCTCGCGAATCATGGCGGCCAGGGGCGGCGCGCCGCCGGTGTGGACCACCACCGGGCCGGCCACCACAATCACCTTCTGGTTCAATCCCCGAGTGTGCCGGATGAGCGCCGCCGTCTGGCGAACCGCCGTCTCCACCTGGCGCTCGGAGGAGATCCCGTTCGACATGAACGCAAACTCCAGGCGGTCGCGCTCTTTCGATTCGGGGATGACGCGGATGCCGCGCATGCCGGTGACTACGACGTCTCCCGCCCGGATGTCGCGCAGCCGCCGGCAGTACGCGCGCCCTTCGCGCACCACGATCAGCGCGTCCATCCGTTGTTCTTCGACCCGCATCCATTCCTGGTTGAGGCGGATCATCGTGCGGTGGTTGGTGGTGGAGTAAAAATCCTCCGGCGCGCATTGGTCGCGCTCCACCCTCTTGAGCACAGCGTCGCCGGGGGCCAGGGGCGAGCAGCCGAGGTCCATGAGCTGCTCGAGCATCTTGTCCAGGACTTCGCGGCTGGGCGCCTCCACTTTCAGGCGAAGATAGGACGGCTCGCTGTTGGTGCGGCCGATGCGAAACTGCTCGACCTCGAAGCGGCCGTGGTACTCGACCACCTTGTCGAAGATCTGCTCCATGATGTGTGAGTCGATGAGGTGCCCCTCGGACTCGACCACTTCATGGAAGGCAAGGACGGTGCTGCCGGATGGCATGGATTCTATCAGTCTACCGAATTTGGCGATCCGGACATCTTAACGGCCCTCGATGTCCAGCACTTCGAGGATGGCGGCTTCCGCCTTTTTCAGCAGCGTCTTCGTCAGCCGAGTGAGCGGGCTGCCCACCAGCCGGCGGTTGTCGATGGCGCGGAGTTGGTCAATCAGCAGGTCGGATTCCTGATGGAGCCGCCCGGAGGCGGGGACTCGAATTCTCAATGGTTCCGCATCGTCGCTCAGGCGCGTCGTCAGCGGGACGACCAGGGTCGAAGGGTGTGCGGCGTCAAGCAATCCCTGGGCCTGGACGATCAGGACCAGCCGGATCTTGCCCGGCTCGGTTCCGTGGGACGGATTTAGGTCCGCCAGCCAAATCTCACCCCGCTCAGGCATCGGTGGCGCGTTCGATGGCGGCGAATTCGGCGTTGACCGCCATGCTTTCCTCGCGGACCTTCCGGGACACAGCGGCCAGACGGTCGGCGCGGAGTTTCTTTTGGACTCTCCGATTCATGCGATCCACCGCCGCGCGGAGGTAGGCGGCCCTGGACATCCGAAGGGCAGACGCGGAGCGGTCGCTCGCCCGAAGCAGATCGTCGGGAAGCTTGAGCGAAATCGTCTTCATGGCATCCATAGATGATATCATAATCGAATATCGCTTCAGGCTGTGGCCTGCATCAGCTTCCGCAGATACTCCAGGTTGCGCAGGAGGTCCGCTTCCGCCGAGTGCGACCACTTTGTCGAAGATCTGCTCCATGATGTGGGAATCGATGAGGCGCCCCTCGGACGCCACGACTTCGTGGAAGGCAAGAACGGCGCTGCGGGAGGACTTGGAACCTAGCAGGATAGCGAAACTGCGGCTGCGCGGTTGGGTGGTTGTTTGGTTGGGCGGTTATTCGGCTGTTCGGCTGGCGCTTGAGAGATGGAAAAGAGGGTGCCGCAGAGGTCGGGGTATTCCAGGCCGAGTTTGTAGAGGCCTTCCAGTTGTTCTTCTCCCAGAATGCCGGCGTCGATGAGGCGATCCATCTGAAAGTCGGCCAGCGGCTTCAACAGGATGCCGCCCTGAGCGATGATTTCGAAGCCGGCCCGCTCGAGGTCGCGGTTCAGGCGCGCGCGGTCGTAGACCCGCCGGTGGCCGTGGTTGCGGTCGTTTGCGGTGAAGTCCGCCAGGTCATCGAGGAGGCCCATGTGCCGCGCCAGTTGGCGGGACAGCGCGCGGGCGTTGGGAACCGCCACGAGCAGCAATCCGCCGGGCTTGAGCGCCCTCCGGGCCGTTCGGAGAACCGCTGCGACGTCGCGAACGTGCTCGAGCACGAAGGCCGCCACCACTGCGTCGTAGACCGGGGCGGGCGCGAAGTCTTCGAACAGGGACGGAAAGAAGCGCACGTTGGGCAGGGAACGCCGCCGCGCAAGCTCGAGGAAATGCGCTGAGCCTTCGACGACATCGAGTCTCTCGACGCGCCGGCACAGCAACTCCGTCATGTAGCCGTCCGAGCAGCCGAGTTCGAGCGCGCGGCCGCGAAGGAATGGCGCGAACGTGCGCACCACCAGCTTGCGAATCAGGCGGTCCTGCGCGGATTCGCTGGTTACGTAGGTGCCGGCGACCTTGTCCAGAAACGCGGATTCCGCCTCAGGTTCTGTCGTCAAAGAGCATCTCCACCATCGAGCAATCGAACGCCGGAATGCCCCGCCGGATGGCTTCCGAGCGTTCGCGAAAACTGTCGTCGATCAGGATGGCGCCGGGCTCGCGAATGAAACCCGCCTTCGCCTCCGCCGCCGGCAGATGGACCTGCCGGTCGAACAGCCCTCGCAGCCGGTGCGCTTCGAGAGTCGCGTCCAGATCGCCGGCGTGCCGTGTCAGCAATGCGATCGGGATTCCGCGGTTGACGCACTGGTACAGGAAACGGACCAGGTCCGTGTTCACCCGGCCGCCGAGGAGCAATGTGTCGTCGAGATCGACGTAGACCGCCTTGTAATCCAGCGCGTGGCGGTAGCGATTGGCCAGCGCGCGGTCGATTTCCACCTCGACGGGATTGGGGAGGATCTCGACCGGCAGGCGCTCCTGCTCGAAGAGGCTGAGCAGCGGGAAGTTCACCCCGACGACGCGGTGGAGCGCCATGGTCCCGGCGATGCGCGGCGCCACCTCCATCAGTTTTAGCACGCCCCGGCGGTCGCGCTTGAGCTGGAAGAACCAGGCGCCATGGAACTCGAGCTTGGCGGCGATGGCCCGCGCGTGCCGCTCGAAGGCCGGATCGCGGGCCGGGCGGCTGTTCATGGCAATGCCATTCCGGGTGCGGACCCGGAGCCGCGCCCCACAAAACAGCAATCCCCGCTCGCGGTCGGAGAAGCAATCCACCGTGTACTCCTCGCCCGGCAGAAGCTCGAGAAGAAGGTGTCCGCGTCCCTCGCCCAGGATGCGGAGAGCCTCCTCGCGGGTGCGGGCGAGGTGCGTGTGCTGCGAGCCCTGCCCCCGGTCGGGCTTGAGGAACACCGGGTAGCAGTCCACCGCATCGGCGCCGGGATACAGGCGGGGGACGGGAAGCACCCCGTCCAGAAGGCGATACGTCGCAGATTTGGAGCGCGCGATCCGGCAGGTCTCGGCCGGCGAGGTGACCACGCGCGCTGCCAGCCGGTGCGAGTTCTCGGCCAGGGCCAGCAGCACGTCATCGTGCGCCGGAAAGATGTAGTGAATCCCGTGCTCCGCGACGAGCTGTTGCAGCCGCTCCAACCACGACGGATCATGGACGCCCGGAAGATCGAAGTGGCGGGCGAGGACATACGGGGCGTGGCTTGAGCCGGGCAGCCCGGCGGAGAATAAGCGCACCTGCCTCGAGTGCCGGAGGGAGCGCTGGATCTCCAGCCCGACTTCAGTGCCGCCGGGGAACACCAGGACATTCCATGGCGTCATGGCAAATGGACCTCCGGGGCATGGTCCAGGATTTTCCGATAGGCATCCTCACTGAAGCCGTCCATATTGTCGGGATTGGCGTAAAGGAACTTGCAGTTCCGGCACGAGGGGTTTTCGTGCCGCCGTCGGCGGATGTGCATCTCCCGGAACCGTCGCAGTTCTTCGCCGAACCAGATCTCGGACAGGCTCTGGCGCCGAATGTCGCCGACGCGGGTCCCCTTATTCCAATCGACGATGCAGACCACCACAACGCCGTCGCGCTTGATGTTGAGCGCCAGGAACGGGGTGGTGCAGACTTCCTTGAGGCCGCTCGGCAGCCGGCCGAGACCTCGGCGGTGATAGCCCTGCACCAGCGTCTCGTCGGTACGCCGGGCCGGATCGATGCGCCCGATCAGGTCGATGCCGTCGTAGCCGTTCCAGTTCATCGGCGCCTCGATGTTCACCTCGTCGGCGACGTCGCGGAAGGCGGAGAAGAACTCCTCGTTTTCGGCCGAGTACGTGTCGATCATCTTCACGTAGAGGAACGGTGTGACGCTGCCCATCGCGTCGCGAACGGAGCGAAGGAGCCGGAGGTTCCGGCGGATCGTTTCCGGCTTCATGCGCGAGCCGGTAATCCGGGCGAACCGTTCGGGGTAGAGGGAGTAGACGGAAACCCGCAGGTAGTCGAGGCCCGAGGCGACCAATTCGCCGGCCAGCTTGTGATTCATCACCGAGCCGTTGGTGGTGACGCTGATCGAGCGGGCCACGCCCGCATCCCTGGCGCGGCGGATCATCTCCGCGAGCTTCGGATTGAGAAACGGCTCGCCGTCGCCATAAAGCTGGAGGTTGTTGAGCCGTCCCATCCGCCGGACGTCCTCGATGATCTTCCCGTACAACCCCATATCCATGTGTCCGAGCGGACCGGCTTCGGCGGCGAATTCGGCGAGCGAGACGGGACACTGCACACATCGGAAGTTGCACAGATTCGTGGGCTCGACCGTCAGCCCGAGCGGCATGTCAAGGGGGAGAATCTCGCGCAGCGGATGCCGGTCTTTGTTCTTCTCGGTGAAGGATCGCACGTGGTTTCAGCCGAACCGGCGCAGGGCACGGCGGAGGTTCAGAAGCGGCCGGGAGTCGAGAGCGCGGGCCAGCGCCGAGACGACGCGTTCGACGTGGTGCGCGCCGAAGTCGGGCGCCCAGGGCAGGCCGAGCACGCGGCGGGCCAGGCCCTCGGTGACAGGCAAGGAGAGCGAGGGAAAGCGCTGGAAAGCGGGCTGGCGGTGGCAGCCGTCGCCCCACCAGCGCATGGTTTCGATGCCCTCGGCGAGCAGCCTGGCGCGGACAGGGTCAAGGTAATCCTCGGGAATCAGGATGTTGCAGGTGGAACCGACCCATTCGCCCAGCCGCGGCTGGACCGCGACTCGCGGGAGGCGCGCGAGGTCGTGGGCATAGCGCGCGATCAGCCGCGCCTGGCGGCTGCGAGTGTGGCTCCATTCGTCGAGCGCGGCCAGGCCGGCAGCCGCGTGGTATTCGCTCATCCTGGCGTTGAGGGCCGGGCGGGTAGCAGAACGGGTCCCCCAAAAACCGAAATTTCCGATGGTGAAGATCTCGCGGCGGAGGTCCGGGTCGGTGGTCAGCACGAGTCCCCCCTCGCCGGCGCCGAAGGCCTTGGTGGCGTGCAGACTGACGACCGCCGGAAGGTGCGACGGGCGGATGGTGTCGAAGGCGGCGGCGGCATCGATCACCACCGGCACTGCGGTTTCGCGCTGGAACGCTTCCCAGGCGGCGACCTCCACCGGCGCGCCGAAGGGGGCCACCACCACGACGGCTCCCACAGGGCGTGGGGCGGCTCGGAGCGATTGGCGCACGTCGTCCGGATCCAGCGCCCAGGTTGCTTCCCGGACATCGACGAAGAACGGCTCCAGGCCGGCGGCGACGGCCGCGTGGGCTGTCGCCACGAATGTCCAGGAGGGCATGAGGCAGAGGCTCCCTCTCGGAGGGCGGAGCGCCATCAGTGACGAAATCAGCCCGGCGGTCGCGTTGGCGGTGAGCACAATCGACTCCTCCGCGCGTCCGAAGTGCAGAGAAAGCCGGTGGGTGAACTCCCTGGCCAAGGGGCCGTGGTTCGAATACCAGCGGGTGCGGTCGATGGTCCGCAGGTACGGAAGGATTCGGCTGGAGGTGGGCAGCTTCGGCCGGAGGACCGGAAGTGGTTCCAGAACCGGCTTCGGTGGTGGGGAATCCAACCTCCAGGTGGCAGTTTCTGCTTGGGCTTTTTCACTCATTCCCAGAGAAATATCGACGGTGTGCAGCCGATCCACCAGCGGTGCGTTCAAGAAATCACAGGAAAGATTCCGTTCCGGCTAAGCCGGTGGACTGACGACTCAGGTTGTCGATCTGTCTGGATTCGTTGAAAACAAAGGGCTTGAGTGGACTCCTGACATCTGAGGTTGTCGCCGGCCCGCGGCGCCCATCTTGTCCAAAACCTTTTCAAAGTCCCCGAAGGGTCGTCGATAAGGGCAGTTGGCGGCAGGACAACCCGGCCGCCGCCCGGCAAGGATGCCGGGCATCACAAAAACAAGGATGTGAACCACCCATGGCAATTTCCATTCAGACCAATGTGAACTCCCTGGTGGCCCAGGAGAACCTGCGCGTCACCGGCGAGTTTCAGAGCCGGACCATTCAGCGGTTGACCTCCGGCTATCGCATCAACTCCTCGGGCGACGACGCAGCGGGGTTGGCCGTGGCCAACAAGTTCCGGGCCGACATCGCCGAGTTAACGCAGGGCGTGCGGAACGCCAATGACGGCATCAGCGTGCTGCAACTAGTCGACGGCGGCCTCAACAACATCTCGAAGCTGATCGACCGGTTGAAGACGCTGGCCAGCCAGTCGGCATCGACGACCTTCACCGGGAACCGCAACACGCTGAACAACGAGTACCAGGCGCTGCTGCTCGAAATCAACCGCCAGGCAGCGAACATCGGCATGGTGAGCGGCGGGACCAACAACACGATCGTGAACATCTACATCGGCGGCGGATCGACCCAAGCCAACGCTCAGGTGACGGTGGACTTGAGCGGAAGCGCCAACCAGGTGGATTCGACGGCGCTGGGGATCGCCAGCACGGCGGTGTCGGGCGGCGGAACGGCGCTGACCGGCAACTCGGTCCGGCTCGACAACCCGGCGCTGGCGTTCCTGGACGGCAGCGACACGCAGTCGGTGGTGTTCCGGCTCTACAACGGCTCCGCCACCGAGAACGTCACCGTGACCGTGACCGGCTCGGCCAGCGGCATCACCGGCACGGAGGTGCTGAGCCAGCTCAACACCGCTCTGGCCAGCTACGGAATTGCGGCTTCGCAGGTGAGCTCGGGCGACGACATCGGCGAGTTGCAGTTCGGCGGCTCACGGGCCTTCTCGGTGTACGTCAACGCGCCGGCCGGCGCGGGCCAGGAATTTGCCACCGCCGCCAGCACGGCGGTCAACACCGGCAACTACCACTACGAGGTGGCCTCCGGGTCCTTCACCGCAGTGACGAGCGGATCGGAAATCGTGACCTTCACCAACGCCAGCGGCTCGGC
This sequence comes from uncultured Solibacteraceae bacterium, assembly GCA_964483455.1. Classification (GTDB taxonomy): domain Bacteria; phylum Acidobacteriota; class Terriglobia; order Bryobacterales; family Bryobacteraceae; genus CAYZJD01. The sequence continues at coordinate 17,751 of CAZACK010000001.1, forward strand.
CGACGTGACCTTCGACACCACCAGCGGCGCGACGGTGGCGGCGGCGATCACCGCCATCAACCAGCAGGTGGCTTCGCTGGGGATCTACGCCGTCTACGATGCGGCCGGGACCGGGATTTCGATCCAGAGCGCCAGCACCTTTACGCTGGTGCAGACCCAGGCGGCCACCACCGGCGACGTGATCACGGGCGCTAACGGCGCCAAGACGATCACCGCTCCGGAGGACGGGGCCAGCTCGACGGCCAACGCGCTGGCGGCGCTGACCGCGCTGACCACGGCGGTGACGACGCTCGGCACCGTGCAGGGCCGCGTCGGAACGGGCCAGAACAAGCTGGCCTACGCCATCCAGTTGGCGCAGTCGCAAATCTCCAGCTTTTCGGCAGCCGAGTCGCGCATCCGCGACGCCGACATCGCGGCCGAGGCGGCGAACCTCACCAAGGCCCAGGTGCTGGAGCAGGCCTCGCTGGCGGCGATGGCGCAGGCCAATGCCTCGCCGCAGGCGGTGCTGGCCCTGCTGCGAGCCTAGCTCGCGGCCGGCGGTTCGCAGCTCGCGGCCCGTCCTCCGGGCGGGCCGCGGGCCTCGGCCGCGAACCAAGGGGCATTGACGGACCATGAGCACCACCAGCTCCATCTTCGCGGGAACGAGCCGGTACTCGACGGATTTCCAGCAGGTGGTCGACCGGGCGGTGTCGATCGCCTCGCTCGGGCTGATGCAGATGGAGAGCGACAAGACGGCGCTCAGCGACGATTCGACGGCCTTGAGCTCGCTCGGCACGAAATTCTCGGCGCTCGGCAGCGCCGTCGCCGGCCTGGAAACGGCCACCGGCGGCGGTTCCTACGTGCTGTCGAACTCCGACGGCGCGGTGGTGATGGCGAACCTGTCGAGCGGCGCGCTGGCCGGGGTGTACGAAATCGAAGTGATCAGCGCCGGCTCCTACACCAGCGCGATGAGCGCCGACGGGCTGGCCTCGGTCGCCGATCCGTCGGCCGAGAACATCAGCGCGGCGGCGAGCTTCACCCTGACGGTGGACGGCGAGGAGTACACGATCGAGCCGGAAGCGAACACGCTGTCCGCGCTCGCCGAGGCCATCAACCAAAGCGATGCCGAGGTGGAAGCGACCATCGTCAACATCGGCCCGCCGGAGGCGCCGGACTACCGGCTGTCGTTGTGGAGCACCAAGCTGGGCGCCGTCAGCGTGCAGTTGAACGACGGCAGCCAGGACTTACTAACCACGATCGCCGCCGGCACGCTGGCGACTTACAAGGTCAACGGGCAGCCGTCGAGCCCGATTTCGACTGACACCCGCACGGTGACGGTGTCGCCCGGGCTGACGGTGACCCTGCTCAAGGCGGGCACGGCGGAGCTGACGGTAAGCCGGAGCGCTTCGGGGATCAGCAGCGCGCTGGGGTCGTTCGTCTCGGCCTACAACGCGGCATTGGATGAGCTGGACCTGCACCGGGGCGAAGAAGCCGGCGCGCTGGCCGGCAACAGCCTCTTGTTCACCCTGTCTGACACGATGCGGGCGGTGGCTGGCTACTCGGGAACGTCGGGCGGCATCAGCTCGCTCGCGGATCTGGGGCTGAGCTTCGACGACCAGGGCAAGCTGTCGTTGGACACGGCCGCGTTCGCGTCGGCGGCGGAGGACTTCCAGGCGCTGCTCGACTTCCTGGGGACCTCGACGACTGACGGCTTCCTGAAGTACGCGACCGACGCGCTGGCGGCGCTCAACGACGACACGGACGGCCTGATCCAGGCCGAGATCGACTCGGTCGCCGACCAGATCCGGGCGCAGGACGACAAGATCGCCGCCGAGCAGGATCGGATCGACCTGATGGAAGAGAACCTGCTGGCGCAGATGGCGGCGGCCGACGCGCTGATCGCGTCGCTGGAGCAGCAGGTGCTGTATTTCACCGGGCTGTTCGAGTCGATGCGGATTGCGACGCAGAGCATGCTGTGATGCCGGCAGCCGATAAGGGCACGAGGAATGGCGGCCCAGAACAGTGAGGTAGGGAAGCGGCTGCGGGAGGCGGTGGCTGCCGGCGACTACGCCGAGGCGATCCGGCTGGTGGATGTGTGCCGCCAGGAACTGGACCAGGTGTTGCCGTCGGCCGGTCCGGAGCGGGCGGCGGCGCTGTGCGCGGAGGCCCGGGAGTTGCTGGAGCGCGCGCGGAGGGCCGTCTGCGCTGACCGGACGCGGCTGGGCGAGCGGCTGGCGAGAGTGGTCCGGATTCGGCTGTACGGAAGCCCGCGTCCGAGGGGGGCGGCGCGGACTGACGTTATCGGCTGAGGGGTGGCAAATCTCTTGCAGGGTTCAGCCCGAACTCGCGCAGGATGTCTCCGTGCGAAATGCCTTCACCCTGGGCGAGCGAAGCACGGGCACGGTCCAGTGCCGCGGCCGTCTCGGCGGTAACGTCTTCCTCTTCCACCGGAGCCAGGGCGAGCGAGCGCGCCAGCGGGTTCGCCATCACTTCGAGCAGACTTCGCACGGCGCTCAGCTTTTCGGCCGGCAGCAGGTCCAGCAACGCGTGGACCGTCCGGCGTTCCTGGTCGCAATCCGGCTCCATGGTTTTTCCGTTGGCCCGCCAATGGTCAGCCAGCACCCCGCCGCTTTAGAGCGCTTCGCCAAGCTCTCGAACACGATCACCAATACTTATACCCATTTGAACCGGGCGGCTATCAACCTTCAAGCGATGCGGGCCCGGCGGATATGCCGCCAGACCCCGCGCTAGGCCACGCTGACGCCGGCATACGCTAGAAGCCTGCCTCGAACGGCAATTTCTTGCCGCCCTGCCAAACCAGAACGCTTGCCAATTCAAACACTTACCTCTGGCACTCCGCGTGCCGTGCCACCGGCGTCATGCTCGATCGGCTGGCCGGGCACCTGGAGCGGTACCTCGACCTGCTGAGCGTCCGGCAGAAGCTGGTGGCCTCGAACCTCGCCAACGCCGACACGCCCGGCTACAAGACCAAAGACATCGACTTTCAGGCGGAGTTCCGCAACCGGACCGGCGGCGGGACTCCACACGTGTCGGAAGTGGCCGGCCTGAAGGTCAAGAACGACGGCAACAACGTGAGCGTGGACCGCGAGGCGCGGCTGCTGGCTGAGAACGCCTTGCGCTTCAACGTCGCCGCCAGCCTGCTCAAGGCCGAGATCCGGGCGGTGAAGTCGGCGGTTCAGGAAGGGAGGAACGGATGAGCCTGTTTTCGTCGCTTTCGGTGAGCGCCTCGGGGATGTCGGCGCAGCGCGCCCGCGCCGAGCTGCTGGTCGAGAACCTGGCCAACGCGGAGACGACGCGGACGCCCGAAGGCGGGCCGTACCGGCGCAAGGACGTGGTGTTCACCACCGAGCGCGCCGGCTCGCCGTTCGCCTCGGTGTTCGAGGCCCTGGCGGGGGAGACGGCGACGGGGGTGGCGGTCGCCGAGGTGGTTGTGGATACAAGAGAGCCGGAGCGGCGGTATCTGCCGGGCCATCCCGATGCCGACCGCGACGGCTACGTGGCGTTTCCGAGAGTGAACCCGGCTGAGGACATGGTGGACCTGATGGGCGCGGCGCGCGGCTATCACGCCAACGTGGCGGCGATGACGGCGGTGAAGGACATGATCCAGCGGTCGATCGACCTGCTGCGGTAGCGGAGCGCCGCGATGCCGTCTCCGATCCAGGCTATCGGGAACATCCGGCCGCCGGAGCCGGCGCCGGTGCCGGAGACGGCGGGCCGGCCGGGGGAGTTCCGCGCGGCCCTCGAAGGCGCGATCCGGCGCGTGGACGGCTATCGGAGCGAAGCCGGCGCCGCCGTCGAGCGGTTCCTCTCGGGAGAAGCCGAGGAGCTGCACACGGTCGCGCTGGCCACCCAGCGGGCCGAGCTGGCTTTCGAGATGTTCCTCCAGGTGCGCAACAAGGTGGTTCAGGCCTACCAGGAGATCATGCGGATGCAGATGTAGCGGGCGAAGGGCGGAACCTCACGTCGAATGTCGCAATGGAGAAAGCTGCTGGCGAGCTTCACCGCCGGCCAGCGGGTGATGATCGTGGCCGTCGCCGCGGCGGTGGCGCTCGGGCTGTTCGGGCTGGCCCGCTGGCGGCGCGAAAGCAATTTCCGGATACTGTACACCGGCCTGGCGCCGGACGACGCCGGGGCGGTGGTGGCGCGCCTGCGGGAGGAGGGGACCGATTACCGCCTGTCGGAAGACGGGCGGACGGTGCTGGCGCCGTCGGAGAAGGTGGCGGAGCTGCGGCTGGCCATGGCCGCCGCCGGCCTGCCCAAAAGCGGCCGGATCGGCTTCGAGCTGTTCGACCGGAACAATTTCGGCGCGACGGAGTTCACCGAGCAGGTAAATTTCCGGCGCGCGCTCGAAGGCGAGCTGGAGCGGTCGGTGATGAGCCTGGCCGAGGTCGAGCAGGCCCGGGTGCACCTGACGTTTCCCAAGGACTCGGTGTTTCTGGAGTCGCGGCAGCCGGCCAAGGCGAGCGTGATGGTCCGGCTGCGGCCGGGAGCGAGAATATCCAACGAGAGCGTGCAGGCGGTCAGCCACCTGGTGGCGAGCGCGGTCGAGGGACTGGCGCCGGAGTCGGTGTCGGTGCTGGATACCCGCGGCAACCTGCTGCACCGGGCGCGGGCGCGCGGGCTGGGGAACACCGAGGAAGCCTCCGATGCGACGCTCGCCTACCGGCAGAGCGTGGAGCGGGACCTGGCGGCGAAAATCCGGCTGACGCTCGAGCCGCTGCTCGGGGCCGAGCGGTTCCGGACGGGGGTGTCGGTGGAGTGCGACTTCACGAGCGGCGAGCAGAGCGAGGAGACGTTCGACCCGTCGAAATCGGTGATGCTCAGCTCGCTGAAGACCGAGGAGATCAGCGGGACGGGCGGAGCGAACGGAGTGCCGGGGACGGCGTCGAACCTGCCGCGGCCGGCGTCGCGGCCGGGAAGCTCGCAGGCGGGCGTGTCGCGGCGGACGGAGAACGTCGCCTATCAATCCAGCCGGGTGGTCAAGCGGATCAAGCTGCCGCAGGGCGCGGTGAAACGGATGTCGATCGCGGTGCTGATCGATCACGACGCCGCCTGGCAGGGGGAAGGGGCGGCGAGGAAGCGCGTCCTCACCGCCCCTTCGCCGGAACGGCTGAAGTCGATTCGCGACGTGGTGGCCGCCGTCACCGGGTTCAGCCAGGAGCGCGGGGACCAGTTGATCGTGGAGGCGCTGCCGTTCGATTCCACGATTCACGACATGGAGCCGCCGCCCGGCGCGAGTCCGGCGCCGGCGCCCGTCAGCAGTCTGCCAGGGTGGCTGCCGGCGCCGCTGCGCGATCCGAAGCTGCTGGCGGCGGCCGGGGCCGGCGTCGTCCTGTTGCTGGTGCTTGCGGCGGGCGCGCTGTGGATGATGCGCCGCAGACGAGGCAGCCGAGTGCGCATGCGGATGCCGCCCGAGCTGCCGCCCGGCGGCGCGGAAGCGGCGGAAATCGCGCGGCCATCCGCGGCGCCGGGTGCGGCCGAGAAGCGGACAATCGCGGAAGCGAAGATTCCGGAGCTGGCGATGCCGGCCACAAAGAAGTCGGACGTGCTCCTGGCGCAACTGCGGGAGCACATCAGGAAGGACGCGGGGCCGCCGGCGCAGGTGCTGGAAACGTGGCTGACGGAGGAACAGGAGCAGTGAATTGTATGCCGCCGATGAACGCCGCTAAACGCCGATAGGTCTCTTGCCGCCTTCGGCGTTCATGGGCGGCCCGAAACGATTGGTCCGATGTCGCGAGAGCAGGCATGATCGTCAACGCGCCGAGAACGACGTTGCAGATTCCGGGAGTCCGGAAAGCGGCGATTCTGCTCATGATGCTCGGCGAAGAGGCGAGCGCCGAGCTGATGCGTCGCTTCAGCGAGGAGGAGGTGCAGGCGGTGAGCCGGGAGATCGCCTCCATCAGCGCCATCATCCCGGAACAGGCCGAATCGGTGCTCGACGAGTTCCACCAGATGACGCTGGCGCGGGACTACGTCATCAAGGGCGGCCTCGACCAGGCGAGGCGGATGCTGGTGAGCGCCTTCGGCAACGACCAGGCCGAGAAGATCCTCTACCGGCTGGCCAAGACGCTGCACGCAGACGCCAGCAGCTTCAACGCCCTGCAAAAGGCCGATCCCCAGCAGCTCGCGAAATTCGTGGCCAACGAACACCCGCAGACGGTGGCGCTGATCGTTTCGCAGCTCAACGCCACGCAGGGGGCGGCGGTGCTGATGTCGCTACCCGCGCAGATCCGCTCGGACGTGGCCCTGCGCATGGCCAGCCTCGACCAGATTTCCCCGGAAATCATCAACCGCATCGCCGGCATCGTGCACCAGCGGCTGAAAGGCATCGGCGAGCTGAGCCGGCAATCCTACGGCGGCGTGCGGGCGCTGGCGGAATTGCTGAACCGGCTCGATTCAGGAGCCACCAAGGAGATTCTGGAGGACATGGGGCAGCAGGACGAGGAGATGGCCGACCGGGTGCGGCACCTGATGTTCGTCTTCGAGGACCTGCTGCTGATCGACGCCAACGGCATCAAGGAGATCCTGGCGAAGGTGGACCGCAAGATGCTGACGGTGGCGCTCAAGGGGACGAGCGAACAGCTTCGGAACCACATTCTGGCGTCGATGTCGCAGCGCGGGCGCGAGATGCTCCTCGAGGACATGGAGGCGCTCGGTCCGGTGAAGATCAAGGAGGTCGAGGCGGCGCAGCAGGCGGTCATCGCCGTCGTGCGCCAGCTCGAGGCCGACGGCGCGCTGAGCCTGAAGGAGGCGGCCGGTGAGCAGTACGTTGTGTAGAATCCTCCGGACAAGCGACAGCGGGCGGGCGGAAGCAATCGTCTGGCCGACCGCGGAGCAGGCCCGCGGCCGGCGAACCGCGCCGGGCGTCGTCAGACTGGCGGACGGCCCTGCTGAAACACAGGATCGATCAATCGACGCCGAGCGGAGGATCCAGGAAGCGAGACAAGCGGGATACGCCGAGGGGGAGGCGGCGGGCCGCCGCCAGGTGGCGCCGCTGATCGAACAGCTTGCGCGTACGCTCGATGCCCTGGCCGCGCTTCGGCCGCGTTTGCGCAAGGAGGCGGAATCGGACCTGGTGCGCCTGGCGATGGCGATTGCCCGCCGGATTCTCCGGCGCGAGCTGGGCGTCGATCCGGAGGCGATCCAGGGACTGGTGCAAGTGGCGCTCGAAAGGCTGCAAGGGCAGGAGGGCTGCCGCGTGCGGGTCCATCCCAGCTTCGAGCCGGTGCTGCGCGCGGCGCTGTCGCGGCTGGCCGCCGGCAGTGCCATTGAGGTGGTCCCGGATGCCGGCCGCGAGCCGGGAGACGTCATCTTCGAAACCTCGCGCGGCGACCTGGATGCATCGGTCGAAACACAGCTCGAGGAGATCGAGCGCGGGTTGACCGACCGGCTGCGGAGCCGGTCATGAGCGCCTCGCCGGAAATCCTGCTCGAGCCCTACCTGGCGCAGTTGGAGCGCCTCGACCCGTTGCGCCGCGTCGGCGAGGTGACCGAGCTGGTGGGACTGCTGATCGAGTCGCGCGGGCCGGCGGTGGCGATCGGAGACTTCTGCGAAATTCAGGCGTCGAACGGTCGGCGCATCCGCACCCAGGTCATCGGATTCCGGGAGGGGCGGGTGCTGGCCATGCCGCTCGAGGAAACCGACGGACTCCAACTGGGAGATCGGGTGATCGCGCGGAGCGAGGCGGCACGGGTGGCGGTCGGGCCGGGACTGCTGGGGCGCGTTCTGGACGGCTTCGGGCAGCCGATGGATGGCGGCCCGCCGATCGCCGCCGCCGATTCCTACGAGCTGTACCGTGACCCTGCGAATCCGCTGGAGCGCGAGCACATCGTCGAGCCGCTGGTGACCGGCGTTCGCGCCATCGACAGCCTGCTGCCGTGCGGCAAAGGCCAGCGGATCGGCATCTTCGGCGGCAGCGGCGCCGGCAAGAGCACGCTGCTTGGGGCGATGTCGAGGCATAACTTCGCCGACGTGAGCGTGGTGGCGCTGATCGGCGAGCGGAACCGGGAGGTGCGGGCGTTCCTGGACCACGAATTGGGGCCCCAGGGGCTGCGGCGCTCGGTGGTGGTGGTGGCGACATCGGACCGGCCGGCGCCGCTGCGCGTCCGGGCCTGCTTCGTCGCGCTGGCCGTGGCCGAGTACTTCCGCGACCAGGGGGCCGACGTGCTGCTGGTGATGGATTCGGTCACCCGGCTGGCGATGGCGCAGCGCGAGATCGGGCTGGCCGCCGGCGAGCCGCCGAGCCAGAAGGGCTATACGCCGTCCGTGTTCCATCTCCTGCCCAGGGCCTTCGAGCGCGCCGGCAGGTTTCGCCGCGGCTCCATCACCGGCTTTTTCACCGTGCTGGTGGAGGGCGACGATCTCAATGAGCCGATCTCCGACGCTGTGCGCGCCATCCTGGACGGCCACATCGTGCTGTCGCGGCGGCTGGGCAGCGCCGGCCACTATCCGGCCATCGAAGTGCTTCAGTCCGTCAGCCGTTTGACCGGGCAGATCACGACGGCGGAGCACTCCGAACAGGCGCGGAAAGTGCGGGAGGCGCTGGCGGCGTATCAGCAAGCGGAGGACCTGATCCAGCTTGGGGCCTACGTGGCCGGCTCGAATCCGAAGCTGGACACGGTCATTCAGGCCCGGGCCGAGCTGATGAAGTTTCTGCGGCAGGACGCGTCGGTCAAGGCCCCCATCGAAGAGACCATGGAGCGGCTGGAGGCGGTGGCGTCGTTGTTGCCGTAGGTCCGACCCATGCGGACGTTCCGGTTCCGTCTCGAGCGCGTCCTCCGGTGGCGGCGAACACAACTGGACTTTGAAGAGTCGCGGATGAAGCAGTTGACCGCGGGCTTGCGGCGAATCGAGGCCGCGCGCGAAGCCCTGGAGGAGGCGCGGGGCGCGGCGCGCCGGGAAGTGCTGTCGAGCGGCCACCCTGACGGGGCTGAGCTCGCCCAACTCGCCTGCCACCTGAGGCGGCTCAAAAACGACGAGCGGCGGCTGGCAGAGTCGCGGCTCGAGCAGCAACGCAGGATCGAGACGCAGCGCGACACGCTGCTCGAAGCGCGGCGAAGACTCAGGCTGCTCGAGCGGCTGAAAGAAAAGCGTTTGGAGGAGTGGCAGCAGGAGGAGCAGCGCGAGATCGAAGTGCTGGCGGGCGAGACGTTCCTGGCGAGACGTCAAGCGCGAATCGGGCGAACGGACTCCGGAGCCGGACGATAAGTCCGGTGTGAGCGAGTTCCTGCGCGATGCTGTCCGGATTCTGGAATCGGCCGGATCGGCAGCCTCTTCCGGCCACCAGCCCGCCGAGCTGTCTATCCTCATTGGCCCGGGCGGCTCGATCCGGATGATCGCGGGTTCGGACTGGCCTCTGGATTCGCTTCGCGCGCATCACGGGGCGCGGGTCGCCTACCGGGTGACAGGGGGCAGGAGTCGGGTGGTGGTGGAAGGCCGGTGCGGCGGGGAGCGGTGCGTGTTGGAGAGGATTCTTCCGGTACTCACAAGGGAGATTCACCTCGGAGCTGTGAGGGATGTAGAGGGTTCGTCGCTGGATATCGCCCGTCGGCGGGACAATCGCTCCAGGATCTGGTGGACGTAGTTCCGGGTCTCGGGGATGTCAGGAATGCCGCCGGCTTGCTCGACACGCGCCGGCCCGGCGTTATAGGCGCCCAAGGCAAGGGGCAGGTCGCGGTCGAACCGCTCGAGCAAGAGACCCAGGAAGCGAGCGCCGGCATCGAGATTCTCCTTCGGATCGAGCGGGTCCTCGACCCCGAACAGCGCCGCCGTCGCCGGCATCAACTGCATCAATCCAAGGGCGCCCTTCCGGGAGACGGCGCAGGGAAGGAACGCCGATTCCTGCTCGATCAGCGCGTGGAGCAGGTCGCGATCGAGGCCTTCTTTGTTAGCGGCGGCGTCAATCAGCTCGGCTGCCTCCTCCGCCGGGATTGGATCGCAGGCTCCGACCTCGGGGAACGCCGGAGGAGGGGCGGCTTCGACGGCGTTGTACGAAGCCGCCGGCGCGGCAGCACGTCCGGCTGACTGTTCCTGGAGCCGCGTGGATTCAACTTGGCGGGCGACGGAGTCCTGCATGGCGGCGGCCGCCTGCCGCTGCCGCGACACGGCTTCCTCCATGATCTTGATGAGCTGTTCGGATGAGGGTTGGGCGCGGAGAGGCCAGGCGAGTGCGCTGACGAGTATCAATTTCCTCAAGGTGCTCTCCTGGCAGATCATCGGCGGAACCGGTCCGGAATTTGATCCTCAAGGACTGGCGACAGGCGACGATAAGTCAAGACGAGGGGACTACCCGGAGAGGTGTCCGAGCCCCCAAGGAGTCGGGTATGGAAATCGCAGCGGTGCAACGCCCAGGATACGCGCTGCCGGGAGCGCCGCAAGCCATCCCAGCCCAGAAGCTTGCGGAAAACCGCGAGGTCATTCAGGCGGTGAAAGCGCTCAACGCGGCGGAGCTGTTCGGCCAAAACTATGAACTCACATTCCTGATGGATCGGGAGACCCAGCGTCCGGTAATCCGGCTGGTGGATCGGAAGACGAAAGACGTCATTCGGCAGGTTCCTCCGGAATACCTGCTCGAACTGACCGCGCACATGACCCAGGCCGAGGAATAAACCACGCGCGCGGAGAAAATGACTGCCGGCGACGATATGAGGAGTCAGGAACGCGCAATGCTGCACGATGCTCACGAAGCCTACCGGGAAAGTCGGATTCTCTCCGCCGATCCGGTGGAGCTGATCCGGATCCTGTACCGGATCGCAATCGACCGGGTGCGGGAGGCCAGGGAACACCTGGCGAGGGGCGACGTCGCGGCGCGATCGAATTCCATTTCCGGCGCGTGCGAGGCGCTGGTTGAACTGGCGTGCAGCCTGAACCACGAGGAGGGAGGAGAGGTCAGCCGGCGCCTGGCCGCGCTCTATGAATACATGCAGTGGCGCCTGGTGGAAGCCAACCTGAAGCAAAGCGAGGAGCCGCTGGCGGAAGTGCTCGCACTGCTCACCACGCTTCTGGAGGCGTGGCAGCAGGTGAAGATCCGGCCGGCGGCGGACGCCGAGGCTGGAGCAGCCGGCCTTCTTCCACTGGCCGCCCACACGCGCGCTCTGAACCCGTTCGGGGGTGAGCAGGCGGCCGAGTACGCGCCGCAGAGCTGGTGCGGGTGATGGCATTAAGGTTTTTGGGGCGGGCTGTCGGGCGCCAGGCCGACGGCAATCAGGCGGGCTAATCCCAACCCTCCTTGGGCAGCTAAGGCCTGCGCAAACTGCTCCTCGGCAAGCTCCAGGGCCGGCGAGGCGGAGGCATCCTCTCCGCAGCCCAGCCAGCCTTCACTGCCGGCCTCGCGCGCGGTCCGAAGCAGCCTCGCAATCAGCAACGCCTCGAACTGCCGGGCGGCGTCGGCGATCCGCTTGCGATCGCCCTGGGTGGCCGGTCCTGTCTGATCCCTGAGGGGGGAGATTTCATCCAGCATGCAAGCCTCCTGACATCCCACGCGCCTTGACACGAACCCCTAGATGACTTCCAGCTCGGCTTCGAGCGCGCCCGCGCTCCTCAGATTCTGAAGGATGGCGATGATGTCGCGGGGCGTGGATCCCACCGAGGTCAGCGCGCGAACCAGTTCCTCGACCGTCGCTCCTTCCTTCAGCACCAGGTTGCGGGCCTTGTCCTCCTTGATGCCGACGCCGACCTGGGGCACGACTTCGGTGGTTCCCGAGGAGAGCGGCAGCGGCTGCGACACCGCGAAGCTCGTTTGAATTTCCACCGTCAGGTTGCCATGGAGGATGGCCACGGGCGAGATCCGGACCTCTTTGCCGATGACGATGGTTCCGGTGCGCTCGTTGATCACCACCCGCGCCGGACGGTCGGTCTCGACCGTCAGCCGTTCGAGCTCGGCGATGAAGTCCACCGGGCGGGCGGCGAAGGACTCCGGTAGCTTGACCCGGACCGCAGCCGGGTTCTCCGCCTGGGCAGCCGGGCCTGGTTGCTCTCCGAACTTCTTGTTCAACGCCTCCGCGATTCGCGCCGCGGTGGTGAAATCCGCATGGCGCAACTGCAAGCGGAGCTCATCGCCCGGAGGGACCGACGGCGCGGCCCGCTCGACCATGGCGCCGTTGGGCACGCGGCCGACGGTGGGGTGATTGACCGTCTGGCTATTGCCGGCCCGGCCGGCGACAAAGCCACCGGTCACGACCGGCCCCTGTCCGACCGCGTAGACCTGCCCGTCGGCGCCGCGCAGGCTGGTCATGAGGAGCAATCCACCCTGGAGGTTCGACGCATCGCCGATCGCCGCCGCGATCACGTCGATGCGCGTGCCGGGCTGGGCGAACGGCGGAAGCGTGGCGGTGACCATGACCGCCGCCGTGTTGTTGACGCGGATCGCCTCCGGCGCAACGGAGACGCCCATCCGCTCGAGAATGTTCGTCAAGCTCTGCGCGGAGAACACCGTCTGCCGGCGGTCACCCGTCCCCGCCAGGCCCACCACCAGGCCGTAGCCGATCAACTGGTTCTCGCGCATTCCTTCGATGGAAACCAGTTCCTTGAGCCGGGTGGCATTTGGCGCGGCCAGAGAAGCGGCGGCCAGCAACAGGCCGGCGCGATGCAGTGGAGTCATCGAAACCCTCTAGAATGGCAGCAAGCCCATCAGCAACCGGTAGAGGAAGAAAGGCCGCCGCACGGCGTCTGCAACCACGCCTTTGCCGTTGATGCGCACCTCCAGGTGCGCGACGCGATCCGAGCGAATCACATTGCCCGGGCTCAGGTCGGCGGGGCGGACGATCCCGCGCAGGGTCACGATCTGCCGCTCCGAGTTCACCTGGATGTCCTTGCCCGCCTCGATCACCAAGTTGCCGTTTGGCAGCACGTGAATGACGCGGGCCGACAGAGTCGTGCTCAGCACGGTTTCCCGGCTGGTCGAACCCTCGCCGTTCAACTGCGATTCCGAGGAGAGATCGGCGAGGTTGGCGAGCGGGCCGGCGGCGCGCGTCAGGCCACCCAGGGCTGAAATCGAGTTCTTGGCGCTCGAGGCCCGAGCCGACTTGGTGGAACCTTTGGCGACGGCGGAGGCGCGCTCGGCCACGAGGACGGTCACCAGGTCGTCCACTTGCGCGGCGCGCACGTCGCGGGCGGCGTCGGCAAGGATGGAGGATGGTCGCCAGACGGACCCCGGGGAAGCTCCCGTCTCCGCCGAGGACCAGCCGGCCGCGGCCTCGATGTAGCGGTCGAGCGGGGACTTCTGCGCCTGCCGGTCCTCTTTGCCGGCCGCGCCCAACATCAGGGCGCTCCAAAGCAGCACCCAGCGCTTCATTTTCCGTTCTCCCCGAGCGAACGCTCGGCCAGGCCGGCGGGCGTCGCCCTCCCTGGACCCTCGATGCGGGCTCGAAAGCGCCGCTGGTTGGTCGTGTTGCGAACGAGGATGACGTCGCCGCGGCGCCCGGGCGATTCGGCTCGGGCCACGAGCTCGACGCGAGCGGCGCCAGTGTTGGCTTCGATCCGCAGGGTGTCACCCGCCGCCACGTCGCGCGGGCTGTCCAGCGCCGCGAGGGGCACCGGCTCTCCCGCCCCGATGGTTCGCCGCGGCAGCCGTCCGACCGCGTCTTCCAGTGATTCCGCGAAACCGCCGGCCGAGGGGAATGCTTCGATGGAGTCGATGCGCAGGTCCGCGGCCGCGATCGGCTTGCTGGGCGCGAGCGCCCTGGCGGCTACCACGCGCCGCGCCGGGACGGCGACCTTCACACGGGCCCAGATGGTGAACCGCCGGCCGGCGCCGTAGCGCACGAAGCCCCGCCACAACGCGAGGCCGCTCGAGGCCGCCTTCGGAGACAGTCCCGGCCGGGGAAACTCGATCTCGCCGCGTGGCGCCGGATGCCGGCTGTACTCGGCGATTTCGACGCGCGCCCCCGGCGCGAGCGACCTCTTCATGGCCTCGGCCAGGCGGGCCGGATCGAGCGGCGCCATTTCACGCTCGAAACAGACGTCCCGGCTCGACGCCGGACTGAGCCCATGCCGCCGCGCCAGGCGCGCCAGTTCCGCCCCGCGGAACCAGCGGCGCACCCCGGGCGCCGGTGAATAGCCGACGACCGTTTCCGCCGGGAGCGCGGCGAAGATCGGATCGGCCGCGGCCAGATCGCCCGCCCGGAGGCGATCGCCGTTGACCGGCAGGCAGGCGCCGGCAGCCAACCCGGAGACGAGCACGAGGACGGGCGTCATCGCACGAGGTTGTTGACCTGCTGGTACATGTCGTCGGCCGCCTTGACCACTTTCGAGTTGGCTTCATAGCCGCGCTGGCTGACGATCAGGTTGATGAACTCCTCGACAATGCTCACGTTGGACTGCTCGAGGTAGCCCTGAAGCAATGTCCCGAGCCCTTCCTGCCCGCCCGGCGTGCCCACCGTGGGATCGCCGGAGGCGTCGGTCGGGAGGAACAGGTTGCGCCCGATGCTGTTGAGCCCGGCGGGGTTCTGGAAGTTGGCGACCTGAATCTGCCCGGCCAGTTGCGCCGCCGTCTGTCCCGGCTGCGTGTAGCTGACCGTGCCGTCTGGGGCCACCGAGATCGACTGTGCGTCCGGCGGGAGCGTGACTTGTGGCTCGAGCGGATCGCCGTCCAGGGTCACCACGTTGCCGTCGCGGTCGAGATGGAACGATCCCGCGCGCGTGTAGGCGATCTCCCCGGAGGGCATCCGCACCTGAAAGAATCCGCGTCCCTGAATCACCAGGTCCAGCGGATTCGAGGTGGCTGAGAAATTCCCCTGGGTAAACAGCACCTCGTTCGAGGCGGCGCGCGTACCGAGGCCGAGCTGCAATCCGGTCGGGACCACCGTCTGCTGCCCCGCGGAGGCGCCCGGGGTCACCAGGTTCTGGTAGAGCAGGTCCTGGAACTGCGCCCGGCGGGCCTTGTAGCCGACGGTGTTGGCGTTGGCCAGGTTGTGGGCGATGTTGTCAACGTTCAACTGCTGTGCCGTCATGCCGCTGGCGGCGCTGTACAGTGCGCGGATCATCGTGGAACAGCCTCCGTGTTACGTGTCCTCGCCGGGGGAGGACTTCTTCGCCGGCGCGTTGGCCCGGTCGATGGTCTCCTGGATCATCGCCTCGGCCAGGGCGGGGTTGTATCTGCTCACCATGTCGGCCAACATCCCGGCGTTCATGCGGGCCTTGCCGACCACGATGATTCGCTCCGGATGCGACCGGCTGAAGGGCCCCTGGAAATTCACTTCCTCTACCGTGCCGCCGAGCATCGCGGCGAGTTGCTCCGCCGTCTCGCGAGTGGCGAAGCAAAGCCGGTTGTAGGTGGTTACAGCGCCATAAGGCCCCACTCCGGCGACGTCCTCTTCCCAAGCCGGCTGGAATGTCGCCACCGCCAATTCGAGCGCAGACCGGAGATCGGAGGCCGGGACCGGGTCTGTCTCGAGGCGCCTCTCCGCCGGGAGGACGACGGCTGTGGGCGTTGTCTCGAGACGCCTCTCCGCCGAACGGACGACGGCCGCGGGCGTTGTCTCGACGCGCATCTCCGCCTGGCGAACGACGGCCGTGGAGGTCCTCCGCCCCATCGCCCGATCGAGCAGTTCGCGGAACTGCGTCACCAAGCTGAGCCTCAGCTCCCAGGGCGACGTTGATCCCGCATGAGGAATCCCGGCGCCGCCTGAAACACGCTGGATCATTTCTGTTTGTTCTCCTTTCGTCGCTAACCGACTCGAGCCACTTCCTCGACGGCGCGCCGGTTCATCTCGCCGCCGAGCTGGATCGCCTTCTGGATCATTTCAAACTGCCGCATGACGCTGACCAGGCGCACGGCGCCTTCGGCGGAGGAAACATTCGAGCTTTCGATCTTGCCCTGGTGGATTTCGGAATTCGAATCGGGAACCGGTTCGACGCCGTCCGGCGCCTGGAAGAAATTCCCGCCGCGCTTGATCAACACCGACGGATCGCGGAACAAGGCGATTTCGATCCGGCCGAGCGGCTGGCCCCGCTGGGTCACGGTGCCGTCGCGCGCAACCTCCAGCGGCCCGTCCGCCGGCACTTGGATGACACCTCCGGCCACGGCGCGCACTGCATACCCTTCCGCGGTGGCCAGCGCCCCGGATCTGGAGACGACAAAACCGCCGACGCGGGTGTACAGCCGCCCGCTCGGTCCCTGGACGGCGAAGAAGCCTTGCCCGGCAATGGCCAGGTCGAGAGGATTTCCGGTGGTTCGGAGAACTCCGGGGGAGAAGTCCGTCCAGTGGCGCTCAATGACCGGGACAGTGGACGGAGGAACACCTTCCGCGCCCGCCTGCGCCTCGGGCGACACGTAGAGGCTGTACCACTCGCGATCCCCCTTATAGCCTGCCGTGGCGGCGTTGGCCAGGTTGTTGGCCAGCATCTCGAGCGACTCCATCCTCGCCCGGAGGGCGCTCGCCGCCGAGATGGTCATTGCGTCCATGCAACTCTCTCCGTCGCGAGGAAGCAAGCCGAAGGCCGAACGATTCCCATCCCGGCAAGCGGCTCAAAAACCTCGGGAATGCACCGATGAGACCGACGAGGCGGCCTGGCCGCAGCGCGCCAAATTCCCGTCTCATCCTGCACGCCGCCAAGATTCCGTCGGCGCCGCCCCGGTTAAGCCGTTGAATTCGAACCATCGCCCAGTGGCGCCACGACTGCATAGAGACCTCGCGTGACCGGCGGCGTCTCCACCTCGGCCCTGTTCCCGGCGGCGGATCTTCTCATGACTGCCTTCAGCCCTCGATCCGGCGGCGCCTTTCCAGCGCTGATCGGGGCGACCGCGGGGGAGATGGCCAGCGGCGCCGTCGGGATTTCCGACTCGCCGGCTGCGCTCGTCGAGGCGTTCGGTGACCAGCTTCTGGAAGCGCTGCTCTTCGATCATCCAACTACGTTCTGGGCGCCTGGCGCGATTGCTCCGGCGCCCGCTCCCACGGCCCCGGCTCGTCCCCAGGAAGCGGAGGGGGCTGGACTGCCTCGCGAGGGTGCAGGACCGCTTTCCGCCGGATTCATCCCCGTGCCCGACCTGCTGCCGCTTCCACCGGCAGGGCCCGCGCGACCGGCGACTCGTGCGCGAGCGATCGGCAACTCCGCGGTCGAGGCGGCGGGTGGATCCGCGATGGGTTCCGCCGAGGGTCTGGCGGCAGTGGCGCCGGCGGAGGCCGAACCCCTGGTTGCCGCTCCGGTCGTCCCTGAATCGAGGCGTGCCGGTGACGATGGCCTTCGAGACCACGGACTGTCCGGGCGCGGCTTCCGCCTTCTTCGCTCCCCGTTCTGGGCAGGCGAGTTGCAGGGAGCGGCAAACGAGAGAGGATACTCGACCTCCCTCGGAAGCGCGGCCGTCGAGACGCAGATTCTCCTTCCACCTGCGGGCGAGATTCCTCAGCGGGTTCTCGACGGCCACGCTCCCGTGGCGGAATCCGGGATTGAAACGGTGGTCGCCGAACCGGACGGCGCTTCGGAGCGAGCCTCGGCTTCCGGGCCGGAACCGCCAACTCCGCCGAGGTGGATGGACCCGACCCTGGACGCGGCGGGCTCCACCGAACCCGCGATCGTCTCCGCCAAGCCGGCGACGGAGCAACCACGGGTGGCGGACGCCATCTCCGGAAGCATTTCGTCCGAGTCAGCCATGCCAGCAGAGGCTTCCCGCCACGGCGACGGCGTGAGCGCCCCCGGGAACACGGCTCCACAACCGATCGCCGCCGGCGACGTGAGCCGGCGCGCAGACTGCCCGGTGTTTGTGGCCAGGATCACCCGCCGGCCGGGCTTCTCCGAACTTCACGCGCCAGCCGAGCCGCACACGCCGGAGAGCGAATTGGCCGAACCGAGAGTGGAAGCGACCGAGTCCCGCATTTTCTCGAGCCGGCCCGAATTGCACGAGCCGGCGCCGGCCTCTGCGCGGAAGCCGGCAGCCGCCGAAACGCCGGCCGAACCCGGAAAAAACGATGCCGCAAGGGACACCCAGGAACCGCGTCGCCGGGACACCATCGAATTGCCGGGCGCTGGCAAGCATCTGACCGACGAGAGAGGCCGGCCGGCCCGGCTCGATCAGCCTCCGGAGGTTCGCCGGCGGGGACCCGCCGCGGACACGGCCCATCCGGCGAGCCCCGCCCGGGCTGCGATTGCCCGGCCAGGGGGAGAATTCGCGACGCTGACCGCTCCGCCGTCGACGAGGATGGGGGAAGGGCCCGCCGTCGTGGCGATTCGCGCCGCGGAACGCGTTGGTGGGCCGGCGGAGACGCCGCCGCGCGAGGCCCCTCGCGACCTGAGTCTGCGCATGACAGCCGGCGGCGAAGAGAGTGTTGCGATCCGGCTGGAGGAACGCTCGGGTGATCTGCGCGTCTCGGTCAGGACCAGGGACAGCAGACTGGCGGAATCGCTGCGCGAAGGCGCTCCCGAGCTTGTCAGCCGGCTCGATCAGCATGGTTATGACGCCGAGATATGGCGTCCGGGCGGGGCCATTTCGGGAGAACGTTTCGAGGTGCGGCGCCTCGACAGCAGCGAAGCCTCTGCTGCCCGCGAGTTCGGCGACGCGGGCGGATCGGGGAGCTCGGCGGAGCACGATCGAGGCCGCCGGCGCGACGGCGAAGCGGAAGGGCAATGGAGCGAGGAACTAGAGGCCCTGTTTTCCGGGGCCGGGAGCAAGGAGAAGGAAGGCGATGGTCGCAAGCGTTAGTCAGGCGGTTCCATTTCCGGCGGCGTCCTCCGTGGACGCCGGCAAGCAACAGGTGACGAGCGAGGTTGATCCGGGCCAGATTGCCAGCAAGACGGCGTTCCTGCAACTGCTGGTGGCGCAGATCCGGCATCAGAACCCGCTCAATCCGGCCGACGGTGTCGAATTTCTAACCCAACTGGCACAGTTCACGGAACTGGAGCAGATCATGGCCATCCGCGGGGAGCTGGAGGCGTTACGCGAGCAAATGGCCGCCGGCGCCGCGGAGCCCGCTCCCGAATGACGCGGGCGTGAAGTGGAGGAAAGGGAAAAGGAGAGGACACATGGCGTTTACGGCATTCTCGACGGCGCTTTCTTCGCTGACGGCGCACACCACGGCGGTGGACGTGGTTGGCAACAACCTGGCCAACCTGAACACGCCGGGGTTCAAGTCCAGCAGCGTTGTTTTTCACGACCTGGTGACGCAGGCGCTCGGCCTGGGCGAGACGCAGATCGGTCTGGGGGTGGCCCGGCCGTATACCCTTCGGCAGTTCGCGCAGGGCGCGCTGCAATCGAGCAACGGAGCGCTGGACGCGGCGATTCAGGGCGACGGCTTCTTCGTGTTGCGGGACAGCAGCAACGGTCTCCTGCTGAGCCGGGCGGGCAACTTTCACGTGGACCTCGAGGGCAATCTCCTGACACCGACGGGTGAGCGCGTGCAGGGCTGGACGGAGGCCAACGGGGTGGTGAATACCAACGGTCCGATCGGCAAGATCGTGGTGCCGGTGGGTACCCTGCGCCAGCCGGCGGCGACGACGCGCTTCACCATCGACTTGAACCTGAACGCGTCGGCCGTGGTCGGGCAGCCGGAGGGCACCTTCTCGACGCCACTCGAGGTGGTGGATTCGCTCGGCATCTCGCACGTCCTGACGGTGACCTTCACCAAGACCGCGGCCAACACCTGGGACTACGACGTGTCCATCCCCGGCGCCGAGGTGGCCGCCGGCACGCCCGGAACGCCGTTCTCGCTGGGTACCGGGACGCTGGTCTTCGATCAGTTGGGGCGCCTGCAAACGCCGGCGTTCGCCGCCGGGACGGTGCCGATCGCCATCGCCGGCCTCAACAGCGGCGCCGCGAATATGGCGATCACCTGGGAACTCTACAACGGGGACGGAACCTCGAAGCTCACGCAGTACTCGCAGAGTTCGGCAGTGGCGGCCAACTGGCAGGATGGCCTGCCGGCGGCGCAACTGGTGCGCGTCGGGTTGGCCGACGGCGGCAAGATTCTGGCGCAGTACTCCAACGGTGAGCAGCGCGTGGTGGGACAACTCGCCTTGGCGGCGGTGCGCAATCCGGATTCGCTCATGGCGGTCGGCAACAACGCCTTCCAGCTCACGGCGCGCACGGCGTCGCCGGCGATCGGCGTGCCCGAAACCGGCGGCCGAGGCAAGGTGCTCGGAGGGTCGATCGAGTCCTCGACGTCCGATATCGCACAGGAGTTCACCAACCTGATTGTCCTCCAGCGCGGCTATCAGGCTAATGCCCGCGTGGTCACGGCGGTGGATGAAATCAGCCAGGAAACGATGAACATGAAGCGGTAGGCGGACTGGAGGCGGAGGCATGGATGGTTTGGATCGCCTGGCCGACGTCCCCATGCTGGTCGAGGTGGAGCTGGGACGGCCAGTCCTGAAAATGCGGGACCTGGTGAACCTCGTGTCGGGCTCCGTGCTGACGCTCGGCCGCGCGGCCGGGGAGAACCTCGATGTGCGGATCGGCGACGAGCTGATCGGGTTCGGCGAGGTCGTGGTGACGGAAAACGCCGTCGCCATCCGGATCACGGATTTCAAGGAAGAGGCGTGAGGTCTCGGCGAGCACATGGCCGAATGGCCGGGATAACACGCGGATGGCGGCGGCGTCAGGCAAGAAGACTCGAGTACCGGTGGCCAGCCTCTCAGGCCGCCGCGTCGAGACTCATCTCGACGCCCGGAATCCACCGGAGTTCAGGAGCCGGCACGAGTGCCAGCTCGGCAGGCTAAAGCCCGCGCCACCGCTTCAGTGTCGGCGCGAACTTCAGCAACCAGCTAAACGAGGGGGCTCATGACGGAGATCGCGCGGCAGACTCTCGGCGTGGCGGCGGTGCTCGGCTTGCTGGCAGCCACGCTGTGGTGGCTGCGCCGGTGGCAGCCGGGACGAGGGCTCGGCAACAGCCGCCGGGGCCCGCGACGGATCGAGCGGATCGAGCGGATCACGCTCACGCCGCAGCATTCTCTCGAGCTGGTTCGGTTTGACGGTGCGGCGATTCTGCTGGCCCTGAGCCCGTCGGGGGTCACCGTGCTCGAACGGACTGAGTGGGCCGCCCGCGACGGCCAGGCGGCGGCCGCCGCGCGGAGTGAGCTTCGATGAGGCTCGCGTTGGCAACCGTCATGGCTGCACCCGCGGCCTTGCTCGCGGCCTCCAAAGCCTCCGAGCCGCTGCTGGCGATTCCGGGAGCGGCAAGCAAGGCCGGCGGCGTGCTCAGCATGCCGATGCAGATTGTCGTTCTGCTGACCCTGCTGACGCTGCTGCCGGCCGCCGTGGTCTCGGTCACGCCGTTCCTAAGGATCACGGTGGTGCTCCATTTCCTCCGGCAGGCGCTGGGAACCCAATCCACTCCGTCCAATCAAGTGCTGCTCGGGCTGGCGCTGTTTCTGACCGTCCTGCTGATGCAGCCGACGGCTGCCGAAATCTACCAAAACGCCTGGCTGCCGCTTCAGAACCACGAGCTGACGCCGGCCGCGGCGTTTGACGCCGGCGCCCGTCCGCTGAAGGCCCACCTGGTGAAGTTCGCGCGGGAGAAAGACGTGAAGCTGTTCGTCGAGATCGCCCGGGCGCCCGCGCCGCGGACGCCTTGGGATCTCGAGCTCAAAGTTCTCATCCCCGCCTACATCCTTTCGGAGTTGAAAGCGGGGTTCCAGATCGGGGCGGTGCTGTTCTTGCCGTTCCTCGTCATCGACCTGGTGGTGTCGAGCGTGGTGCTGAGCGTCGGCATGATCCAGCTTCCGCCGGTGATGATTTCGGCGCCGTTCAAGGTGCTGCTGTTCGTACTGGTGGACGGCTGGAACCTGGTGGTGGGCTCACTGGTGAGGAGTTTCTATTGACGGCTTCGGCCGGCCGTGACCATGACTCCGGAATTCGCCATCGAGGTGATTCGGCAGGCGCTTTGGACGGCCTTCTGGGTCGGCCTGCCGCTGCTGGGGGTGGGCTTCGCGGCGGGGATTATCGTGAGCCTCGTTCAAATCGTGACCTCGGTGCAGGACACGGCCTTCGGCACGGTTCCGCGGCTGTGCGCGTTCCTGGTGGCGCTGGCTCTGCTCATGCCGTGGATGCTCCAGAAGATGACCGCCTACACGGTGGCGATCCTCGGGGACCTGGGGCGCTATGCGCGGTGAGGTGCTGCTGCCGCTTGGCGCGGTGTACGGATTCCTGCTGGTGCTGGCGCGGGTCGGCGGAACATTCGTGTTCGTGCCGCTGCCCGGCGTGCGCGGAGCAGTGGAACCGGCGCGCGTCGTGCTGGCCCTCAGCCTGACGGTGGCGCTGGCGCCGCAGTGGCCGGCGATCGAACGGACGCCCGGCCTCGGGCAACTGGTGAACTGGCTGGTCCTGGAAGCGGCCCTCGGGATGGTGGCCGGGCTGGCGGTGGAGTTTCTGAGCGAAGCGCTTCGTGTGGCCGCCCAGGTGGTGGGCTTGCAGGCCGGCTACGCGTACGCCTCGATGGTGGACCCACAGACTCAGGCGGATTCGGGAATCCTGCTGATTGTGGCGCAGCTCGCCTCGGGACTGCTGTTCTTCGCCATGGGGCTGGACCGCGAGGTCATCCGGACACTGGCGCGCAGCCTGGAGACGTATCCCCCGGGCGCGTGGACGCCGCCAGTTTCCTCCGCGCCGGCGATGGTCGGCCTGGCGGGCGGCATGTTCTCGACCGGCGTGCGGCTGGCGCTGCCGGCGGCGGCGCTGCTGGTGCTGGTGGACATCGCGCTGGCGCTGCTCGGGCGGCTGCACTCCCAGTTGCAGCTTCTGACCATTTCCTTCCCGGCGAAGATGCTGGCCGCGCTGGCGGTGCTGGCCTGGGTGTCGGTGCTGATCCCGCGCCTGTACCGCGGCTACGCCGTCGAGGGGCTGGGCGTGGTCCGGACGCTACTGGGTCAGTCCGGCGGCTGAGGGAGCGCTCGAGTTGCGTGACAAAGACCAGCGGACTGAAAAGGCCACGCCGCGGCGCATCGAGAAGGCGCGCCGCGAGGGACAGTTTCCAGCCTCGCGGGAGTTCGTCGGCTCGGTCCAGTTCCTGGTCTTCGCGGCTTTGTTGAGCGTCTGGGGCGCGGTGTGGCTGGCGCAGAACGAGCGCCTCACCCAATGGTTGCTGCGACAGGCGTTTCGAGGAGATCTCACATCCGCGGGCGTGTGGCGCCTGTGGCGGGAGGCGATCTGGCTGAGCTTCCGGCCTCTGCTCTTGGCGGCCGCGGCCCTAGTGGTCGTGGCCCTGGCCGCGCAGCTTGCGACGACCAAGATGGGCTTCAGCCTGAAGCGGCTGCTGCCGGAGGCCGGGCGGCTCAAGCCGGGAACGCGGCTTCGCGAGACGTTCCGACAGAATGTCTCCGGCTTGCTGAAGGCGCTCGTGCTTCTGCCCCTGTTCGCGGCGGCGGTCTGGTACACCCTTCGAGACAACCTTGCCGGATACCTCTCGCTGCCGCTGGCCGAGATCCATGCCGGCGCCTCCTCGATCGCGCGTTCGATCGAGAGCCTCTTGTGGAAAGCGGCGGGCGCGTTCCTGGCGCTGGGCGTCGTCGATCTCGTCCGGCAGCGCCGGCGCTACTTCGAGGACCTGCGGATGACGAAGCAGGAGGTTCGCGAGGAAGCGAAAGAACTCGAGGGGAACCCGCTGATGCGCATGCGCATCCGCCGCCTGCAACGCGACGTGCTGCGGCGCCAAATGATGAAGCAGGTTCCGAAGGCCACGGCGGTCGTGGTCAACCCGGCGCACTACGCGGTGGCGATCCGCTACCAGCTCGATTCGATGAGCGCGCCCACCGTCGTGGCCAAGGGCAAGAACTATCTGGCCCGGCGAATCCGCGAGCTGGCGATCGCGCACGGCGTGCCGATCATCGAGAACCCGCCGCTGGCGCAGGCGCTATACAAGGCGGTCGAGGTCGGCCAGGAGCTCCCGCCGCACTTCTATCGCGCGGTGGCGGAGATTCTGGCATACATCTACCGGCTGATGAACGGGCGGCTGCCGGGCTGAGGAGGGGACGATGGCGGAGGCAAGGGCGGTGGCGGCGGGATGGAGGCCGGCGGCCGTGTCGCCGGCGAAGCTCGGCGAGTTGGGCGTGCCGCTGGCGGTGCTGGCCATCGTGCTGGCTCTCATCGTGCCGCTGCCGCCGGTCCTGCTCGACGTGCTGATCGTGGCCGACATCCTGATGTCGGTCATCGTCATGATGGTGGCCATCTACATCAAGCGGCCGGTGGATTTCAGCGTATTTCCCACTACGCTTCTGCTGCTGACCCTCTACCGGCTGGCGCTGAACATCTCTTCCTCCCGGCTGATCCTGCTCAACGGCAACACGGGAACGGCGGCAGCGGGCCGGGTGATCGAGGCCTTCGGCAGTTTTGTGGTCGGAGGGAACTACGTCATCGGCGCGGTGATCTTTCTGGTGCTGATCGCGATCCAGTACGTGGTGATCAACCACGGCGCGGTTCGCATCTCGGAGGTGACCGCGCGGTTCACCCTCGACGCCCTGCCCGGCAAGCAGATGTCGATCGACTCGGACCTGAACGCCGGCATCATCGACGAGGCCGAAGCGCGGGAACGGCGCAAGCAATTGGCAAGCGAGGCGGAATTCTACGGGGCCATGGACGGCGCCTCGCGGTTCACCCAGCGGGACGCGGTCGCCAGCATCCTGATCACCGTGATCAATATCTTCGCCGGATTCCTGATCGGCATTTTTCAGCACGGCATGGATTTCCGGCGCGCGCTGGAGACATACACGGTGCTGACGATCGGCGATGGTCTGGTGACGGTCATCCCCGCGCTGATGATCTCTATTTCAGGAGGCCTGATCGTCACCCGCGCGAGCAGTGACGCGAGGCTGGGCACGGAATTTCAACGGCAGGTGTTCGGCGCCGCCGAGCCGCTCCTGCTCGCGGGCGGTGTGCTGGTGGCGCTGGCGGCATTCCCCGGGCTGCCGGCCATCCCGTTTCTGCTGATGGGAGGGGGCGTCGGCTACACCGCCTGGCGGATGCGGAAACGAAGGCTGGCGGCGGAGAGGCCTGCGGCGGCGCCGCAAGCCGCGCCGCGCGAGACCCTCGAGACGCTCTTGCGAGTCGAGCCGATGGCGGTGGAAGTCGGCCTGGGCCTGGTGAAGCTCGTCGAGGGAGGTGCAGACTCCCCGCTGTTGCGCCGCATTGCCGGCATCCGCCGCCAGTTGGCGACCGAGCTGGGATACATCCTGCCGCCGGTGCGCGTCACTGACAACCTCTCGCTCGGCGTGCGCGAGTACGCCGTTGTGCTCAAAGGCGAACGGATCGCGCGCTACGAGCTGCCGCAAGGCCAGGAACTGGCGATCCCGACGGGCAAGCCGGATCCGTCGCTCGAGGGGCGAACCACGCGCGAGCCGGCCTTCGGGCTGGAGGCCTGGTGGATCCCGGCGGAGAACGCCGAGCGCGCCCGCAACGCCGGCTACACCGTGGTGGACGCGACGAGCGTCCTCGGGACTCACCTGGCGGAGCTGATTCGCCGGCACGCCCACGAAATGCTGTCGCGGCAGGACGCCAAGAGGCTGCTGGACCGGGTGGCCTCCGACAGCCCCCGCCTCGTTGAAGACCTTACCCCGAAGCTGATCCCGCTTGCCACCGTGCAGCGCGTCTTGCAGAACCTCCTCCGGGAGCGGGTGTCGATCCGCGATGCGGGCTCGATCCTGGATGCGCTCGGCGAAGCGGCGGCGATCACGAAGAACCCGGTGCTGCTGACGGAATACGTGAGGCAGTCGTTGCGACGAACGGTGGTGAAACCGTTCTTGAACCGCGCCGGCGAATTGCCGGCCTACATCCTCGACAGCGCCATCGAACAGGCGGTGGAATCGGCCGTCGAGCATGGCGAGAATTCGAGCCACCTGACGGCGTCGCCGCAGGTCATTCGGGACGTCGCCCGGCGGATCGAAGCCAGGGTCGGCACGCCGGCCGCGCCGGTGGCGGCGGTGACCGGTTCCGGGGCGCGGTGCTTCCTGCGGCAGATCACGGAGAGTGCGCTTCCGAACCTTTTCTTTCTCGCGCACAGCGAGATTCCGCCGGGGGTGAAGCTCGTGTCCCTGGGGGTGATTCAGTAGCAGGAGGGTAGAGAAATGAAATTGAAATCCTACTTTGCAGCGACCGTGGCCGGCGCCATCGAGCAGGCCCGGGGCGAGATGGGCCCGGAGGCGGTGATTGTCCAGTCGCGGCCGGCGCCTCCGGAAGCCAAACACCTCGGCAAGTACGAGGTCGTGGTGGCGCAGATGTCGGAGGCCGAGGCCGAGTCCAGAGCCCCGCATCTTGGCGCATCCGGCACAGCCACGGACCCGATCGCCAAGGAACTTGCGCGATTACACCGGCAGATGGAGGAGCTCCGCCGGCTGATGTGGAGGTGCGGAGCGGGCAGCTCACGCTGGCGATCGAGGCCGGTTCTTTCGGTTCTCAACGATCGACTGACCGGGATCGGCCTGGATGCGGAATTGGCCGAGGAAATCGTGGCCTGCGCGGAAGCGCGCCTGGCCGGCGATCCGCTGCTGGAGCGTGGCGGCGAGGAGCCGGGGCTGGAGGGTACTGCCGGCGAGGACCGCGGCCGGGCTTGGACCTGCCTCCTCGCCGAACTGAAGAACCGCATCCAGGTCGACGCGTCCCTCGGAAAGCCAGGCGCCCAGCCGCGCGTGGTGGCGCTGGTCGGGCCGCCAGGCGCCGGCAAGACGACGGCGTTGGTGAAACTGGCCGTCGAGGCTGGGCTGAAGTCGCGCAGGCCGATGGCGCTGCTGACCACGGACACCTCCAGGATCGGCTCCGCCTGGCAGTTGCGGACCTTCGCCGGAATCCTCGGCGTGGCCTTCCAGGCGCTTGACACCCCGCTGGCGCTAGGGCAGGCGATCGAGGAGCACCGGGGGAAAGACCTGATCCTCATCGACACACCGGGCCTCGGCCGGGCCGAGATCGACGAGGCCAGGGAGCTGGCCGGTGTTCTCTCCCGTGGGGATGTCGATACCCACTTGGTGCTGGAGGCGACAGGCAACTCCGCCGATCTACTGGATGCGGTGGACCGGTTTGCGATCTTCGAGCCCTCAAAGCTGCTGTTGACCAAGCTCGATGAAACGGTGACCCCCGGATCGGCGCTGACGGTGGCCTTTCGCGCGGGCAAGCCAGTTTCTTATGTCAGCGCCGGCCAGCGGATCCCGGAGGATCTTCAGGCCGCGAACCGCGAGGTGTTGCTCAACCGGTTACTGGAAAACTGCCGGATGGAAGTGCCGGCATGGCTTGAAATGCGATCGCCGGGCGGCTTCGAAGCGGCTTCGGCCGGCTTGGCCGCCGGGTAGCGACGCGACCGCATCTTGCGGCGCCAAACGGGAGAGGAACATGGGTGTTCCTCGAGGGAAGTGATGTATCCCTGTCTCACGACGGAACAGACGAGCGCGGAACGCGAGCGGCTCATTCTGGAGCACCTCCCGCAAGTGCGGCTGATTGCCAGGCGCATTCACGAGCGGCTTCCGGCCAGCGTGAGTCTGGAGGATCTGGTGTCGTCGGGCATCTTGGGGCTCATCGCCGCCATCGACCACTTCGACCTGAGCCAGAACGTCAAGCTGAGAACCTACGCCGAATACAAGATCCGCGGCGCTATCCTCGACAGCCTGCGCGGGCTGGACTGGGCCCCCCGAGACCGGCGGCGGAAGGCCAAACAGATCGAAGCGGCGATCACCGCCGCCGAGCAGAGGCTCGGGCGCGCCTCGACGGAGGAGGACATTGCCGGCGAACTGGGGCTGGAGCTTGAGGAGTACCGCCAGTGGCTCGCCGAGGTCCAGGGCCTTACTCTGAACAGCCTGGAATATGAGCCCGAGGGCGGACGGAATCTCCTGGACCTGCTGGCCGACAGCGAGGACAAGCTCCCTTCCCGGCTCCTGGAAAGCTCGGAACTGGCAAGAATACTCGCCGAGGCCATCGGGCGGATGCCGCGTGCCGAGCAGGACGTACTGAGCCTGTACTACGAGGAGGATTTGACCTTGCGGGAGATTGCACAGGTGATGCATCTCCACCTGTCGCGCATATCCCAACTGAAGTCACAGGCGATCCTCCGGCTCAGGGCGCACCTGGAGAAGCACTGGCCGGTTCGCCGGGGGAGGTGAGGATGGAGAATTCGTTGGCGGGCGGCGCGGGCGACTCCTTCCGCTGGCTCGCCGAGCAATGGGCCGCCCGGCTTGGGCAGGTTCTGGAATCGATGACGCTCGAAAGGCCCGAGGTGTCCGTGGAGTCCACTCCACCGGCGCTTGAGGCCGGATCGGAAACCCTGTGGTGGCGGCAGGAGTGGAATCTGGCCGCGCGCCCGCTGTTGTTGACGGGCGTTCCCAGGGACACATGGATGGAGCTTGGAGGCCGCATGCTGCGAGCGGCCGGCGTCGAGGATCCCTCGCCCGCCGACGCTCGTCAAACCTGCCTGGAGATTCTGAGCCAGACCTGCGCCGGGCTCGCCCAGGCACTGACCGCCAAGCGAGGTCAGGAAACGGTCTGCACCACCGGCGGCGAGGAACGGCAGCCTCCGCCGGCCGCGACAGGCTGCTCGGTGAAGGTCGCCTTCGGCGGCATCAACCTTCCGGCGCTCTGGCTCTCGTTCGACCCGCTGCTGGTGGAGGCGGCCGGCGGCAAGGAAGACGATCCGGCCGGGACGGAGACGGCTCCCGGCGCCATGGACTTGCTTCTCGACGTGGAGATGCCCGTGTCGATCTCCTTCGGGCGCGCGCAGGTCCCGCTGGAGGAGGTCATGAAGCTCACCGCCGGCTCGGTGATCGAATTGGACCGGGCCGTCAACGATCCGGTGGAAGTGATCGTCAACAACTGCGTCGTCGCGCTGGGCGAGATGGTGGTTGTCGAGGGGAACTACGGCGTGCGCATCCAGCGGCTCCTGAGCCGCCAGGGGCGCCTTCCCCGTGTTCGCGACTTGCCCTCCAATCGCGAGAAGGCGCAGAAGATCTATCGTCCCGCCTGATCGAAGGTTCGGACTTCCAGGAGACAGCGTCATGCAGTGGCAATGGTCGATCGTCGCCGTGCAGGGCGGCCTGATGCTGCTCGGCTTCGGACTCTGCTTGTTTCTCTTCTTCTCGCTCAAGGACGAGATCCGGCGGGCGGAAATCCGCCGCGAGGAAACGGGCCGGAGGGTCGAGGCGAGCTTGCAGTCGCTGAAGGCCGAAACGGAGGCATTGCGAGCCGGCTGGCAGTCGCTGGAGGAGCGCTCCGGTGCCTGCGCCCCGGCCATTTCTCCGCCGGACTTCCAAGTCACCAGGCGGGCGCAGGCGCTTCGAATGCACCGCAGGGGTGAGCAGCCGCATCAGATCGCAGCGTCCCTCGGCCTCTCAGTCGGGGAGGTGGAACTGCTGCTCAAGGTGCACCGCCTGACAGCCGCGGGGAATTGACGCCGATCGCGTCAACTCGCCGCCCGTGTTTCGAGGACCCGAAGCTTGGCGGACAGGGTGGTTCGCTTCAGGCGCAGCATGTCGGCCGCTTTTCGCTTGTTGCCGCCGGCCTTGGCGAGCGCCTGACGCAGGATGCTGCGCTCGAAGTCGCCGACGGTCCTTTCGTAGTCGAATCCGCAATCCGGAACCTCGATTTCGGCGGCCGGCACGGTCCGCTCGCGCCTCAATCCGTCGTCTTTCGGCAGCGGGAAGTCGCCCGAGCGGAGCAGCGTGCGGTCGCCGCTCAGCACGACCGCCACTTCCACTGCGTTTTCGAGCTGGCGGACATTGCCCGGCCAGGGACGCCGGCAGAGCGCCTCGATGGTCTCGCGATGGGCGTGTTTCAGCGGAAGCCCCTCGGCGCGGCAGACTTTCTCGATGAAATGGCGAACCAGCAGCGGCACATCGCTCAATCGCTGGCGAAGCGGCGGGGTCTCGACCGGGACCACGTTCAGCCGGTAGTAGAGATCCTCGCGGAAGGCCCCCTTGCGGACCCGTTCCAGCAGGTCGGAGTTGGTCGCGGCCACAACGCGGAGATCCACTCGAACCGTCTCCGAGCTGCCGAGCCGCTGGAATTCCCGCTCCTGGAGGACGCGCAGGAGCTTTGGTTGCAGGTTCAAGGGCATGTCACCAATCTCATCGAGGAAGAGCGTTCCTCCGTCGGCCAGTTCCAGGCGGCCGACGCGGTGCCCGCTGGCGCCAGTGAACGCTCCCTTGACGTGGCCGAACAGTTCCGCCTCCAGCAGGTGTTCGGGCAGCGCGCTGCAATTGACGATGACCAACGGTTTGTTGCGCCGCGGGCTGGCCATGTGGAGAGCGCGGGCCACCAGTTCTTTTCCGGTCCCGGTTTCGCCGGTGATCAGCACGGTGCAGCGTCTGGGGCCGGCCAGCCGGATGATGCCGGCGATGCGTTCGATCGGCCGGCTGTCTCCGACCAGGCTCCGGCGCCAGGATTGTTCGGTGAGGGCCGAGTTCAGGCGCGCCAGTTCCCGGGAGCGCTTTTCCTCGACGGCGGCTTCCAGGTGGCGGGCGAGCTCATGGAAATCCGCAGGCTGGCCCACTACCTGGTAGGCACCGAGCCTTGCCAGGCGGACAGCCTCCGCCGGAGTGCCGGCTGGGTCGAGGATCAGCACCGGAACCTCACCGCCGATCTCCTGGACCGCCTCCAGCAGCTCTGCCGGCGTCCAGCCCGGCTGCGGGAAGCTCGCCATCACCACATCCGCCGTGTGCTGTTCGAGCTGGCTCAGGCCGTGCGGCACGCTCGGCGCCTGCCGGATCGTATAGGCTTCGAGGCTCTCCGGAAGCGGGCCCGCCGGAGGGTTCTCGGCGCTTTGAATCCACAGGATGTCCGGCTTGGGCGAGAGCACGCGAAACCAGTACATCGGCAAGCCCCCGGCGGGCTTTACGGGCTGTTTGCCAATACCGTACTAAAGAATTCCCGGTTTCAGTCGATGTGGGAGGTGAGGATAGGAGGAATCCCCTCGATTGGCGCCAGTTCGTCGCGGGAATGATCCGTCACTGGGAGGGCGATGAGAATCCAGCACGGAGACTTGAACGGAATCCAGCCGGCGCGGGCGGGAAACTCGCCAGCGGCCTCGGACATCGAGCGCGGCGCCGGGTTGGCGGACGCGCGCGGGAATCCTGCCGGCGACCAGGTCGAGTTGTCGGACCTGACCGGCCGGCTGGCCAGGGCGTTGCAGGCCGACGCGGCCCGGCGCGTCAATCGCGTCCAGGAGCTGAGCAAGAACTACCAAGCCGGCCTCTATCACACTGATCCGACCGCGCTGAGCCGTGCCTTGCTCCGGGAGGCGGTCTCGGAGCTCGAATCGGCTTCGGCACTGGAGAAGTGAAGGAACCAGCCGTATCGGGAATGAATTACATTGACCACAAACTGGAACAGGCCCAGCGAAGGGTTCGGGAAGCGATCTCGCTGGCGAACAGGCCGTCGGCACAATCCCTCGAGCAGTCCACACCGGCATTGGAGGAGGCGATCACCGCCATGCGGTCAGTGAGTACCCGGGCCCAGGCTGCCAGCTCACCGGCCGCCGCCCGCCTGTGTTCGGATCTGCGGCGCGATCTCCGGCTGCTGCGAGCGCTCCTGGAGCAAGCCGCATCGAATGTCCGAGGGTGGGCGGAGGTGCGCACGCGTCTGGCCGGCGGCTACACCCCGGCGGGCACAACCGCCGCCCTCGACACCGCCCCAAGCATCGTCGTACGAGGATAGGCGGCCGGGCCGCGCGAGCGAAACATGCCAAACCTGCTGAACACCCTAGTCTCCTCGGCGAATTCGATGCGGGCCTTCGAGCGGGCGCTCCTTGTCTCGCAAAACAACGTCTCTAACGTCGAGACCCCCGGCTACGCCGCCCAACGGCTGAGCCTTCAGGCGCTGGCCTTCGACCCGGACCTCGGCCTGATCGGCGGCGTCGGCATGGGCGATCTCGTGAGCGCCCGGGACCGCTACACCGAACTCGCCGTCCGCCGGCAGGTCGAGTCGTTCGGCTTGTTCGACCAGGCGGTACGGAGCCTGGAAGCCTTGGAATCCGTCTTCGCCATCACTACCGGCAGCGGCATCCCGGGAGCGCTGGATAAGCTGTACGCCAGTTTCTCGGCCTGGAGTCTCACGCCAAACAGCGCCGGCGCGCGGCAGGGAGTGATCGAAAGCGCCCGCCAGGTCGCCGAGAGCTTCAACCAGGCGGCGGTGAGCCTGGCGAACGTCTCGTCGGATGCGGAACGCCAGTTGGCCGCCACTGTCGCCCAGGTCAACGAGATCGGTGAGCGCCTGGCCGCTTATAACGGGGAACGGAGGCGCGGCGGATTGGACGACGCCGGCCTGGACACGAAGATCCACGTCGCGCTGGAAGAACTCGCCGAACTGGTCGGCTTCGACGCGCTCTACCAGCCGGACGGCTCGATCACCGTACTGCTCGGCGGCCAGACTCCGATGGTCATCGGCGAGACGTTCGATCGCCTCGGCGTGAGCTATTTTCAGCCTGCCGCGCCGCCGCCGGTCTATGCCGGAGCGCCGCTTCCCGCTCACATCATGATGCCGGACGGCGCCGACATCACCGGGCTGATCACCCAGGGGCGGCTGGGGGGACTGCTGGAGTTTCGGAATGCGACCATCCCATCATTGCGCGGCGACGGCTACCAGGCCGGTGGGCTGAACGTGCTCGCCAAAGGCCTCGCGGACCGGATCAACACCATTCTGACCTCAGGCTACATCTCCGACGGCCCGCCGCCGGGTCCCGGCTTGCCGCTGTTCACTTATGACGCCGCCAGCGACACGCGAGCGGCACAGACTCTGGCTGTCAACGCCAGTCTGAATGCCGGCGACCTCGCCGCCATCGACCCAGGCCCGCCGTACGCGAGCAACGGCATCGCGCTGCGGCTGGCTGCCCTCGCCAACCCGCTCGATCCGATCGACACCATCAACGGGTTCAGTTTCACCGAGTATTACGGAAACCTGGCGGCGGATGTGGGCCGCGCCCTCTCCGAAGCCCGAAACAACCAGGAGTTCAAATCGCAGACGGCGGCGCAGGCCCGCTATCTGCGCCAGGAGCTCTCCGGAGTCTCCCTCGACGAAGAGGCCATCCGGCTGGTGGAATTCCAGCGGGCCTATGAGGCTACGGCGAAGTTCGTGAGTATCCTGGATGATCTCACCGAGATCGCGGTGAACTTGCTGTGACGTCCCACGGGAGCATACAGAGATGATCCGGAATGTCGATCCTTCCGCCGAGCGTTTCCTGGCCGACCTGGAGCGTATCCAGGCGACGGCCGAGCGCGCCGCCCGCCAAATCAGCTCCGGTCTTCGGGTCACCGCCCCCTCCGACGCGCCGGACCATGTCGGCGACATCTTGCAGCTTCGCGCCAACCTGTCCCGCAACACGCAGATCATGGCGAACCTGTCGCGTGCCAAGACCGAAACGGACACCGCGGAAAAGTCGCTCGGACACGCGATCACGCTGCTTGATCGCGCCATCGTTCTGGCCTCGCAAGGCGCCAGCACGATTGTCACCCCCGAGAGCCGGAGAATCATCGCCGGTGAGGTCCAGGGGCTGCTGGAGCAGCTCGTCGCCGATTCGCAGACTGTGGCGGAAGGACGGTACGTCTTCAGCGGGGACCGCGACCAGGAACCGGCCTACCAGTTGAACCTGGCAAGCCCGACGGGCGCCGATCGCCTGTTCCAGACGCAAGCCAGCCGGCGGATCGAACACCCGAGCGGCCAGAACTTCCAGGCGTCCAAGACCGCCCAGGAGATTTTTGACACCCGGAACCCCGACGACACCCCGGCCTCCGACAACGTCTTCGCCGCCGTCAACGGCTTAAGGCTGGCGCTCGAAACCGATGACCAGGCGGGCATCGAGGCGTCGATGACGGCGCTGCGCCGCGCCTCCGAGCGACTGAACATCGAGCAGAGCTTCTACGGCGCCGTGCAGAACAAGATTGAGGCGGCCATCGAATTCGGCAGCAAGAACAATGTGCTGCTCGAATCGGAACTGAGCGCCCGGCAGGACGCCGACCTGACCGCGGCCGCCCTCGAACTGGATCGCGCGACCACCCACCAGGAGGCCGCCCTCGCCGCCCGCGCCCGTCTTCCCCGGACCAGCCTGCTGGACTACCTCGATTGAGGCTGCCCGCACAGCGCCGCTGCCGCGAAGTGCTATAGTTCTTGGTTCACAACGCCGCCCGATGACTCGACGACTGCTTCTCTTCGCTTGCCTCGCGCCGCTATGCCCCGCAGGCGACGACTGGCGCCCACTCTTCAACGGCAAAGACCTTGACGGCTGGGAGCAGATGATGCGCCCCGCCGGCGCCGCCGGATTCGCTGTCGAGGACGGCGTCATGCGCTCCACCCGCAAGGCCAAAGGGATGATCTGGTACACGCGGGAGAAGATCGGCAACGCCACGCTGCGCATCGTCTACACGATGTCCAAGGACAAAGGCAACTCGGGGATCTTCATCCGCATCCCGGAGAAGCCGGCCTCGGAGGACGACGCCATCCATCGCGGCATCGAGGTCCAGATCGACAACAACGACGACGACTGGCATGCGACCGGAACGCTCTACTCCACGACCAAGGCGCTGGCGCGTCCTTACAAGCCCGCCGGCGAGTGGAGCACGATGGACATCACCCTCGACGGGCTGCGCACGATCGTGCGCCTCAACGGCGTGCTGGTGACGGACTACGACGGCGTTTCGCCGGTTCCGGAGCGCACCAAGCCCTGGGAGCCCCGGCGTGGACCGCGACCGGCCGAAGGATACATCGGAATCCAGACCCACGACCCTCGGGCAGTCCTGTCGTTCAAGGAGATCAGCGTCCGGCCGTTGCCGGAGAAATGATCGGGTTGGCCGACGATCCGGCGGTCTGGCTCCACAACACCGCCCTTTGGACGATGCTCGCCTGTTGGCTCGCGTTCGGCGCCGTGGCTTGGAGGCGGCATGTCTGGGTGCACCGCGAGCGAAAGCGGGTCGGCGCCGTGGAGGAGCCGTCGTTGCGCTCGCGCGCTTCGATGTGGGGCTTGCTGCTAGAGGTCTTCGCCTACTTCGTGGTCTGGGTCTTTCGTCGACCGTATGCCGAGCACTCAGGGCTCGTCTGGATCGCCGCCGGCACGCTCCTGGCGCCGGCTTCCGTCCTCCTGTTCGTGGCGGCGCTTCACGAACTCGGGCGCCACTTCCGGATCAAGGCCGTGGTCGCCGCTGATCACGAATTGATCACCACCGGACCCTACCGCCTCGTCCGCCACCCCATCTACGCCTCGATGCTGGGCCTTCTCCTCTCGAACGCCATGGTGGCGGCGCGGTGGGAGGCGGCATTATGCGCGATCGCCGTCTACATCGCCGGCACCGAGATCCGTGTTCGCGCCGAAGACGGCCTGCTCGAGCGGCGGTTCCCCGAAGTTTTCCCCGCCTACCGCGCCCGCGTGCCGGCGTATCTGCCCTTCCTCCGTTGAGAAGGAGTTTTCTTCGTTGTGGTATCCTCACTGGTTGGGTCGAGCTGTGACCCGCCCGATCCTCCCTACCCACCGAGGTTTCAAATGTCAGGCCATTCCAAGTGGGCGACCATCAAGCACAAGAAGGCCGCCCTGGACGCCAAGCGCGGCAAGATGTTCACGCGCATCATTAAGGAAATCACCATTGCCGCCCGAAGCGGCGGCGACCCGGATTCGAATCCGCGCCTGCGGACGGCGGTCGCAGCGGCGAAAGCGGTCAGCATGCCCGCCGACAATATCAAGCGTGCTATCATGCGCGGCACCGGAGAGTTGGAAGGCGGCCAGATCGATGAAGTGATGTTCGAAGGCTACGGACCCGGCGGAGCGGCCGTGCTGGTCCAGGTGGCCACCGACAACCGCAACCGGACGGTCAGCGAAATCCGTCACATCTTCTCCAAGCAGGGCGGCAACCTGGGCGAGCTGGGCAGCGTCGCCTGGATGTTCGAGCGCAAGAGCCAGATCCTGATCGAGCAGAGCAAAGCCACCGAGGACCAGCTTATGGACCTCGTTCTCGATGCCGGGGCCGACGATCTGCGCAATGACGGGACCAACTGGGAAGTGATCTCGCCGCCGGAGGCTCACGACAAGGTGCTCGAGGCATTGCACAAGGCGGGGATCGAAACGGCGTCTGCGCAGATCGCCATGGTCCCGAAGAACATGATCAAGCTCGAGGGGAAGAACGCCCAGGGCATGCTGCGGCTGGCCGAAGCGCTGGAGGAGCACGAGGACGTGCAGAACGTCTATTCGAACTTCGACATCGACGAGAGGGAGATGGAGGCGCTCGCCGGCTGACCGGTGCGCGCGGCCCCCGATGCGGGTTCTGGGCATCGACTGCGGCACCCAGCGGACCGGCTACGGAGTCATCGACAGCGATGGCCGCGATCATCGCATGGTGACCGCGGGGGTGATTCGCACCCAGCCTGGCGAGCCGATGGAAGTCCGGCTGAGGGATGTCGCCCGGGCGTTGCGCCGGGTCATTGAGGAACACAGACCGGAGGCGGCGGCTGTGGAAGAGGTGTTTCACGCCGCCAATGTGAAGACGGCGCTGAAACTGGCCCAGGTTCGGGGCGTGGCGCTGTTGGCGGTTGCCGAGGCTGGCGTGCCGCTCGGCGAGTATTCGGCTCTCGAGATCAAGACCAGCGTGGTCGGCTACGGCCGCGCGGAAAAGGGACAAGTGCAATTGATGGTGAAGTCGCTGCTGGGACTGACCGGACCGGCGCTGGCCGAGGACGCGGCCGATGCTGTGGCCGTGGCGATCTGTCACGCGACCCGCGCCGTCGCTCGGACGCGGGTGGAGGCCTGCCGGTGAAACCCGCCCTGCTTCTGGCTGCCGTTTGCACCCTCGCGGCGGCTCAGCCGAAGATCTACTACTCGAAGTCGTTTCCAGAAAGCCAGCCCGCGTACGTTTCCATCGAGGTGGACAAGACCGGCGCCGCGATTTTCAACGACGCGCCCGGCGGCCCCGACCCGATCAAATTTCAGCTCGAACCCGAGGAAGCCGCAGCAATCTTCCAGTTGGCCG
Source organism: uncultured Solibacteraceae bacterium (assembly GCA_964483455.1). Taxonomy (GTDB): domain Bacteria; phylum Acidobacteriota; class Terriglobia; order Bryobacterales; family Bryobacteraceae; genus CAYZJD01. Next base: position 54,582 of record CAZACK010000001.1, read on the forward strand.
AGAAACTCGATTACTTCCGCCGGCCGCTCGAATCAAACCTGAAGGTCGCCCGGATGGGGGATAAAACGTTTCGCTATTTCGAGGGAGACACGAAAGGGGAGGCGAAGTTCAACTACACGCTGGACCTCGACGGGCAGGCGCTGCTCGACTGGTTCGAGCGGATGTCGGAGACGGTGATGCACGTCATCAATCTGGAGCGCACGGCCCGCTTCGACCGCCTCGGCGTGGATAAGGCGGTGCTTCAACTGCAAATCTCCGCGGAGCGCGGCCGGCTGGTGGGGGCCAGGCAGCTTCTGCCGGTGCTCGACCGCATCGCCAAGAACGGCGTCTACATCAACCGGGCTCGCGGGCGGGCGGCCGGCCTTGCCGAGGCCATCCGGTCGGGCAAGACTCTCCCCGAGCCGCAACCGCCGCCGGCGGCTCAGGAACCGCCTGCCCCAGAAACGCCGGCGCCGAAACCGCAGTGATCCTGCCTTTCGCAGCCTTTGCTGTCCTGAGTGCGGCGCCAGCACTCACGCAGAGCAGTTCCTCCGAAGCCGAGGAACTGCACTTGCGCCAGGTCCTCTCGGAGGCCGGATCGAGCCCGGTGGAGTTCATCCGAGCGCTGGAAACGCATCTCGCCAAGTTTCCGGGATCCGATCGCAAACAGGAGATGGAGCACTCCATCGTCAAGGCCGCGATTGAGGCGAAGGATGACCGGCGGATCCTGCTGTACGGTGAACGCCTGCTCGCCGACGGCGAAGACGATCTGCAAATCCTCGAGCAAGTCACCCGGCTTCTGCTGGCGAAGGACGACAAGGACTTGGCGGAGCGCGCCTGGCAGTACGCCGGACGTTTCGAGCAGGCCTTGAAGGGTCTCGAGAAGGAAGCGCCGCGGAGCTTGCGTGCCCAGGCGCAGTTCCGCGAGGAGTTGAACAGAAATCTCGGAAGGGCGCTCATCTTCAAGGCTCGTGCGGCAGGCAACCTCGAACGCCTGGACGACGCGATCGCGCTGGCCCGGCAGAGCTACCGGACGTATCCGACCGCGGAGTCTGCGCGGGAGATCGGCCTGCTGCTTGCGAAGGCCGGAAAAGAGGAGGAATCCCTTGCTCCTTACGCCGACGCGTTCACGATGCCTGACGACCGAAACACCGAAGAGGATCGCGCCAGGGACCGGAAGCGGATAGGCGAACTCTATCGCAAGCTCCATGGCTCGGAAGCGGGGCTGGGCGACCTGATTCTCGAAGCCTATGACCGCACGGCGGCGCTCATCCGCGAGCGCGAGCTGCGCCGGCGCGAGATCGACCCCAACGCCGGAGTCGAGGACCCCATGCAGTTCACCCTTTCCGGTCTCCGGGGCGAGAAACTGCTGCTCGGTTCGTTGCGCGGCAGCGTGCTGGTGCTGGACTTCTGGGCCACCTGGTGCGGCCCATGCCGCATCCAACACCCCATGTACGAGAAGGTCAAGCAAACCTACAAATCGCGGCCCGAGGTCGTGTTTCTTTCCATCAATACCGACGAGGACCGCAGTCTGGTGGAACCGTTTCTCAAAGAAGCCGGCTGGCAGAAGACGGTGTACTTCGAGGATGGTCTGTCGCGGCTGCTGCGGATCTCGTCGATCCCCACCACCATCATCGTGAACCGGCGCGGCGAGATGTCGGGTCGGATCACCGGCTTCAACGCCGACCGGTTCGTCGCCATGCTGGTGGAACGGATCGAGGAAGCCCTGGAAGACCGGTGACAGGCTACGTAATCCCCAATTTCGCCGGCGGAATCTTCCGCCGCGTCGTCTGGATCGTGCTGGACAGCGTTGGCATCGGCGAGACGCCCGACGCCGCCGCCTACGGCGACGCCGGCAGCGATACGCTCGGCAACCTGGCGCGCTTCCGCCCGCTCCGCCTTCCGAGCCTCTGCCGGCTGGGCCTGGCGAACATCAAGCCGCTCGAACGGCTTCCGCCGTATCCGGCGCCGGCCGGCTGTTACGGGCGCTGTGCGCCGGCCTCTCCCGGTAAGGACACGACTACCGGCCACTGGGAGATGGCCGGGATTCACCTGGCGCGGCCGTTTCCTCTCTACCCGAACGGGTTTCCGCGCGAGATCATGGACGAGTTCGAGCGGCGCATCGGCCGGAGGGCGCTGGGAAACATGCCGGCCTCGGGCACGGAAATCATCGACAGGCTCGGCGCCGAGCACATGCGCACCGGCTCACCGATCGTTTACACCTCCGCCGACAGCGTGTTTCAGGTCGCCGCGCACGAGGAAGTGATCCCGTTGTGGGAGCTGTACAACATCTGCGAGACCGCCCGCGAGATGCTGCGCGGCGAGCACGAAGTCGGACGAGTCATCGCCCGGCCGTTCGCCGGCGGTCCCGGCTCTTTTGTGCGCACGCACAACCGCAAGGACTACGCCGTCGCTCCGCCGCGCGGGATGTTGCTGGACCGGCTTGAGGCGGCGGGCATCCCGGTCCACAGCGTGGGCAAGATCTTCGAAATCTTCCTGGGACGCGGCATCAAAGAATACAACAAGACGAAGGACAACGCCGATGGCATGGCTAAGACCATCGAGGCCATGGATGTCACGCCGGCCGGGCTGATCTTCGTCAACCTGGTCGACTTCGACCAGGTCTACGGTCACCGCAACAACCCCGAAGGCTACGCCTCGGCGCTGGAAGAAGTGGACGCGTGGCTGCCGGAGCTTCTGGGTAAGCTGGCGGACGAAGATCTGCTGATGCTCACGGCGGACCACGGCTGCGACCCGACGACGCCGTCCACCGACCATAGCCGCGAGTACGTGCCGCTCCTGGTTCACGGGCGCCGGGCGAAGACGGGGATTGACTTGGGCACGCGCTGCACTCTGGCCGACATGGGCCAGACGGTGGCGGAGAATTTCGGGATTCAGATAGAGAAAGGAGCAAGCTTCTTGAGCGCAATCGTATGAGACGACCATTGATGGCCGGTAATTGGAAGATGTACAAGACAATCGCCGAAACGGCGGCGTTTTTCGAGGTGTTCAAGCCGCTGGTGGAGCAGGCCGATGCACGCGACATCGTGATCTGCCCCGCCTTCCCGAACCTGGCGGCTGCGGTCGAGGCAGTCGGGGGAAGCCGCGTCGAGATCGGCGGGCAGAATCTGTACTTTGAAAAGGAAGGCGCCTACACGGGCGAGGTGAGTGGGCCGATGCTAGCCGCCATCGGCTGCCGCTGGGTGATCATCGGGCATAGCGAGCGGCGCCAGTTTTTCAGCGAGACCGACCAGGGAGTGCTGAAGAAGACCGTGGCCGCGCTGGCGGCGGGTCTCCGCCCGATTGTGTGCGTCGGCGAGCGAATCGAGGAACGCGAGGGCGGAAAGACCGAAGAGGTTCTCCGTAAGCAATTCCGCGGCGGAATCGCCGGTCTGGAGCCCGAGCAGTTCTCCAAAATCACCATCGCCTACGAGCCGGTGTGGGCCATCGGCACCGGAAGAACTGCCACCCCGGAGATCGCCAGCGAAGCCCACCAGCTTATCCGCAGCGAGGTCCGCGCCCGCTTCGGCAGCGATGCCGCCGAGACAACCCGGATCCTTTACGGCGGCAGCGTGAAGCCCGACAACATCCGAGGTCTGATGGCGCAGCCGGAAATCGACGGCGTCCTGGTCGGCGGCGCCAGCCTCGACCCCATCTCCTTCGCCAACATCGTCAACTTTTGAAGAAATCGGCGACAGGCTACGTAATCCCCAATTTCGCCGCCCGCTGTGCGGCGCATCAAGGCGCCGTGCTCGGGTAGTTCGGCCAAACACCGGGCGTCTGGATCGGCCTTGTCGATCGGCCCGCGTAGTCCGCCGCCGGCATTGGCAACGGCCAATCAGGGAACAGGCCAGCCCAAGCTGCGCGCGGCCTGAGCCAATTCGGCCCAGTGGCTGGGCGCGGGTGCCGCGCCCGCGCGGCACGGAACACCGAACGGACCCGGCGGAACAGCAAAATCCGGTGCCGTGTAGTCCGGCGAGGCGAAATCGAGAACCTGAGCGATGTTCGCGGCATATTGATCGCGCACTGTTAGCGGCCTGAGCCCCCACCGCCACTCGATCATCTTCAGAATGGACGTGTGGTCATAGACATTCTTGGCGACGAAACCGCGGCGCGCCCACGGAGCGACCATCAAACCGGGCACGCGAAATCCCCGCAGGCTCGTGGCCGGATGCGGGTCCGGCGCGGTAATGGGAGGAACGTGTTCGAAGAAACCGCCCCACTCGTCGTAATTGAAGAGCAGCACCGTGCTCGACCACAGCGGGCCGGTCGTTACCGCCCGGTAGACCGAGTACATGAATGCTTCCCCGTTCCGGATGTCGGCGTGCGGCTCGTCACAGTTGGACGTCCCGTTCTCCAAGCCGAGGAACGTGGGCTCGACAAATGCGACCTGGGGCAATGTCCCGGCGGCGCAGTCGTCGAAGAACCGCGAGATGCCGCGGGCGATGCCGAGATAGCGCAGCCCCCACAAGGCCAGGAACGGCAAGTCGCTGAAGTAGTACAGGCCGCTGATACCCCGCGCCGAGAGACGGTCCCAGATGGTCGGAAGCTGCGAAATCGCCAGTGTGTTCCTGATCCTGTCGGTTTGCGCCGAGTGCATGAAGAAGCGGTTCGGATACGTGGGCCCCATGGTTGCGGAGAAGTAGCGATCGAATGTGGTCCAGGCCGGCGCCGCGGGGCCGAGAAAGGCAAGATCGCTCGCCTCGTAGTATCCGATCGCGAAAACGTCGTTCGCGGGTGTTTTCAGCCACCCGTCACACAGGCCGCCGTTGTACTCCACGCGGCCTCCGGCATACGAGTGGTCCGGGTTCGGATGCCCGCAGCCCTGGTAGTCCTGTAGATGGGAGGTCGAGAAGGGATTCCCGTCGATGTCATAGTAAGTGGCATGTTGTTGCCCGTCGGCTCCGGGCAACCATCCGAGGAAGTGATCGAACGAGCGGTTCTCCATCATCACGACGATGACGTGCTCGATGCCCGATTCGGACGGCGGCGGCAGCGCCGCCTGCGCCTCCGAATCGACAAGCGCTGCGGCAGTCACTGAGGTAGCTTTCAGGAAGTCCCGGCGTGAATAGGTCATGTCTGATCTCCCGGAGATGCGGCTTGGCTTCGATTCTGATGGCAGGAGGAGGACCGCGTCAAGCTCAGCCCTTGCGGGGCACAACCCTGTCCAGGCCAAGCCCGTTGAAATATCGCGCCAGCACCGCGATGTTGCGATCGTTGACCGCAAACCGGTCCGTGCCTTGAAAAGCCGAAACGGGCTTGGCGAGGTACTCCGCCACCGGTAGCGGCAGCGAATTGTCGCGCGGCTCGGCGAAGCCGTACAGGTCGACGTCCTTGTTCGCCGGGTCCGACAGGTAAGCGCCGGCGTCGTGGGTCTGCCAGCCCACCAGGCACTGAATGAGCCGCGTGTGTGACCCGACCATACCCTTCGCCGCCTCGAAATACTCCCGGTTCGGCGCTTCGTTCAGCACCCAGTCCACTTCCTTGAGCATCCGCGAGCCGGCCACCGTCGGCTCGGTGAGGTTGTTGCACGAAAGGAAGATGATCGAGCGCGGGTCGGCTCGCTTCGTCGTCTCGTGAATCCGCCGCCAGCAGCGGTCGATGGCCTTCCGCTCGTAGTCCAGCACGTCCTCGGGCGACGGCTTGCCGCTCGCCGGGAACTTCTTGCCGGTGAGCTTCTCGTAGAGCTTGCGCTCGCACTCGATCCAGCCGTTCTCGCGGAGCTTCTTGCTCGGGTTCCAGACCCAGTCGAGCATGTAGCCATCGATCCCTGTCCGCTTGACGGCGTCTTCGACGGAGCGGCAGAAAAAGTCGAGGTACTCGTCGGTGAACGGGATGTGGAGCGTAGACGGCGAACCGTAACTCAAATCGGGATGTTCTTGTCCCCATCGCGTGTTCGCGCCTGGAGTGAAATAGCCCACCACCAGCATCTTCTTCGTGTGCCCGAGCCGCGCCACCTCCCGCAGGAAGTCGTGCTTCAGTCCGGGCTGCGGAGGGGCGAACCCTCCCTTGTACCAGGCGTAGCCGTTGCAGGACACGCAGAACGTCTGAATCACGTTCGCGCCCAGCGCTTCATACCACGCGACATGCTCCTCCGGCGAGGCATCTGCCCAGTGGCCGAATCGGGCAAAGTCGTTGTGCCACCCCTCGTGGCGCGGGCGCCGCCAGTTGAAGTCGATGCAGAAGGCCTTGATGGGCCGCGGAACCGGCAGCCCCGAAGGAGCCTGCACCGCCCGAGCCATCGCGGCGGACGCCGATGTGATGAGAAAGGATCTGCGGGTGATCACGTTAATGCCTCCATAACCGCTCGATTTCCTCGAGCGTTTTCCCTTTTGTTTCCGGAGTAAGTCGCCAGACAATCACATAGGTGGTGACGCACATGGCGCCATAGACCCAGAACGCCCCGGTAACCGTGATCGCGCTGACCAGCGACAGGAACGTCATGGTCAGCGCGACGCAGGCCACCCAGAGGCTGATGGTGGCGATCGACATGGCTCGCCCGCGCACTCGCGTCGGGAAGATCTCGGCGAGCACCACCCAGACTCCCGGCCCGAGTCCCACCGCGAAGGCGGCCACGCAGAACAACATGATGCCGAGCACCAGCATCGCCGGCGGCGGCTGGATCAGGAACGCCGCGCCGAGCAGGATCTGGCAAACCGCCATGCACCCCGACGACAGCATCAGCAGCGGCCGGCGTCCGGCTTTGTCAATCACCCACAGTGCGACAATCGTCGCCAGGAAATTAATCAGCCCGATGATGACGTTGGCGCCGATCGCCGCCGATTCGCTGTGGTTCCCGACTTGCTCCTTGAAAATGATCGAGCCGTAGAACAGCACCGTGTTGATGCCGGTGACCTGTTGTAGAATTGCCAGCGCCACTGCGATCGCCAGCGCCCGCCGGAAGCCTGGTTGCAGCAGCTCTGCCAGCGTCCCGCTCTCCTCCGCGATCGCCTCCTTGATCTGCTCCAACTCGATCGCCGCCTGGCTGCTCCCGCCGACCCTGGTGAGGACCCGCAGCGCCTCGTCCGCCCGGTCCGTCTCGGTGAGCCACCGCGGGCTTTCCGGCACGAAGAACAGAGCGATAAAGAACGCGATCGATGGAACGGCCGCGACGGCGAACATGTACCGCCACCCGGCCGGGCCGAGAAACGATAGCCGCCAGTTCACGAAGTACGCCAGCAGAATCCCGGTGACGATCGCGAACTGGTTCAGCGACACCAGCCGTCCGCGAATGCCCGGAGGCGACACCTCGGCGATGTAGAGCGGCGCCAGCATCGAAGCCACGCCCACGCCGACTCCGCCCAGAAATCGGGCCGCGGCGAACTCGGCGAGGTTCCGCGGCAGAGCGGCGCCGATCGACGACACCGCGAACAGCAGGGCGGATAGCAGCAGGATGCGGCGGCGGCCGAAGCGATCGCTCAGCCAGCCGGCCACGGCCGCCCCGAACACGCAGCCGATCAGCAGCGCGCTCGCCGCCGCCTCGGTCTGGAACTCCGTCAGCCGGAACTGGTCGCGGAGAAAGATGATCGCTCCGTTGATCACCGCGATGTCGAAGCCGAACAGCAGGCCGGCAGTCGCGGCCACAATCGACACCATGTAGACAAACAGCGCACTCCCCCGGCCGGCCGCGGTGGTTGCCGGAGTCATCCTCACGGCCTCCAGACTCGCGTGTAAGCCGAGAAGCCCGTGGGTCTGACGACGTCGAACTGAATCCGCAGCGGCGCCTTCTCCCGGAAGACCAGGCGCAGCGTCGCCTGCTCTCCAGGAGCCAGTTGCGGGAGAGCCGCCTCCAGTCGCTCGAGCGGAATCTCGCCGTAGCCGTACAACACCGCCCTAAGCGTGTAGCCCGCGAGCGTGTAAGCCGGCGCCGTCTTTCGGGCACGGACCGTCACCTCCATCGCCGCCGGCTGCCCCGCCACGCTCACCGACTCCACCGGACTCGACTCCGACCGGAGCGCTTCAAACGAAGGCTTGCGCGCGCCATAGACATCCACCACGCCGTGGACCCGCTGCTTCATCACCCCGAGACCCTTGTCGCCGATGTGGGTGCGGTAGTCGTTGTAGCAGAAGAAAACCAGTCCCGAGACAAAGTCGCGCTCGCGGAAGATCCGGTTGTGCTCGCGCAGGATTTCCATCCGCCGCGCGTCTCCTTCCGGCCGGTCCGCCGTGCAAGCGCAGTAGCCGTACTCGGAGATCACGATCGCCTTGCCGGGAAACGCCCGGTGGATCTCGTCGAGGTTCCGCGCCAGGTCCGCCGGCGTGCCGGCGAACCAGCTCTCGTAGTACTCGTTCCACATGACGTAGTCCATGAGCCCGGCGACGTCCTTCTCCGGCGTCTGTTGCAGCGAGTTGGACGCGTAAGTCACCAGCCGCTTCGGGTCGAGCTTCTTCGCTTCCTCGTGCATCCGTTTGGCGAAGGCGTACGCCGGAGGGTTCTGGCCCCCGATTTCGTTCGATACTCCCCACGAGAAGATGCACGGATGGTTGCGGTCCCGCGCGATCATCTCGCGCAACTGCTCCAGCCCGTTCCGCATGATGGCCTCGGACGGCTCGCGCTCCATCCCCGCGAACGTCTGCGGCCCCCACGTCGGCACCTCGGTCTGGATCAGGATGCCGTGCCGGTCGCAATAATCCAGCACCCGCCGGTCCTGCTGCCAGTGCACCCGCGTGTAGACGCAGTTCAGCTCCTTCATGTCGGCGTGGTCGTGCTCGATCCAGGAGGCCGGCTCGGCCATGCCGTACTCCGGGTTGCTGCCCGCCATCCGCTCCACGCCCACGAGGCGCACCCGCTCGCCGTTCAGGTAGAAACCGCTGTCGCGGCTCTCGATCTTCCGCACGCCAAATGTCTCGGTGACCGCGTGCCCGGAGCTGAGGCGAAGCTGCAATTCGTACAGATGCGGGTGATCGAAGTGCCAAAACTCCGCCCGGTCGATCGCCAGCGGTGGAATCTCCACCATCGCCGCTTCTCCGGCCTTCAGCGAATAGCGCGCGGCGTCGTCCTTTTGCGCCACCGCCAGTCCAGTGGCTTCGTGCACGACGCGCGGGCTGATGGTGCCCTCGGCCGCCTTCACGTCCAGGTTGCGGATCAGCGCCCGGACGCGCACCTCAGCTCTCTTCATCGCCAGGTCCGGCTCGGCGTCGATCTCCACCCTCTCGACAAACACCTTCGGAGTCACCAGCAGACTGACCGGCCGGTGGATCCCCCCGTCGTGCGCCCAGTCGCTGGACCTGCCGCGCGGCAGCATCCGGTCGTCGAAAGCGTTGTCCACGCGCACCCGGACGGTGTTGTGCTCGTCGAACCTCAGCAGCCCGGTGATGTCGAATGCAAAAGCGGTGTAGCCCTTGCCCAGGTGCTCGCCCACTTGCTGGTCATTGATCCAGACGGTGGCCGAGTGAAACACCGCCTCGAACTCGATTCGCACCGCGCCCGAGGCCCATTCCTTGCGCGCTTCGAAGGTGCGCCGGTACCACGCGACGCCGTAGTATTCGGCAGAATCCGCCTCGATTTGCCATGTGTGCGGGATGGTGACCTCTCTCCACCGCTGTTCCGAGTCCAGCCGGAACTCCCAGGCGCCGTCGAGCGAAACGCGGCCGCTCCGGCAAGCGGGCGAAGGGGGAGTTGCCGCCCGGAGCTGCCCCGTCGCCGCCAGCCCCGCAGCCGTCAGGAAATCCCTTCGTGAGTGCACGAGTACTAGGACATCATACTTCGATTCCGGAGGGGGATTCACCACAGAGTCACAGAGTGCACAGAGCAACCCAAAGAAATCTCGGTGTTCTCTGTGGCTCTGTGGTAAGAGTCCGCCTCTACTTCGGGAAATTCGCGTCCGCCTTGACCTCGTTGATCTGCGCCGTGTGCCGCTCGGTGTGAGCCGCGATCAGCAGCACCCACTGGTAGGCGTCCATCGACTGCAAGACGGGGTGCGGGGTGGTGTGGCTGCGAAGATCCTCCGCGGTGCTCTCTACGAAGGAGATCGTGCGCTCGCGGCTCTTCTTGAAATCCTCCGCCAGCGCCTCCCTGGTCGCCCACTTGCCGGACGGCTTCAGGAACTCCGGCGCGGTCCCCTTCCGGCTGCGGTCCCGGATCATCACGATCAATTTCTCGTCGTCGGCTCTCGCCGGCCTCGGCCGATCCTTGACCGGCTCGGACTTCAGCGCTTTCTCTGTGATCAACCCCAGCAGCGCATCCTCGCTGAGCGCGATGTGTTCGGCGGCCTCCGCGATGGACCACCGCTCGGGCGAAGGTTTGAACTTCCACTGCGCCTCGCTTAGGCCGTCAATCGCATCCAGGAATAGTTTGCGGCTGGCGTGCAGATGACTCATCGCGAAATCGCGGTCGCCGCGACTCAGCGTCTCCGCCGTGAGCGGCAGGATCACCGCGGCAACCAGCAAGGCAATTCGTTTCATGTAGCTTCCTCCACCCGTAAGCAACAAACCGTAGCTCTTCGTATTCCACCGGATCGCGCGGCTCTTGGCAAGTCCTCCTGGCAGAACTGGAGCCGGGCGGCGTTTCCGCCGATAAGTACTCGCGAGGATCGTGTCCTCCTCAAGGCACGAACGTCGATCCATGAGATCCTGGCCTGATCCGATGGCAGCGCAGAGCACTCTGCCATTTGTCGATCTGGCTACCCCGCACTCATTCGATGACGGAACACGCGGCGGCGAAGATCCGGGGATCCTGCTGCTGGACGACAACGACATCAACCGCCAGGTGTTGCGTGCCATGCTTCGCCAGGAGCCCTACCGGATCCTGGAAGCCAGGCGGGGTCCGGAGGCGCTGTCGCTGCTCCAACACCAGAAGATCGACCTGGTGATCCTGGATCTGATGATGCCGGGCATGAGCGGGCTGGAGTTCTGTCGCTGCCTGAAAGCCGACCGCCGCACCCAGCTCCTCCCGATCCTCATGGTGACCAGCATCCAGGGGATCGAGAACGAAGTGGCGGGAATCGCCTCGGGCGCCGATGAGTTCCTGATCAAGCCGCTCCATCCGGCGGTGGTGCGCATCCGCGTCCGCGCCATGCTGCGGAACAAGGCGGCCATCGACTCGTTGGAAGAAACCGAATCGATCTTGTTCGCCCTGGCTCGATCGATCGAGCACCGCGACCATCACATGGCGGGGCACTGCGAGCGGCTGGCCTGGTACAGCGTGCTGCTCGGCAAGAAGCTCGAATTGTCTCGGGCGGAACTACTGGCGCTCTACCGCGGAGGATTCCTGCACGACATCGGCAAAGTGGCCGTGCCCGACGCCATCCTGCACAAACAGCAGTCGCTCACCGAAGAGGAGTGGGTGAAGATGCGCCAGCACACCACCAAAGGGGAGGAGATCTGCCGGCCGATGAAGAGCCTCGCACAGGTCCTGCCGATCATCCGCCATCATCATGAGCGCTGGGACGGCAGCGGCTACCCGGACGGATTGAGCGGCGACGCCATTCCGCTGCTGGCCCGCATTCTCCAGATCGCCGACATCTACGACGCCCTGGTCACCGTGCGCCCCTACAAGCGCGCCTTCACCCCGGAGGAAGCTTTATACATCCTCGAACAGGAAACCAACAAAGGCTGGCGCGACCCGGATCTGGTCAGCCTGTTCAGGAAAATGCACTACAACGGTTTCAGCAAGGCCGTCAGTCAGGTGTCGAGCACATGGCCACAACTCGAACTGATGCACCACTCCCTCTCCAGGTAGTCAACGCCGGCTCAGTAGGGTGACGGCGGCCAGCGATGTCGGCCCGGAACAGAGCGGCGGACGGTCAGGCGTTGTAGTAGTTGGCGTTCTTCTCGGCAAAGCCGGATAGCTCCGCCGGAAGCTCGTCGAGCACAAAAATGGAGTTCGTCGGGCAGACCGGTATGCAAGCGCCACAGTCGATGCATTCGGTCGGATGAATGTAAAGCTGCGGCACCTCTTCGTAGTTCGGTTCATCCGGCTTGGGATGAATGCAATCGACCGGGCAGGCTTCGATGCAGTTGTTGTCCTTGGTACAGGTGTCGACGATCACGTAGGCCATGCGATGGGTCTCCGGGCTAGGAATCAGCGATTGAAGGGCCATTCCTTGGGGAAGGTGGCGGTCGCCGGGGACCACTGTAAGTGCTTATAAACAAACTGGATTTTCGCCAGGGCCGCACCTGTGGGGCGGGGCGAGACGGCTTGGGCTGGGGCTTTTCACCCAAATTCGGATGCCTGGCCGGGCCAGGGCCACTATAATACTATCCATGTACGGGGCGCTGCCTAACCTGCGGCGAAGGGTGTACGAAGGTCTCCAGTACCGCCTCCGGACCTTCGCCGGCGGGCGCTGGGCGGATCGCTGCCGGCCGGCCTCGATAGTCTTCCTGCTCACCGAACTCTGCAATGCCCGCTGCGTTCACTGCGACATCTGGAAGAACCGCGGCAAGGAGGACGCGCCCACGCTCGAGCAGTACAAGACGGTGCTCGAGGACCTGCGCCGCTGGCTCGGTCCGGTCCTCATCGTGTTCAGCGGCGGCGAGGCTCTGCTGAAGTCATATGCGGCCGAGGTGATCGCCCACGGATCGTCGATCGGGCTGCTGATGGAGATCCTCACGCACGGCTACTGGGACGACCAGTCGAAGATCGAGAAGCTGGCGCTGGCCCGGCCGTGGCGCATTACGGTTTCGCTGGACGGCATGGGCGAGACGCACACCAAGATCCGCGGCCGCGACCAGTTCTTCGAGAAGACGATGCGCACCATCGAGACGCTTCAGCGGATGCGGCGGGACCGCCGGCTGCCTTACGTCATTCGGCTGAAGACGGTGGCCATGTCGCACAATCTCGATGACCTGGCCAAGGTGGCGCGCTTCGCGACCCAGGACGGCATGCACGTCTTCTATCAGCCGATCGAGCAGAACTACAACACGCCGGAAGACCCGCGGTGGTTTGAAACCAGCGAGAACTGGCCGCGCGACACCGATCGCGCGATCGCCGCAGTCCGGGAGCTGATCGGCCTGAAGCGGCGGGGGCTGCACATTGACAACAGCTTCGGCCAGCTTGAGGCGATGATTCCGTACTTCCGCAATCCGGACTCGCTGCGGGTCAGCACCCAGGCGCACACCGCCCACGAAGCGCAGCCGGCGTGCGCCGCGCTGACGACACTGGAGTTCAAGGCCAACGGAGACGTGGTGGCCTGCTACGGCAAGCCGCCGGTTGGCAATCTCAAGACGACGCCGATCCGCGAAATCTGGGAGAACCGCCCGCGCTGGTGGCGCTCGGGCTGCTGCCTGAATGACCGCTGTACGCCGGCCGAGAAGCAGAACCTGGCTCTGCCCGTCGTATCCTGAACTGGATTGGCCCAGAACCAGACGGTCGTTTCGGTCCTCGGGATCGACCCGTTCCGCATCGGCGGCGGCGAGACCTTCGCCCGGGAGATCTCCCGGCAGCTTGGGATGCTCGGCTGGCGAAGCGTGCTGTGCTACCTGAACCCGCCGGCCGGTAAGGTTCGCGAATTCCTCGAACTCCCGAACGTGGATCTGGAGGTGCTTCCGGATGCGTGGCGTCCGGGCTGGCGCCAGGCGTGCGGGCTGGTTGCGATTCTGCGCCGCCACCGGCCGGAGATCCTGCATCTGCATTTCAGCAGTTTCCTTGGGCCGTATCCGTGGACCGCGAAGCTGCTGGGAGTACCGCGCATCTTCTTCACGGACCATTCCTCGCGGCCGGAGGGCTATCAGCCGCGGCGCGCGCGGCTGTGGAAGCGGCTCGCCACCCGGGCGATCAACAGTCCCATCGAGCGCGTCACCTGCCCGAGCGACTACGGCGTGCGCTGCTGGGAGGAACTCGGCGTGCTGCCGCCCGCGAGGTTTGTCCGTATCTACAACGGCGTCGATCTCACGCGCCCCGCTGGGGACGCGACGGCCTTTCGCCGGCGCTGGTCGATCCCCGGCGACAGGCTGGTGGTGCTTCAGGTGAGCTGGATCATCCCGGAGAAGGGAATTGGAGACCTGCTCGCAGCGGCCCGCCGCGTCGTCCAGCAGGAGCCACGGGCTCACTTCGTGGTTGCCGGCGAAGGAGCCGCGAGAGCCCAATTCACCGAGGGGGCGGCGCGGATGGGACTCGAGCGACACGTCACCTGGACGGGCCTGCTGCTGGATCCCTGGGCTGAAGGAGCCTACGCCGCCGCCGATGTCGTTTGCCAGGTCTCGCGCTGGGAGGAGATCTTCGGCTGGTCGATTGCCGAGGCGATGGCCGCCGGCCGGCCGGTCGTCGGCACCCGGGTCGGCGGCATCCCGGAAGTGATCGAGCACGGCAGGAGCGGCTTGCTCGTTCCGCGCGGCGATGTGTCCGCGATCGCCTCCGGCATCTTGTCGTTGCTCCCGGACGCCGCCCTGCGTGAGTCCATGGGCGAGGCCGGCCGCGCGATCGCAAAAGGGAAATTCGACCTCGCCAGAAATGTCGGAGAGCTTCTTCGACTGTACGGTTTGGGCAGTGGTATTGACCGCGGCTGCTAAAGAACTTCGAAAGAATTTGTAGCCGCTGATGAACGCCGAGTGCGCCGATGCCGACTTCAAGAATCGCCTCATCACCATCGGCGTTCATCTGCGTTCATCGGCGGCTTACCAACTCCCCGCCTCTTCCGCAGGGTGTCAGTGGTGCGGGGAGGGCCGCCTGCGCTAGCATCGACTCTGGCTGATGCTCACCCTCACGCAGCGCCTCGAGCGCTACTTCGAATTCCCGGCTCTCGGCGCCAACTGGCGCACGGAGATCCTTGCCGGCGCGACCACGTTCATCACCATGGCCTACATCGTGTTCGTGAACCCCTCGATCCTGCACGAGGCCGGCATGCCGGTGACGGCGGTGGTGGCCGCTACCTGCCTGTCCTCCGCCATCGGCAGCCTGCTGATGGGCGTGCTGGCGCGCTACCCGATCGCCCTCGCCCCCGGCATGGGTCTGAACGCTTACTTCACCTACGTGGTTGTCAAAGGCATGGGCGTGCCGTGGCAGGCGGCGCTTGGGGCCGTCTTCCTCTCCGGCGTGACCTTTCTCGCGCTGACGCTGGCCGGCGTCGTCCGTCCCGTCGTGGCCTCCATCCCCCGGGAGCTGTACTCGGCGGTGGCGGCGGGGATTGGCCTGTTCATCGCGCTCATCGGATTTCGCAATTCGGGCATTATCGTCTCGAGCCCGACCACGACGGTCAGCATGGGCAACCTGCGGGATCCGAACACGCTGCTGGCGATCGCCGGCCTGCTGCTGATCGCCGCCCTGCTCGCCTGGGGCGTTCGCGCCGCCATGCTCATCGGCATCCTGGGCACGACCGCCATTGGCGCCCTTTTCGGCCTTGTACACTGGGAGGCGCGGACGTACAGCCTGGCGGACATCTCGGCCACCGCGTTTCAGCTCGACATCCCATCCACGCTCGGGCTCGGCTTCCTGGAAATCGTCTTCGTGTTTTTCTTCGTCGATGTCTTCGACAACGTCGGCACGCTGGTGGCCGTTGGCCAGAAGGCGGAGCTTTTCGATCAGAGCCGCGAAATCCCTAGGCTGAACCGCATCCTGGTCGCCGATTCGACCGCCACCATCACCGGCGCGCTGGCGGGCACATCCACGGTGGTCAGCTACATTGAGAGCGCCGCTGGGGTGGTCGCCGGGGGGCGGACCGGAGTGACCTCGATCGTCACCGGCCTGCTGTTCGTCGCCGCGCTGTTTGTCGCCCCGTTGATTGGCGCGATCCCGGCGGCGGCCACCGCGCCGGCCCTCATCGTGGTCGGCTGCCTGATGATGTCGCACATCGGCGAGATCCAGTGGTCCGACCCGAGCATCGGCATTGCCGCGTTTCTCACGATGACCACCATCCCGCTGACCTTCAGCATCGCCAACGGCCTGGCGTTCGGCTTCACCGCCTACACTCTCCTGCGGGTGCTGCGCGGCGAGTACCGCAAGGTGAGCTGGCTGGTCTACGTGCTGACGGCGCTGTTCTTGGCGCGTTTCTACTACCTCGGCCACGGCGGGTAAAGTCGCTCCCAGCGCCGTACATCCACAGACTCGGAGCGTGCCCGAACTGACGGTTCCCACGCGCCCCGGACTCGTACTGCGACGATCGGTGCCTATGATACAAAAGCGCGGCGAGACGCACCAACACCCACCGAATTCTCCGAATTCTCTCTTGACCGAATCGCCGTTCGATGATAAGAGTATCTGTCGCCATAAGCTGGAATTCTCCACAAACAGGAGGATCCAGCTCCAGCGTGTCACCGGAAACCGCAACCACCCGAACGTGGATACGGTGGACGTGGCGAAGAACCTGACTCTGCAAACGGTCCTTCCCGCGGCTCTCTGCTCGCCGTTCTCGTTCCACCGCGAGTACGGCACGGCCGGAAACCCGATCCTGCTGGCGCCGGGGACTTACATGGTCACCGCAACGGCGACGGTCGGAGGCAAGCGAAAGAACAAGACCGTCAGTTTCGCTGTCAGCACCTGTGACTTCAACCCGACGGTCATCGTCGACTTCTGACGATAGCCTGTGGGGCGCCTGCGAGGGTGGTGGGCGTTCGGCTTCACCGCCTACACCCTCCTGCGGGTGCTGCGCGGCGAGTACCGCAAGATGAGTTGGCTTGTCTACTACCTCGGCCATGGCGGCTGACGGCGAACCGGGGGCACAGCCATCCGCCGCCGGGCTCGCAGGAACACGGCGCGCAGCATCTTCTCTGTCAGCCGGCCGGTCGACGTGTTCTGTTGGCTGGGGTGGTAGGAGCTGATCAGCAGCGGCAGGCCGGGAGCTGTGCGATGCTCCCGGTTGTGGCCGAACGGGAAATCCGCGCGGCTCCTGATCAGGCCGCGGTCGCGCAGAAGCGACAGATAGACGTCGAACGCGATCCGTCCCAGCGCCACGACCACCCGCACGCCGGGCAGCAGATCCAATTCCTGCTCGAGCCACGAGCGGCAGGCGACGATTTCGCCCGGCGCAGGCTTGTTGGCCGGAGGCGCGCAACGGACGGCAGCCGTGATGTACGCCTTGGTGAGCATCAACCCGTCGTCGCGCGAACGGCTCACCGGCTGCGAGGCGAACCCAGTGTCATGGAGGACCTTGTAGAGAAAGTCCCCGGAGCGGTCGCCGGTGAACATACGGCCGGTGCGGTTGGCTCCATGAGCGGCCGGTGCAAGCCCGATGACGAGAAGCCCCGCGGTCGGATCGCCGAATGACGGCACCGGCTTGCCCCAGTAAGACCAATCGCGGTAGGCCCGCCGCTTGACTTGCGCGACCCGCCGGCAGTGGTCAAGGAGACGGGGACACTTCGTGCAGGCGACGACCTGCTGCTGGAGTGCGGCCAGGGCTGACGAGTTGGGGTTCACCGGGAGCAAGCCAATGAGAGTACCATTTCTTACGGAGAGGACAGTTCCATGATTGACCCAGTCAGCCGCAGGACGTTTCTCGGCGCGGCGTCCGCCGCCGCGGTCGCAAGCGGCGCGTCGGCCGCCGACCGCAAGCCGGCCCTGTTAGGCGGAAAGCCGGTCCGGGAGGTGTCGTGGCCGGAGTGGCCGAAGGTCACCGCCGCCGACGAGCAGATCCTGATGGAGGTGCTCGAATCGCGCCAGTGGTTCCGAGGCGTCTCGGGCCGCTACGCGAAGCGTTTCGAGGAGGAGTACGCCAGGCTGACCGGCGCCAGGCACTGTCTGGCGACGGCCAACGGCACCAGCGCGCTGTGGACTTCGCTCAACGCCCTCGGCGTCGGCCCGGGCGATGAGGTCATCGTGCCGCCGTATACGTTCGTGGCGACCGTCAACGTGGTGCTGCTCCAGCACGCGCTGCCGGTCTTTGTCGACACCGACCCCGCGACGTTCCAGATCGATGCTCGAAAGATAGCCTCGGCGATCACCGACCGCACGCGGGCGATCATCCCGGTGCACCTCGGAGGATCGGCGGCCGATCTCGACGCGATCTTCGCCGTCGCCGCCAAGCGCAAGATTCCCGTGATCGAGGACGCCTGCCAGGCGCACCTGGCCGAATGGAAAGGCCGCAAGGTCGGCTCGCTCGGCGACACCGGGTGTTTCAGCTTCCAGGTGTCCAAGAACCTGCCCTCGGGCGAGGGCGGCGCTGTCCTCACCAACAACGACGAGGTCATCGAGCGCTGCTTCACCTTCCACAACAACGGCCGCGGGCGCAAGACAGAAAGCTACAACTTCTCGTATTTCGCCAACGGCGCCAACCTCCGAATGACGCAATTTCAGGCGGCGCTGCTGGTTTCACAAATGCAGCGGCTGGAGGAGCAGTCGAAGCTCCGCGAAGAGAACGCGGCGTATCTGACCGGTCTGTTACGCGAGATACCTGGTATTCAGCCCGCGCGGATGTACGAGGGCTGCACGCGGAACGCATATCACCTATACATGTTTCGCTACGACAAGCAGCAGTTCACGAGCCTTCCCCGCGGCGTATTCCTGAAAGCTCTGGAGGCCGAGGGAATCCCGTGTTCGGGAGGTTACACGCCGCTGAACAAAGAGCCCTTCCTCAAGAATGTTTTCCAGTCGCGGGCCTACCGGACCATCTTCCCCTCCGCGCGCCTGAAGGAGTGGGAGGAGCGTAACCTGTGCCCGGCCAATGACAGGCTCTGCGAGGAGGCCGTCTGGCTCACACAGAACATGCTGCTGACTGGGAAAAGCGACATGGACCAGATTGCCGAGGCGGTCCGGAAGATCCAGGGACAGGCGGCGGCATTGCGGAAAAGCTGAGCGGCGCCGTGGCGCAGACTCTTGTGGCCGGCGATTCCGCCGAGCCGGGCTCGGTGTTCGGCTTCGAGTCATTGGCGGAAGATAAGTCGGTGTTCACCCAGGTTCGAACACAACCATCCTCCGGTTCAGCCTGACCTCACCGCGTCTGCTTATGCGTGGCAGTTACAGAACCTGGCTTCATCGAGCCGGAGGAAGGCGTACCGGGCGCCAGCCTGGGCAAGGTCTTCCGCAACTGGGCTGAGGTGGCGGCGGACGCGAGCGCCGAACTCGAAAGCATCCGGGCCATCGGCAAGTTCATGGGGCCGAGGACGCGTCGGTCGTACTGGCGCGGGAGTAGCGGCTGACGCCGCGGCCGGAGGGAGGTTGCGCAATGCAAGACATTGAGAGCAATGAAGGTACAAGCCAGACGTCGGCGGCGCTGAGCGGCGTCATCGCCGGGCTGGTTGTCGTCTTGATCGGCCTGGCCGCCGGCCAGCTCGGAGAGCCGTTCCCGGGCCGATCGCCGTTTGAGCCGACCGTTGCCGCCTCGGCCGCCGCTTTGGCCGCGGCCGTGGCCTCGTATCGATCCGGCGGTCCCATCGGTGCGTCCCTGGCGCTTGCCCTCGGCGTGTTTCTGGTAGCCTACTTCGTCAATGTCTGGCTCACCCACTGGATGGGCGTGGGGAGCCTGGTGCGCCGCCGGCCTATTAGTCCGGGGGCGATGGGGTGGCGCCGCGATCTCGCCGTGTGTCTTCTGGGGATCGGCGCCGGGTCGTTCCTCGGCAGTTTTCTCGGGCGGCGGTAAGACTGAGGCCGCGAGATTGGCGGCACGCCGGAATCGGTGGCAGGCTCCGCTGTCCCCGAGCGCACGCACCGCACTGCTAACCACGCACGCCTGTCGCGCGGGACAGCGTTGGCTGCCTCCGATTCCATATGCTTGTGAAGCCTTGCCGCTAACCCTCCAGCTCCAACCGGATCTCGCCGATGCCTCCCTCGATATCCAGCCGCAAGGTGACCGGCGACTTGTCGAAGGCGTCGTTGGTGTAGGTGTGGCCTTCCCGGTGGAAGCCGTGGGCTTTGATCTCACCGATCCCGCCCCGGGCCCGCGCCTGCACGCCGACGTCCCTGGGCAGGCGTACGGTTGCCTTGCCGACGCCGCCGCGGATGCGGGTTTCGAACGACTTCTTCCACGGGCCGGTCAGATTCAGGTCCAGTTCGCCCGCGCCCAGGCGGACGTCGAGCTGGCGCAACTGCATGCCCCGAAGGTCCATCTCATTCTTTCCGGCGCCGAGACTTACGTCGAGGTCCATCGGAACGTCGTCGCTCAATTTGAGATCCCACTCGTGGCGCAAGTCGGAACGCGGGCCGATGCTGATCCCGGTCCGCTGGCGCACGGTCAGATTCCCGCGAAACCCGACGACGTCGTAGCGGACCTCCGGTTTCCAGCGCTCATCGTCGTATTGAAATGTCGCCTGAAGAAGGTCGCCGGCGCCGCCGGCGACACGCAGCTCCCCCGCCTTCATCTCGATCCGGACATTGGCGCGCTCGGCGGTGCCGAGCGAAACGGTGCGGGTTTCTTCGCGAGGCTCCCCCCGCGGGGGAACCCCGACGCACCCCATCAGCACAAGCAAAATGGCCGGCGGCAGCGCCCAGCCGGACAGGCTCACGCTCATCGCGACTCCTTTATCCGGAATACGAGCGCCGGGGCAAAAAGTTCCCGACCGGGAAGGACGAAGCCCAGGAAAGACGGAGACCCTGGCGCGGAGCCTTGCGCTATGTCTACTCGAATTGCTGCCGGAAATCCTGAAACTGCTGCTCCAGATTACGAACCGTTTCCCGTAGAGCCTCGACCTCGGCCTCGAGCCTGGTGAGACGGGCCGCGGCGGAGTCTGGGGGAGGCGCGGGCGGTTGCGCTTCTGCCTGCTCCACCGCCGGCTCGCCGGCCAGCAGGTGGGCGTAGCGGAGTTCCCGCAGGCCCGGCTGTCGCGGCAAACGGATCACTAACGGCGGCTCCCAGGTCATCAGCCGCTCGAGCGTCGATTCCACCGACTCCAGGTCGTCGAAATCGTGCAGTCGCTGGGCCCGGCTCTTCAGCTCGCCGGGCGTTTGCGGACCCCGCAGCATCAACTCGCAAAGCACAGCCAGCTCGCGGTTGCCGAGGTTCAGGGTCTCGGCGATGCGGTGACTGTGCTTCGGCACACGGTTGTCGCCGCCGGTGTGCATCAGCGCCAGCCGCTTCTCCCGCAGCCTCTCCAGCGCCCGCTCCACGGTGGTTTCGTCGAAGCTGACCACGGGGTCGCGGTTCGACTTCTGGTTGCAGGCGTTGACCAGCGCGTTGAGCGAAAGCGGGTAATACTCCGGCGTCGCCATGTCCTTCTCGATCAGGGCGCCGAGGACGCGCACCTCTACGTCGGTCAAGGGCAGATTCATGTGGATTCGTCGGGGTTGTTCAGGATCTCGATAGGACGCAACGGACGCTCGTTGACCAGCAGGCGGAACACATCCGGCCGCGCGTAGTGGCCGCTGACGTCGAGGTCATATTTCCCCTCGGCGACCACGCCAACATCCAGGTCCGCTGTCAGGATGCGCTCTCCGCTGTAGTCCGGCCCGGCGAGGATTTCGCCGAGGGGGCTGACGATGACGCTCCCGCCTCGGATCAGCACGGCCTCGGGCGGAACCGCCGGATCGAGCGGGTAGTCGGGCGGATAGGCCTGGCGGCGGATGAACTGGCATGCCGACAGGACGAAGCAGCGGCCCTCGAGCGCGATGTGCCGCATGGTGGGGATCCAGGTCTCGCGGTCGTCCACCGTCGGCGCGCAGTAGAGCTGGACTCCCTTGGCGTACATGGCTGCCCGAAGGAGCGGCATGTAGTTCTCCCAGCAGATCACCGCGCCCAGCCTGCCGGCGGGCGTGTCGAAGACCGGCAGGGTGGAGCCGTCGCCGAATCCCCAGATGAGGCGTTCCATCGCGGTTGGCATCAGCTTGCGATGCCGGCCGAGCATCTCGCCGTCCGGGCCGAAGAACAGGGCCGTGCAGTAGAGCGTTCCACCGTCGCGCTCGACGACGCCGATCACCAGGTGCACGGCCGTGTCGCGGGCGATGCGTCCGAGCTCTTCGGTGGACTGCCCCGGCACGTCGATCGCGCTTTCGAAGTAGCGACGAAACTGCCGGCGGCCCTCCGGGGTGCGGCTGCCGACGCGGGCGCCGAAATCTAGCCCCTTGGGATAGCCGCCGAGGAAGGCCTCCGGGAAGACGGCCAGGCGCGCTCCGCTCGTGGCGGCCTCCGAGGCGAGCGCGCGAACCTTGTGGACGGTTGCCGGCGCGTCCAAGGGAACCGAGCCGGCCTGCACAACGGCGACCCGCACCGGCGTCATGACGCCGCCCCTCGACCGGCCTGGCGGGAGCTCATGACGGACGCCAGCCGCATCGCCGCCATCATGCTGCCCGGGTCGGCCAGGTTCTTGCCGGCAATGTCGAAGGCGGTGCCGTGATCGACGGAGGTCCGCACGATCGGAAGGCCGAGGGAAACGTTCACCGTGTGCTCGAAATCGAGAAGCTTGGCGGGGATGTGGCCCTGGTCATGGTACATGGCGACCACCAGGTCGTATTCCCCGCGCACCGCGCGAAGAAACACGGTGTCCGCCGGCGCCGGGCCGTCGCAGGAAATCCCGCCCCGGCGCGCGGCTTCCACCGCCGGAATGATGAAGCGGGCGTCCTCGTCGCCGAACAAGCCGTTTTCGCCGGCGTGGGGATTCAGGCCGCACACGGCGATCCGGGGCCGGTCAACGCCAAGCCACTCCACGGCTTCGCGTCCGAGTTCGATGGTGCGCAGGATCCTGTCGGGGTCCAGATCGCACGCTTTCCGCAAGCCGACGTGGGTCGAGACGTGAACGACGCGCAAATGATCGTTGACGAGCAGCATCCTGGATTCGGACGCTCCGCAAAGGCTCGCGATGTACTCCGTGTGACCGGTGAATTCCTCGCCCGACAGCGTGACCGCCTCCTTGTTCACCGGCGCCGTGACCATGGCTGCGGCGCGGCCTTGGAGGCAGAATTCGGCAGCCGCCCGGATGTAGGAGAGTGCGGCGCGGCCCGCCTCGGCGGACATCTTCCCGATGGTGAAGCGGGCGGGTGTCGATTCGTTGGGATCGACGATCTCGGCTGAGTCTTCGGCGGGGAGCCGGAGTCCGGTCAGGGCTTCGGCCCATCGAAGAACCTGCCGGTCGCCGACCACAATCCAGCGCGCGAGCGCGACGAGGGCCGGATCGGACAGCGCCTTGACCAGAATCTCCGGGCCGATCCCGGCGGGATCGCCCATGGTGATCGCGATGCGCGGCTTCTGCTCCGACTGTGCTGTCATTCGGATTCAATCCCGAGTGTAGATAAGAAATCGACCACGCGCACGAGCGCGTCCGGCGGGCCGAAGCCGCCCGCCTTGGTGACGGCAGGCAGGCCGTCGAGCGGCCCGCCGATCAGCGTGCCCCAGGGGATGCCCGGCAGGACCTCCCGCCGGAGCTGGATTCCCCTAACGTCCAGCGAGCGGAGCACGTGGAGCGCGGTGTCGCCGCCGGTGAGCACGAGTGCGCGCGGGTGCAACGGCTCGACGTCCGGCAGCGGGTCCGACAACTGGTTGTCGACGCGGATCAGCCGGATCTGGCCGGACGCCCGCCGCTCGCTTTCGAGCGTTTGGACCTGGTGGATAGTCACAGGGTTCGTAGATCCGACAAGCAGCACCACCGGCCCGGAAGCCGCCGCGGGAAACCGTGCCGCGACCGGCCGGCTTTCAGCGGCCAGCAAGGCTGCGACTTCGGCGGCAAGCCCGGCGGACCCGGCGGGCAGCGAGGCCGGCGTACCGCGCCAGGCGGCGGCGATCGCCGCCAGGTCCGCTGTCGAGCTAGCGTCCACGATCACCAGCGCACGGCCGGACGACGCCAGTGAGCGCAGCGCCTCGGGATCCGGCAGCGACAATTGGTGCACGCGCCCCACACCTTCCTGGCGCAGGCGCGAGGCGAGATGTACCGTTTCGCCTTCCCACGCAACATGGAGCCAGCCGTCCTTCACCGTCCGCCCCATTTCGGGAAAAGCCGGGCAAACCAGCGCCAGCGTGAAGCCGCACGCTTCCATGACAGCGGTGATTTGCGCCCCCGGCCGGCCGTGGAACGTGGAGTCGATTTTCGCGAAGACCACCTGCGCCCCGAGACCGGTGAGCGCCCGGCAGGCGGCTGCCGTCTTCGCCCGAGCTTCCGCCGCCGGCGAGCGGCGGCTGTTGGTGCTGATCGCGGCGGCCGCGCCCGGCTCCACCCGTGCGAATTCCTCCGACAGCCACACGGTGGTTGGGAAGCCGTGTTTCACAAACTGCACGCCCGCGTCGCAGGCCCCGGTCAGATCGTCGGCGATGAGAGCCAAGCACTGGGTCATGGTTACAGGATCAGCATGCAATCGCCGTAGGAGTAGAAGCGATAGCCGGCCTCCACGGCGTGCCGGTAGGCGTCCAGGACGAAGGCTCGGCCGGCGAACGCACACACCAGGATCAGCAGGCTGCTCTTGGGGAGGTGGAAATTCGTGAGCAGGACGTTGGCGGCTTTGAATTCGAAGCCGGGGTAGATGAAGAGGCCGGTCAGGCCGCTCGATTCGGCGAGGCCGCCTCCGGCGGCGGCGGTCTCCACCGTTCGCAGCGAGGTCGTGCCGGCCACTACCCGCCGCGAGGCGGCCCGCATCTTGGCCGCGTTCTCCGCCGTGATGCGATAGCGCTCGGCGTGGAGGCGGTGCTGCTCGATCACCTCTGTGTGGATCGGCTGGAAGGTGCCGAGACCGACGTGCAGGGTCACGTAGGCGATGTCGGCGCCGGCGGTCCGGCATTGCTCGAGAATTTCCCGCGTGAAGTGGAATCCGGCGGTCGGCGCCGCCACCGAGCCTCGCTCGCGGGCGAAGACGGTCTGGTAGCGGTCGCGGTCCCCGGCGGCGTCCGGGCGCTTGATGTATGGAGGCAGCGGCACGTGGCCGATTTCGTTCAGCCGGTCGTAGATATCGCCGTCCACGCGAAAGCGGAGGGTGCGCTCGCCGAACTCGCCGCGGGCGAGGACCTCGGCTTCCATGTCCTCGGAGAACCGCACTCGCTCGCCGATGTGCATCTTGCGTCCGGGATGGACGAGCGCCTGCCAGACGTTGGGATCGTCCTCGCGAGGCTCCAGCAGAAAGACCTCCACTTGCCCGCTGAGGTGCTGGCGGCGCTTCGGGTTCCGCTTGCCGACGGGGAGCGCGCGCACACCGGCCCGGCGGCCGTAGAGGCGCGACGGGAACACCTTGGTGTCGTTCAGGACCAGGCAGTCCCCGGGGTGCAGGAACCAGGGGAATTCGCGGAACATCCGGTCTTCCCACCGGCGGTCGTCGCGGTACAGAACCAGCATGCGAGAGGCGGCGCGGTCCTCGAGCGGGCGCTGGGCGATGCGGTCCTCGGGGAGGTGATAGTCGAATTCGGAAAGGTGCATCGGCTGAAGGCTTGCGGCACGTGGCCTGCTATGATTGAAGCACGATGGACGTCGAGCGAACCATTGAGTTCATTCTGGACAACCTGGGGAAGCTCACTTCTTCGCAAGTGGACTGACAGACGGGCCTGAGGCGGCTTGAGACGACCGTGGGCGGTAGTTACCGTCCAGGAGGCACGCTGTCGATGGTGACGACGCTGGCGCAGCGTATGGACGAATTAACGATGTCGCATCGGCGGGCCGAGGCACACCAACGGCTGGCCGAGGCCCAGACGAATACCGAAGAGAAACTCAACACGCTGATCTCGGTGGTGGACGGAATCATCCGGCCGCAGCCGCCGTCGAAGCCTTCTTAGAATCGCCGTACCCCGTGAACCTCATCCTGGGCATCGAGACATCCTGCGACGAAACGGCAGCGGCCGTTGTCGAGGAGGGAGCACGCGTCCTGTCTTCCATCGTCGCCTCGCAGCTTTCCACGCATGCGCGGTACGGTGGGGTCGTGCCGGAACTGGCATCGCGCGAGCACCTGCGCGCGATCGTGCCGGTGGTGCGGCTGGCTATGGAGGAGGCTTGCGCCAAACCGTCGGACTTGGCGGCGATTGCCGTCACCTCCGGCCCGGGCCTGGTCGGTTCGCTGCTCGTTGGGATGACGTACGCGAAGGCTCTCTGCCTCGCCTGGAACGTGCCGCTGATCGGCGTGAACCACATCGAGGGGCACATTCATGCGGTGGTGATGGAGTCCAAGGCGGGCGGGGAACCGGTCGAGTATCCCGCTCTGGCGCTGGTGGTGAGCGGCGGCCACACCCATCTGTTCGAGGTGCGGGAGGGCTTCCGCTACCGGCTGCTGGGGAAGACGCGGGACGACGCCGCCGGGGAAGCCTTTGACAAAGTGGCCAAGCTGCTGGGTTTCGGCTATCCCGGCGGGCCGGTAATCGACTTGCTCGCGCCGCACGGCGACCCGGAAGCGGTCCGATTCACCCTCGCCAGGATGAAAGGCAACCCGCTTGATTTCAGCTTCAGCGGATTGAAGACGGCAGTGCTTCGCTGGACGCAGGCGCGCGACCTTACGGCCGAGTTGGACCGGCGCCAGGAACTGCTGCGGCGAAACGCCAAGCCTACGGCGGAGGAGTGGCTGGGGGTGACGCCGCGGGCGACACTCGATCTGCTGGCGTCGTTCCAGCGCACGGTGATCGAGGAGCTGTTGCGGCGGGCGGCGGCGAGCGCCGAGGAGGTCGGCGCCCGGTCGCTGATCGTGTCCGGCGGGGTCGCCTGCAACTCCGGGTTGCGCTCCGCCGCCCGAGCATTGCGGCTGCCGTACCCGGTCTTGTTCCCGTCCCCCGGGCTTTCCACGGACAACGCGGCGATGATCGCGGCGGCGGCATTTCCTAAACTCGAGAGGGGCGAGTTGTCGGACGTGACGTTGAAGGCGCAGGCGAACCTGGCGCTGGCGTAGGTAGCTCCGCCGCCCTATTCGTACGGCCAGGCCGGCCTGGTGAACAGCCCGCCGTCCACCCAGATGGTCTGGCCGGTGATGAAGTCCGCCTGGTCCCCGGCGAGAAAAACGACTGTGCGTCCGATGTCTGCCGGATTTCCAATCCGGCCCACAGGCGTTAGCTTCGACCACGTTGCGGCGTAGTCGCCCGTTTCCTGCTTGGTCCGCTCGATCTCGATCGCGCCCGGCGCCACACAGTTCACCGTGATGTTGTGGCGGCCCAGTTCCACCGCCGCGACCTTTGTGAACATCTCGATGCCGCCCTTGCTCGCGGTGTAGTCCACCAGCATGGGGAAGGCGATCTTGTTGCAGCCCGAGCCGATGTTGATGATCCGCCCGCCGCCGTTATCCTTCATGTGCCGGGCGGCGCGCTGCGTGCACAGGAAGCAGCCCTTGAGGTTGGTGGCGATCACCCGGTCCCACTCGTGCTCCTCCAGATCGAGCAGCGCCTTCCAGGTCTGCACCCCGGCGTTGTTCACCAGAATGTCGATCCGGGGAAACCGCGTCAGCACTTCGGCGAACATCGCCTCCACCTCCGCCGACACGCCGACCCCGGCGCGCACCGCGAACCCTTTCCGGCCCAGGGCGGCGATTTCCGCCACCGTGGCTTCCGCCCCCACGGCGTCCGAGTGATAGTTAACAGCGACGTCGCAGCCGGCCTTGGCCAACTCCAGGGCGATCCCCTTGCCCACTCCCTTACTGGCCCCAGTGACCAGCGCGAATCTTCCTTCCAGCATTTGAGGCATGCGAGGAATTGTAGCGAATTCCGGGCTGGCGGCAGTCGCCGCGGCTGAGCAAGATGCTCCTTCACAAAAAACCTCTTGCCCCGCGGCCCGATTCATTGGACACTACAAGTTCTGGAGGCAAATTGGAAGTCAAACTGTCCGACGGGGTGATCGTCCGCGAACCCAGCGAGCGCTGGACGGTTGCGGACGCTTCCGAGCTTTACGACGTCGCGCGGTGGGGCAAGGGCTACTTCTCCGCCGGCGACAACGGCAACCTCCACGTTCATCCCGGCAAGGACCCGGCGCGCGCCATCGATCTCAAGGACCTCGTCGACACGCTTGTTCTCCGAGGCATTTCACCGCCCATCCTCATCCGGTTCGCCGAAATCCTGAAGCACCGTCTGGAGGAAATCCACCAAGCCTTCCAAAGCGCCATCGCCGAGCACGGGTATCGCGGGTCGTACTCGTGCGTCTATCCGATCAAGGTGAACCAGCAGCGCCAGGTGGTGGAGGAAGTCTTCCGCTACGGCCGACCGTACCGGTTCGGCCTGGAGGCCGGCTCCAAACCCGAACTGCTCGCCGTTCTGGCCATCGCCGACAACGAGACGCCGATCATCTGCAACGGTTTCAAGGACGACGAGTACATCGAGATGGTCATGCTGGCCAAGAAGATCGGCCGGCAGATCATCCCCGTCATCGAGAAGTACACGGAGCTCGACCTGATCCAGCGCCACGCCGAGCGGGTCGGCGTGCGGCCGGTGATCGGGCTGCGCATCAAGCTGGCCAGCCGCGGCTCCGGCCGCTGGAAGTCGTCCGCCGGCTACCGGTCCAAGTTCGGCCTGACGATTACCGAAGCGCTGCGCGCGCTCGAACAGCTCAAGCTCCACGGCATGGCCGACTGTCTGGAGCTGCTCCACTTCCACCTCGGAAGCCAGATCACCAACATCCGGCAGATCAAGGCGGCGGTGATGGAATCGGCGCGGGTGTACGTGGAGATGAAGCGCGCCGGCGCCGGCCTTCAGCACCTCGACGTCGGCGGCGGGCTTGGCATCGACTACGACGGCTCGCAGACCGACTTCGAGTCGAGCGTGAACTACACGCTCCAGGAATACGCCAACGACGTCGTCTACCACATCCAGAACGTCTGCGACGAAGCCGAAGTGCCGCACCCCAATATCGTTTCCGAAAGCGGCCGAGCCGTCGCCGCCTACCACAGCGTTCTGGTGTTCAACGTTCTCGGCGTGAGCGGCTTCGGGGACCAGGATCTTCCCAAAGAGCTGCCGGAGGACGTCGAGCAGCCGCTGATCGACTTGCAGGAGACCTACCGCTCGCTGAGCACGAAAAACCTGCTCGAAAGCTACCACGACGCCCAGCAGGCCTTGGACTCCGCCCTGAATCTCTTCAGCCTTGGCTACTTGCCGCTGGTGCAGCGGTCGCTCGCGGAGAATTACTACTGGGCCATCTGCCGGAGAATCCAGCGGCTCGCCAAGGAGCTGGATTACTTTCCGGAGGAGCTCGAAGGTCTCGACGCGATGCTCTCGGACACTTACTTCTGCAACTTCTCCCTGTTCCAGAGCATGCCCGACAGTTGGGCGGTCAAGCAGCTTTTCCCCATTATGCCGATCCACCGGCTCAACGAGCCGCCGTCGCGCCACGCGATTCTCGGCGACATCTCCTGCGACTCGGACGGCAAGATCGACCAGTTCATCGACCGGCGCGACGTGAAGCGCACCTTGCCGCTCCATGCGTTCAACGGCGAGCCGTACTATCTCGGGGCCTTTCTGGTCGGCGCTTACCAGGAGATCCTGGGCGACTTACACAACCTGTTCGGCGACACCAACGCGGTCCACGTCGCCCTCGGCGAGAACGGGGAGGTGATCCTCGACACAGTGATCAAGGGCGACACGGTGCGCGAGGTGCTCGATTATGTGCAGTTCCGGTCTGAAAGCCTGCTCACCGATTTCCGCCGGGACGTCGAGGCCGCCTTGCGCGAAGGCAAGATCGGCTACGAGGAGGCAGGCCGCCTGCTCCGCTTCTATGAGGAAGGACTTCAGGGATACACGTACCTGGAGGACACCCACGAGCGGTAGCTCCGCCTCCGGCTGGAACTCGCCAGCCCGGTGCGAGACATGGCGCGGGAATTTCCGCTAGCATCGGAAGAAGCGCCACATGCCCTCAGTCACGGCCTCGCCGGACGTCGATACCATCTCCCGCCAGCAACTTGCGCCGCTGTACCATGTCGTGCTGCTCGATGACGACGAGCACACCTACGACTACGTCATCGAAATGCTGACGAGGCTGTTCGCCTTCTCCGAGCCGGAGGCGTTCTCCAAAGCGGTGGAGGTGGATACGACGGGACGAACGGTTGTGATCACCTGCGAGCTGCCCGAGGCCGAGTTCGGGCGCGATCAGATTCACGCCTACGGCCCGGACCGCCGGATGCCGAACTCGAAGGGACCGATGCGGGCGATCATCGAGCCCGCGGCCGGCTGAAAACCGGTGACAGGCTACGCAATCCCCATTTTCCTTCGCGCCCGAATAAGAGTGGAATGAACAGCGGCGGAATTGGGGATTGCGTAGCCTGTCACCGATGTTTTAGCAGATGCGGGGCAACTGCTCGCCGCTCAGCATGTCGAGCACTCGCGTGCCTCCGATGCGGCTCTTGAGCGCCACGACGCCTGCTGCATCGCCGGTGACGTCGCCGATGCGCACGGCCCCAGCGCTGACTGCCACCGCTCGCAGGGCTTCGACGGCGCGCTCCGCCTGGACCGTGGGGACGAACACGGCGAAGCGGCCTTCGTTGGCGACATAAAGAGGATCGAGTCCCAGGATCTCGCAGGCGCCCTGGACCGCCTCGGAGACCGGCACCCGCACCTCCTCGACCAGCATGCCGAGGCCGCGCGCCGCCGCGATTTCGTTCAGGGCCGAGGCCAGGCCGCCGCGGGTCAGATCGCGCAGGCAGTGCACGTCAATGCCCGCGCGGAGAAGCGCTTCGACCGGTTCCCAAAGCGGAGCCGCGTCGCTCACCACCGGCGCCTCGAACTCGAGCCCTTCGCGCACCGACAGCACGGCCACGCCGTGCGCACCGAGATCGCCGCTCAAGACGATGGCGTCGCCAGGCTGAACGGCCGGCGGGCCGATCTCGCCGGCGGCCTCGACCAGCCCGATTCCCGCCGTGTTGAGGAAGATGCCGTCGCCCTTGCCCTTGTCCACGACCTTGGTGTCGCCGGTGACCAGCTCGACTCTCGCGCGTGCGGCCGCCGCGCGCATCGAATTCACCACCAGGCGCAGCGTTTCCATTGGCAGGCCCTCCTCGAGGATGAAGCCCGCGCTCAGGCAGAGCGGCCGCGCGCCGCACATCGCCAGATCGTTCACCGTGCCGTAGACCGCCAGCTCGCCGATGGTGCCGCCGGGAAAGACCAACGGCCGCACGACGTAGGAATCGGTCGTGAAGGCGAGACGCGCCTCGCCGAGCCGCAGCACCGCCCCGTCGTGCCGCGCGTTCAGCGCCGGGTTGGAAAAGGCGGGCAGGAAGAGATTCTCCAGAAGCTGGTGCATGAGCCGGCCGCCGCCGCCGTGCGCAAGCTGCACCCGGTCGTCAGCGGGCCGCGGCAGGGGACAGGCGAAGTTCTGAAGGTTGCTGCGGTCTTCGGCCATAGAGGTAATATGCGGCGCAGGCGCCTTCGGAGGAAACCATGGGCGCGCCAAGCGGCCTTTCCGGCGTGCACCTCGAGCCGAACGCCGGGCACTCGTGCGGCTTCTTGAGTCCTTGCAGCACCAGGCCGGCGATGCACTCGGGCGATTCCTCGACCGCGCCGGCGGCCGTTTCGAACCGCTCGGCGGCGTCGAAGGCGCGATACTTGTCTCGCAGCTTGAGCCCGCTTGACTGGATCTCGCCGATGCCGCGCCACTTCCGCGGAGACACCTCGAACACCTCGGCCATCCGCTCCCGCGCCGGCCGGTTGCCGTCGCGGCGAACCGAGCGGGCGTACTGGTTCTCCACCTCGGCGCGGCCGCTTTCGAGTTGCGTCACCGCCATGTGCACGCCCTCGAGCAGATCGAGCGGCTCGAAGCCGGTGACCACGATCGGCACGCGATATTTCCGCGAGATCGGCTCGTACTCCTCGTAGCCCATCACCGTGCAGACGTGCCCGGCCGCCAGGAACGCCTGCACCCGGCAGCCCGGCGAACTGAGGATCGCCTCGATCGCCGGCGGCACGAGCACGTGGGACACAAGCAGCGAAAAGTTCCGCACGCCCTCGCGCTCTGCCTGCCAGACGGCCATCGCGTTGGCCGGCGCGGTGGTCTCGAAGCCGACCGCGAAGAACACCACTTCGCGGCCGGGGTTGGCGCGCGCGAGCTTCAGCGCATCCAGCGGCGAGTACACCACGCGCACGTCGGCCCCTTCCGCCTTGGCGTCGAACAGACTTTTCGACGGGCCCGGCACCCGCAGCATGTCGCCGAACGAACAGAAAATCACCTCGGGCCGCAGGGCGATTTCGACCGCCTTGCCGATCAGCTCGACCGGGGTCACGCAAACGGGGCAGCCCGGCCCGTGGACGAGCGTAATGGCTTCGGGCAGCAGGTCCTGAAGCCCGCTCTTGACGATGGTGTGCGTCTGGCCGCCGCAGACCTCCATGATGGTCCACGGGCGCGTCACCGCGGCGCGGATTGCGCGGGCCAGCTTCTTTGCCGCTTCCGGCTGGCGGTACTCGTCGAGGAACTTCACGGCGAGTCCTCCTTCAGCTCGCCGAGTTCCTGCATCTCGCGCAGCGTCTCGAAGATTTTCCGCGCCTCCTGTTCGTCCACCACGCTCAGCGAGAAGCCGACGTGCACCATCACGTAATCGCCGATCTTCGCCTCCGGCGTGTAAGCGAGACACACCTGTTTCCGCACGCCGCCGAAATCGACTTTGCCGCGGCGGAGGCCGAGCGGGTCGTCTTCGATTTCAAGCACTTTGCCGGGGACCGCGAGGCACATGGAACCTCACTCCGACAGGCCGAGGCCTGCTCCTGCCAACACGGCCTGCCCGAGGGCGATGCCGCCGTCGTTAGCCGGGACCCGCTGATGCGTGTACACGCGAAAGCCTCGTTCTTCCAGCCTGGCCGCCGCCCGCTCCGTGAGGTAGCTGTTCTGAAAACAACCGCCGCTCAGCGCCACCTGACTGGCGCCGGCCCGTTCCGCGACCGAGACGATCCATTCGGCCAGCGCATTGTGGAATTTCGCCGAGATCACTCCTGGGTCGATTCCACGAATCACGTCGCGGCGCACCGCTTCGATCAGGGCAGACCAATCGGCGACCGCGCCCCTCTCCTCCAAACGATAGCACTCGTCTGTCTTTGCCGTCCCGATCGCGCGCTCGAGCAGCATCGCCGCCTGTCCCTCGAACCTGTTCTCCTGCGCGATGCCGGTCATCGAGGCGACAGCGTCGAACAAGCGCCCGACGCTGGTGGTGAGCGGCGCGTGGATCCCCTGCTCGAGCATCCGGAGGAGGACCGCGCGCCCGGGCGGGACCGCTTCCGGCCCGAAGATTTCCCACAGCAGGCTCGCCGCCGGGCGCCAGCATTGTTTGATGGCCGCGTCCCCGCCGGGAAGCCGGAACGGCCGCAGGTGAGCCACGCGCTCGAATCGCTTGTCCCGGACGAGGAAGAACTCGCCGCCCCAGATCGTCCCGTCGAGCCCGTAGCCGGTTCCATCCCAGGAGACGCCGAGGTATTCGCCGCGGACGCCGTTCTCGGCGGCGCAGGCAGCCACGTGCGCGTGGTGGTGCTGGATGCGCGCCACGGGGAGCCCCGAGCGGTTGGCCCAAATCGTCGAGGCGTAATCGGGATGCAGGTCGCAGGCCACCAGGCGCAGCTCGAAGCGATACAGCCGGCTCAAGTCCTCGATGGCGCGCTCGAAGGCCGCGCGGGCCTCGGCCGTGTCAAGGTCTCCGATGTGCTGGCTGACAAACACCTGCGGCCCGACCGCGATCGCCACCGTGTTCTTCAGATGCCCGCCGACAGCCAACACCGGCTCGAGATCGCCTTCCACGCGCACGGGCAGCGGAGCGTAGCCGCGCGCCCGGCGGATCAGGCTCTCGCGGCCGCGGCTGACGCGCGCCACCGAGTCGTCGCAGGGCCGGGCGACGGGCCGGTCGTGCATCAGAAAAGCGGCGGCGATGCCGCCCAGCCTCGCTCGCGCCTCGTCGTTGTCGATAGCGATCGGCTCGTCGCTGCGGTTGCCGCTGGTGGCGACGATTGGATGGGGGAATTCCCGCATCAGGAGATGGTGCAGCGGCGAGTACGGAATCATCACCCCGAGCCACGGCGACGACCTCGCCACGCCGGGCGCCAGATCGGTGGCGGCTTTCGGCCGCAGCAGCACGATCGGCGCGGCCGCCGAGCGCAGCAGCCGTTCTTCCGCCGCCGATACCTCGCAATACTGGCGAACTGTCTCGACCGACGGCATCATCAACGCAAACGGCTTTTCCTCGCGGCCCTTCAATCGCCGCAGGCGCGCCACCGCTTCCTCGTTCCGCCCATCCACCAGCAACTGAAATCCGCCGATGCCCTTTAACGCAACAATGCGCCCGAGTCGCAGAGCCTCCGCCACAATCCCAACTTCATTTCCCTCTGTGTTCTCCGTGTCTCTGTGGTGAAGAGCCAGCCGGGGCCCGCACACTCGGCAAGCCACCGGCTGCGCATGAAACCTCCGGTCCTCCGGCGAGGTGTACTCGCGCCGGCAATCCGCACAAAGCTCGAACCCTCGCATGGTCGTGTTGGGCCGGTCATAGGGGATGTCCAGCACGATGCTGTATCGCGGCCCGCACAGCGTGCAGTTGATGAAGGGATAGCCGAAGCGACGGTCGGCGGGGTCGAGCAGTTCGGCCAGGCACTGCCGGCAGGTGGCCAGGTCCGGCAGAACGCTCACCGTCTTCTCAGCAGTGGAGTCGCTGGAGCGGATCTCGAAGGACGTGAAGCCGGCCGGCGCCAGGAGGCTCACCTCCTTCGTCAGAACAACGGCCGCCGCGGGCTTGTCGGATTCCAGCCGCGCCAGGAAGTGCTCCAGCTCGGCGCGCTGCCCCTCGACCTCTATCACCAACCCTGTGCTGGAATTGAGGACCCACCCGTTGAGTCCCATCTCCGCCGCCAACCGGTAAATGAGCGGGCGGAACCCGACCCCCTGCACGGCGCCTTGCAAGGTCACCCGCAGGCGCTCGATCTCAGTGCTCGCAATGCTGCTCAATCCGGTTTCCCAGCCATCTCACCCACGCCTCCAGGCCCTCGCCGGTGCGGCAGGAGAGCGGAAAAATCGCGGCGTGCGGGTTCACCGCGAGGACATTGCGGCGGAGTTCTTCCAGTTCCACGCCGGCGTACGGCGCCAGGTCGATCTTGTTCAGAATCACGACGTCGGAGGTGTGGAACATCAGGGGGTATTTCTTCGGCTTTTCCGCGCCCTCGACCACGCTGTAGACCATCGCCCGCAGATGCTCGCCGAGGTTGTACTCGGCGGGGCAGACGAGATTGCCGACATTCTCGATGAACAGCACCCGCAATCCATCGATGGGGAACTCGGCCAGCGCACGGGCAACCATGCGGGCGTCGAGATGGCAGACCGACCCGGTGGTGATCTGGTGGGAGGCGACGCCAAGGGCGAGGATACGGTCGCGGTCGATGGTGGTCTGGAGATCGCCCTCGATGACCGCCAGCCTGTAACGACCGCCGAGGCGCCGGATGGTTTGCTCGAGCACCGACGTCTTGCCCGCGCCCGGCGCAGACATGAGATTCACGGCGAGCAGCGGCTGCCGGTCAAACAGCGCGCGGTTGGCCCGCGCCGCCTCCTCGTTGGCTTTCAGGACGTTGGTGACGAGCGGCATCCGCTGCATATGAAAATTAACCACGAAGGCACAGAGCACACAAAGAAGAACAAGAGTAATCTCTGTGCCCTCCGTGACTCTGTGGTGAAATCCAGCCTATTCAATTTCAACATATTCGACGCGCAGCTCACGTCCGGCGACGATCTCCACCGGCGATGCGCAGGCCGGGCAGATCGCGCTGAAGTCATTCACGGCGGGCGCGTCCCGTAAACCGCACCTCCCGCACCGGGTCTCGAGCGGCACGCGTTCTATGACGAGCTCCGCGCCGCCGGCGAGCGTGCCCGTCCGCGCCACCTCGAAGGAAAACTCCAACGCCTCCCGCACGACGCCGGCGAAGTCGCCAAGCTGAATCTTGATGCCGGTGATCCGGCTGGCGCCGTTCCGCCGCGCCTCCGCCTCGCCGATTTCCAGGATGTCCTGAGCCAGGGAAAGCTCGTGCACAAGACTTCAGATCAGGCGAGCGGGCTCGCGGACTTCCCGCGCAATCCGGGCGGCCACTTCCTCGACGGCCTGGAGCACGTTGGCCGACGGTGGCGCCCCGAAGACGAACTGCTCCGCCTCGATGCCGTAGATCACCATCCGTGGCGGCAGCAGGTCCAGGATGCGCGCAAGCTGGACCGCTTCGGCGACGCCGAAGGCATGCGTCGAGCAGCGCAGAAAATCGCCGACCACCGGAGCTTCGCGCGCGTCCCACACGAGGATGGTTCCCGGCGGCGCGCCGGACACCACCGCGTCCACCAGGATGACCTCGAGGTCGTCGCCGGCCCCCTGCCAGCTTTCCAGTAGCGCCAGCGCCTCGCCGCTTTGTTCCTCCGCCGGAACACCCATCTCGAGCAACCGGCGGGCGACGAGCAGGCCTGCCGCATCGTCGCCGCGATCGGCGTTGCCGCACCCGATGATCAGCGTTCCCATGCGCACCTACCTCATTGCATCACCAGCTCCGCTCGCAGCACCGGATCGTCGAACTCGCCCCGCAGCCGGAAGCCCAGCTTCTGGCAGACCCGGATCATGTTGGCGTTGTCCGCCAGCACGTCGCCGACGATCCGGCCAAGCTTCTCGTCGCGTCCGACCTGAATGAGGCGCTTTGTCAGCTCGATGCCGAGCCCTCGGCCCTGGTACTCATCGCTCACCAGCACCGCGAACTCCGCGTCGTCGGTTCCATGTAGTTTCCGCAGGCGGCCGACGCCGATAATCTTCTGCTCGCCCGTCGCCGGGTCCTTGTGCTCGGCCACCAGCGCCATCTCGCGGTCGTAATCGATGAAGCAGATCCGGATCAGCCTCTCGTGCGCCACCCGCTGGCTGAGCTTCATCATGTGCAGGTAGCGCAAGTAGACGGTCCGCTCGGAGAGCGTCTGGTGGAACTTCACAATCAGCGGCTCATCCTCGGGGCGGATCGGCCGGATCAGCACCGGGTTGCCGTCCTTCATCGTCCAGGTTTCGACGTACCGCGTCGGATACGGGCGGATCGGCAGCTTCGGAAGGTCCTGTTTCTGAACCTCCGGCCCGTGCACGACTACCCGGGCGTCCAGCGCGATCAGCCGTTCCGGCGACGCCAGCATCGGGTTGATATCGATTTCCTTGATCCAGCGCTGCTCGACCACCAGCCGGCTGAAGCGCACCAGCATTCGCTCCAGTTCTGCCAGGTCCACTGACTTTCGCCCGCGAACGCCCTTGAGCGCGGTATAGATCCTGGTCTGCTCCATCATCCGCCGCGCCAGCGTCGTGTTCAATGGCGGCAGGGCCAGAGCGCGGTCCTTAAACACCTCGACGAGCTGGCCGCCGAGGCCGAACAACACGACCGGCCCGAACTGCGGGTCGAGGCTGCTGCCGAGGATGATCTCGTAGCCGTCGAGCTTGATCATCGGCTGGACGGTCACGCCGAGAAAATGCTCCGCTCCGGCCTTCTCCGTCACCGCCGACTGAATCGTCCGCCAGGCCGCGCGGACAGCATCGGCGTCCTTCAGATTCAATTGCACGCCGCCGACGTCGGTCTTGTGCGTGATGGTTTCTGAGAACAGCTTCAGCACCACCGGGTAGCCGATCTCTCCGGCGGCCGCGACCGCTTCCTCTTCGCTGCGGGCGATGCGCGTTTCGACCGTCGGAATGCCGTAAGCCTTGAGCACCTCCTTGGACTCGAACTCGGTCAGGATCTCGCGGCCGGCCTGCCTGGCCTGGTCGATGATCCCCGCCGCCTTCGGCCCGGCGTCGCCGGCCTCCTCGGCGCCCGTTCCGAACCCCGGCGTCTCGTAGATGCCGCGGAGGTTGTAGGTGTACGACCACATGTACTGGAAGGCGCGGGCCGCGGTGTCCGGGTAGGGAAAGGTAGGTATGTTGGCGGCGTTCAGAATCCGCTCGCCGGCGGCCACCTCCGGCCCGCCCATCCAGCTCGCCAGCACCGGCTTGTCGCCGAGGTTGGCGTACGGCTTGAGATGCTCGGCGATCCTCGTAGGATCGGTCATGTCCTGCGGGGTCAGCACCACCAGCAGGCCGTCGCTGTTCGCGTCTTTGGCGGCGATCTCGAGCGCCTTCGCGTACCGCTCGGGACTGGCGTCCCCGATAATGTCGATGGGATTGTTGCGGCTCCACTGCGGGGGCAGGATCTTGTTCAACTCTTCGATGGTTTCCGTCGTCAGCTCGCCCAGTTCTCCGCCGCTGGTGATCAGCGCGTCGGTGGCCAGCACGGCCGGGCCGCCGGCGTTGGTCAGGATGGTTAGCCGCGGGCCTCTCGGGCGTGGCTGCTTGGCCAGCACCTCCGCCATGTAGAACAGGTCGGAGATGTTGTTGACCCTCAGCACGCCGCTACGGCGGAAGGCCGCGTCGAGCACGTCGTCGCTTCCCGTCAGCGAGCCGGTGTGGGAGGCTGCCGCCTTGCCGCCCGCCGCCGTCCGTCCGGCCTTGATGATGATGATCGGCTTGGCTAGCGCCACCTCCCGCGCCGCCGACAGGAACGAACGCGCGTCGCCGACCGACTCCATGTAGATCAGAATCGCCCGCGTCTTCGGATCGTCGCCGAGGTAGTCGATCAGGTCGCCCCATCCCACGTCCACCATCGACCCGATGGAGAGGAAAGCGCTGAAGCCCACCATCTCGTCGAAGCTCCAGTCGAGAACCGCCGTGCACAGCGCGCCGCTCTGGCTGATAAAGCCCACGCTGCCCGGCCGGGCCATGCCGCGGCCGAAGGTGGCGTTCAGCCCGGTGGGCGGGCTCATCACCCCGAGGCAGTTCGGCCCGATGATGCGCATGCGGAACTTGCGGGC
The DNA here is from genome assembly GCA_964483455.1 of uncultured Solibacteraceae bacterium. GTDB lineage: Bacteria > Acidobacteriota > Terriglobia > Bryobacterales > Bryobacteraceae > CAYZJD01. The sequence goes on from CAZACK010000001.1 coordinate 93,018, forward strand.
CTCTTCGAGAAGCTGGTGCTCCAGGTCCGCGCCTTTCGCGCCCATCTCCTTGAAACCGGCCGAAATGACGACGGCGCCCTTCACGCCGGCCTCGCCGCACTGCCGGATCACGCCGGGGCAGGCCGTGGCCGGCACGATCACCACCGCCAGGTCCACCTGTTCTGGAACCGCGGCGATGTTCGGGTAGGCCTTGATGCCGAGCACGCTCGAGCGCTTCGGGTTCACCGGAAATACCGCGCCGCCGAACGGAGTGCTGATCAGGTTCCAGAGCAGCGTCCGGCCCACCGAATTCGCCGTCTCGGTGGCACCGATGACGGCCACGTTCTCCGGCGAGAAGAATACATCCAGCGGATGTTTCCCGGGCCGGAAGATGCCGGATTCCTGTTCCGTCCCGGGCTTCTTGAGCGTTTTCATCAGCGTTATGATTCACCGCAGAGCCGCAGAGTACGCAGAATTCTATTGGCTCCTCTGCGCTCTTTGCGCTCTGCGGTTCATTCCTATTGCCTTTCCACCTTTACCCGCAGGAAGTGCGTGGCGCAGGAGATGCACGGGTCGTAGTTCCGCACCGCCTGCTCGCACTTCCACGTTATCTCTTCCAGCGGCCGGCCGATCAACTGCGGCACGAAGCGCCACAGGTCGTCCTCGATCCGCTTCTGGTTTTGCGACGTCGGCGGCACGATCTTCGCCGATTCGACCAACCCCTGCTGGTCGACCGCGTAACGGTGGTACAGCAGCCCGCGCGGCGCCTCGGTGGCCGCCATGCCGGTCCCCGCGACCGGCGCCACCTCCGCCTTCGGCGCCGCCGGCGGCTCATAGGCTTCGATGATCCGCAGCGCCTCCTCGCAGGCGAACACCAGTTCGATCGCCCGCACCACGATGCTGCGAAATGGGTTGAGGCAAGGCACGGCCAGCCCGCAATCCGCCGCCGCCAGTTTCGCCACCTGCGGGAGCTTGTCGAAATTGAGGTTGAACCGGGCCAGCGGCCCGACCAGGTACGAGCCGCGCGCCCGCAGCACCGAGTGCAGCGAATTGGAGTGCTTCACCTGTTGTTCGGCGAAGTGGTCTTCATACTCGGAGACATCGATGTCGAGCCCCTTGTTGGACACCAGCCGTCCGTCATTGAACGGGTACTCGTCCGGATGCGAGAGCGACACGAACTCGTAGTCCTGCTCGAAGTCCGGGAATTCGAACCCGGCCACCAGCTTGGCGGCGGCGATGGAGGCGTCCACGGCCCACTTCAGCTCCTCGATGAGGGGACGAAGCTCCCGCTTTGCCGGCGCGCGATGGAAGCCGCCCACCGCCGCCGAGATCGGGTGGATCTCCCGGCCGCCGATGATCGACACGAGCCGGTTGCCGATCTTCTTGAGCCGCAGCGCCTGCTCGACCGCCGGCTTGTGGTCGCGCGCCATTTCGATCGCGTCCTGGCAGCCCAGGAAATCCGGCGCGTGGAGCAGGAAGACGTGCAGCGCGTGGCTCTCGATCCACTCGCCGCAATAGAACAGCCGGCGAAGCAACCGCACCGCCGGATCGACGGCGACGCCCATCGCCCGCTCCAGCGCGTGCACCGAGCTCATCTGGTAGGCGATCGGGCAGATGCCGCAGATGCGCGCGGTGATGTCCGGCACCTCGCTGAAGTGCCGTCCCCGCAGGAACGCCTCGAACATCCGGGGCGGCTCGAAGATGACGAGCTGCACCTCTTGCACGCGGTCGCCCTTGATCTTGATGTTCAGCGCGCCTTCGCCCTCGACGCGCGCCAGCGTGTCGACTTTGATCCGGGTCACGCCTTTGGTGGTCGTCACCGCCCTCATGTGCGTTCCCTTTCCTCGCCCGCCTGCCGGAACTGCCAGGCCCAGGCGTTGAAACCGCGGTAAGCGCGGGTGATCTCGGGATCCGACTGGCCGAGCAGGCTCATCTGGCTGCTCAGCGCCGCCGTGTTCGGACTTTCCATCGGGCCGAAGCATCCGTAGCAGCCGCGGGCGTAACTCGGGCAGATCGCTCCGCAGCCGGCTTGCGTCACCGGCCCGAGGCAGGCGATGCCCCGCGCCACCGCCACGCACACGTTAGCCTTGCGCTTACACTCCTGGCAGACGCTGTAAGTCGGGATGTTCGGCTTTCGGCCGGCGAGCGTCGCCGAGATCAGCTCCAGTAACTGGTGCTTGTTGATCGGGCAGCCGCGCAGCTCGAAGTCCACCGGCACGTGCTCGGCGATCGGCGTGGACATCTTCAAGGTGCTGATGAAGTCCGGCGACGCGTAGACGTACCGCACGAACTCATTCACGTCCTTCCAGTTGCGCAGCGCCTGAATGCCGCCGGCGGTGGCGCAGGCGCCGATGGTCACCAGTGTGCCCGACTGCCGGCGCACCTGCTGGATCCGCTCCGCGTCGTGGTGGGTGATGATCGAGCCTTCCACCAGCGCGATGTCGTACGGTCCCTTCAGCATGTTGCGCGACGCCTCGGGAAAATAGGCGATCTCTACCGCCCCGGCGACTGCCAGCAGCTCGTCCTCGGCGTCCAGCAGGCTCAACTGGCAGCCGTCGCAGGAGGCGAACTTGAAAACCGCGATTCTCGGCCGGCGCTTTCCGTTAGAGCTCATGCTTGCCCATCCACCCTTCGACGCGATTGAGCGGCAACACCGGTCCGTCCTTGCAAGCGAAGAACGGCCCCATCTGACAGTGCCCGCAGAAGCCGACACCGCACTTCATGTTGCGCTCCATGGACAGGTACACGTCCCGCGCCGCCAGCCCGCGCGAGCTCAGCTCGCGGGTCACGTACCGCATCATGATTTCCGGCCCGCAGATCATCGCCACGGTCTTGTCCGGCTGGAGCCGCACGTACCGGAACAGCGTCGTCACCACCCCGACGTAGCCACGCCAGCTCAGTCCGCCGTAGTCCACCGTGGTCAGGATTTGGGTGTCCGGCAGATAGGCCCAGGCGGCGAGCTGCTTGCGGTACAACTGGTCGCGCGGGCTGCGTGCGCCGTACAGAACCATCAGCCGCCGGTAGTCGCCGCGGTGGCGCAGGAGGTGGTAGATGGCCGGCCGGAGTGGCGCCAGCCCGATGCCGCCGGCGACGATCAGCACGTCTTTCCCGCGCGCCTCGGCCATCGGCCAGCCGGCGCCGAACGGCCCGCGCACGCCGACCGCCTCGCCCGCCTGCCTCGTCACCAGCGCGTGCGTCGCCTTGCCGACCGACCGGATGGTGTACACCAGCCGGCCCGGCTCCTCCGGATCCCCGCTGATTGAAATCGGCAGTTCCCCAACGCCGGGCGCGTACAGCATGCTGAACTGGCCCGGATTGAACTGCGGCACTCCGCCGTCCCCCGCCTCCACCGCCAGCGTGAACGTGTCGTAGGTCTCCTTGCCGACCTCCAACACGCGCGCCGGCCTAGGCAGCATGATGTCCGGCAACACCCCGATCGGGGCCCCGGACGGCCACGCCGGTTCGACGGTTGTACTGTCGTTCACGGCTTCGCCCCCGCCGGCGAATACATGTCCAGCAACTGGATGCGGGTCGCCTGGAGCCGCTCGGCCACCAGTTGCAGCAATTGCTTCATCAGCGCGTAGCCGAAGGAGTGGTCCACCTCGCAGGCTTCCCGGAGCCTGGCGCCGTCGAACACGATGGCCCTCACCGTCCCCAGCGCCCGCGCCTGGAAGTGTTTCCCGGTCGAGGGCAGCACCGACGACCAGCCGAGCTCTTCGCCGTCGCTCAGCGTCTGCACCCTCAGGGTCCGGCCGAGCGCCGTCACCTCCAGCGCCACCTTCCCCGAAATCAACAGGTAGAAAAAGCTCGACTCATCGCGCTCGCGGAAAATGATGCGGTCCCGCTCGAACTTGATTTCATGTCCGAGTTCTGCCAGCCGCTCGAGGTGTTTCCGCTCGAAGCCTTGCGTGAAAGGATGCTTTTGCAGCAGCTCAAGCAGGTTGGAGTTCTCCATCGCGTCTCTCTCCTTCGGCGGCCCCGCGGATGGCCGCTACTTCCTCGGTGATATCGATGCCCGCCGGGCACCACGTGATGCATCGCCCGCAACCCACGCATCCCGGGCTGCCGAACTGATCCTGCCAGGCGGCGAGCTTGTGCGTCAGCCACTGCCTGTACCGGGACTTCGGCGATTGGCGCACGCTGCCGCCGTGAATATAACTGAAGCTCTGGGTAAAGCAGGAATCCCACCGCCGCCAGCGCTCGGCGCGCTCGCCGCTGAAGTCGCTCGAGTCCTCGACGGTGACGCAGAAGCACGTGGGGCAGGCCATCGTGCAGTTGCCGCAGGTCAGACAACGGCCGGCCACATCGTCCCACCTGGGATGCTCGAACTGCGCGTACAGCAACTCCCGCACGCCGGTCATGTCCAGCCGGCGCGTGATCATCGCCGCGGCGCCGTCCACCGCTTGTTGCGCCTTCCCGATCGACTCCGCGGAAGCTTCTCTAGCCTCGAGTTCCCGAAGGACTTCCACGCCCGCCTCGCTGCCGGCGGACATCACGAAGTACGCCCTGCCGTTGTCGGCGACCTCCGTCAGCACTAGGTCGTAGCCGCTGGTGACGTGGGGGCCGGTGCCCATCGACGTGCAGAAACAGCTCGAGGAAGCCCGAGTGCATTGGACGGCGATCAGGAACAGGTTCTGCCGACGCTGCCGGTAAATCGGGTCGGCGTATTTGTCGCCGAGCAGCACGCGGTCCTCGATGGCGATCGCCGCCAGCTCGCAGGCCCGCACCCCGAGGAACGCATATTTTGGCGACGGCTCGGAGGCGGCGCTGCTCAGGATCTTGAGGCCGTTTCCGTTGTTCTCGATCTGGAACAGCCGGACCTCGGCCGGATGCAGATACTTCTTCCAGCTTGTCGGCCCGACGACATAGCTGAAATACTTGTTGTCCCCGCTCCTTTCGACACGGTAATGGCCCGGCGACTGCCGGTCGGTCCAGCCAGCCGGCAGCTCCTCGGAAGATTCCAGCGTCTCGTAGACGACCGCGCCCTCTCGCAGTGTAGGGCCGACGACCTCGTAGCCTCGCTTGCGAAGGCTTGCGATTAACTGGCCGAGGGCGCCGCTCTCCGCTACCACTTGCGTTCCCACTTCAATCGGATTGGCAGCCATGAACATGTCCAGCGAAAGTGTCTGGTCTATCTTCCACCACGTGCACCCTCCTTGCCAAATCCAGCCCATTGATGTGGCTGGACTTGCCGCTCAACCCCCGTCTGTTGGTGGGTGAAATCGCGCACGATAAAAGAGTTTCATGTCTGATTATCTGCGTTAAGCCACCCACCGCCGGCCGGCGCTCAGTGCGCCTATCTCCTTGTGCGACAATCAGATCCCATGGACGCGACACGAACCGCCCTTATCACCGGCGGATCCCGCGGCATCGGCCGCGCCATTTGTCTTCGGCTGGCGCGCGACGGCGTTGCTGTCGCTGTTAACTATCGGCAGCACCGTGGCTTAGCTGAAGATTTGACGGCCGAAATCCGCGCCGCCGGCGGCCGGGCTCTGGCCGTCGAAGCGGATATTACCCACGCTTGGCACGTCAGCACCATGGTGAAGATGGTCGAGACGGAGCTCGGTCCGATCGACATCCTGGTGAACAATGCCGGCATTTTCGAGCCAGGTGACCTGGACAGCTACGATCCGGCCTCCCTGGAGCGCATGCGCCGCACGAACGTGGACGGGCTGCTGACAGTGACCAAGGCGGTCGTGGACGGCATGAAGATCCGCGGCTACGGACGGATCATCAATCTCACTTCCATCGCGGCGCGAGGCACCTCGCTCCCCGGCACGACTCTGTACGCCGCGACCAAGGCGGCCGTCACGATTCTGACCCGCCGCCTGGCGATGGAACTTGGGCCGTTCGGCATCACGGTGAACGCCGTCGCGCCCGGCTTCATCGTCACGGAGATGGCCATCCAGGACCGGAGCCCCGAGGAACTGGAGAAGGTGCTGGCCGACGTCGCCGCCCGCGCCATGGTCCGCCGCACCGGCCGGCCGGAGGATGTCGCCCACGCGGTGGCATTTCTTTCTTCCGAAGAGGCCGGCTTCATCACCGCCCAAGTGGTGACGGTCGACGGGGGCAGGATGGATTACTTGTCATAGCGAGGATCACCACTTGGCAGTCCCAATGTCCCGTCCAATCTCCGCGCAACGAATGGGAGCGACACCTTGTGGGCAATTGCTGCTGGGCCTGGAGAAGATCCACAATCACCCCCAACTTGTCCAGATCCTTGCCTTGCCTCCTGATACGGCGCAGGTCCTTCTCAAAAGCCGTTGTGGTGAGAAGGCCGAGCGGCATCAGAGATGCTCGCGTAGATCACGGAACGAACGGTAGCGCTTTAACGTTGAGGGATCGTTCGCCTCCATCATCGTGGCGACCGTCTCGCGGTTCGGGATCGCGACCGGGAAGGGCAGATCCCGGTGCAACGCACCTGCTTCAAGACGAGCCGGATTGCCGCCGCGGTCGAGATGCCGACTTCAGAGAAGACGCGCTCGGCGGCCCGCTTTAGACTAGGGTCGATCGGGGCGTGATTCATTTGTGTTTTGCCGCCTCGTCTCATGCGATCTTTGGTTAAGATCCCACCCGGCAGAGCCCGAGCGCCCCGACCGATTCCCGGGAACTTCCCGGCTCCGCCTGCGTATGTTCCAAAGAGCCCCCAAGGGAGGCAAATCGAGTGTTGGTGAAGTTCCTGCTCTTCTGTATCCTGCTGGTGCTGTGCTGGCCGCTGGCGCTGCTGGCCCTGATCCTCTATCCTCTGGTGTGGCTGATCCTGCTGCCGTTCCGGCTGATCGGCATCGCCGTCACCGGCGTCTTCGAGCTGATCCGGGCCCTGTTCCTCCTTCCCGCCCGACTCCTCCGCTGACCACCGACTCACCGACCAACCGAAGCAACCGCTTGCAGTGGTCTCGGGCAACCGACTACGATTGACGAGAAGACGGCCATGCGCACGGCACGTCCGGCCCATCCCGGACAGTTCATCAGGATGGAAGTGATTGAACCTCTGGACCTGTCCGTTGCCGAGGGCGCAAAGATACTCGGCGTGACGCGGCCCGACTTGTCGGCTCTTCTCAACGGACGCGCCGCGCTGTCGCCCGAGATGGCTCTGCGGATCGAGAAGGCTTTCGGCCCGAAGATCGACACGCTGCTGCGGATGCAGACGGCATACGAAATCGCCGAGACCCGCGACAACCGAACAACCGACTAACCGATCAACCGACTAACCCAACAATTATCCTGACCGTTTCGCCGCCGCCACTCCCTTCTTCCGGTGCTCTTCGAATTTCAGCCTGTATTCCTCGTATCCCTTGCGCCCCATCAGCCCGTAGGTGTACTTCTTGCCCAGCTCCACGCCGGGCTGGTCGAAGGCGTTGATGTTCAGCAGCTCGCCGGCGAACGCCGTCTCGAATTCCAGAAGCTGGAAGAACGCGCCGAGGTGCTCCTCGTCCACGCGGTCGAGCGTGAACGTGCAGTTAGGGCGTTCCTGATCGGTCAGCGCGGCGGCGGTGGCGAGCCGCTCGGCCTCGATCAGCTCGGCCAGCGACCGCCCGGCCAGTGAATCGAACGCCTCCAGGTTGAGCTTGCCCTTGGGGATCTTCCCAGCGTTGTCGAACTTCTTCACCGCCCAGAAGGTGAACACCTTGTCGTTCGGCCCTTCCATGTAAAGCTGCACCTGGGAATGCTGGTCGGTGGTTCCAAGCGCCGCCACCGGGGTCTGCCCGACATGGACGGCCCGTTCATCCCGGCTGATCGCCTTGCCGAGGGACTCCGCCCAGAGCTGCCGGAACCAGAACGCCGTTCCCCACAGCCGGTTTGAGTACGGAAACGCCACCTGGATCGGCTTGTTCCTCAGCGTCCAGATCAGGTAGTGAACCAGCGCCGCTCGCAGCGCGATGTTCTTCTCGAGGCTCTCGTCCCAGCACAGCTTCGTCATTGCCGAGGCGCCGCGCAGCAGCTTGCGGATGTCCGCGCCGGTCAGCGCCGCCGGCAGCAGACCGACCGCCGACAGCACGCTGAACCGCCCGCCGACATTCTCCGGGATCTCGAAGGTGCGATAGCCCTCCCGGCCCGCCAGCGCCGACAGTTCGCCCCGCCCCCGGCTGGTCACCGCGACGATGCGCGCCGCCGCCCGCCGCCCGAGCTCCTTCTCGAGCCAGGAGCGCACCACGAGGAACGTCGCCACCGTTTCCGCCGTGGCGCCCGACTTCGCGATCACCAGCACCAGCGTCTTTTTCGGGTTCGTCGAATCGAGCGCCGCCGCCGTCAGATCGGGGTCTACATTGTCGAGGATCACCAGCCGCGGATGGGACGTCGAGAACTCGCCCTGTACCGGATGCGGCCCGCGGATGGCGCAGTCAATCGCCCACGCGCCGAGAGCGCTCCCGCCGATGCCCACCAGGCAGACGGTGTCGTAAGTACGGCGCACCTGGCCCGCGTAGCCCAGGATTTCCCGCGCCAGCGTGTCGTTGGCCGGCAGGGAAGGGAAGCCGTACCGGTTCTCGTCTACCGCCGCCTTGCGAAACGCCCGCAGCGCCTCCACCGCGCGGGGCTTGTGCTCGCGGATCTCCGCCGGCTCCAGGCCGTGCCGTCCCACTGTCCCGGCGAGCAGATTCGTCTCATCGAAATGAATGCGCATGGCACCATCCTACCGAGGTTCGTGAAAGCCGGTGGCAGGCGACGCTGAACTCAGCGCGGCTTTCTCTTCGTGAGGAACGTGGACGAGATGTGGTCCTGCCAGGCGAGCCGTTCCGCGTCGCCGAGCGCCCAGAAGAGCCCGATGCCCGCCGAGCCCGCGATCAGAAAGCCGGCAAACAGCCGGATCAGCCGCTGGCGCCGTTCCGGCGACCGGCCGTCAAAATGCAACAGCTCCAGCCCGGCCCATTGGATGCCTGGGGTTTCGATTCCGCCGATGCATGCCACCAGCTTGTAGAACAACAGAATCAGCAGCGGGATCGCCACTCCCACAATCAGGGTCGTTCGGGATCGGACTACTGCCCCTCCCAGAAGACGGAGCGCGCCGAGGAAGACGGCGAGGAAGACACCGTAGGCGGCAGCCACCACCAGTGCGTCATAAGCCGCCGCCCGCGCGCGCTCTCCGATTCGGGCCACTTCATCTTTGCAGTACAAGGAAGTCTGCGCCACCGGCGCCGGAATGCCGGTCGGAGGCGGCGCCGGCGCCAGGAAATCCAGTTGCTGCTGGCCGGGAGGCGGGCCCTTCTGCGCGGCCCGCCGCGGCTCGCGCCGGGGCGCCGGCGCCGGACGCCTTCGCAACCCGGGAGGTTTGGGGGCCTGCGAGATCGATTCAAAAGGAATCACCCGCGGCTGCGGCCGGTCGTCAAAAAGAGATCCCTGGTCCGAGTCGATTGGCCGCTCCGGCGGCGAGGGGGCCCTGATCGGGGTGGGTGGCGCACCCTCCGAGACCGGCAGGGCGGAAACACCCCGATGCAACGGGAGTTCGGGAACGGCCCTCGCCGGCCGCGCGCGCGGGGCTTCCCCCAATCGCCGGCCGCACCGAGCACAGCGGTGCTCGCCCTCCGAATTCGTGGCTCCACAATACCGGCAACGCATCGGCCCGGCTCATCGGTTCGCGATGGCTTGCGGGAGCGCGCTGGCGCGTGCTACGGTTTTCGCTTGGGCTCTCGACGCCAGCCGCGCCGCGAAGTCTCTCCTCCTGTAAGTATCATAATTGGCGGCTTTTGTCACGAAAATTACAGGAAATTGTTCCCCTCATCGGCGGTTATTGCACTGGCATTTCTTGTGGCGATCCCCGGCCGGCTGATCGCTCAGGCCCCGCGCGCCGACGCGCCCGGCCCGGACGAAGTCGTCGTCCGCGCCGTCACCCAGACCCTCGAAGGCCCCTGGCGCCGGCTGCGCGGCGCCGTCGAGCTGGAAACCACGGAGATGATCCTCGCGGCCGACGAGATCGACTACAACCAGGAGACCCAACAGGCAGAGGCGCGCGGGCACGTCCGCTTCCGGCATCTGATCCGTGGGGAGGAAGTGCAGGCCGACAGAGCCGAGTACAACCTCAACACCGAAACCGGCAGGTTCGACAACGTTCGCGGCTCGGCCCGCCCGAAAATCGAGCTCCGCCCGAGACTTCTGATCACCGAAAATCCGTTCTATTTCGAGGGCCGCTGGGCGGAAAAGCAGAAAGAAAAGTACATCCTCCATGACGGCCTCATCACCAACTGCAAAATCCCCCGGCCGTGGTGGACCCTGCGCGGCCCGAAGTTCGACGTTATCCCGGGCGACCGCGCCTTCGCCTTCCGCTCCGTCTTCCGCATCAAGAAGATTCCGCTGTTCTACTCGCCGTTCTTCTACAAGTCGCTGGCGCCGGCGCCCCGGCGAAGCGGCCTGCTCACTCCGAACCTGGGCAACAGCTCCCGCCGCGGCAAGATGATCGGGGCCGGCTACTACTGGGCGATCAGCCGCAGCTACGATGCGGCCTATCGCACGCAGTATTTCACCCAGCGCGGCCTGGCGCACCACGTCGATGTGCGCGGCCGGCCTAGCGGGTCCTCCGAGTTCAATCTGATCCTCTACGGCGTCGATGACCGCGGCCCTGTCCTTCCGAGCGGCGGGCGCGGCCGCAAGGAAGGCGGGTTCATCCTCTCCGGCGACGGCCTGGCGGATTTCGGCCGCGGCTTCCATGGCCGCGGCGAGTTCAACTACCTCAGTTCGCTCCGGTTCCGCCAGGCATTCACCGAGTCGTTCAACGAGGCGATCTTCTCTGAAGTCCATTCCATCGGCTTCGTCGAGAAGCACTGGTCCAACTACGGGCTGAATTTCGTGTTCGCGCGCGCCGAGAACATCCAATCGATCGACCCGGAAGAAAAGATCACCGTCCGGAAGCTGCCTCAGTTGGAGTTCGTGGCGCGCGACCGCCAGGTGTGGAGCCGCGGGCTGCCGGTGTGGGTTTCGCTCGAATCCAGCGCCGGGCTGGTCCGGCGCAACCAGCCGCTGTTCCAGACACGCCAGTTCCTGGAGCGCATGGACTTGTTCCCGCGCCTGACCACGGCCCTGCGATGGAAGGGGTTCCATCTTCTGCCGAGCGTCGGCGTCCGCGGGACCCACTACGGCGAGCGCTTCGAGAATGGCCGGATCATCGGAGAGAACTTCAACCGGGCCGGGCGGGAGGTTTCCGTCGACCTGGTCCCGCCGTCGTTCGAGCGCACCATGAATGCGCCCCGCTGGCTCGGCGACAGGCTGAAGCATGTCATCGAGCCGAGAGCCTCCTTCCGGCATGCGGCCGGCATCCTGGACTTCGACCGGACGATCCGGTTCGACGAAACGGAGCTCTACTCCAACACCACCGAGGCGGAAGTCTCGCTGGTGAACCGGTTCTACGTGAAGCGGGGCGCCGAGGTGCACGAGGTGCTGAGCTGGCAGCTCTGGCAGCGCCGCTTCTTCGACCCGGACTTCGGCGGCGCCGTCGTCGAAGGGCGCCGCAATGTGGTCCTCAGCGCCGCCCAGCTCAGCCCATTCGCTTTCCTTGACGGACCGCGTAATTACTCGCCGGTGGTCTCCGTCCTGCGGCTGAATCCCACGCCCCGCTTCGGTATGGAATGGCGCGGCGACTACGATCCGCTGCGCAGCAAACTGGTCAACAGCGGTCTGACCGCCGACGCTCGCTTCGACAGATACTTTGTGTCCCTTGGACACAACAGCGTCCGCAGCGTCCCCTTGCTGCGCCAGCCCGATGGCTCGTTCCGCGGCCTCGCTCCGAGCGCCAACCAGATCCGCGGCATTATCGGCTTCGGTGACGAGAACCGCCGCGGCATCAGCGCCGCCTTCAGCGCCATCTACGACTACCGGCTCGGGATCATGCAGTTCGCCACCACTCAGGTCACTTACAACACCGATTGTTGCGGCTTCAGCGTCCAGTACCGGCGGTTCGGCTTCGGCGCCAGGAACGAGAACCAGTTCCGGGTGGCCTTCTCGCTGGCCAACATCGGCTCGTTCGGCACCCTCAAGAAACAAGAGCGCCTCTTCTAGAAAAACGGTGACAGTCTACGCAATCCCGAATTTCGCCGCGCGCGGGGAATGCGCTTGAACCGCGTGCTATTCTGCATTTGACATGGCGCAAGTCCTTCACGGCAATCCCATTCGCGACCAGATTTACGACGAGTGCCGGCCTCGCGTCGAGAAGCTCAAGGCCGCCGGCCGCGCGCCCGGCCTGGCCGTGATTCTCGCCGGCAACAACCCGGCCTCGGAGATCTACGTTCGCAACAAAGTGAAGGCCTGCGAGCTGCTCGGCATCTACAGCGAGAAACTGACTCCGCCGGACAGCGCCACCACCGAGGAACTGATCCGCCTCGTCGAATCGCTCAACCGGCGCCCGGAAATCGACGGCATTCTCGTCCAGATGCCGCTGCCGCGCCAGGTGGACTCCAAACGAGTCCTGCTTGCGGTCTCGCCGGAAAAGGACGTGGACGGCTTCCATCCCTTCAGCGTCGGCAACCTGGTCACCGGCCGCCCCGGCCCGCGTGCCTGCACGCCCGCCGGCGTTATCCAGATTCTGAAGCGGTCCGGGATCCCGATCGCGGGCAGCGAGGCGGTGATCGTCGGCCGGAGCGACATCGTCGGCAAGCCGATGGCGATGCTGCTGATGCATGAGAACGCCACCGTGACGATCTGCCATTCGAAGACCCGCGACCTGCCGGGCGTGTGCCGCCGCGGCGACATTCTGATCGCCGCCATGGGCAGAGCGGCGTTCGTCACCGGGGATTTCATCAAGCCGGGAGCCACCGTGATCGACGTTGGCATCAACCGGATCGAGGACCGCGACCAGGCCGCGGCCATCTTCCGCGGCGACCCGACCCGGCTCGCGGAATTCGACAAGAGGGGCAGCCTGCTGGTGGGCGACGTGCATCCGCTCGATGTTGCCGAAAAGGCCGGCGCTTACACGCCCGTGCCCGGCGGCGTCGGCCCGCTGACCATCGCCATGCTGATGGTCAACACCATCGACATCGCCGAGCGGAGAACCGGCGGATGCTGAAGGTGGGGCTGACCGGCGGGCTCGCCACGGGCAAGAGCTTCGTCGGCGAAGCCCTCCGCGATCTCGGCTGCCACCTGATCAAGGCCGACGAGCTGGGCCACGAAGTGATTGAGCCCGGCGGCGAGGCGCACCAGGCGGTCGTCCGCGAATTCGGGCCGCAAATCCTCGACGATTCCGGCGCCATCGACCGGCGAAAACTCGCCGCCGAGGTTTTTGACCACCCCGAGCGCCTCGCGTTGCTCAACAGCCTGGTGCATCCGCATGTGATCCGGCGCGAGCAGGAGTTGATGCAGGCGATCGCCGGGCGCCATCCGCGGGCGATCGCCGTCGTCGAAGCGGCCATCCTCATCGAGACCGGCAGCCACCGGCGCTTCGACAAGCTCATTCTGGCCGTCTGCGACCAGGAGCAGCAGATCGAGCGCGCCATGCGCCGCGACGGCGCCAGCCGCGAGGATGTGCTCGCCCGGTTGAGCCGCCAGATGCCTCTCGCCGAAAAGGTCGCGTACGCCGACTACATCATCGACACTTCCGGAGACAAGGAGACGACGCTGCTCCGGACGCGCGAAGTCTATAATCAGCTTAGGGCCTTTCTGAAATGAAAGCGCGGATTCTTCTGCTGGCCGCCCTTCTTGTCGGCGGCTTTGTCGCGGTGACTTCCGTGTCCAAGTGGAACCCGCGGCGACTGCTCGCTCCGATGAAGGAAGCCGGCCGCTTGTGGGCCGAGCCGGATCGGGCTCGCACCGCCGGGCTCAGCCCCGACGAACTGAACAATGTGGACATCTACAAGAGCGCCAGCGCGGCGACGGTCAACGTCACCACCGTCGTCTACCAGGAGAACTGGTTCTTCCAGCTTGTGCCGGTCCAGGGCGCGGGCTCCGGCTTCCTCATCGACCCCGCCGGGCTGATCCTGAGCAACTACCATGTGGTCGGCGGACGGCCGGATCGCCTTTCCGTCACGCTCTCGGATCGCAGTACCTATGACGCCAGGGTGCTTTACACCGACAGGGGCAACGATCTCGCCCTCTTGAAGGTCGAGCCCAAGAAGAAGTTGCCGTTCCTCAAGCTGGGCGACTCCGACAACCTCCAGGTGGGCCAGAAGGTGCTGGCCATCGGCAATCCGTTCGGACTGGCGGGAACGCTGACCACCGGTATTATCAGTTCTCTCAACCGTTCCATCCAGTCGGAAGGCGAAGCGCTCGAGGACATGATCCAGACGGACGCCGCCATCAACCGCGGCAACAGCGGCGGCCCGCTGCTGGACTCGCAAGGCAACGTGATCGGCGTGAACACCGCCATCCTCGGCGAAGCCAACCTCGGCATCGGCTTCGCCATGCCGATCAACCGAGCCAAGGCCATGCTCGAGGACTACCAGTCGCAGCGGACCTCCGCGAGAGCTTACCTCGGTGTTCAGCCGTTTTATGTTGCCGGCGAGCTCGCCGAAGCGCTCGATTTGCCGGCCGAGGGCGGCCTGCTGGTCCAGCGGGTGGAACGGGCATCTCCCGCCGCGGAAGCCGGCATCCGCGGCCCTTCCGGCAGCGTGATCGTTGGCGGCTATCGCATCGGCGTGGGCGGCGACCTCATCATGGCCGTGGATGGGCGCGCGGTGGACGGTAATGACTTCCTGCGACGCGCCCTCCGCCGCAAGCGACCCGGCGACACCGCCGAGCTGACCATCTACCGCAACGGCCGCACCCTGAAGCTGCGCGTCCGCCTGGCCGAAGGCAGCGCCACCCGCCTGTAACAAAAAGGGTCAGACGCATTCTTCGCCGGCCCTGAGCCCGGCCTCCCACCACTTCAGCACGCGCAGGCAGCGGAGCGTGTTCCAGCGAGAGGGCTGCCCCACCGGCTCCATCTCGAAGTGGACACGGCCGGCATGCCGGTTCTGGAGCGTCCAGCGGCCGTCGCGGCGGCGTCGCCGGAGGACGAGGCCGATGGCGTCCTGGAGCCGCGGGTCTCGCGGGGCGCGGCAGGCCTGGAAGTAATCCAGGCCGCGAAGTACATCGTAGTGCCACCGCGGGGGAAAAGAGAATCGGGTCATGGCCGGGTCGGCAACTTTGCCCGTGCGGTGTGACCGGTACATACGATGGGCAAGGAGGAATTCGCGGCCGAGAACCTGCGCGGCGCGCGCCTCACCGGCATGCGCGCCTCGGCCATCCCCGTACAACCGAAGTGCTTCCAGCACCGAGATTGTGGTGTGGAAGCTCCCGTGAGTAGCGCCGTGAACCCTCCGGCAGTTCCAGCCGCCGTCGGGCATCTGCTCGTCCAGCAGGAAGCGAGCCATGCGATCGACACGCTCGTCCTTGAAGCCGAAATGCGCAGCCATCGAGACCACCATGCCGCTGACGCAGGTTTCGCTGTGTTTGAAACTGCGCCAACAGTTGAAGCCGCCGTCGCGATAAGACCCTCGGTCGAGGAGCAGGGCGCATGCCTTGAGCGCCTGTGGGTGGCGCGCGGGCAGGCCCATGTCGCGGAGCTGGAGCAGCGTGTACGTGGTGGAGATCCACTTCGGGGTGTACAGGCCGCCTCCCCACTGGCCGGACTCGTCCTGAAGCGCCAGCAGGCGCGCGCCCCAGCCCTCGACGGCGACGCGACGCCGCTCGCGGGCAACGGCCCGGGCGGAGGCGCCCGCGAGATCGCGGAGAGCCTGCCAGCGGACGGAAGGGTCGCCGTCGAAGAGCCATTGGAGGACGGCGTCGGGAGGCATGCGGCAGTTCAGTATGGCAATGCGGAAGGTGAAAAGGCAATAATGAGACGGGAAGGGGCAAGGGGAATGACACTCCAGGAGGCCATGCGGCGACTCGAATCGATGGGTACGGCGCAGAACCGCAGGGTCTACGCGCGCCATGGGGCTGGAGACAACCTGTTCGGCGTCAGCTTCGCGGATCTCAACAAGCTGAAGCAAGAAATCAAGATCGACCAGGCCCTGGCCGAGCAGCTTTGGCAGACGGGTAATGCCGACGCTCGAAGCCTCGCCACGATGATCGCCGACCCCGAGCGGATCAGCAGCGAGGTGCTCGATGCCTGGGCGAAGGAGATCCGCTATTACCTGCTCGCCGATTTGCTGGTGCGCCACGTTGTCTCGCGCAGCCCGCTGGCGAAAGAGAAGATGGAAGCCTGGACTAAAGCCAAGCAAGAATTCGTGGGCCAGGCGGGGTGGGGCATCCTCGCGATGCTGGCAATGCAGGAGAACGAAATCCCGGATGGGTTCTTCGAGAAGCGCCTGGCAACGATCGAGAAGAGCATCCACACTTCCAAGAACCGCGTGAGACACGCGATGAACAACGCCGTGATCGCCATCGGGATTCGCAGCCCAACGTTGCGGAAGCTGGCGCTAACCGTCGCCAAACGCATCGGCAAGGTTGAGGTCGATCATGGCGAAACGAACTGCAAGACCCCGGACGCGGCTGCGTACATCCTAAAGACCGTCGCACACCGGAAGAAACGACAGTGGAGGACGTAAGAAGTGCATTACGGAAGTACACTGCACCGGCTATCAGGCGGAAACGGCCCCGTGTTTCCAGCGAGACGCGGATTTGGCACGAAAGCTGCCAGTAATAGACCTGCTATGAGTCGGCTATGGATCGTCGCCGCGCTGGCCGCAACCGCCCTCGCTGGAGCAGACGGGAAAGCTAAGGGTCACAAGAAAGAGAAACAGACGCACCACGGCTCCGCTGCGGGCGTGGCCGTATCGGTCTTCATTGACGCAGACCGTCGCGCTGTTCGCCATTGGGCCGTGTCGTATCCTGGCGGCGGTTTGCCTCCCGGACTGGCGAAACGCAACGGTCAGCTTCCCCCGGGGCTTGAGAAACAACTTCGCCGGAACGGGCGGCTTCCTCCGGGCTTAGAGAAGAAACTGTACTACTTCCCGCCGGAACTCGAAGTGCGGTTATCGCCGCTCGAACCCGGCCTGCGCCGCGCGTTCATTGGCGGGCACGCGGTCATCCTCAATTCGAAGACCTCAGTAGTTCTCGACGTGTTCATCCCGCTGTAGCGGCGAACAAAGCAGGACGGCCTCCCGGCCGGTCCGGACAAGCCTGAAACGCTGTCCCACATCGCACCTTGTCCGTCGGCGGGCTATCGCCCGTTCTTTTCCGGAAGGGTGCCGGCAGGATAGACGCTCGCCCACTGCACCCCGCGCCGGCCAATTGGGGGCCGGGCCCGTTTGACGTGGAATGCCACCGCGTCGCCGGGCTTGAGTGCGCTTTGAATTCGCCGGATGTCGTCCACCGCACGGACGGGTTGCCGGTTGATCGACACGATGATATCGCGCGGCAGCACGCCAATGTCGTCGGCGAACGAAGCGGAATCGACCTTGGTCACGATCACGCCGCCCGGCCCCTCGAACCCGAGTTCCTCGCGGTCGGCCTCGGTCAGGGAACGGACATAGAGGCCGAACTTCGCCTCGGCGGCTTCCCGCTCGCTGGTGTCCTCGGGCTCGTCTCCGGCGATGTCCGCCCTTCCAGCCCACACCTTCACGCGGTCGCCGATGGTGACATCGAAATCCTGCTTCTTGCCTTCGCGCAATACCGTCATCGAGGCCTTGCTGCCGGGTTCGCTGTCGGCGACCCGGTTCACCAGCTCATCGCTCGACTCGATCTTCTTGCCGTTCATCGCGATGATGATGTCGCCTTCCTTCAAGCCAGCCTTGTCGGCGGGGCTGCCGGGGGTCACGCCATTGACGAACGCTCCAGAGGTGCTGCCGCCGTAGACTTTCAATAGCTCGGGAGGGGGACTGTTCCTCAGCTCCACGCCGATCGAGCCGCGAGTCACTTTCCCGGATTTGATGATCGAATTGTAGACTTTGACGGCGGTGTTGATCGGCAGCGCGAAGCCGACCCCCTGATAGCCGCCAGTCCTCGTCGCGATCGCGGTATTGATGCCGACCACCTCGCCGTTGATATTGAGCAGCGGCCCGCCGCTGTTACCCGGATTGATGGCTGCATCGGTCTGCAAGAAGTCCTGGAACTGCCTGCCCTGTCGTCCCTTGGCGCTGATGATGCCGGCGGTGACCGTCGTCTCCAGGCCGAAGGGCGATCCGATCGCCACTGCCCAGTCACCCACCTGAACCCCGTCCGAGTTGCCGATCTTGGCGGGCTGGAGCTTGTGGCCGGCGTCGATCTTGATCACCGCCAGGTCCGTCTCCCGGTCCGATCCGATCAGCTTGGCCTCGAACTCCTTCGGTTCCCCCGTGAGCTTCACCTTGATCCGGTCCGCTTTCTCCACCACGTGGTTGTTGGTCAGCACATAACCGTTGGGATCGACGATCACACCCGTGCCGCCGGCTACGCGGCGCGGGTCCGGCATGTCGGGCATCTGGCCAAACGGGCCGAAAAACCGGTGGAAGAAGTCGAATCCCTCCTCGCCCTCTTCCTGATCGGGCTGTATCCGCCTGGACCGATTCCGGCTCTGCTGCCGTTCGGGAAGGTAGTCCGCGGTGATGTTCACCACCGACGGCTCCACCTTCTTGGCAAGCTGGTTGAACGAACTCGACAACTGAACCGGGTCGGGAATGGTAAGGGGGGTTGCGTCCGGCGCCGCGACCTGCCCTTTCTCCGCCCTCACCCCGGTGCCGACGAACGTGCCGATCAGGATTCCGACCGACAAGGTGAACAGCAGCAGGGTAAACGACAGAAGCTTCTGGTGACGCATCTTCTCGAACAAACTCATGCTTTTGGGCTCCAAGGACCGCCTATGCTCTCATTATACGGCAGCGGTTACGATTGCGGCTAACATACAGGATGCCGGCGCGCGCCAAACGGTTTCAATTCCACCATCAGGATGCCGCCCAGGATCAGCGCCGCGCCACTGGCTGCCCGAGCCGAAAGGGTTTCGGCCGCCACCAGGTACGACGTGATCCAGGCGAAAACAGGTTCCAGGGCGAAGATCAGCGCGGTGTGCGTCGCCGAGGTCCGCTGCTGCGCCCACGCCTGGACTGTGAACGCCAGGGCGGTGGCCAACAGAGCGGTGACGAATAGCGCCACGACAAGCCCCCCAGTCCAAACGACGCGAGGCGTCTCCGCCCACCAGAACGTGCCCAGAGAAAGGACGGCGGCGGTGGCAACCTGAATCAGGCTGAGGTTCTCGACACCGATCCGCGGCGAGTAGTGACCGACGGCAATGATGTGAACGGCAAACGCCACCGCGCACAGCGTCGTCAGCCCGTCGCCCAGTCCCATACGGAACCGGCCCGAGGGGAGTGTCAGAAGTCCCATACCGATTGCGGCCACCGCGACGCCCAGCCACTCGCAAACACCGGGCGCTTTCTTATAGACGAGCGAGCTGAACAAAGGCACCATCACGATGGAGAGGCCGGTGAGGAAAGCGGACTTCGATGCGGTGGTGTAGCGAAGCCCGAAGGTCTGGAACACGTAACCGGAGAAAAGGCACGCGCCCGCCAGGATGCCCGGCCAAAGCGGTCTCACGACGGGCCCGGAGCCGTACCGGCCGCGAAAGGCGATCGCCAGCGCCGCTGCCGCCAGGCTGAACCGCACCGCCAGGAACAACAGAGTGGATACGTCCTCCAGCGCCTGCTTGACCAGGACGAAGGTGGAACCCCAGATGAGAGCGATGAGTGCCAGCGCCGCGTCGGCGCGCCAGGAGGGGGGCTGGGCCGGAATCATCCTCCGATACCGGCGATCTCCGGGTCGCCCAGGAGGAGGCAAAGTGTCAGGAAGATGCGCTTCAGGCCGAGGTCGCGCCCGTCCGGGTGGTACCACTCAGCCGGCGTGTGGGCGCCCCCGCCTCGCCCGCCGGCGCCGATTGACACCGCCGGCAAACCCATCGACAGGGGAATGTTCGCGTCCGTCGAGGCACAGTCCGGCCGCGATCGGATGCCCAGGTGCGAGTCGACAGCCCGCAGGCAGGACAGGATCGCGGAATCCGCGGGGAGGGCGCCGCCCGGCCGCGAGCCGATCTCCCGCACCTTGGCGACCACCTTGGTCGATGTGGCTCGTTCGTTCTCGACCTCGGCCGCCCGATCGACCGCTGCCCAGAGGAGGGACACCAACTCATCCATCTTGCGGCCGCTCTCCGAGCGGATGTCGAGTTTGGCCCTGGCCAAGGTGGGGATCGAGTTGACGCTGGAGCCGCCCTCGATCAGCCCGAAGTTGAACGACGTTCGTCCACCCGTAGCGGCCGAGCCCGGGCGGTTCTCGGTGAATAAGGCAACCGCCCGGCTGAGGGCGTGCACGGGGTTGCCGATGCCGAAATCGCTCCAGCTATGCCCGCCCGGTCCGGAGAACGACACCTCGAAGCGCCGGCACTCCAGCGCCTGGCTGGTGATGTGATCGGTGGCCGGCCCGTCCAGCACGAGGAACGCCTTCAGGTCCCGGGCCAGCGGCGATTGCTGACAAAGGTAGCGCATGCCGCAGAGGTTGCCCTCGCCCTCTTCGCCGACATTGGCCGCCAGCACCAGCCCCGACCAGAGCCCTTCGATCTTCGGCGAAGTCTTCAAGGCCCGCGCCACCGCCAGCAAGGCGGCCAGCCCCGAGCCGTTGTCGGACACACCCGGCCCCAGCAGCCGCCCGTCGGCTTCCACCGTGATTTCCTCCGGATTGCGCGGCGCCAAGACCGTGTCCAGGTGGGCCGTCAGCGCCACCAGCGGACCCGAGCCGTACCGTTCCGGCCGCGCGATGACGTTGCCGGCGATGTCGATCTGCACCGTGCAGCCCAGCGCGCAGAGCTGTTCCGCCATCCACTCCGCCCGCGCGCGCTCCAGGAACGTTGGGGCCGGTATGCGAGACAGCCGCAAATGCTGCTCGTTAATCCACTGTTTTTCGCGACTGAACCACTGGAGGCATTCCCGGATCGCGGGGCTGTCCGCCAGTTTCGCCACGGACTTGACGCCCACCGATTCCACCGCGTCTGCCATTAACTTCCCAGTGTATCTCGGCAGTCCCGTCACGCCCCGACGACTTCGTAGTACAGGAAATCGCTTGCGTCCGAGTCCTTGAGTCTCCTGTAAAGCGCGAGGTGGTCCGTCCTGCCCGTATCGAGAAGTTCGCCCAGGTGCACGAACAAGCCCTCCAGGTCCCACAACGGATTGCCGAGATCGATGTCGACGTCTGTGTAGACCGTCGGATCGTCGAAGCCGTCGGGAGGAGTGGCCACCACAATCTGCAAACTGTTCCGCCCGCCTTGCCGGAAGCTGGACAGCGCAAATCGATCCGCGTCCTCCTTGGCGATTCCCAACGTCGTCAGGCTCTGCTTCAACCGCTCATGAATCGGCGCCTTGGGCGCGCCTTCAGCCACCCAGAATTTCCGGTCAACCAGCTTCTCGAGCCGGCCGACGAGTTCGCCGTCTGCCGCCGCGTACACGCGATCAACGTCGGCGAAATAGACGTACTGGAAACAGTCGCCGAGCGGCTTGCGGAACCCCGCCGAAGGCGCGGGCGGAACGCGCAGTTTCGCCAGCACGTTCAGCAGGCACGCCTTCCGAGCGAGGCGAGGCTCCTTGGTCTTCAGCCAGTCGGTGAGAGGCGCCTCATCCACCTTGGACTTGGCGTGGTTCAGGATCGACTGCGTGCCGTCATCAACATTGTCGAGCCACAGGCGCAGCCGTCGCTTCTCCGGAAGTTCGTTCAGAACGACCGCGGTCCGCCTGTTCTTCTGGACGGTCACGCGCTGCTGCCCGTTCTCGAAACGAACACTCTCCACTTCGACGGTGAGATCGTAGACACTGGCCGGCAGACCTTCCGGATCGCCCCCGGCGCCTGAGAAGAGGATGCCGCCGTCTTCCAGCCGGGCATCGAGCAGGAACTGATTGTCGCGCCAGTCGTGACGTTGCTGAACCGGCTTGAGCACGGCGGGCAACAGGGGTTGAACGCCGATGGCGGTCACCAGCGGCGAAACATCGCCGTGGTGTTCGAATTCAATTCCCGTGTCGGGATGGAAGCCGGTGACGGCCAGCGGTTGGTTGTCCCGGGTGAAACGGAGAAAGACAGTCTCGTTCATGGGGTGGTCCTATTTTGGCACGGGAGCCAAGCTGGCGGCGGATTCCAGGGCTTCCGTGTGGTTCTGCCTGTGTCTACGAACTCACGGCTGTTTCTCTGCTCCCAGTACCTGGGCGAGCAATGCATAGGCCCGGACGCCGTTCCAACGGTGACCGCCATCGAAGAACTCGACTTCGAGCTTGTCGGAGGCGCCGAACGCTCGCCAGGCGTGGCCCATGCGCTCCAGAGCAGGCTCCACCCGGTCTTTCGGCAACAGGTCATCTTGCGTCCCCGCCTCCCACAAGCATGGCCGCGGCGCAATGAGTGAGGCGATTTCCGGAACGTCGCCGTACTGCAAGAGGCCCGGGATGACTTGAGCGCCACAACTGTAGCGGGTGCAGATCCGCTCCTGCATCACGTTCAAAGCGCCGGAGATCACCGCCACCCGGATGTGCGGCGAAACAGCAGCGGCGAGCATCGCCAAGCGCCCGCCATAGGAAAGCCCGACACAGCCGATGCGATCGGGATCGGCGTTTGGCTGAGCGCGAAGCAACGCCAGCGCCCACAAGGCATCGCGCAGGTTCTCCGCAATCAGCAAGCGGCCAAGCATCTGCATGCGGATGAATGTCACCGCGCAGGGATCGTCGCCACCGTAGGCTTCCCGCCGGCCCAGGCGCCGGCCGAACGGCGTGAAACACGGCACGGCCACTGTGTAGCCACGTCGCGCGAGCTGAAGGCCGTAGTCGTAGTTGACAGCGTCAATGTTCCCTTTTCGTTCCGGCGTGGCAGCGATTCCCGCAACGGCATCATGTCCGAAAGGCCCGTGCCCGTGGAGGGCGAGGATGCCCGGCCGCTTGCCGGCCCAAGCGCCGCGCGGGGTCAGGAGGTGAACGGGCAGGTCGCGATGGCCGTCCGCTGCCAGGAGCAGCTCGTCGCGCCGATGGTCTCCGGAATCGATGCTTCGCTCCACCGCTGTCTGCCAGTGAGCGGGCGGATCGTGAGGGCCCAGCAGTTCGCACAGTCTGGCCGCGAACGCACTCTGCCAGCGGCGGCACTCCGCCGGATTGCTTCCGCGGAACTGCATGCGCAACGGCGACTGCGCGGCCAGCGCTCGGATCTCATCGTGGATGTCTTCCGCGGCACGCGATCGTGCCGCGGTCATGCCCAGGAGCCCGAGGCACTGCCGGCGGGTCATGGGGCCGCCTTTCTCCACCGGTCTTCGAACGGCACCGCCGGCCGAGGCGTTGTCCGGGCGGTCTTCAGGAGCGCCTCCATGCGCGCCAGCACCTCGGGGTTCGCCGAAGCGACGTTGGCAGTCTCACCGGGGTCGCGCGCGAGGTTGTAGAGTTCCAGCCGACCGTCCGGCTCGGGGCGCACCGCTTTCCAGTTGCCCATGCGAATCGCCTGCCTCGGAATCTCCCTGCGATAGGCCCAGCGGTCCCGTGCATCTCTCCGCGGAAGTTCCCAGTACAAGTACTCGTGACGGCGCTGCGTCCGGCTTCCGAGCAGCGTGGGGACAACGGAAATCCCGTCTGTCGCGCGGGGCGTCTTGCCGCCCGCCAATTCCGCCGCGGTGGCGAAGAAGTCCCAGAAAGCCCACTGCAAATCGCTCACCGCTCCCGCCGGCACTCTGCCGGGCCACCGCACGATCATGGGCACCCGGATTCCGCCTTCATACAGGTTCTCCTTGTGCCCGCGCAGCGGCCCCTTGCTGCGGAAATAGTCGTCGCCCACCAGCGGCATGGCCGGTCCGTTGTCGCTGCTGAAGAATACGATTGTGTTTCGATCGAGATCGAGTTCCTTCAGCAGCCCCACGAGCCGGCCGACGTCTCGATCCATGCGGGTGATCATCGCGGCGTAGGCCGCCCGCGACTCGTCCTGGCGGGCGTAGTGGTTCCGCGGATCGATGAACGGACGCTCTTCGAATTTGCCCCGGTATTCCGCGAGCGAATCTTCCGGCACCAGGAGTTCCCAATGCGGAAGGGTCCAGGCGGCGTAGCAGAAAAACGGCCGGCTCCGGTTCGCACGGATGAAATCCAGTGTCTTGCCCGCGATCGCGTCGTGGGAATAGGTGGTTCGCCGGCCGTTGGCGTTCCCGGGAAAGGGGTACTTCCGATCGTTCTCGTACAGGAATTCGGGGTAGTAGAAATGGGCGTGAGACTGGTTGAGATATCCGAAGAATGTCTCGAAGCCTTTCTTGGTGGGGACGCCGGGGGTTTCGGGTTCCTCGCCAAGACCCCACTTGCCGAACGCGCCGCAGCGGTAGCCGGCCTGCTTCAACATCTCGGCCACAGTGGGTTCCTCGGGCAGCAGCGACCCCATGCCGTTATTGCGGATCGGCGTGTGTCCCATGTGCAGGCCTGTCATCAGCGTGCTGCGGGAAGGCGCGCAGACTGTGCAACCGGCGTAGGCGTCGGTGAATCGCATCCCTTCCGCCGCCAGCCGGTCGATCGCCGGCGTCCGGATCTTTTGCTGGCCGTAGCAACCGACGTCGGCGTAACCCAGATCGTCGGCCAGGATGAAGATGATGTTCGGCCGCGACGGCCCGGCAGCCCGTGCCGCTTGGCGACTCGTGACCAGAGAGGCAGCGGCTAAGCCGCTGGTAAACAACTCGCGACGGCTGATCCTAGTCATGACTCGCTCAGCTCCCTGGCCGGCGCTGGACCCGGCTCACCGGAATCGTCACCGAGCCCAGTGACCCGCCGGCGATGTCGCGGACCAGGATTCGGAGAAGCAGAGTGTCCTTGTCCAATTCCAGACGCTCCATCAGCGCCAGGCTCTGGCTTTGCATCGCGCGCCGGAAGGCCGGCCCATCGAGACGGAGATTCGCCAGGTGCGACTGGGTCTTCAGGTGCCGGTCCTTCCGGCCAAGCTGGACCAGCCAGACGTCCAGCGCTGCTTCCCAGTGGCCTTCCTTCGGCTCGAGTAGAATGTCGCGCGGATCGACCTGGACTTCCAGATCGAGCGTTCGCTCCGTCCGAGGAATTACACGTACCGTGAGGCCGAGTCTGGTGGCGTCCACCGGGCTCCACATGGCGGCCCCAAGCACGCCCTCGCGATACCAGGCCTCGGCCGGTTCCTCCGGCTGGGCAAAATAGCCGCGCCGGTGGCGGAGCCGGACATCCGGCCGCTTCACCTGGAGCTCAATCTCGCGAAATTTGCCGTTCCATTCGTTGTGCGACGGCTGGTAAGCAAGCGTTGCCGTGTAGCGGGCGTCATCGGCGGCCCTTCGCAGCGCCTGAACCAGATCGTTGTTGTTGTAAAACGTGCGACCGCCCGTCCGCCCGGCCAGGATGTCCATCGTCTGGAAGCCCGAGCCGTACAGTATCGTCGCGTCGCGGCTGATGCTGGCGCGTTCGGGACTGTATTCCACCGGCGCCATCAGGCCGCGAGCGTCCACCGGGTAGATGGCCAGGTTCGCGTTGTTAAGCGCCCTGGCAGCCCGCTCGATCTCCGGCCAGAAGGATTGCGTGCCCGTCACGGGACGGGCCGGCAGCGGCACCGAATCTCGGCCGATCCAGACGGGAAAGCTTCCGGAAACCCAGATCAGGTTCTTTCGTCCAGGCAAGCGCTCTACGTGATTGGCGATGGCCACCAGCGAGCGAATCGTGCGCAGCGCGCGGTCCTGGTTGTAATGATCGATCAGGTTCGTCCGCAATTCTTCCAGCCAGGAACTGAAACGCACCACGCCGGCGAGATCGTCGGGCAGCGATTCCGCCGGTTCCTGACGCAACTCGCCCCGGTACGTTTCCAGCGCGTCGATCAGCGCCCGGGAGTCCCGGGTGAAATCCTGGAGCACGTGCACACCTCGGCCGAGGGCGTACAACGCCACCCGGTCGGAGGGCTGAAGCCGGCGCAGGAACGCCAGAATCTGCTGGCGCACGTAGGACTGATCCGGGATTCGCGTGTTCAGCCCGTCGAACAGGATCACGGAGACGCCCGCGGCCGCGCCGCCGCGTTGGTCAACCCTGTTGGAGAACGTGTCGAGCGCCGGCGGCTCGACGGCCGCGGGCTGTGCCGGTTGTTGTCCCGCCGCAAAGAACAGGATCTTTTCCTCGCGGCCGCCATCGAACAAGATGAAATCCTCGCGCGCGAGGCCGAGAACCGGTTCGCCTCGTTTCGTCTCGGCGATCACCCCGACTTCGACGAGGCGCGTGGTGACGCGGACGGCTCGCTGCTCCTGCGCCAATGCGAGAAGAGGCAATAACGCCGCGCACAGCCGCATCCTTCCGCAGTCTTTGACTCGCTTCATCGGTGCTCCAATAGTCCGCGTACCTCCTCCCACAACCGCGCGTTCAACCCATCGTATGACTTGCCGTTCTCCGCTGGTTTGATGGGCCGCCCGAAAGCCACCGACACCGCGCGCAGCCGGATCTGGTCCGAACCACGGCGCCAGACCTCGTAGGCGCCGCTGATCCCCGCCGGGACGATCGGCGCCCCGAGCTCCGAAGCCAGGATCGCCGGCCCTTTGCGGAACGTCTTCAGCCGCCCGTCGATCGAGCGCTCACCCTCGGGAAAGACCAGTAACACCATCCCACGCCGAAGCCCTTCGGCCGCCAGCCGAAGCGAGCCCTGAAGCCCCTGGCCCGGGCTGATCGGCACGACCTTGGCCAGCTTGCCCAGAAACCTCCTCACCCGTCCGGTGAAATGCTCGCTTCCGCCCAGAAAGAACAATCGCCGGAGCACGCGGTTCGGCAGGCCACAGGCGAGCACGAATGGATCGATGTAGCTCGCGTGATTCGGGCAAATCACGAATGGGTACTCGCGGGGCAAGTTCGCGAGGCCCCGAAATTTGAGCCGGAAGAGGATCCATCCGAGCAGCCGGACGCACCGGGCGATGAGGCAGTACAGCGGCTCGAACCAGCGCCTCCGGCCCAGGATGTCGTTGAGCGTCTCCAGTTGCGCCGGCTCCAGGGGTGCGGCCAGCAATTCGCTCCACGACAACCGGGCTTCTTCCGCGCCGGCCGGCGCCGTCCCCAGCTTCTCATCCAGCAACTCGACCAGGTCCTTCAGAGTCAGGATCTGCGCCGCTTCCTCGTCCGCGATGCGGACGGCGAACGCCTCCTGAACGTTCGCCAGCAGTTCCACGCGCTCAAGCGACGTAAACCCCAGGTCAAGCTCCAGGCTCATCTTGCGACCGACGGAGGCTCCGCTCTTCATCCGGCGGATCTGTTCGAAGAGCTTCTCCTCCAGGGGCGTCTCCGGCGCGCCCTCTTCCGGAGGCGCTTCGGCGCGCGCGAGCGATCTCTCCATGACTTCCTTCTGGATCTGAAAGCGCTTCAGCTTCCGCGTCGTGGTCACCGGCAGCGGCTCCATCCGGATCTGGAAGCTGTGCACGCGCTTGTACCCGGGCAGTCTCTGCGACAGCGTCTCCAGTTGCCAGCGAATGGCGTCGTGGGCGTTGACGATCTGGTTCGCCTTCAGGTAGTCGACGTCCGGCACGATGACCGCATGCAGCCTTTCCTCCCCGCTCGCCTCGGGGCCGCCCGGCATCCCGAGCACACAAATTTCCTTCATCAGCGGGCAGTTGGAAAGATAGAAGTGCTCCACTTCCTCCGGGTAGATGTTCTTGCCGGAGCTGAGCACGATCACGTCCTTCTTGCGCCCGGTGATCAGCAGGCAGCCGTTGCGGTCGATGTAGCCGAGATCGCCGGTGTGCAGCCAGCCGTCCTTCAACGCTTCCGCCGTGGCCGCGGGGTTCTTGAGGTAGCCCTTCATGACGTTCTCTCCGCGGACAAGGACCTCGCCAATGCCGTGCTCATCCGGCTCGGCGATCCGGATCTCAGTGTGGGGAAGCGGCCTGCCCACGGTGCCGACCAGCCGGCCGCGCGGCGGCGCCACCGTCGCCAGCGCCGCCGTCTCCGACATGCCGAACGCCTGAACGAGATTGAACCCGAGGTCGCGGAACGTCTCGGCGGTCTCACGGTCGAAGCGCGCTCCGCCCACGCCCAGGAATCGTAGTTTCCGGCCGAACCGCTCGTGGACCGGGCGGAACAGAAAGCGCCCGGGGTTGAACCCGAGATGCTCGTTGGCGAACCTGGAGAGCCGGAGCAGTCGGCGGAAGACCATTCTCTTGAAAAACCCCTGGCTCTCCACCTGCTGGAGAATCCGCCGGTACACCAGAGTGTAAAACTGCGGCACGCAGACGAAGATGGTGATCCCTTCCTCCTGGAAGCACTTCAGCACCCGCTGCGCTTCCAGGGACAGCAGGTAGGTCACGCGGGCGCCGAGGTACAGCGGGATGATAAAGTTCGTCATCAGCGCGAAGACGTGATAGAGAGGCAGCACGGACAGGAAGTGATCCGATTGCCGCGCGTGAATGACCTTCAGGATTTCGACGACATTCCGGTAAACGTTTCGCTGGGTCAGCACCACACCCTTCGGATTGCCCGTCGTTCCGCTGGTGTAGATGATCGCCAGGTCGTCGTCGAGTTGGCGTGGCGCGAGCGGCGGCGGACCGCCGCCGTCAGGCTCCTCGAGAACTGCGTCCCACTCGGCGCACCCTTCGATCTTCTCCCCGGCCACCAGCGTGGGCAGGGGCGAAGGCAGATGACCGGCGATCTGCCTCCAGGCCGGCGCCTGGCGCTGCGACACGATCAGGAACTTGCACTCCGCGTGGCGGATCAGCCCGGCGAGCGTCTCGGCGGAGTGCAGCACGTCGAGCGGCACGATGACGGCGCCGGCGCTGTGGGCCGCCAGAAACGCGATCCCCCAGCGCGGGTGGTTCTCCATCAGGATTCCCACCGCATCCCCCGGACGAATTCCGGACCGCTCGAGGAAGCGGCCGATCTTGCCGGCCTCGTCCCCGACGCGCCGGTAGCTGAACGACTCCCGGCCGGCGTCGGAGATCACCTCGAGCGCGTTCTGGTCGGGAAACGCCTCCAGGTTCTCCCGGAATTTCTCGAAGAAATCCAGTGTCATCGTTTCAAGACTAACCTGCCCTCTCACGCCTGGTCGCGTGGCGCAGATACCTGCCGCCCCACGACCCGTTTTGGCGCTTGCCCCGTCGATGCGCAGAGGGAAGAGCCGGCACGCCCGGGAACGGTTCGCAAGCGGTAGTGCTGGTTCCGCAGCCCTAAGCCTGGGTCATGGACGCCCAAGTGCCCTCCGGCAAAGCCACCTGCCGGGCGCGCTTCTCGTCGATCCAGAACAGGAACGCCAGCCCGAGCAGGAAGAACGGCAGCAACGAGAGAACCGCCATCCGCTGGCTGCCCGTCGTCCGCGAGATCGTGCCGAACAGGAGCGGTCCGAACATCGAGGCGAACTTCCCGGACAACACATAGAAGCCGAAAAACTCCGACTCGCGCGATGGCGGCGTAATCTGGGCCATGAACGACCGGCCGACGGCCTGCGTTCCACCCATCCCGATAGCCGCGCCGCAAGCCATGACCCAGAACATCGGTTTGGTCGTCGCCAGGAAGCCGAGAACAACCACGCCGATCCACAGAAACAGGCTCAGAATCAGTGTCCGCTTCGCCCCGATGCCGTCGGCCACGTATCCGGACACCAGCGCCCCCGGGAACGCCACGACGTTCATGACCAGAAACAGCCACACCATCTCTTCGTTGGTGAAACCGATGGTGGTGGTGGCGTAGATGGCGGCGAAACTGACCACGGTCGTGATTCCGTCGGTGAAGAACAGGGAAGCCAGGATGTACTTGGCTGTCTGCTTGTACTGCCGGAGGTGCGACAGTGTCTCTCCGACTCGCCGGAAGCCGATCGTGACATATCCCGTCCACGGGCGCCGGGCCCCCTGGGCGGCGGGCTCTTGCAGCCACCGGAACGCCGGCAAGGCAAATACGAGGTAGAAGACGGCGACGATGAGAAAGGATGTCTGGTAGGAGCTGACTCCGGCGGTGGAAATAGCGCCCGACGCGTCCTTCAAAGGCCGGCTGATCCACGGGCGGCACACGACCATGCAAAGCAAGCCGCCCGCGTAGCCCACCGCCCACCCCCAGCCGGAAACCCGGCCCACGGTGGCCGGTGTGGAAACATCCGGCAGGAAGGCGTTGTAAAACACGTACCCCGCTTCGAATCCCACGGTGCCCGCCACGAACAGCGCCATCGCCCAGGCGATGTCGCCGGTCCCGGCCAGCGAGAGCAGCGCCGTGGCGACCACCGCCAGGAGCGTCGTCGCGATCAGGAACAGCTTCTTGCGCCCCGAGTAGTCCGCCAGCGCCCCGATCACCGGCGATGCCACCGCCACAATCAGCATGGACAGAAAGTTCGCCACCCCCCAGAGCTGATCCGCGCGATTGTCGGCGGCATTGACCACAACGTCCCGGAAGAAGACGGCGAAGGCCACCGTGATGATGAGGGTGGTATAGGAGGAATTCGCGAAATCGAAAAGGCACCAGGAGACGGTCGCCGCCCGCGAGCGGCTGGAGGAGCCTGCTGTCATGGCCGCCAGTCGGCCCAATCATAGCAGGAGGCGATGCGGGGCTGGCGGATCAGCCTGCCCGGTTGGCAGCTCGTTGCCCAGATAAGCGCAACATGGGAGCACTTCCTCCGAGTGATGAAAGCTCACTATTGGCCGCCGATTAACGCCGATGAACGCGGATAGGTCCTTCCTTGCCATCGGCGTTTATCGGCGTTCATCGGCATCTCATCAATTCCCTCCATATCCCTCCGCCGGCG
>CAZACK010000002.1:0-5134 GCA_964483455.1 uncultured Solibacteraceae bacterium
GCGCGGCTGCCGTAGTAGAACGGCATCATGAACACGCCGACGAAGATCATCGCCGGGATCGCCCCCACCCAGTAGAAGTGGGACGTCATGATGCCGTACTTGGCGCCCGAGGCGCACATGCCGATGAGCTCCTGCGCGCCGAGGTTGGTGGCGACGAAGGCCAGGCTGGTGATCCACAGCGGGACGGAATGCGAGGAGGTCAGGAAGTCCGAACTCGTGGAGACCCGCCGGTGCAGCAGCCATCCGATCCCGATGACAAAGGCGAAATAAACAAGAAGGATGAGGTAGTCGGCAAGAGTGAGGGTCAAACGCCACCTCGCAGTCTGATTTGGAACCGTTTAGTCTATCATGAAGAACCCGCTCGGCTGAGGCGGATCCTCGCCAGACGGTAAGATGGTTCGCAGTGAAACCGTGCTGCGGCGTCGATTCCTGACAACGATCCTATCCCGGGCAGCGCCCGGCGCCACGGGCAAGCGCTATCTGACGCTCGCCCAAGCGCGACCCGTGCTGGCGGCGCTGGAGGGCTCGCTGCCGGCGGAATTGCGTAACGCGGGCGAACGCGCCTGGACAGCTTGGGTGGCCGCGGCCGACCGGCGCATCCGCAACCGCGTCAGCCAGGGAATTGACGACGCGGTCGTGAACCTGCTGCTGTATGGCGTCAGCTTCACCAGCCGGCCACCGCTCAACTCGCCGGGGCTTTCACAGGCCTCCGACGAAGCGGTGGCGCGGAACATCCAGGCTCGATTCGAGGATTTCCTGCGGGCGCTGGCCGCTCCTGCCGGCGAGGAACGGCTGCTGCTGGCGGGCAAGCACGTCCGCGCGCGGGCCCGCGACCCCAGGCGGTACCTGCTCGAGAACCTGACCCGCGTCCGCGCCGAACAGGAAGCCTATGCCGCTCGCATCGCCTCCGCGCAAGGGCGCGGAAGCGCCACCATGGAGTTCGCCGAGCGGTCGAGACTGTATCGGGACCGGGGCCTGTCCTGGGACACCTCGCTGGCGCCGAACCACGGCATCGAGGAGTCGCTTCGGGCGCTGTGGGAACAAGGAAGGATCGCCCCGGGGAGCATCCGCACGCTGGCGATCGTCGGCCCAGGCCTGGATTTCGCCGACAAGCAGTCCGGCTGGGACTTCTATCCTGTCCAAAGCATCCAGCCGTTTGCGCTTCTGGACTCGTTGTTCCGGCTGGGCCTGGCTGGTCCCGGCATCGAGCTCACGACCTTCGACGTGAACCCGCAGGTCACCGCACACCTCGCCGGTGCCAGACGGCGGGCCGCCGGCGGCTACCGGCTGCACCTGCCGATGGATCCGGCCGTGTCCTGGACGCCCGGACTGCTCGACTACTGGCGGCGCTTCGGGGACCGGATCGGCGCGCCGGCGTCTGCCCGAAGGCCGCCCCCCGCACTGGGCAAGATGGACGTGCGCGCGGTCCAGCTACGCGCCGATGTGATGGCTCGCCTGAAGCCCTTGGACCTGAACATCGTGGTGGAAGCAGAAGACTCGCAGTTCGACCTGGTGGTGGCCACCAACGTCCTGCTCTACTTCGACACCTTGGAGCAGGCGCTGGCTGTCTCAAACATCGAGCACATGCTCCGGCCGGGCGGCGTCCTGCTCAGCAACAACGCCGTGCTCGAGATTCCCGGATCGGAGCTGCGCTCCATCGGCTATCGCACCGTCGTCTACTCGGACCGCTCCGACGACGGTGATCACATTGTCTGGTACCGGCGCGCGGCCATTCAGCCCTGACTCTGAGGGAACGGCAACAAAAAAGGGGAGCCCGAAGGCTCCCCTCTCAAGGATCTGCGGACCGGGCCTACCAGATCAGCTTCAAGGCAAGCTGAACGTTCCGGTTTTCCGTGGCGCCGCTGGGGTAAACGCCCCGCTGGGCCGCCAGAACGTCGGTGGCCCACAAGTCGGCGTCGCCACCGGTGTAGATCAGGTTGGAGTGGTTGAACCCGTTGTAGAACTCGAAACGCAACTGGGTCCGGAAAGTCTCGCCGAACCGGTTCTCCTTGTACACCGCAAAGTCGATGTTCCACCGGCCCGGGGCGCGGAAGGCGTTGCGGCCGGTCATCGTCCCCGGCCACGGTCCGAACTCGGAGTTGCCGGTGATCGGGTTCACCCAGTCGTGGTCGATCGGCGCGCCGCTGAAGTCCATGTACTTGAAAGTGTTGGGGGTCTCCAGCGGCGGCGGGTTGCTCGACCCTGTGAGAGAAACCGGGCCGGTGAACATCGCCCGAGCCGAAGCCCAGAACTGGGCGTTGGTCGTGTCGAACACAGAGAACGGCGACCCGGTGCGGGTCGTGAAAATCGGCGCAATAATCCATCCGTCGAGGATGTGCTTGGCCGCGCCCTTCGTGTTTCGGGCGAAGGGGACATTCCACCAGCCGGAGATGGCCCACCGGTGACGAATGTCAAAATCCGCGTTCCCTTTGTCCAATTCCGGGTTAAAGGGGTCGAGCAGGCCGAGATTGTAATTGTTGACCGACTCGCTGAAGGTCGAGCTCAGATTGTCGATCGCGTGCGACCAGGTGTAGTTGCTCACCAGGTTCAGCCCACTGTTGCCGATGTTGCGCATCTGCACGCGGAGATTCATCGCGTGGTAATCCGAAAAGCCTAGTTGCCCCCTCCGGTTGTTATTGGTGTACTGCGTGGTGCGCAGGCGGACGGTGCACGCACCCGGCTCGCAAGCATCGCCGAGGAATACAGCGCCGGCCCCGGCCATGTTGACGTTCTCCAACGAGTACAGCTTCTCGCCTTTGGAGCCCGTGTAATCGAGCGACGCAAAAAAGTTCTGCGTGACCTGCCGCTCCAGCGACGCGCTCCAGAAGTGCGCATATGCGGTCTTGATGTTGGCATCGACGTTGCGCAGGCTGACGCGCGGCAGGGCCTTGGAGCCGGTCGAGCCGGCAAGCGGCCCCGCAAGGTCGGTTGAAAGCGGGATGCTCGGGATATCCACGCCCGCGTCCAGCGCGATCACTGCATACGCCGGCGGGTTCTGGATCACGTTGAACGTCACATTGCCGAAATTCCGCTCGTAGGCCAGGCCGTATCCTCCGCGGAGGCTGGTTCGGCCGTCGCCGCTGATGTCCCAGGCGAAGCCGACCCGCGGAGCCCAGTTGTTCCAATCCTTGCCCCACAGGCCGCCGATCGGGCTGTCCTTCGCGATCATCACCGAGCCGTTGCGGATCCGCTCCCAAATGTTGGCCCCGGTGCCGTCGTAATAGTTGGAATCGAGGCTGGGGTCCTCGTTGTGCTGGACGCCGAAGTACTCCCAGCGCAGACCCAGGTTGATGGTGAACCGGGGCGTGACCTTCCAAGCGTCCTGCCCGTAGAACGCAAACTCGTGGTAGCGGTTGCTTCGTCCGAAATCGGGCTGGCCCACGGGTAGAGTCACCGTGCATTCCGGCGTGACCGTGGCTCCGCACGGATACTTGCCCTGCGGGTCGATGGCCGCCTGGAAGCGGAACACCTGGCCGAGGATGAAATTGTTCAGCCCGCGGCCGACGTTGGTGCCCAAGCCCTGCACCGGGTTCTGGTAGGCGCCGAACACCCGGTTGTCCCGCAGGTACACGTAGGAGCCGCCGAACCGGAGCTGGTGCGCTCCGCGGGTATGCGCGAAATCCTGGTACACCTGGAGGAAGTTCTGCGGCCCGCCGAACGGGATGCCGTTGCCGGGAGTGAACGGCAGATAGCCCGGCATCGCCACATCGGTGCCGAGGATCCGGGTCCGGGTTGACGTGCTTCCAAGGTACAGCGTCGGGGTCTCCGGCCTCTCGCCCAACGGCTGCTGGTTGTTCAACCGGTTGAAGACAACCTTGGACTGCATGTTAGTGGTCGGCGTAAACGACCGCACCAGGGAAACCAGGAAATTGTTGTTGACGTCGGTGTTGCCGGAGTCATAGCCGGCGTACGGGCTGTCGGCGACGCTGCCGACCAGATCATTCTCGTTCTCTCGCGCGTAGCGGAAATACATCTGGGTCTTGTCGCTCACGTTCCAGTCTGCTCGCGCGACCAGCATGTAGGTGTTCTGGGGCGCGCCTCCGCCGGAATCGGACGGGTAGTTGTAGGAGACACGTTGAAACAACGGCATGTCCGCCGATAGCGACTGGCAGGGACCCGGACTCGGGCACGGGTCGTATCCCTGCGCGATGAGATCATTGCGGGAGAAGGAACCCAGGTTGGTGAGCCCCTCGCGCAACTGGCCGAGTTCCGAGAAGTAAGCCTGGGTGTTTGACGCGGAGGCCGCGATCAGCTCCGGCGACGCAATGTAAACATTGCGCGTAGCCGCGCTGCGAACCCGGATCCACTCGGTGTTCTGGAAGAAGAACAGCTTGTTCTTCTTGATCGGCCCGCCGACGGAGTAGCCGAACTGGTTGCGCGTGAAGATCGGCTTGTCGATCCCGTTGGCGTTGTTGTCGAAGCTGTTGGAGACCAGCCGCGAAACCCGGTTGAATTCGTAGGCGCTGCCGTGGATGTCGTTCGTGCCGGACTTGGTCACAACGTTCACCACGCCGCCGCTGGCCCGGCCGAACTCGGCGGTGAAGTTGCTGGTGAGAACGCTGAACTCCTGCACCGAGTCGAGCGGCACATTCTGGCCGACGGCGGCGACGAACTCGTCATTGTTGGCCGAGCCGTCCAGCAGGATGTTGGTGGAGGCCGCGCGCTGGCCGTTGATCGCTACGCCGGCGCCTCGCCCGGTCGGGTCAGCCTCCGAGACGTTCCCGGCTGTAACCACGAAGTCGTACGGGTTCCGCGTCAGCGACGGCAGGTCGACGACGGCCTGGCTGCTGATCACGGTCTGGATCGTCTGTGTCTCCGTGTTGACGATGCTGGAGGCTTCGACGACTTCGACGACCGTTTCGGTGCGACCGACCTCAAGCCGGAAGTCGATTCCGATCCGGGCGCCCACCGCCAGCGTGGCCCGCTTCTCCATCCTGGAGAACCCTTGGGCCTCCACTGCAACGGTGTACTCGCCCGGCAGCAGGTTGGTGAGGTTGTAGTAGCCGTCAGCCGAGGTTTCCGTGGTACGGACGATCCGAGTCTGAACGGCGGTCGCTGTGACTTTGGCCCCAGGCACCACCGCGCCGGTTGGGTCCTGGACTGTTCCCGTAATCTGGCCTGTTTCCACCTGCGC
>CAZACK010000002.1:5234-40060 GCA_964483455.1 uncultured Solibacteraceae bacterium
CTTTATCTTTCTACGAATTACGCCCACGATGCACTTGTAAACTATTGTTTCTAATAGGTGACCCGGGCGGCGACTCCGGGATCTGGAAACAAAAGTAACGCCTCGGATGCCCCCAGCCCCCCCCGAAGGTGGGTGGTTGTGTTGACGCACATCCCGACCTCAGGCCGCAACACCGGCCGGCAGGGGAAAATCTTCGACCATGGATTCTTGGCTATTGCCTTTCCCTCCTCCCGGCTCTCTTATAATCGAAACAAGGTCCCCTCGAGCATGAAATCGCGTCTCGTCTACGGTGTCGGCGTCGTCCTGCTGGCGCTTCTGGTGGCCCTGATCATCTGGCAGGGATCGTTCACTTTCGGCAACTACGGCCCGGCCACGCCCGCTCAGACAGAGCTGTACTGGGCCCTTTCCACGCTCGTCTTCCTGCTCACCGTCACCCTCGCTTTCATGCTGTTCCGGACCGGGGTCAAGTTGTACATCGAGCGCCGGACGAACACGGAAGGCTCGCGCATCCGCACGAGGCTCGTGGTCGGGGCGCTGACCCTCAGCTTCCTTCCGGTATTCTTCCTGGTGATCTGGAGCGTCTACGTCCTCAACCGGAACCTCGACAAGTGGTTCAGCCGCCCGTCGGAGGGAATCAAGGCGAACCTGGTCGAAGCCCGGCGCGCGCTCCGGGAAGAAATGTCGCCCAAGGACAGGGCGGACGCGCTGGCGGCCGCCGGGCGGGAGTTCGACCGCTACCTCCGCGAATACGACCAGCTCGCGCTCGACCGCAAGAGCGCGCGGAACTTCTACCTGCTGCTGCTGGCGCTCATCACGCTGTTCGTCCTGTTCGTGACCACCTGGATCGCCCTGTTTCTGGCCCGGCAGATCAGTGTGCCGATCTCGGCGTTGCTGGCGGCCTCCGAGGAGGTCCGCCGGGGCAACCTCGGTCATCGGATTCAGTCGCAAGCCATCGATGAGCTGGCGACCCTGGTGCGCGCCTTCAACGACATGACCCAAGCGCTGGAAGCCAACAGCCGGGAGCTCGAGCGCCGCCGCCGCTTTACCGAGGCGGTGCTGGAAAGCATCCCGACGGGCGTGTTGTCGCTTGCCCCGGACGGCGGAATCCTGCTCAGCAACGGCGCGCTGAAGCAGATGTTCGGCGAGGAGCGGGTCGCGCGGGCCGAGCGGATCGAGGAGCTTTTCACCCGCGACGAGGCGGCCGACATCAAGCACCTCATGAAGCGCGCCCGGCGCATCGGGGTCGCCGCGACACAGGTGGAATCGGCCAACGGCGGCCAAACCAGGCACCTTGCCGTGACCGTCGCCGCGCTGGAGACGAAACTCACCTCCGGGTTCGTGGTGGTGCTGGAAGACACCAGCGAGCTGCTCCGCGCACAGAAAGTCGCCGCCTGGCACGATGTCGCCCGCCGGCTGGCCCATGAAATCAGGAACCCGTTGACGCCCATTACGCTTTCCGCCGAGCGCATGAACCGCCAGATCGAACGCGTCTCTGTTCCTCCCGAGGTCTCCCGGATCGTGCAGGAGTGTACCACGACCATCGTCCAGGAGGTGGAGTCGCTCAAGACGTTGCTCAATGAATTCTCGCAGTTCGCCCGATTCCCGGCGGCCCAGCCCGTTCCGTCGGACCTCAACGAGGTCGTAGAGCTTGGCCTTGGCGTATTCAAGGGCCGCCTCGACGGCATCCACCTTCGCATGGACCTTGCCCCGGATCTCCCGCCGGTGAACATCGACCGCGAGCAGTTCAAGCGGGTGATCGTGAACCTGGTGGACAACGCCGCCGAGGCGATGCGCGATTCGCACCAGAAGCTGCTGTACGTAGCGACACACGCCGCCTCCCCGGACACGGTGGATCTGGTCATCGCGGACACCGGCTGCGGCATCTCTCCCCAGGACAAGGAACGGCTCTTCCTGCCGTATTTCTCGACCAAAGGGAGAGGCACCGGCCTGGGGCTGGCCATCGTCAGCCATATCCTCGCCGATCACAACGCCCAGGTGCGGGTGGAGGACAACCTGCCCGCCGGGGCGCGGTTTATCGTGGAGATCCCGGTGGTGACGAGCGCCGAGGCTGAGGCCAGGATCGAGGAGGCCAAGGCGTGAAGCGCACGCGCGTGCTGGTGGTGGACGACGAGCCCGGCATCCGCCAGTCCCTCGGCGGCGTGCTCCGCGACGAGGGCTACGAAGTCGGCGCCGTCGCCAGCGGCGAGGAGGGCCTCCGGGAACTCGCCCGGGGCTACGAACTGGTCCTGCTCGACATCTGGCTGCCGGGCATGGACGGCCTGGAGACGCTCGCCCGCATTCAGGAGATGCCGTTCGCCGAGCGGCCGGTGGTGGTGATGATTTCGGGCCACGGCACCATCGAGACCGCCGTCCGGTCGACCAAGCTCGGGGCGTTCGATTTCCTCGAAAAACCGCTCACCATCGAGAAAGTGTCGGTGGTGGTGAAGAACGCCGTCCGGCACCGGCGGCTCGAGCTGGAGAACCGGCGTCTCAAGGAGGGCGCGGATTCCAAATACCGGATCATCGGCGAGAGCGTGCCGATGAAGGCGCTCC
Source organism: uncultured Solibacteraceae bacterium (assembly GCA_964483455.1). GTDB lineage: Bacteria > Acidobacteriota > Terriglobia > Bryobacterales > Bryobacteraceae > CAYZJD01. The sequence goes on from CAZACK010000002.1 coordinate 7,788, forward strand.
GCCAGCAGCTTGCGCTCATGGCCGGAACCAACGGCCGCGTCTTGATCTACGGCGAAAGCGGCACCGGCAAGGAACTCGTCGCTCACGCCATCCATGCCATGAGCCCGCGTGCGGCGGAGCCCTTCGTCGAGGTCAACTGCGCGGCGATCCCGGAGGAACTGATCGAGAGCGAGCTGTTCGGCCACCGCAAGGGCAGCTTCACCGGGGCGCACGAAGACAAGACCGGCAAGTTCCAGAAGGCGGACGGCGGCACGCTGTTCCTGGACGAGGTTGGCGACATGAGCCTGAAGACGCAGGCCAAGGTGCTGCGCTCGCTTGACGAGCAGCGCTTGCAGCCGGTGGGCGCCGCCGAGTCCGTGCAGGTGGACGTGCGGGTCATCGCCGCCACCAACAAGCACCTGGAGGAGGAGATCGAGCGCGGCAACTTCCGCGAGGACCTGTTCTACCGCCTCAATGTCATCCCGTTTGCCGTCCCCCCGCTGCGCGAGCGCCTCGAGGACGTGCCGCTGCTCGCCGACCATTTCCTCCGGGAATTCACCACCGCCTACGGGCGCAAGCGAAAGGAACTGACCCAGGAAAGCTACCGCATCCTTCAGGGCTACCACTGGCCCGGCAACGTGCGCGAGCTGCGCAACCTGATGGAGCGCATCGTGATCATGAATCCTCAGGTTCGTGTCGATGCGCGCCACATCCCGCTCGCCGCCGCGCGCCGCCAGCCGCCGCTGGAGACCTTCGGCAGCCTCCACGAAGTCCGCGCCGCCGCCGAGCGCGAATACATCCTCAAGAAGCTGGCGGAAACCAACGGCAACGTCACCCGCACCGCCGAGTTGCTCGGCCTGGAGCGCAGCAACCTTTACCGGAAGATGCGCTCCCTGGGCATCGAAATTCGGTGACAGGCTACGCAACCCCCAATTTCGGGGAAGCCGCCGGTGCGCTTTTGAGCGCGAAGCCACCCGCCCTCCGCATTACAATGTCCGGATGGACTCATTCACCCGCAGAGACTTCGTCCGCGCGGCGACAGCGGCTTCGCTGCTGACGGCGCGCGGCTACTCCCAGGTCGTGGGGGCCGGCGAGCGCGTCCGGATCGGCGTCATCGGATGCGGCGGCATGGCCAATTACCACATGAACACGCTCGTCAAGATGCGGGAGGCCGACAACATCGACATCCTCGCCGTCTGCGACATCTACCGGAAGCGCCTGGACGAGGCCGTCAAGCTCACCGGCGGCACTCCGTACCAGGACTACCGGAAGCTGCTCGAGAACAAGGACGTCGATTACGTGCTGATCGCCACGCCGGAGCACTGGCACGCCCGGATGACCATCGATGCCGCCGCCGCCGGCAAGCACATCTATTGCGAGAAGCCGATGACGCGCACGGCGGAGGAGGCCAAGAAGGTCGTCGCCGCCGTTCAGCGCGCCCGCATCAAGATGCAGGTCGGCGTGCAGGGCATGTCGGACGATTCCTACGAGACGGCGGCGAAGTACGTGAAGGAAGGCGCGCTCGGCGACGTGGTGATCGCCCAGATCGACTACTCGCGCAACCACCGGGATGACTTCATGACCGACAAGATCGACACCGACGCCAAGCCGGGGGTGAACCTCGATTGGGACGCCTGGCTCGGGCCGGCGCGCAAGCGCCCCTGGGACCCGGAGCGGTACTTCCACTGGCGCCGCTATTTTGACTATTCCACCGGCATCGCCAGCGACCTGTTCGTTCACCGCGTAACGCGCATCCTCAAGGCGCTCGGTCTGACCTTCCCGGAGCGGGCGGCAGGCTGCGGCGGCAAGTGGCACTTCCGCAATAGCCCGGCCGAGGTCCCCGACACGTTCAACGTCATGATCGACTACCCCGGCGGCCCGACTGTGATTCTGGTTTCGTCGATGGCCAACGACACTCCGGTCGAGCACGTGCTGCGCGGCAATAGGGCGACCCTTACGTTCACCCAGACCGGGTTCACCATCCGCCCGCAGCGCCTCTTCTCCCGCGACGCGAAGGAGATCGCGCACAAGAAGACCGGCGGCGAGAGCATCGAGCTCCATCACCGCAACCTGATCCGCGCCATCCGCGCGAACGAACCGCTCAAGTGCGACTGCATGCTCGGCTACTACGGGGTCGTCGCCGTGGACATGGGAGTGCGTGCCTGGCGGCAAGGCCGTTACATGGCCTGGGACAAGGCGAAGGAGAAGATCGTCAGGGCATAACTTATGAAACTAACTTCGCGACTACTGTGTATCCTCGCGCTCGCCGGAGCGGCCGGCGCGCAGCAGTACGACCTGCTCCTCCGGGGCGGCCACGTCATCGACCCGAAGAACAACATCGATTCCGTCATGGATGTGGCCGTGCGCGACGGCAAGGTGGAAGCGGTTGCGCCGGCTATCGACGCGTCTCGCGCCAGGCAGACGATCGATGTGCGCGGCCTGTACGTCACGCCCGGCCTCGTGGATATTCACGTTCACGTCTTCCATTCCGGCGGGGTCGTCGAAGCCTGGGCCGGCGACAACAGCATTCAGCCCGATGCGTTCAGCTTCCGCACCGGCGTCACCACCATGGTGGACGCCGGCAGCGCAGGCTGGCGCAACTTCGAGTTCCTCCGCACCACGGTGATCGACCGCGCCAAAACCCGCGTGCTGGCGCTGATCAATATCGCCGGCCTCGGCATGATCACTGATGCCGTCGAGCAGGCCGACTTCAACCCGGACGAGGTCGCGCGCCTGGCCAAAAAGCATCGCGACGTCGTCGTCGGAGTGAAGTCGGCCCACTACCAGTTGCCGGACTGGAAGTCGGTGGACCAGGCCGTCGCCGCTGGCCGCGCCGCCGGCATCCCGATCATGGTGGACTTCGGCTACTTCCTGCCCCAGCGCCCGTACTGGCAACTGGTAACCGAGCACCTCCGCTCCGGTGACATCACTACGCACTGCTTTCGCGCGCCGGCGCCATGGGTGGACGAGAAGGGCAAGCTGTACGAGTATTTCCACAAAGCCCGCGCCCGAGGCGTGAAGTTCGATGTCGGACACGGCGGCGGCAGCTTCGTCTTCCGCAATGCGGTTCCGGCAGTCGCCCAAGGCTTTTACCCCGACTCGATCTCCACGGATCTTCACAGCGGCAGCATGAACGCCGGCATGCAGGACATGCCGACCACCATGTCCAAGTTTCTCGCCATGGGCATGCCGCTGCGGGAAGTCATCCTGCGCTCCACCTGGAATCCGGCCCAAATCGTCCAGCGCACCGAACTCGGCCACCTGACCGCCGGTGCGGTCGCGGACATCGCCGTCTGGAAGCTGATGGAAGGCGATTTCGGATTCGCCGACGCAAGCGGCGGCAAGTTCTCCGGCAAGCAGCGGCTGTTCTGCGAGATGACGCTGCGCGACGGCAAGGTCGCCTGGGACTGGAATTCACGCGCGGCCGATGATTACCGCAAGCTCGGCCCAGCCTACGGCGTCCGCGAGGGTATTGACCACATGGTTCGGCCTAAATAGCCGAACACGGTTGGTCGGTTATTCGGTTGGTCGGTGATGCAACTTACGTGGATCGACTGGGGTTTTGTCGCCCTCTACTTCGTCCTCAACCTGGCGATCGGGTTCTATTACCAGCGGCGCGCCAGCCGGCACGTCGAGGAATTTTTCCTCTCGGGCCGCGACGTTCCCTGGTGGCTGGCCGGCACGTCGATGGTGGCCACCACGTTCGCCGCCGACACTCCGCTCGCCGTCACCGGTCTGGTGGCGAAGTACGGCATTGCGGGCAACTGGCTGTGGTGGAACTTCGTGGCCAGCGGGATGCTGACGGTGTTCTTCTACGCGCGTCTCTGGCGCCGGGCCGGCGTCATGACCGACATCGAGTTCGCCGAGATCCGTTACGCCGGCAAGCCGGCCGCCTTTCTGCGCGGCTTCCGCGCCATTTACTTCGGCGTTCCGATCAACTGCATCGTGCTCGGATGGGTGAACCTGGCGATGGTGAAAATCCTGATGCTGATTCTCGGCATCGGCAAGCTCCAGGCCCTGGCCTTGGTGATGGGCCTGATCGCGGTGACGTCGCTCATCTCGACGATCTCGGGGCTGTGGGGCGTGCTGGTCACCGACCTGATCCAGTTCGTCATCAAGATGGGCATGGTGATCGTGCTCGGGGTCGCGGCGGTGGCGGCCGTGGGCGGCATTGACGCGATGAAGGCGAAGCTTGCCGCCATCGACGCCGCGAAAGGACTGGAGTCGGGCGGCGCCGGTTCCGTGCTCAGCTTCATCCCCGATCTCAACTCGCCCTGGATGCCGATCCTCACCTTCCTGGTGTACATTTCCGTGAACTGGTGGGCGGTGTGGTATCCGGGCGCCGAGCCGGGAGGCGGCGGCTTCGTCGCCCAGCGTATGCTCTGCGCTCGCGACGAGAAGCACTCCCTGCTGGCCACGCTGTGGTTCAACATCGCGCACTATTCGATTCGTCCCTGGCCGTGGATTCTCGTCGGGCTCGCCTCGGTGATCCTGTACCCCGGGCTCGAGGATCCCGAGACCGGCTACGTCCGGGTGATGATCGACCACCTGCCGCCCTCGCTGCGCGGCCTGATGGTGGCCGCCTTCGCCGCCGCGTTCATGTCCACCATCGCCACCCAGCTCAACTGGGGCGCGAGCTACCTGGTCAACGATTTCTACCGCCGGTTCCTCAAGAAGGACGCCTCCGCCGGTCACTACGTCCGCGTCTCCAAGGCGGCCACCGTGGCGCTGACGATCATCTCCGCGGTGATCACTTTCTACATGGGCTCGATCGAGGCGGCGTGGAAACTGCTGATCGTCACCGGAGCGGGCACCGGCGGCGTGCTGCTCCTCCGCTGGTACTGGTGGCGGATCAACGCCTGGAGCGAGGTCTCGGCGATGACGGCCGCATTCATCGTTTCGGTTGTGATGCAGACCACGTTCGGGCTCGACAGCGGCAAGCCGCTGGACTTCGCGTGGATCATGCTGTACACCGTCGGCACCACCACCGCGGTGTGGCTCGCGGTGACGTTCCTCACCAAGCCCGAGCCGGATCGGACGCTGATCGATTTCTACCGCCGGACGCGGCCGTCCGAAACGGGCTGGAGGCGGGTGGCGCGGCTGGCGCCCGGCGTCAAAGCCGCCGGCGACGGCCTGTCGAACCTGCTGTGCTGGATCGCCGGCTGCGCGCTGATTTATTGCAGCCTGTTCGGAGTGGGCAAGCTGATCCTCAAGGAGTACGCGCTCGGCTCGCTGCTGCTGGTTTTGTCCGTCCTCGCTGGCGCAATCATCTACCGGGACCTCACGCGCCGGGGCTGGGCGGCGGTGGCGGAGTGAGCGTGGTTCAGGCGAAGATTACGGAAGCTGGGATCGTGGCCCCAATTTCGGGAATCTCGAAAGCGGCGACTTCAGTCAAGCCCGCGGTGCTGAAGGAATGGATCTTTCGGAGCCACGGGTCGACGAGCCAGATATACGGAACACCCCACTGGCGATACTCGCCGAGCTTCTGAAGAATCTCGGTGTGCCGGTCGTCGCGGGATACGATCTCGATGGCCACCAGCGGCGGCGTGCTCGGAACGTCTTCTAACGGCTCCTCGCCCGCAAACACGGCGATGTCAGGGATTCTGATCCGCGACGGGCCAAGTCGGAGGCGAAGTCCGGGAAAGACATGCAAGGCGGTCCTCCTCGGAAGCTCGGCCAGCAGAATGATCAAACGCGCCTGGACTTTGCTGTGAGACATCTCACCGGCGTTCCTCTCCACGACTTCGCCGTCGAGAAACTCGCGATCCGGTCCGTCGAAGCTGGTCCGCAAGTATTCTTCGACCGACATCGGCGTCTTGGCGGCCATTGTGATCTACGCAGGAAGGCGCGGCTCTCCCCACCGAGACTCCGCTCCCATATCATGTCATTGATGGGCATCGACGACAACCTGATTCAGGAGATTGTCCGGCGCCTGCTCAGTGTCTCCAAGCCCGACCGCATCATTCTGTTTGGATCGGCCGCCACGGGCCAGATGAGCCGAGATAGCGACATTGATCTCCTCGTGGTGGCCCCCGCGGCTGCCAATACCATCGAGGAGCGCGTGAGACTCTTGAAAGCGCTTCGCGGCTTAGGCTTCGCGTTCGACGTGTTCATCATCCCGACGGAGCGCTTCGAGGAGACGAAGAACATCTTCGGCGGGATCGCCTATCCCGCCCACAAGTACGGCCGCGCCATTTATGAAGCCGGATGAGGGTCGACTGTCATTGGTCCGGCCCTGGATCGCCAAGGCCGACGTGGACTACCACACCGCCGAGCGGCTACTGCTCGCCCCGGAGCCGATCCGGGAATCCATCGCTTTCCACTGCCAGCAGGCGGCTGAGAAGTACCTGAAGGCGTTCCTTGTTCTGCACGGGGTCGAGTTTCCGAAGACCCACAGTATCGGCCGGTTGCTGGATCTGGTGTCTCCCATTGCGCCGGAGCTTGCCGCCGCGTTGGAAGAGGCGGAGTTCCTGACTCCCTTCGGTGTCGAGATCCGATATCCAGGCGACCTACCGGAACTGTTGCCAGGTCAGGAACAAACTGCGTTCAATCTGGCCCGGCGGACACGTCAGAGGATCACGGAGCAGTTGGAAACGCATCTGGCAGGAGGATGATCCGTCGCCGCCGTCTGCCCGTTGCTTAGGTCCACTCACCCCGATACGGCGGATCGACCAGGCGGTTGGCCGCCTCTGAGTTAGTGACGCGCATCACCGCCGCGTCCCACTCCAGCCGTTCCCCCGCAAACCTCTGGCCCAGGCAGCCAAGCAGGAAGGTTTCCGTCACCGGGCTCTGGGCTTCGAAGTTCGCCACCGGCGGCGGGCCTCCTTTGCAGGCGGCGATCCACTGGTCGACGGCGGCGTCGCGCCACTCGCCGCGCGGCTGGGGCGGCGGCGCGGTGTAGTTCTTGTTCTCAGGGTGGAGGCGCGGGTTGTCGCCGTTGAAGCCCGCCAGAAGCAGGCCCTTGTCGCCGACGTACATCACGCCTTCGGCGCGGCGGCGGAACAGCCGCTGGTCCTGTTCCCGCAGCCCGGCGGGGCGGACGGGCAGTAGCCCGCCTTCGTACCAGTGGAGCCGCAGCGCGGGTCGCTCCTCCCGGGCAGGGAAGTCCAGGTGGACCATCGACGCCAGCGGATATGTCTCCGCAAACGACTCGCTGGCCGAGGCCTCCACCGCCGTTGGCGGGGTCAGGCCGAGGATCTTGAACAGGCCGGCGAAACTGTAACAGCCCATGTCGCCGAACGAGCCGCATCCAAAGTCGTACCAGCCGCGCCACACAAACGGCAGGTACGCCTTGTGGTAAGGACGTTCCGGCGCCGGGCCGAGCCACATGTTCCAGTCGAGCCCCTCCGGAATGGGCATCGATTCGGCCGGCCGTTCGACTCCCTGCGGCCAGAACGGACGGCTCGACCAGTTGTGCACTTCGCTCACCCGCCCGATCGCCCCGTCCGCCAGCCACTCCGAGATGATCCGCGTCGATTCAGTCGAGGGATTGTTGACGGTCACCGAGGTGGCCACCTTCATTTCGCGGGCGACGGCGGCCATGCGCCGCGCCTCGCCGATGGTGTGCGTCATCGGCTTCTGTCCAAGGACGTGCTTGCGCTGGCGCATCGCGGCGATGGCGATCGGCGCGTGCCAGTGATCGGGCGTCGCGACGTAGACCGCGTCGACATCCTTCTGCCTGGCGAGCAGCTCGCGGAAATCGGCGTACTCCCCGCAGCCCTTGTACGAATCGCGGCCGGCGCGCGAGGCGTAGTAAGCCTCGACCAGCCGGCGCGCCGGCTCGCGGCCGCCCATGCCCAGGCTGGTCCGGAAACCGTGGGTGAGGTTGACCGTGCCCGGGGATGCAAGGTCCTCGCCCCAGTTCTCGTGCCCGCTTCCGAGCAGCCGCCGCGCGGACCGGAGCGTGTCGTTCGGGCTGTACTCGGCGTAGTCCTTGCTCGCGCGATTGCAGTCGCAGACGGCGACCACCTGCACGTCAGGCCGCGCCAGCAGGTCCATCATGACGACCATGCCCTGCCGGCCCATGCCGATGCAGGCAAGGTTCACGCGGTCGCTGGGCGGCGTCTGTCCCTGGCCGCCGAGGACGTGCCGGGGAACGATCAGGAATGCGCCGGCAGAGGCGAACTGGCGTCGCGACATCGGGGACAACTTTCCTTCTTTCATGACTTCATCCTTTCGCAAACACGACCCGCTCGACGATCGCTTTCGCCTCGAGGACCGTCTGCACTTCTCGCTTGAACTGCTCCTCGGCGCCCGGCTTGTCTGCCGCGGCGCGCCGCGGCGTGACTTCCAGGCCCCACCAGCCTGCGTATCCCCCCTCCAGCGCTGTGCGGACAAGCTTTTCAGCGTCAAACGCCGGATCCAGGCCCTCGCCCCAGGTGCCTTTCACGGAAAGCCCGCGCGCGTAGGGCAGAATCTTGCGGACCGCGGCGTAGCGGTCCTCTCCGGGGTTCCAGTTGCCGAGATCGCAGAGCAGCCCGAAGCGCGGGTGATCGACTTTCTTGACCAGCGCCACCAGCACATCCGGATCGGAGGAAGCGCCGCCGTGATTCTCGACGATGATGTTCAGACCGGATCCCTCGGAGTAGTCGAGCATCGCGCGGATGGTTTCCGCCGCCCGGTCTACCAGGTCCCGGTCCTGTTTCCAGTCCTTCGCGCCGCCGTACACGTTGCACCGGACGGAGATGCAGCCGAGAAAGTGGGCGATGTCGATCCACTTCCGGTGGGCGATCGCGGATTGCTTGCGCTCGGCGGCGTCGGGCGAGGCGGTCGCGCCTTCCATGTCCACCATCAGGATGGTCGAGCGGACGCCGTTGTCGGCGCAGGCGCGCTTGAGCCTGTTCAGATAGGTCAGAGTCGGATTCTCGAAGAACTGGTTCACGTGCTCGAGCGCCGGGATTTGCAGTGTGTTGCGAAGGATTCCGGGGAGTTCGAGGAGCTTCCAGCGGCCTTGAAAGAAGCTGCCGCTGAAGGACCAAGCCGCCAGTGAGATGCCGGCCTGCGCGGGCGCCGCCATGGCCGGCGAGGCGGCCAGAGCCAGGGAGGAACAGAGAAAGTCTCGGCGAGTGCTTGCCATAGCACTCTCACTCAATCACAAAGTCGCTGAGGGGTCAATCCGGGGTAGGCGGCTAGAGGCGAGAATCACAAGGCTAAGTATCAAGAAAGTGGTTCGCCCGCGGCGGACTTTTGTCTGGTGACTCGGCTACATCCGCTTCAGCAGATCCAGCCAGCGCCGCCACGCTTCTTCACGAGCCTTCTTGTCGGCGGCGCCGCCGTTCGGGTCCTGGCCCGAGCGCATGAAGCCGTGACCGGCGCCATCGTACACGACAGGCTCGAAGCGCTTGCCGGCGGCCTTCATGAGTTCCTCGCTCTTCGGGATGGTAGCGTTGACGCGGGCGTCGTTGCCGCCGTAGAAGCCGTAGACCGGCGCCTGGATGCCGGCGACACTGTCGGGGCCGGTCCCATAGAAGACGAACGCGGCGGCGATGCCGGGCCGGTTGACGGCAAAACGGAAAGTTTGCGCGCCGCCCCAGCAGAAGCCGGCGACCGCCACTTTGCCGGTGGCGGCGGGAAGCTTGCCAACGTAGTCCGCCACGGCGTTCAAATCGGCCGTCACTCCGTCTGGCGCGAGCTTGTAGATCGCCTCGCGCGCGGCATCTTCGGACGGAAAGTCGCTGGTCTTGCCGCCGCCGGGCGCCATGCCCGACAGCAGGTCCGGCGCGATGGCCACGTAGCCGGACGCGGCCAACTGGTCGGCCACGGTGCGCACCCAGTCGGTCAGCCCGCGATTCTCATGAATCACAACCACCGCGGGGGCTTTGTCCTTCACTTCCGGATAGACCAGAAATGCGTGGACGTCGCGGCTGCCATGCCTGATCTCGACCCACTCCTGATGGCGAGGCGATTTCTCCAGTTCCTGCCTGGCCCAGTCCTGTGCATCGGCGGCCAGCGCGAACAGCATTCCGGCGACAACAATACTTCTGCATCCCATAGGTAGAAGTATAGCCTCCGGCTGACGCTCAGGCGGAAGCGCCCGCGCCACCAAATCAGGCGTAGATCACAAACCCCGCCGCCGGAGCCGTCAGCCTCACCGACTTGCCGTTTCTGCTCTCGATGGCCACCGATTGCCCGATCTCGCCGGCGTCGGTGGAGTAAATGCAGCCGAGCCGGCCGCCTTCGGCGTGCAGTTCATTGTCAATCGTCACCCAGGCGCTTTGCGGATGGTCGGGGTCCGTGTTGACGGCCAGCAGCACCTCCTGGCCCGCGAAGATCCGTGACCAGGGAACAACGGCTCGCATGCGGTCCCCCATCATGTGAGGCAAACCGAAATGCTCGCCGTCGCCGGAAACTTGCCGTAGGTATTGCCGCCCTCTGCGGAGCACGATACTCCGCCGCCGGATCTCGAGGATCTTCGCCAGCTCCGTGTAGACCGGGTGGCTTTCGTCGAAAAAGTGCCGGCCGCGGCTGCGAAACGCGCCGAACTCGCCGCCGAACATCGACTCGCGGATGTAGCGGTCGTTGCCGCCATGGCCGTCGAAGCACTGCTCGCTGCCGTAGTAGATGCACGGAATGCCGAGGGTCATGGCGTTGAGCGCCAGCGCATTCAGGGCCAGCCGCTTGCCGTCGTCGTCCGCGCAGAAGCGCGCCTTGTTCATTCCCTTGCGAACCTGGTCGTGGTCGTCGTACAGCGTGACCACCTTGTTCCGAAACCAGACGTGGGACTCCTTCCGCACCAGTAACGAGTTGCGGAACAGGTCGAAGTAATCGATGGGATCGCGCCAGCCTTTGATGAGCCACTCCAGCTTGTCCGGGATGTCATCGATGCCGAGCGCCGCGTTCAGACCGGTCTCCTCCAGGGTTTCGTAGGCCCGGCCTCGGCCGCCGGTGATCTCGCCGATCAGGTAGAAGTTCTCCTTGCCGAGACTTTGAGCGAACTCGTGGATCTGCGAGGCGAAGAACCGGGTCGCGCCCGGATCCATGTGCTTGACCGTGTCTACGCGGAAGCCGTCGATGTCCGCGTAGGCGATCCAGAACTGGTAGACCTTCGACAGATGCTTGAGGGCCGGAGACGGCTCGTACGTATCGATCGGACCGCGGCCGAGCGTGATGTTCTTCAAGTCGAAGAAATCGCCTTCGAGGTATTCCGGATCGTAGTCCCAGTTGTCGATCCGGCCCTTGAGGGAGAACGTTGACGGGTCCTGGAATTCCTGCGGCCACACGGCGCCCTCCGGCCACGCATCGGCAAGCCCGGCCACGGGCGCGAACGGAAGCGACGGCGTGCCGTCCCGGTGGCGAAACCCGCGGACCTGGTAGAAGCCACCGTCCCACCTCGGATCCAGGAATCGCTGTCCGGTGGCCCTATCCTCGGTCCAGTAGCGGTCCGGGGCGTACTCGAAGACATCGCCGGCGTGATTCAGGATGACGTCGAGGATCACGTGGATGCCGCTCTCGTGTGCGGTCCGGACCATCGACCGCAGGTCCTCCCGCGTGCCGAAGTGCGGGTCCACCTCCAGGAAGTTCTGAATGCCGTAGCCGTGGTAGGAGTCGCGATAGGCAGCTTGTTTGAAGACGGGGCTGACCCAGATGGCGGTGACGCCGAGGCGCTGGAGATAGCCGATCTTACTTTCCAGGCCTTTGAGCGTTCCTCCGACCCAGCCGCCTCCGGCTTGCCGCCAGCGTTCGGTTGCCTCCGGGGTATCGACGGCGTTTCCTTCGTCAGAGGGTTGAAACAGCGGCGTGGAGATCCCCTCGTTTTCATCCGAGAACCGGTCCACGAGAAGGAAATACAGCACCTGGTCTTCCCAGGCGGCCGGCGACGGGAAAAAGCTCCGCGGCATGAGCGCACTGAGATCCAGGTCACGCAACGACTTGTCCGGCAAGGTTGATTCCTCCGATGACCACCATCTTCCCTCCGAACGGGAGACCCCAATCGCCCCGCCTGTCCGGTTGCCGGGCTTTGCTACGCAATCGCCTCGATGTCCAAGGCCCTTGCGTCGCTGCTTACCTGGGGATAGCGCGGAAGATCACTGTCGAGATCCCAGCGGAACTCCTGAGCTGACTTTTCGGACCTCTTCGTCTTTCATCCATCCGCTAGAGGTCCGCGCCGCCGGGAGAAGGGGGATCCGGTGGCCTTCCAGGCTCGTCTGGTGCGGATCTTCGCATGCGACGGTCGCGGAATTTCTTTCGCATATCCGCCGGCCGCCGTTTCTGAAGTTCTTGCCACTGCGCCGGCGTGAGGACCTTGCGGAGCTTCACGCTCATCTGGGAAACGGTCCGCATCATGTCGCCTCGGGCGGCGACCACCCGCTCGATGGCCTGGTTGGCCTTGGCTTCGTCGACCGGATCTTCGCTCATTGCATCCTGAAGAGCGCCTTCCGCCTTTTCCGCCGCCGCTCTCAGCTCGATCAGCCGGTCGCGATAGTCGCGGACCGTGGCGCGGATCTGTTTCTGCTGGTCTTCGGTGAGGTTCAGGTTGCGAACAATGGGGCTGTCCCACCAGGGGAAACCCGGCCCGGGCCCTTGGGCTGCCGCGGAGACCGCGCAGAGTATGGCCAAACCAACGAAGTTCTTCATTGCTCCTCCTCGAACAGGCTATGGATGGGCTCGACCGCCAGGGGTTCGGTGGTCTGAACTGCGTCGTAGATTTCGGCGAACAACTCCGTCTCGGAAGGCGCGCTCGAGACGGCCATCAGAGGCTGTGGGCTGGGCGCCGGCCGGGACAGCAGGAGAGCCAGGACAAGCAAAGCCAGGCTTGCCAGCGCGCCGGCGAAGCCAGGCCTCCAGGCGGGTCGCGCCGGTTGTTCCAGGCGATCCATCGTGGCCCGGCGCAGCGCCGCCATCCGCTCTTCAGGCACTTCCGGCGGCCGAAGGACGCGTTCTCGGGCGGCGAGGATCTGCCGCCACCTTCCGGCGCACTCCTCGCATTCCTCCAGGTGCCCGTCTTGCGGCCCGATGCCGTAAAGCCGGGCAATCAGTTCGTCATCGTTCCAGTGTCTGTTCCTCATGGCTGCTCCCCTCCCCGAGGCGGAGCGGTTCGCTCCTCCGCTCCTTCGGCCCTGGGGGCGTGCCTCCAGTACAAATCATGCAACTCCAGCCGGAGCCTCGCCAGCGCCCTGGCCAGGTGCGCCTTGACGGTTCCGACGTTCAGGCCGAGGATGGCGGCGATGTCCTCCAGGCTGCGGTCCTCGTAATGCCGCAGCACAAAGACCGACTGCTGGCGCAAAGACAGCCTGCCGATCGCTTCCGCCAGCCGCCTCCGGATATCCTTGGCGAACAACTGATCTTCAGCGGTCGGGCTGCCGGAGGCCGCCACCGCCAGAATCGACGCTTCGTCTTCGGCCCGGGGCCTCTTCTTCCAGAACTGCCAACGCTTGGAACGCAGCCGGTCCAGGCAGGCGTTTACTGTCACGCGGGTCAGCCACTTCGCCGGGTCTTCCAGTTCCTCCCCGCCCGAGCGGCCGAGGACCTGCCACGCCTTCAGAAAGATCTCCTGGGTGGCGGTCTCCGCCTCATCCCGGTCGGCCAGGAACCGCCAGCAGAGCAAGAACACCCGCTTCTGTTCCGCCCGCATCCAAGCGTTGAAATCCCGCGGATGGGCCGCCGACTCCACTGGCAAGGGAAGACGGCCGGCCATCTCGCCCATCATACCTGTGGTGACGGGGAAGGACGGTGGGGGTTTACATGGAGGCGCCGGCGGTTATTGAAGACAATGTACACCCGCCGATGCACGGTGTCTGAGGGTTAAGAATCCTTTACGGCCTGAATGTCCGCCTTCCTTTGGAGTATCATGGTGTCCGATTGTCATGAACCGGCGCAATTTTCTCACCACGACGGCGTCGGCCTCGTTGCCGCTGATTGTCCCTTCGCGCATTCTTCGCGGCCGGCGCAATCCCGGCCCGAACGACCTGATCCGAATCGCCTTCATCGGCGTGGGCGGCCGCGCGCGCTGGCTGCTCCAGAACGAGAAGTTTCCCGGCGCTGAGATCGTCTCGGTCGCCGACTGCTTCCGGCGCCGCTGCGACGAGTTCGCCGCGCTGCACCCGGACGGCGGGAAGTGGACGAAGTACCAGGACTACCGCAAGCTGCTCGACAAAGAGAAGCTCGACGCGGTATTTGTCGAGACCACGACGCACGCCCGAGCGTTGATCTCGATCCATGCCCTCCAGGCCGGGCTGGACGTGTACGCCGAAAAACCTCTGACGCTCACGATCGAGGAGGGCAGGGTACTGGCGAACGCCGTCAGCAAGCACCGGCGTGTGCTGCAAACGGGCACGCAGCAACGCTCGATCCCCATCAACATGCATGCCAGCAAGCTGATCCGGGACGGCGCCATCGGCAAGGTCCGCGAGGTGATCGCGTGCAATTTTCAGCCTCCGGCGCTGTGGACCCCGAAACCGGCCCAGCCCATCCCGGAAGGGCTCGATTGGGACCAGTGGTGCAACCAGACCGAGCTTCGCCCGTACCACGAGGACCTGCGCACGAAGTGGGCCCTGTATCGCGACTACGACGGCGGCGGCCAGTCCTGGGGCGTGACCGGCTGGGGCACGCATTCGCTCGACCAGGTGCAGTGCGCGCTCGGAACCGACGACACCGGGCCGGTCGAAATCTGGCCGGAGCAAGCCGGTCTCCGGGCCAAGGTGACCATGCGCTACGCGAGTGGCACGCTTCTGAAGCTGGAAGGTCCGGAGCGGGACCACGCCGACCTCGGCGCGATCTTCGTCGGGGAGAAGGGCAGGATCGAGATCAAGCGGGGCAGCGTGATCGCCGACCCGCCGGAACTGATGAAGGGCGCGCCCGTCGACACGCCGGAAGGTCCCGGGGAGAACCGCTTCCACATCGAGAACTTCTTGGAATGCATGCGCACCCGGGAAACGCCGAACGCCGGCGTGGAGGCCGGCCATCGCGCGACCACGGTCTGCCATCTTGTCAACATCTGCCGCGAACTCGGCCGGAGGCTCCGGTGGGATCCACGGGCCGAACGATTCCTGGACGACGAGGAAGGCAACAGGCTCCTGTCACGGCCCCGGCGGAAGGCGTACAGATTGCCGAAGATCTCGTTGGCGACGTAGCTACAGGCCGGCGAGGAGCAGCACGAACAGCGCCGCGCCCGATCCGATCGCCAATAAGCCCCAGCTTCGCGTGTGGCGGATGTTCCACCACATGTAGACGCCGGAGGCGATCCACAGGATCATGCCGAGGCAGACCACGTCGATCATGACCGCCCAGAAATCATCAAGCAGCGAGTCCTGCTGGAATCCGCCGCGGGCGTGCATGCCGGTGAGAAGGTGGTCGAGCCGGAAGCGGCGGTCCTCCGCCACCAGCCGCTTGCGGTCGATGAAAAACTTGACCTGGGTGGCGTTCCAGAAGTCGTAGACGTAGATGTGAAACTCACGATCGTTCGGGCGCCAGGTGCCGTACGCGCCCTCGAGGCCGGCGTCCCGCATGATTCGGAGGCCGACTGCGCGGTCATCGCCGCCGGGGGGAACCGGCACGTCGTACGGCCGGTCGAAGCGCGGCTTCCAGTCCGGGGCGCCGTCTTCATAGGCCTTTCGGAAAGGCTCCGGATGGCTCATCGGGATCGAGCTGACGCCGTACAGGAAGAACCATGGCAGCAGGAACAGCCCCAGGTACAGATGCAAGCGGCGGACGAAGCGATGGAAGGTCATCGGTGTTCCTTTCAGATGGTCGCCAGGAAGAGGACGAACAGCACCAGGCCGGCCGAGGCGAACACGATTCCCCAGCGGCGCGTGCCGCTCAGTTCCAGCCACATCCAGATTCCCGAGGCGACCCAGAAGATCATGGCCGCGATCGCCAGGTCCACCGAAAACGCCCACGGATTTCGCAAGGGATAGTCAGGAGACCAGCCGCGGCTGCGGTGCAATTCCTCGAGGAATGCGCGCGTTCGGATGAGCTGCCGTTCGACCACGAGTTGCCCGCTGGCGGGCGTGAAAGTGATGCGGCGCGGGTGAAGCGGGTCCTCGCGAAAGATGACCAGCTTTCCGTCCGGCTCCTTGCGGACGTAGTACCGCCCGTCGATTTCCAGGTCCTTGACGATCTGGCGGGCGATGTCCCGCGGCTTCGCCGCGGGATCGAAAGTGCCGCGATAGACCGTCTCGCTCTCTTTCTCGAAAGCCGGCTCGGGACCGGCCTGGAGGCGGTCGAAGAACTGGCGGTGGTTCATGGCCATTGTGCTGAGGGCGTACATCAGCACCCACGGCGTCAGCAGCAGAGCGAGATACATGTGTGTCCGGCGAATGATTTTGGAGAGCATATCGGGGTCCCAGGCGAAAGAGCGATTGTACTGGAAAATATCCCGGCGGGGCAGGCGCTGTCGCCTGCCCTACGCTGTTTGTGGGGCCCTCTTCATCGCCTGGCTTGGGGTCGATCAACGGATCGTAGAACCAAATGAAGACCGTGATGGTATCGTCCAGGTTCCAGGTTGTGATCCCGGATCAGGCCGATGAGGGTACTGCGCCTCTTTCTGGCAGGCATCGACACCCGCCTCGATTGGGAGCCGGACCGCTCATGAGCTATCTCAGGGCTGGGTGGATCTTCATACCACCGAGTTTCCGCTTCAGCCCGGCGGGCCTCACCAATCCGTCTTCGGTGACCACGCCGCTGAGCCAGGCGAGCGGCGTCGTGTCGAAATAGTGGTTCTCGACTGTGACGCCCGCAAGCCTCCGCGGCAAGACCTCCCGCGGATTCCTGGGCGCTGGGCTCATGGCCGGACGTGAGGCGGGCAGGAGCTTAGTCGAATCGCAGAGCGCGTAGACCGGCACGTTGAATTCCCGCGCAGCGGCGGCCAGCAACGCCGTGCCGGCTTTGTTCACCACGCCGCCGGCCGAAATCGAATCTGCGCCGACCAGCACGAGGCTGGCGCGCCGCAGATGGGCGGCCGCGGCCGCGTCCACGATGAGGGTCACGGCAATCCCGCGCTCCGCGAGTTGCGATGCCATGGCTCGGCCTTCGCAGACCGGCCTCGACTCCGTGCAGACGACTTCAAACCGTTTCCCGGCGCGTTGGGCGGCGACCAAGGTCCGCAACACTGTCTCGCTGGAGGAATGAGTCAGGATCACGGAGCCCTGCTGAATCAGGGCCGCCGCGCGCCGCTCGATACGAGGCCCGGCAAGATCGAGAAGCCGGAGGAAGGCGCGGCAGGCGGCGCGGACACGCGACCGGGCCGCGTGCCCGTCCGGGTTGCCGGCAGCGGCCAGCAGCGCCCGATTGACAAGATGAAACATGGGCGCCATGGCGGGCTGCGCGGCGAGAAGCTCTTGCCCGGCGCGCTCCAAAGCGGCGTGGACACCCCCGGACGGCAGAGTATTCGTGTACCGAAGCAGCGCCTCGGACGCCTTTCGCGCCAGCGCGAGCGCGCCGCTGTGGTTGTCAGAAGCGATGCCGCGGACGGCCGCGAGAAATCGCCGCCGCCCGGGGCTCAGCTCTTCTTGGAGGTCACCGCCGAGAACGCCGCCACGCGCTGTTCCACCTTCTCGCTGCCGCACTTGGGACACTTCACGCCGCCCCGCTCCCGCTCCGACATCCGGAGAACAAGCTCAAACTCCTTTTTGCATTCCTGGCAAACAAAGACGTACACGGGCATGGACGCCTCCGCTTCCTAAGATATTCCGCCCTCATTCTACCTCTGGCGAGGCCCGACGACGGGGAGTTCCCCGCCCGCCGCGCTACAATGTTGACCATGTTTCGAACGGCACTAGTCATCAGTCTCCTGCTGGCTGCTGTCCCGCTGTTTCCCCAAGCCAGGATCAACCTGAACGACGGCGAGGCGCACGGCGATCCGCCGTTCCTGCTCGAGGAAGGCTGGCGCGCGCTGCTGAACGGACGCGACCTGACGGGCTGGCACGGCCAGGACAACAAGCCGCACGAGTGGATCACTACCCGCGGGGTGCGCTGGGAGCGATTGCTCGGCCCGACCCACTTGATCCCCGTGCCTCAGCCCGGCGACCGGATCTTGAACGGGCTCAAGGGCAACACCGCGAACCTGGTCACGGACGAGAAGTTCGGCGACGTGGAATTGTACCTGGAGTTCATGCTCTCCAAGGGCTCGAATTCCGGGGTGTATCTGCACGGCCTCTACGAGATCCAGGTCTTCGACAGTTGGGGGTCCACCGAGCCGATGAAGACATCGGATTGCGGCGGGGTCTACCACCGGTGGATCGACGAGAAGGGCGTCGGCGGCTCGGCGCCGTCGCGCAACGCCAGCCGGATGCCCGGCGAGTGGCAGTCCTTCCACATCTGGTTCCGCGCCCCGCGCTTCGACTCGGGCGGGAAGAAGGTCGAGAACGCGAAGTTCATCCGGGTCCTGCACAACGGGCTCTCGGTGCAAAAGGACGTGGAGGTGGACGGGCCGACCCGGGCGCACATGAACCTCCCGGAGGCGCCGCTGAACCCGATCATGCTTCAGGGGGACCACGGGCCGGTGGCGTATCGAAACATCTACGTGCGCCCACTGCGCCCGATCATTTCCCGATAACCGTGGCCCGCGACTGGATCGACGTCTCCGTTCCGATTCGCAGCGGGATGGCGCGCTGGCCGGGCGATCCGCCAGTGCTGATCGAGCGGGCCGAGTCGATCAAGGAGGGCGGGGCGTGCAACCTGACGCTGCTCGCGATGCCCGCCCATTGCGGCACGCACGTCGATGCGCCGGCGCACTACCTGCCCGGCGGCGCCGGCGTGGACAAGATGCCGCCGGGCGCTCTGATCGGTCCGTGTAGGGTGATTGAGATTCGCGGCCGCGTGTCCGTGAACCCCGAAGAGCTGCGCCGTCACCGCATCCGGCGCGGGGAGCGGCTGTTGCTCAAGACACGCGGCGCGGCCCGCTACTGGCGAACGGACAGCTTCATCGAGGATTTCGTCTACGTCTCGAAGGAGGCCGCGCGGTTCCTCGCCGGCAGAGGTGTGCTCGCGGTCGGCGTGGACTACCTTTCGGTGGGCGGCTACAAGCACGACTTGGCCGACACGCACCGGATTCTGCTGGAAGCCGGTGTCTGGATCATCGAGGGCCTGAACCTGTCGAAGGTGAAGCCGGGGCGGTACGAGCTGGCGTGCCTGCCGCTGCGGATCGAGGGGGCTGACGGCGCGCCGGCCAGGGCGCTGCTTCGGCGATGAATTTAACCACAGAGGCACAGAGTACACAGAGTTTTCCAAGTGGTTTCTCTGTGTACTTTGTGACTCTGTGGTTAATTCAGCTTCTCTTATACTGCTCGATTTTCGGCCCGTGCGGCGCTTGCCGCGTCCTCTCGAGCAGCGCGGACATCTCCGGCCCGGACAGCTTCCGGAACGTCTTGCAGGCCTGCACGTTTTCTTCAAGCTGCTCGACCGTCTCCACGCCGGAGACCACCGTGTCCACGTCCTGGCTCCAGGCAAACCGCAGGCATTCCGGGATCGTGGCGATGCGGTTCTTGATGATGTTGCCGAAGCCGTTGGTCTTCATCGCGAGGAGCCCGAGGCCTTTCTTGCGGACGTTCGGCAGCACCGTGCTGATGAAGCTCAGGTAGTGCGGATCGATGAGGTTCACCGGGTGCTGGACGGTCTCCCAACCGTCGAAAGCGTCGAGCAGGCGCTGGTGGACCGCCGGATCGCGGTGCCCGGTGAACCCGATGTGCCGCGCCTTGCCTTGCTTCTTGGCTTCGACGAACGCCTCCAGCGCGCCGCCGGGTGCGAGGATGCGGTCCACTTCTTCCGGCTCGCTGACCTGGTGGCATTGCCACAGGTCGAGATAATCGGTCTCCATCCGCTTCAGCGTCTCTTCGAGTTGCCGCATGGCGCCCGCCCGGTCGCGCAACTCAGCCTTCGACATCAGCAGCACCTTCCGCCGCAGCCCGCCGCGGAGGGCCTTGCCGTAGATCTCGTCGCTCTTGCCGTCGTGGTAATGGTGGGCGCTGTCGAAGAGGTTCACGCCGAGATCGATCGCGCGGTGAATTATCTTGATTGCGTTTTCCTCGCCGCGCACGGCCATGTGGTAGCCGCCGAGGGTGAGCTTGGAAACTCGCAGCCCGCTCTTGCCTAGAGTCGCCAGGGGCATCGGCGTCTGGGCGAGTGAGTCGAGCCGCGCACCTAGTGCGGCGGTCGAGACGTGGAGGAATGTTCGGCGTCGCATAAGCACAATGTAGCAGGGTTGTTCGGTTGGGCGGTTGTCTTTGCTACCTCGCCCTCCGCTTGTACGCTTCCCCGTGTACCGCTTTGGCGGCGGCGATGAACTCCGGATACGGCGTGTCGGTGACGTTCACCAGTCCGATCGAATAATTCTCGCCGTCGCCGGGGCGTCCGGTCAGCGGCTCGTCCGCGTATTTGAACCAATGGCACCCGACGAAGGAAGGATGATCGACCACGCTGCGCACGTACTCCTGGTACATGCGCGCGCGGTCGTCCTGGTCTTCGGAGGCGACGAGGCCCGTGTGGAACATGCCCCGGTCCAGCGCGCCCATGTGAAACTCGCCGATGATCACCGGCTTGTCCAGGGCGGCGAGAAATTTCCACTGGTCCGGCTCCACCCGCGGCCGGTAGATGTTGAAGCTCACCACGTCGCAGATCTCACCGCCGGCCTCGACGGACTCCATGGTGTACCAGGCGAAGCGCGTTCCGAGGTACAGGTGATTCGGATCGTGCTTCTTGAGCGTGTCGCGGACGGTGTGGAAATACTGCCGCGCCAGGTCCTTGACGAACGCGGCGAAGTCCTCCCTCATGGCGTCGTTGAGGTCGCCCGCCGGCTGGAAGGGCTTGTCGAGCAGGGCCTGCCAGGAGGCCAGTTTCGCGCCCCAGGTCTCGTTGAGCTTGTTGACGTCCTCGTACTTCGCCTTCAACTGGCCGAGGAATGCGCGCTTGGCGGGCGAGCGGCCGGTCAGCGCGAGCGCGCCGAGCGCCAGCCCGTAGCGTTTGCGCTCATCGCGCATCGTGCCCCAGGACAGCTCGTTGTCCACGAAATAGCCGAGGCAGAACGGATCGTCCCTGAAGCCTGGCGCGATCTCGGCGACGCTGCGCTCCAGCACCGCGGCGAACTTGGGGTCGTACGGGTCGGTCATCTTCCGCCAGTAGTCGTCGCCGCTGGAGAGAACGGCGAACTGGTCCTTGGCATCGGCGGTGGAAGCGGGCCACGGGTCGATGGTCACGGTGTAGGGGACATTGCGTCCATAGAGCTTCGGTTCCGACCAATTGCCGATGGTGTTGAAGCCCCAGGCAGGCAGGCGCGCGAGCGCGGTCCGCGCCCACTCGTCGAACCACTGCTTGCCGTACTTTCGCTCGAGGTTGGCGGAGTAGAAATTGAACGAGCGCCCGAGGTGGAACTTGATTTTGAGGCCCAGCGCCTCCCAGTCGCGGTTGATGCGGAAATGCGCCGCCAGCGGGTCGTCCTTGTCGGGAAGCCACTGGAACATGCGTTCGCGGCCGGCGGTGATGGTGTCGCCTTCGATGGTGTTGACGGAGTTGACGCCGAAGGAAAGGAACAGCCGTCCGCCGGGTGTCACCAGCCACCACTTGTGGTTGTGCTTCTCGGCGCGGAAGAAGCCTGTGGCTTTGAGTTGAGGGCCGGAAGCCCAGCCGCCGTACTCGTCGCGATCGGGCAGCGACGGATTCTGCTGGAGTTCCGCCTCTTCGGCGGCGCGCCGCCCGGCGAATTCGGTCTCGCTCTTCAGTTTGCCGGGCCAGTCGTCGAGCGCGAACTGTCCGAGCGGATCGACGATCTTGTCGTAGGTCGGGCCGGGGACCAGCCTCACGTTGTCGACCAGCAGCGTTTGCGGTGTTTCGGGCTTGGCGAGCGTCAGGCTGAACGACGCGACGCGGGCGGTATCCAACTTCCGGTGATCCGAGGAGGACAGGCGGAAGCCCGGGATGGCCGGCTGGCCGCGCATCCCCATATCGAGCGGATTCGGCGCGTTCAGGGCCAGGGCGAAAGACGTCGTTGCGTGGGCTTTGAGACGAACCTGGCCGGCGGTTGTGTTCCCTGCCGCATCCTTCACTTCGATGCCGAGCGTCACCGGCTCGTCGTACCGGTTGAACGCATCGATGGCGAGCGCGCCGAACGGGCGCCAATCCCACGGCGTCGCGCCGGCGGGGAAGGTGATCCGCGATTGCTCCGCCTTGCGAAAGCTCAGCGCCAGGGAGTACCGGCCGTCGGTCGCATGGTCCTGGATGCGCCGCACGCGCTCGTTGGTGGATTGGATGGCCGAGATGTCTTCGCTTGGCTCGAAGGAGAACAGCAGCTTTGGTTTTGGCGCCTGTGCGAAGACGGCTGTGCAAAGGGAGATTGACAGAAGACAGGTTGTGGAGATGGATTGCATATCCGATATTCTCCTCTCAAACCGTGGCCGGCGTCACCGGCCCTCGTCGAACGCCCAGCGAGGCCACGCCTCAGGCCGGCCATGTTTCTCAGCCGCCGATGAACGCCGATGAACGCCGACAAGTGTGAAGGTTTACTGCTCGCCGCCGATGCCTGCGTTCGCCTCTGGCAGGATGATGAAAAGGCGCCAAGAGTCAGCTCCAGGCAGGCGAAATCGCCTGCCCCACCACGAATGTTCAATCACTTACGGACCATGGTGGGGCAGGCCTTCAGCCTGCCTGGGGCGTCGAGGGCCAGCTTCAGGATCTCGCGGGCTTCGTCCTCGATGGTGCGGCCATGATGAGCGGCGCACGCGCGAAGGCGCGCTACAACGGAGTCATCAAGACCGCGAATCGTAATGCTGGCCACACATCAACGGTAGCACCCCACCCGGCCGGAGAACCTACCTGTGCCCCTCGCGGTGGGTGCAGCCTTCGAACACGCCGTGCGCCGGCCCGTCGTAGCCCAGCGCCCGCATGCCGGTCTCGGAGCTGTAGTAGGCCCTGGAAATCAGCCCTTTCAGGTGTTGGAAGTGCTCGTGGCCGCGGTAAGGGTTTTCCCGGGTATCCTGCCACGTGACCAATGTGTGAGGGTACGCCATGAAGGACACAACATCGGTTTGTTGCCCGGCCGTCATGTGGACAAACACCTCTTTGTAACGGGCAAAGGCCTCACCGTCCAGGAACGCCAGGCCGTCCAGAAAGCGGCGCTGCGCCTCGCGGCCGGCGCGGTTGCCGTCGGAGCCGCGGCCGCGGCGCCCGGAATGGCCTGACGAAACAGATCTCGGCGGTTCACCTCACACCTCCCGATTGCCGCCTCGCGGCGCACCGAGCCATAATACCGGGAACATGCCGTGGCAACAAGCGAATCGAATCTGGGACGCGGTGGTGGTGGGTTCCGGCGCGACCGGCGGGTGGGCGGCCAAGCGGCTGGCCGAAGCCGGACTAAAGGTGGCGCGGCTCGAGGCGGGACGCAACATATCGGCCAAGGAGTTCACCGAGCACATGCCCGCCTGGAAACTCCATTACCGCAATCTCTCGCCCGAGATCGCCCGTACGCGCCCGGTGCAGAAGCAGTGCTGCGCCTGCATGGAGTACAACTACGACTGTGTCAGACGCACGACCTGAAGAACCTGTTCGTGACGGACGGCGCCTGCTGGGTGTCGTCGGGATGCCAGAACCCGACGCTGACGATGATGGCGCTCACGGTTCGCGCCTGCGACCGACTGATCGAGCGGTTCCGGAAGAACGAGGTATGAAGCGTCTTCGGAGGTTCCTGCTCTGGCTCGGCCTGGGGATCCTGGTCCTCGGGACGGCGGGCCTCGTCCTGTACTGGTATCAGCGCGGTCCGGGACTCGCCCGCGAAGTCGAGCGGCTTTCCGAGCTTGTGGCGTTTCGGCCGGGAATGACCGTCGCCGACGTCGGCGCCGGCAAGGGACGAATGGCCGCGCTGGTGGCGAGGCGTCTCGGCGCCGCCGGGCGGCTGTATGCGACCGAGATCGAAGCCGGCAAAGTCGAAGCCATCCGGCGCGCGGCGGCGGAGGACGGCTCCGGCAACATCATCGCGGTTCATTCCGGCCCGCGCTCCACGGGCCTTTCCGACGGCTGCTGCGACGTGGTCTATATGCGCCGGGTCTACCACCATTTCAGCGATCGGGAAGCGATGCTCCGCGGGCTGCACGCGGCCGTGCGTCCGGGCGGACGGCTGGCGGTGATCGACCTCCCGTCGCCGCGCTGGCTGTTCTTTCTCCGGCACGGTATCCGCGCCGACGACCTCATCCGGCATCTCACCTCGGCGGGGTTCGTGCTGGAGCGGCGAGTGGACGGGTGGTCGCCGATCGACTACTGTGTCGTATTTCGGAAGCCTGCGCTATAGCCGGCGAATCTCGACGTACCTCGCACCTGGTGTCTGCCGGCCGAGAGACAGGTATGCCTCCAACCGGCCGTCGCCGGCCTCCAACGCGACGCCGGGGAACCGCACCTCCGTGGTCCCTTTCGGCGCCGGCTTCGACAGGCTTACGTTGCCCAACGTGAAGTGCAGCGTGCCGTCGTCTTCCGCCGGAAAGATGCGCACGGTTGCGTCATATGCGCCGGTGCGGGCGACCTTCACTTCCCAATGGCCGCGCGAGCCGGGATCCCAACCGGCGTGCGGTCCGCGCCAGTCCTGGCGTGTCAGAATCACCGGGTTTTCATGATCGGTCCCCAGGTGGATTCTCGGCGGCGCGTAGCCGCGCGTGGCGGACACATCGCGGAGCCACTCCTCGTAGCGCCGGCGCAGCTCGGCGACGACGCCCGGGCGCCCGGGCGAGATGTCGCTCGACTCGCGCGGATCCGCTTCCAGATCGTAGAGTTCCTTGCCATCGACGAGCTTGTAGCGCTCGGTTCGCACCGCGCAATTCCGGTATGGTTCCGGCTCGTCGCCGCGGTGCCATTGAAAGAACAGCGCCCGGTCTTCCCACCCGGAGGCCTCGCCGCGCACAAGCGGCATCAGGTTTCGGCCGTCCATGCGCAGGCCGGCCGGCATGTCCACGCTGCACGCATCGAGCAGCGTAGGGAGAATATCAATGTGCGCGGCTGCATGGCGGATCGTTGAGCCGGCTCGGATCGATCCGGGCCACCGCAGAAAGCAAGGGACGCGGATGCCGCCCTGGTAGACCGTCCCCTTCGTTCCCCGCATGTTCGCGTTGAAGCGCGGGCGCTGCGGGCCGTTGTCGGTGAGGAAGAGCAGAATCGTATTCTGTTCGAGCCTCCATTTCTTCAGCGCCGTGAGCAGCCGGCCGGCGTTCTCGTCGATGTTCCGCACCATGGCGTAGACCTTGGCGGTCGTGTCGTCCACCCCCAACCTGCGGAACGGCAGGACATGGCGATCCTCCACTTCCAGCGGGTCGTGGGGAGCGTTCGTGGCGATGTAGGCGAAAAACGGCGCGCGGCGGTGTTGTTCGATGAACCGGATCGCTGCCTCGGTGAAGATGTCCGTGCAGTAGCCTTTGTACATCTCCGGCTTGCCGTTGTGCTGGAGCACCGGGTTGAAGTAGCGGTTGCCGGGCGGGTCCGACGGCTGGCCGATTCCGCCGCCGTTGTGCACCAGCGATTCCTCGAAGCCCTGGTCGATGCTGCGCATCGGGTAGTTGTCGCCGAGGTGCCACTTGCCGAAGATCCCGGTCCGGTAGCCGGAGTCTCGGAAGATCTCCGCCAGGGTGGTCTCATCGGAGTGCATCATCGATCGGCCGAGATACGTGTCGACGACGCCCGTGCGGTAGTTGTAGCGGCCGGTCATGAGGCTGGACCGGGTCGGGGAGCACACCGGACTTACGTGGAACTGGGTGAACTGGACTCCTTCGGCGCCGATCCGGTCGAGGTTGGGAGTGTGAAGCACTTCGTTGCCGTGGAGCGAGAGGTCGCCGTAGCCCTGGTCGTCGGTGATCAGGATGATCACGTTGGGGCGGCGGGCGGGCGCCGGCGCCGCGAAGCGGGCTGTGGCGCAGCCAGAAGCGCCGCGGAGGAACTCGCGCCTCGTCGGTCTCATGGGTGCAGGACTTCGTCACGAGTATACCCGCGAGCCGTGGCTGGGCGCGCGAGGGGTCCGCGAGGGGCCTCCTTGCCCAGGGGAGGCCCCTCTCTCGCCGCGCACCATTACCCCGTGCGGAACCAAACTTTGGAGGGAATCCGGTGTTCTTTGCGGAAAGCTCCATTCCGGAGCTGGCAGGATTTCTGGGAGGATCAAGCGGGTCGAATACGTGGCAGGTTCACTGGCTGGACCGAACTCCCTCTGCCGTTAGAAGCATACAGGCCGGCGGAGCTGGACTCCGAAATTCCAGAGTGCAACCCATTGAAAACCAGGGAGAAAAGATTTCCAGAGTGCTGTGACCGGCGGCGCCGGGGCCGTTCTCAGGATGCCTGCGGCGCGGCGTCTTCCGACATTGGCACGAATCTGCTAGCCTGATCCGGTTGGAAGGAGGCCTGAAACGTGGCAACGAAAACCAGCAGAGCAGCCGCCCACCCGGCCCGGCGCACCAAAGCCGAGGTGGAACAGGAATTCACGCAGGTCCGCTCGAAGATCGAGGACGCCCGGAAAGAGGCGACCCCCAAACTGGATGAACTGGCCAGACGGCGCGAGGCGGAGATCCGTCAGGCCGTCGAAGGGATCACCGTGGAGAATGTCGTGCAGCGGATTTCCGGCCTGGGGCTGGAGGTCGCGAAAGCGCAGACCGGCCTTTCCGAACAGCTTACGGAGGAAGTGAGCCGGTTGACGGCGGTGCGGGAAGCGGTGGACCTCGAGAAAGCAGAGCTCCAACGACTGCACCAGTTGGACGTGGCCGCAACCGCTCTGGACCAACTAGTACAGGACTACGAACGCCAGAAGCAGGAACTCGAGCAGGACATCGCGGTGAAGGCCATCGAAGGCGCCTCGGGCGCCAAGACCCTGGCCCACATCAACCAGATCGCGATGGAGCAGGCCAAGCACCGGTCGCAGCAAGGCTGAGGCGCGCCTTCATGGACAGCGTGCGGAAGCTGCGCGTGCGCAACAAGACGCGTGGAACGATGGTGGCCACCGAGGCCGATCTCGCCGACTCGAGCAAGAAGCGGCGGGTGGGACTGCTGAAGCACGAGCGCCTCGATCCCGGACAGGGATTGTGGATCGCGCCTTGCGAAGCGATTCACACCTTCGGAATGCGGTTTCCGATCGACGTGTTGTTCCTGGACCGGCTGAAGAAAGTGCTGAAGGTCAAGCACGGCATGGCTCGGGGACGCATCTCGGGATGCTTGTGGGCGCACTCGGTGCTGGAGCTGCCGGCTGGGCAGGCCGGGAGGACAGGGACGGTGGTGGGGGACGAGCTGGAGATTGAGGAATACGCGGAGATCCCAACAGCGAGGCAATAAGCGTCCGCTCCCATTTTCCTCTTCGTCCGCTTTTCTGTCCGGAGTGCGCCCGGACGCCTCGTTCTATCCACGGGCAGGCCACTCCCGATTCGGGAGGAACTCGACGCGCCCGCCGCCGAAAACCGAAACGCTATTTCGTCATGAGTGCGGCAGGCCGGACCGCGATGTTCGGGAAAGCTTTGAGGATGGCCCCGTCGAAGGTTGCGAGCGGCAGTCGTTCTCGAGCGGCAAGTTCGACGAACAGCGTGTCGTAGACCGCGACGCCGGAGTGGTGGGCTCGCACTAACGCGCCCCGCCAGAGCGTTCGGTTCGGAACGGTGTGAATGCCCAGGCTGTCAGCCAAGGTCAGCCGGCTGGCTGCTTCCTCGATTGTCAGGATCTTGTGGCGCGCGGCCATCCAGAGCGCATTGGCGAGTTCCGCCTCCCAGAGAGCCGGCGCCTGCGCCTCGACGAGCGACGCCAGGAACGTTCGCGCCTCGTCGGCATGCTGCTCAGTGCCGAGCAGCAGGTAGGCGACCACGTTCGTATCGACGACAGCCTTCACGAGCGCCCGGCTGCGATCCACGCGTCAACCTCGCCGGCGGTGGGCCGGCGGCTTTGACGGCTCCACGCCGCCTCGATCTGGTCGAGCACGGAACGTCGCTCAGAGACGTAGACTTCCAGCAATTCCCGGACTTCCCGCTCCATGGAACGACGGCGCCGCCGAGCGAGTGCCTTGAGCGACCTGACAACGGTCGCCGGCACGTTTCGAATCGTCAGCGTAGGCATCGACTGATTCAAATGCTAGCACAATGCAAGCATCCGTTGCACCAGCGTCGCAGAACGGGTCGCGCCGCCGGCGGACCTCCGCCACCATCCGATCCACGTCCTCCTGCGGCCCGGTCATCGCGGCCGCCGCCGTCCGCTGCGTGAAGCTCGCGGTGCACGAGTTCGAGTTGACCATCAGCTTGTTCACCGCTTCCACCAGCCACTCCGGCATCACCCCGTAGCCGATCCGCCAGCCCGTCATCGCGTAGGTCTTCGAGAAGCCGTCGAGGATGATCGTCTTCTCCCGGATGCCCGGAAACGAGGCGATCGACACCGGCGCGCCGTGGTAGCAGATCCGCGAGTAGGTCTCATCAGAAAGCGTGATCAGTTCCGCCCGCCCGTCCTCAGCCGGGATCACCCCGCCCGTTGAGGTAGCCCCGGGTCGGGCCGTCGTAGGCGCCCAATCCGTCTACGCTGGGCGGCCAGGCAGCACCTATCGCTATGTCGCCCGATCCCGATGCCGGGTTTGCGCTATAGTAGTGAATGTCACTACAGCGCGGAGACCAGCATGGACAAAGCAGTTTCGGCCGCGGACGCCAATCGCCGGTTCTCGGAACTGCTGCGAACCGTGAAGAAGGGCCGAAGCATCATCGTGACGAGTTACGGCAAGCCCGTGGCCAAGATCACTCCCGTCGTCGAGGACGAGCGGGCCGCGGAGCGGGCGCGCGCCGCCCTTTTTGCCCGGCTCCGGAAAGAACGAGCTGTGAATGCCGGACGCTGGACGCGTGACGAGCTGTACGACGACGCGCCATGAAGGTCGCTTTGGACACCAACGTCCTGGCTTACGCCGAGGGCGCCAACGGAGCGGCCATGCGAGACAAGGCGCTGGCGCTGATTCGCCGGTTGCCGCCAGGGGCCATCGTGCTCCCGGTTCAGACGTTGGGCGAGCTGTTCAGCGTACTCGTCCGAAAAGCCAGGCGGCGGCCGGCACGGGCGCGGGAAGCCGTCCTGAGCTGGCGCGACGCGTATCCTGTGGTTGAGACGTCCGCCACGGTAATGGTCAGCGCGACGGATCTGGCGACCGATCATGGCCTTTCGATCTGGGACTCGGTTGTGCTGGCCGCGTCGGCTGAAGCCGAATGTCGCTTGCTTCTGTCGGAGGATCTGCAAGACGGGTTTACGTGGCGCGGAGTCACCGTGACCAACCCGTTTGCGCCGGCGCTTCACCCTCTGTTGGCGGCGTTACTCACGCTGGAGAACGGCCCGTAGCAGCGGCGTGGAAATTCCAAAAAATACAGGCAACTGCCGTCTACAAGACCCGCGGAGTGCCGCCGCGACGACCGGGAGACGGCCGAGCCCCGGTTCAGAATCCGCAAGCTCGCAGCTTGGCTCCATCAGCCTGACCGGCCGCGTCAGAGTCCCCAGGCCGCCCTATCCCTGGGTGGCAACGCGGGCCTATCCGAGCGGCGGCCAGCTCCGGCCTTCCCACTAGAAACCCGGAAGAGCGCTTTCTTGTAGGAAGGATGGTCGCCTAACCGCAAGCGATCTTCACCGCCGGGTGAACCGCCCAATCCGCTCCACCGCCTCCATCAAATTCTCGTACGAATTCGCGTAGCTGAACCGCAGGTAGCCCTCGCCGTACTCACCGAACGAGGCGCCGTTCAGACACGCCACTCCCGCTTCAGCGAGCAGCGCGTCGGCCAGTTCCTTGGAGTGCAGCCCCGTGCCCCGGATGTTGGCGAACGCGTAGAACGCGCCGCCGGGCCGGGCGCAGCGGAATCCCGGCAGCGCGTTCAGACCGTCGCAGAACGCGTCGCGGCGGCGGCGGAACTCGGCCACCATCCGCTCCACCTCGTCCTGCGGCCCGGTCAGCGCGGCCAGCGCCGCCCGCTGCGTGAAGCTCGCCGTGCATGAGTTCGAATTGACCATCAGCTTGTTGACCGCTTCCACCAGCCATTCCGGCATCACCCCGTAGCCGATCCGCCAGCCGGTCATCGCGTAGGTCTTCGAGAATCCGTCGAGAATGATCGTCTTCTCCCGCATCCCCGGAAACGAGGCGATCGACACCGGCACGCCGTCGTAGCAGATGCGGGAGTAAATCTCGTCGGACAGCACAATCAGGTCCCGGTCGCGGACCATCTCCGCGATCGCGCGCACGTCCTCGGCCGGAATGACTCCGCCCGTCGGGTTCTGCGGCGAGTTGAGGATCAGCATCCTCGTTTTGTCGGTGAGGGCGTCGCGAAGCCGGTCAAGGTCGAGCGAGAAGCCGCGCTCCTCTACCAGCGGCATCGCGACCGGCACGGCCCCGAGGAAGCGGATCATCGACTCGTAGATCGGAAAGCCGGGATTGGGGTAAAGCACCTCATCGCCCGCCTCGAGCACCGCCAGCATCGGGAAGAAGAGGATCGGCTTGCCGCCGGGAACGATCGAGATCTCGCGCGGCTCGACTGGAATGCCGCGCGTGCGGCTGACGTACGCGGCCACGGCCTCCCGCAGCTCGGGGTAGCCCTGGGTTGGCCCGTAGTGGGTCCAGCCTTCGTCGAGGGCCCGCTTGGCCGCCTCGACAATGTGGCGCGGGGTGTCGAAATCCGGCTCGCCGATTTCGAGGTGGATGACGCTGCGCCCGGCGGCTTCGAGCTCGCGGGCGCGCACCAGCACCTCGAACGCCGTCTCCACCCCGATGCGGCTCATGCGTTCGGCGAGCTTCATTTCTGTTTGGTGAAGAACGGAATCCCGTTGCGAAATTCGAGGAAATCGACGCGCTCGCCGATGGCGACGGCCTCGCCGTGAATGCGGGCGGTGATGCGGCCGCCGGCGTCCAGCTCGACGATTGCGATCTGGTACGGCGCCTCGGCCAGAAACGCCTCGGGTGGCGAGTGCACGATCGTTTCCGTGTACACGACGCCCGAACCGAATGCTGCTCCCACCGCGCTCATGCCGCCCCCAGGATGGTGACCACGCCGGTCGCGCCCGAGCCGCCGAGGTTCTGCGCCAGGCCGATCGAGTGGCGTTTCAACTGAAGCGCGCCGGCTTCGCCGCGGATCTGCAAGGCGATGTCGGCGATCTGCCCGACGCCGGTGGCCCCCACGGGATGGCCCTTGGCTTTCAGGCCGCCGCTCGTGTTGACCGGCTTCTCGCCGTTCGGGCACGTCCGCCCCTCGGCGGTATACGGGCCGCCTTCGCCCTTCTTGACGAATCCCAGATCCTCCAGGGCGATGATCTCGGCGATGGTGAAACAGTCGTGCAGTTCCGCGAACTCGATATCGGCCGGCCCGACTCCGGCCATCTGGTACGCCTTCTCGCCGGCCTTGCGAATGGCGGGGAACGTCGTGATGTCGTCCTTCTGGTCGAGCGCGACGTGATCGGACGTCTGCGCGATGCCGAACACCTTGACGGGCTTGCCCGTGAATTCGGCGGCGCACTCGAGCGGCGCCAGCAGCACCGCCGCCGCCCCGTCGCTGACCAGCGAGCAGTCGTACAGCGTCAGCGGCTCGGCCACCGGCTTGCCGGCCAGCGCCTGCTCCACCGTGATGACCTTCTTCATGTGCGCGTACGGGTTCTTCGCGCCGTTTGCGTGGTTCTTCACCGCGACCGCGGCCAGGTGCTCGCGCTTCGTGCCGTACTGGTGCATGTGGCGGCGGGCGATCATCGCGAACAGGGCCGGAAACGTCGCCCCGACCTTGATCTCGCCCGAGAGATCCCCGGCCGAGGCGAGGATCTCAGCCACGCGAGGCGTTGGCTGGCTGGTCATTTTCTCGACGCCGGCCACCAGCACGACGTCGTACAGCCCGGCGGCCACGCTCGAGAACGCATGGAAGAACGCCGAGCCGCTCGAAGCGCACGCCGCCTCGAACCGGGTCGCGGGAACGCCGGCGATGCCCATCGAGGCGGCGATGTACGGCGCCAGGTGGCTCTGGCCGACGAACGACGGGCCGGCGAAATTGCCGAGGTAGAACGCCTCCACCTGTCCCGGCCCGGCGTGCCCGTCGTCCAGGCACTTCCGGGCCGCCTCCACTGCCAGGCTGCGGAGGTCGCGGTCGGGGAACACGCCGAAGGGCGTCTTTCCGATTCCAACTACCGCTACGGGCCTCATACTACAATCAGGATAGCGCGGGGTGATATGAACGAGAGGGCGCCCGCCCCTAAATCTCTAATTCCACTCCACGTTTTCCCTGCCTGTGCGTCATCCTTGATAGGCGCATGGTCAGTGTTTTGGAGCTTAGGCGGAACCCCATGAGCGGACCGGCCGAGCCGATTCTCGAGCGGGGCCTGGACCGGCATAACCGGTTCATTTCCGACCACTTACGCCGCATCTTCCTGCTCATCTACCGGATCGT
>CAZACK010000002.1:40160-103621 GCA_964483455.1 uncultured Solibacteraceae bacterium
GAAGATTTGCCGGCGGAGGAAGTGGCCCGCCGGCTGGGTTGTTCGAAGGCGACGGTGCGCTCGCACATCGCCAATGCGCGGATCAAGTTCCGCAGATACATGGAGGGCAGGAAGGCATGAGTCATCCCGACGAAGTCGTTCTGGCTCTCTACGCGGGCGGCGAGTTAGGCTTTTGGGAACGCCGGCGGGCGGGCCGGCACATTCGCGGGTGCGCGGACTGCCGCCGCGCCGTCGAGGAATTCCGCGCGGCGCGCCAGGCTCTGCGGAGCGGCGCCGGAGAGCTGCCGCCCGACGTGCAATGGGCGCGCCAGGCCGCCGAAATGAAGGCGAACATTCGCGTTGGCCTTGCGGCCGGCGAGTGCGTGGGGCCGGTCGAGACGGCCCCGGCGCGGGCGTTCTGGAAGACGGCCGTCGCCCTCGTGCCGGTCACGCTGGTGGTGCTGGCCGGCGTGTGGCTCCAGCGGTCGCAGCCTCCCGGGCCGGCCGCGCCGGCGCCCGAGGGCATTGTGCTCGAGGCCACTTCCGAGGGAATCCAGCTCCGGCAGGGCGAAGGCGTCCTGGAGGTGCAGCACCCGCAGGCCGGCGAGGTGATGCATTCGGTCAGCGCCGAAGGAACGCTCCGCGCGCGCTACGTGGATTCGGAAACCGGCTACGTGACGATTGCCCATGTCTATGCGGAATAAGCTCGCGTGTGCAGTGCTGCTGGCGTGCGCCGCGGCGGCGCAGGATCCGCCGCCGGACACGCGCAGCCTGCTCAAAATCGACCTGCCGGCGAATTCGCCGGTGACGCTGGTCTCCGCCGACTGGGGGCCGACGCGCACGGCGGCCCGCGGGAGCGCCATGGTCATCGACCTGCGCACCGCCCTGTCGCTGCGCAACTCGGGCACGCGGCGGATCCGCGGCGTCACCCTCCAGGTGTCGGCGCAGGAGGTGACGCCCGGCGGCAAGGCCTCGGTGGCGGTGCCGACGCTCGATGTCGCTCCCGGCGAAACCTTTCCGGTGCGGATCGACTTGCGGCTGCTGCGGCCGTTGCTCATCGGCGGCAGCCCGCTGGTGCAGGTCAGCCTCGACGGGGTGCTCTTCGAGGACCTCTCGTTCTACGGCCCGAACAAGCTTAACTCGCGCCGCTCGATGACGGTGTGGGAATTGGAGGCCCGGCGGGACCGCAAGTACTTCAAGTCGGTGTTCGAGGGGGGCGGCGAAGAAGCGCTCCAGCGAACGGTGCTGGAGAGCATGGCGCGGCAGGCCGAGCGGCCGCGGATGGATGTCCAGGCGGTGCGCGGCCGCGCCACCGCGGTGGATCCGGGCAGGGAAGTGCAGTTCGCGTTCCTGCGGTTTCCGGATGCGCCGGTCGAGCCCGTTGCCGGGCTGGCGCGGATCGCCGGCAACGAGGCCCGCGAGCCGAGCCTCGAGGTTCGCAACCGCTCGAACCGTACGGTCCGCTACTTCGAGATCGGCTGGCTGATTCAGGACGGGCAGGGCCGCGAGTTCCTCGCCGGCGCCGTACCGGCGTCCGATCCGAACCTGAAGCTTGCGCCGGGCGAGACGGCGAAGGCCCTCGAGGCGGTTTCGCTGAAGTTCTCGAGCGCTCCGGGCCGCCCGGTGACGATCTCCGGCCTGACGGGCTACGTCAGCCACGTGGAGTTCGAGGACGGCTCCCTCTGGGTGCCGCCGCGCACCGCGCTGAGCGACTCGCGCCTGGCCCGCGCGGTGACGCCTTCTCCGGAAGAGCAGCGGCTCGTCGAGCTGTACCGCAAGCGGGGAATGGCGGCGCTGGTCAGCGAGCTGAAGAAGTTCTGATTCCCTCCTTCCCGCGTGGGGTCAGCGTTGCCTGTCACCGTTTTCCTTGTGGCGGCGATTGCGGCCTTTGCGCAGCAGGAGCAGAGACCGCGATCCAATCCCGCCTGGCCTTGCATCCCCGGCCGCGCCATCGATCCGAACTACATCGAGATCGCCGAGGGCTCGGGCGGCCAGGTGTTCCTGTTCGACCCGTCCGAGGTCGCCCGCTCCCATGTCCTCATGACCGGACGGATGGAGCACGAGGAGACGATCTTCCGCTCCTCCGGCAATCTTACGGGCGGCTCACGGAGCTTCGAGTTTCCTGTGGATTCCACCGTCGAGAGCCTGCTGGTTTCCGTGTCGCTCCAGTGCCGCCAGTCGATTTCCGTCACGAATCCCGGCGGGCAGGAGGTGATCGGCGCCGGCGCGGCCACCGAGGACCATGAGTTCAAGTCAGGGCGGATACTCAAGTTCACTCCGGCGGCGCCCGGCAACTGGCGCGTGCGGATCGCCGGGCAGGGCATGTACTTCGTGGTCGCCGAGGTGAAGAGCGAGCTGGCTCTCGACGAGGTGCGGTTCGTGGAACGAAAGGGCCGGCCAGGGCACGAGGGCTGGTTTCCGACGAACCGCCCTCCTGCGAGGAACGTCGAGCAGATACTGGAGGTCAGCCTCTCGGGGCCGGCCAAGGAAGTGAAGTTCTCGATGATCTCCTCGGGCGGCGAGTTGCTCCGGGAACTGGAGCTTCCCGCCGTGTCGGAGGATGGTCAATACCTGGGGCCGGTCACGCCGCGAAGCCGCTCGTTTCGCCTCCGGGTCCAGGGCCGCGACGGGAACGACTGGCCGTTCCAGCGTCTGCACCCGGCGCTGTTCCAGACGGCGCCATAGGGGCGTCGAATCGGGAAAAACCGGAAACATTTCCGGTTTCTTTGCTGAAAACAAAGCACTTAGCTGGCGAAAAACCGGAAATATTTCCGGTTTTGCTTTCGCCCTGGCTCCAAATAGATGCACGTTGGGCGCTGCTGCGGATTTGAACCGTACGCTGATTTGGCGCAGGCCACGATCCTGGTTATCAGACAGACCGAGGAAACTCAACCCATTCCACTGTCACAAGCGTTTGCCACGGCGAAGCGCACGGATGTAAGCTTCAGGGTCGGCAACGTCTGCCCGCCCCTGCCTGATGCCCATGAGGGCTTGCATCGCCTGCCGGCGCTTCGCGTTCTGGGCCAGGTATCGGTCACGGACCGCCCGTTTCACCAGTTCTGAGATTGTCAGCCCTGATTGACGCGACCGGACGCGGAGAGCTTCCCACACTTCTTCATCGAGGTAAAGCTGCATACGGCGCACGATGGATAGAGTACATCAAAGAAGGCTTCACTCACCCGCCGCTGTCCATGGCAATCAGCCTCTTGATACGAGCCCGAGCTTCACGAAAAACTTCCTCGGCGGGTCGCGCGGCGTCAGGATCGTCGTCCAGGTGACTGTCCCTTCGGGCAGCTTCCTCGGCCCACAGTTGCGCGTTCTCTTCCTCCGACAGGTCCTCCAGGTTTCCCAAGAGTCTCCCGGCAAGGGTTGCGCGGGACCTGTGGTCAAGCTTGAGCGCTTCCGCTTCGAGTTCCTCGAGGCCTATGGTCCTACGATCCTCGATTTGCTTCCCGCTTCCGCCCCGTGTATCATTCTGTTCGGCTACGGAGACAGGGATGGTACCCGCATCGCAACTTCGCGCCGGCATGGCGGTTCGCTTCGAAGGACAGGCCTACAAGGTCCTGATCGCCGACTACCACCCGGGACAGGGGAAGATGGGCGGCACGACGCACGCCCGGCTGAGGAACCTCTCGACAGGGACGTTGTGGGAGCATAGCTTCCGCTCCGATTTGAAGCTGGAGGACCTGCCGGTGGAGAAAGTCTCCATGGAGTACCTCTACAACGACGCGGACGCCTGCTATTTCATGAACCCGGAGACGTTCGAGCAGGTGGCCGTGCCCATGTCGGTCATCGGCCCGCAGGCGCGGTTCCTTCGGCCGGAGATGCACGTGCCGGTCGAGTTCGTCGAGGGACGTCCGGTCGCCGTCGTGTTCCCGGACATCATCGAGGTTCGCATCGCCGATACGGCGCCCCCGGTGCACGCGCAGCAGGACAGCACCTGGAAGACGGCCGTCCTGGAGAACGGGGTCGAGATCATGGCGCCGCAGTTCATCAAGATCGGCGACGTGATCCGCCTGGACGTCGCGAACCTGAAGTACGTCGACAGAGCCAAGGGTGGGATGAAGTAGGAAGGAGTCACCATGTCAGCGCCGCACCAGCCGCAGCCGAGAATCCAACTGACCAGCGCGCCCGATTACCGGGAGAGCTACGCCAACAGCGTGCAGGTTCGCGCCAACCTCTGGGACTTCTTCCTCATGTTCGGAACCATCAGCCAGACGACGCCGGACAGCGTCACCATCCAGAATTTCCAGGGTGTCTACATCAGTCCGCAGCAGGCCAAGGCGCTGTCCAACGTCCTGCTCCAGAACATCCAGCAGTACGAGGGCACGTTCGGCGAGATCCGGCTGGAGCCGCAGGCAGCGGGAAGCGGGACGATTCAGTAGAGCTACCTCACTTCTTGACGACCAGGTTGCCGGCGTCGTCGAGGAAGTACTTCCACCCAGGCGGCACGAGCGTGGTGGAGCCGTAGTCGACCACCAGCGCCGGGCCGCGCTGCGCGCCGGACGGCAGGCGCTCGCGGGTCCAGACGGGAACGCGGCGCCAGCGCCCTTCGATTCGGACACGTCGCTTCTCCGGCCGCGGCGGCTGGGGCGCGGGCCTCCGCAGCCTCGGCTTCGCCACCACCTCCCGCCCGCGGACGCGCAGGTTCACGATTTCCGTGGCCCGCTCCGGGCTCGCGTAGCCGTACTGCCGCCGGTGCTCCCGATGGAATGGCGCGGCCGGATCGCGGGGATTCCACTTCACCGTCAGCTCGTAGCTCTGGCCGGCGTAGCGGATGTCGGCGAGCCGCTCGAGCCGCGCTCCGGGCATCTCGCGCGACGCGGCCTTCTCCAGCTCCGCGAGGCGTTCGGCGAGGTCCCGCCGGTTCAGGACGGAGGCGGTGAAATCCCGGATGCGGTCGGCGGACACCATCCCCAGCGCCGAGAGCGCGCCGGCCAGCCGCGGCACGATCACGGTGCGAATGCCCAACTCGGCGGAGATCCCGCAGGCGTGCAGGCCGCCGCAGCCGCCGAACGCCACCAGCGCGAAGTCGCGCGGATCGTGGCCGCGCTCGACCGTGACCACGCGGATGGCGCGGTCCATGTTCGCATCGGCCACCCGAAGGATGCCTTCGGCCGCCGCCGTCCGGCTCACCGCGAGCGCCCGGGCGATCCGGTCCACCGCCGCGGCCGAGCGCCCGACATCGATCGCCATCTCCCCGCCGAGGAACTGCCGCGCGGCGATGCGCCCGAGCACGACGTGCGCATCGGTGACCGTGGCCCGGTCGCCCTTGCCGTAGCAGGCGGGGCCGGGGTCGGCCCCCGCGCTTTCCGGCCCGACTCGCAGCAGCCCGCCCTCATCCACCCGGGCGATGGAACCGCCGCCGGCGCCCACGGTGTGGATGTCGAGCATCGGCACGCGGACGGGGAACCCGTCCACCGAGCCCTCGGTGGTCTCGCGCGGCCGGCGGTCGCAGATGCTGACGTCGGTCGAAGTGCCGCCCATGTCGAAACCGATGGCGCGCTGGAAGCCCGCCAGGCGCGCCGCCCGCACCGCTCCAATCGCGCCGCCCGCCGGCCCCGAGAGGATCGTGCGCACCGCCTGGCGCCGCGCCTCCGCGGCGGTCATGAAGCCGCCGTTGGACTGGAGGATCGAAATCCCGCGCAGGCCGGCGCGATCCAGCTCGCCCAGGTACGCGTCCATCAGCGGGCCGACGTAAGCGTTGAGCACGGTGGTGGAGGCGCGCTCGTACTCGCGGAACTCCGGGCACACTTCGTCCGAACAGCAGAGATAGATTCCGGAAGCGAGAGCCGAGGCGACGGCCCGCTCGTTCTCCGGATTCTGATACGAGTGCAGCAGGCACACGGCCACCGAGCGGACGCGCGCCCGCGCAAGCCTTTTCCGCAGCCTCTCGAGCCCCGCGCGCGCCGGGCGCCGCGCGATCGTGCCGTCGTAGTAGGCGCGCTCGTCCACTCCGAAGCACAGCTCCGAAGGCACGAGCGGACGGCGGGGCGCCGGCGTCAGGTTGTACAGCTCCGCGCGGTTCTGGCGGCCGATGAGGACGATGTCTTCAAAACCGGCGGTGGTGACGAACGCCGTGCGCGCCCCTTTGCGCTCGAGCAGCGCGTTGGTCGCCACCGTCGAGCCGTGGATGATGCGGGCGTCCAAGCCTCCTGCCCGCCTCAAACCCTCCAGGATCACCCGCGCCGGATGATGTGGATCCGAACGAAGCTTGAAGCTCTCCATGTGGCCGTCGTCGCGGAGAACGACGAAATCGGTGAACGTGCCCCCGGTGTCGATGCCGATGCGCATGCGCAAGCGGCGCGGCCGCCCGGCCCGAAATGGCTCCTAGCGGACCGGGCCGCCCACGCCGGCAATCCCCGATTCTCGCACGACGCCCAGCGCCGGCGGCTTGCTCGTCTTCAGCCCGTAGTTGCGAACGGCGACCGCCGTGCTGAAGCCGGCATACGAGGTGTTGACCCAATTCCAGTACGGCTTCGGATGCAGCTCCTGCGCCGCGAACAGGCCCGCCAGGATGCCGATCTTGAGACCCACTCCGCGACCGACGTGGAAGCGCCCGTCCGGCCCGCGCAACAGCGGATTGCCCTCCCGCTTCCCGATCGAGCTGTGAACATCCAGAAACTGCGCGGCCGCCACGGCGGCGAAAGTGAGACGTCGTTTGGCTCTTGGCGAAAGCCCCCAGCAGGGGAAGACGGCCATCAGCAGAAACAGCGCCAACTGGCGCAAGGTTTGTCGCATAGGCGAAATCCAGTCCTGAGTCGAGTGTGCGGCATGTTCCGCGCGCGATCAAGACTTTCACCCGATGGCCGGATGCGGTTTTGTACTGAGAGAATCGGGCTAAGGTGGGCGTGCGGACGCGCGCCGCGCCCGCCAAGCAGTACTTTCTGACTAAGGTGAAGACTCCAGATTCGTCTTGGGCGGCCTCGTTGTTTCTTGAGCTTCGGTTTGCCCACCCGGCCTTGCTGTGACTCCAGGCCGACCGCCGGTTCCATTACTGCTCCCGTTGGCCAAACGGAATTCAATCACAATCGGCGAGGATTTCTGGTCTGGGCGAGTGGACACGAACCACCGACCTCCTGGTCCCGAACCATCCCACCACGAAGAAAGAAGAGATAGGCGGGGCACAGCAGGATTGCCTAGGTTTGCGATGTATCGCGAGTCTTCAAAGGATTCCGTGGACGCCGCACCGCCTCGGCGAGCGCCGGATCGTCAGCCGCCCGCGTCTTGAGAATCGTGGCGTCCTACACCACCACGGCTCCGTCCCTCTCTCCCGATCGTCCAGCGGCGGCGCCGTGACGCCGGCGTGTTTCGAGCTGGCGTGATGCACGAGACGCGGCAGAATCAACGGGCTCCGGGCTGACCGGCCGCATCCGGCCACATCGGCGTGACCATCCCGGCAAAATTGCGCGCGAGCAGCGCCGCGTCGGCGCGATCGAACTTCACACTGGGTAGCGCCGCCAGGTCGACGGTCGTAGCGCCCTGGAACAGGCGCAGGATGTCGACCCGGAAATCCAGCCGCGCCGGGCGGCTGTCCAGCGGCTCGCGGCGCAATTCGGTCGCGATGAGCCGGTAGTTCTCCTCGAATCCCACGTGATACACGAGCGGGACGCTTACGTTGCCCCGCAGGAGGGCGCCTTCGAACAACACGAACTTGTAGCCGACCTCCCAATTC
Organism: uncultured Solibacteraceae bacterium; assembly: GCA_964483455.1. Taxonomy (GTDB): domain Bacteria; phylum Acidobacteriota; class Terriglobia; order Bryobacterales; family Bryobacteraceae; genus CAYZJD01. The sequence continues at coordinate 47,815 of CAZACK010000002.1, forward strand.
CAGGCCATGCGGCCGTTGGGATCCAGGTCTCCGCGTTGCGCCAGCGACTTGTTGGCGGCGGCATCCACGCCGATGCCAAACTCGATCCGCCGGTAGTTACGGCGCGGCACGTCGCGCAACACAATGCCAAAGGCGGCTTCGGCGCCGTCGAATCGCACCAGGTGATAACTGTCGGGTTCGGTGTACACGCCGGTTCCTCCCGTCAGCCGGATGTTGCTCAGAAAAAAATGGAAATCGCGCACCTTGAAACGACCCTCGCCCCCCGGGTTGGCATAGCGCAAATCGTTGAGCACCAGCGGCTCCGGACCCACGAAGGGATGAAAGTACAGTGCAAGTTCAATCGGCTGAGCGGCGCGGTATCGCCACCAGCCCGTGATGCCGAGCAAGGCGGCCAGCGCGAACAGTACCGGGATGACGTATTTTGCTCTGAGCATGCGATTCACTTGCGCGCGAACGGATCCGAGAACCGTTCCGCGCTCACGAAGTCCTGGTCCGTCAGCGTATGCAGGAAGGCGATGATGGCCGCCTTCTCTGTCGCCGTCAGATGCAGGCTGATCCGTCCTGTCGCTCCCGTGCCGAGGTTGTCCGCCTCCACGATGAGGGGACTCAGCGTGCTGCTGTTCCTGATGCCGCCGTCGTAGTGATCCAGCACCTCCTCGAGCGTTTGGAAACGGCCATCGTGCATATAAGGCGCGGTGAGCGCGATGTTCCGCAACGATGGCGCCTTGAACAGCCCGCGATGCGCCGGGTTGCCGGTGACCGCCTGCAAGCCGGGCTGGAGGTGCTCCTCGTCATCGAGGCCATTGTTGGCGAAGCCGTCGTAGCGCGTGCTGAAGCCGCCGGTCAGGAACTGGCTGTGGCAGTCGATGCAGTTGGCGCCGCGCAGACTCACCTTGACGTCCGGGTGGGCCATGAACAGTTTCCGTCCCAGTTCCTCCTGCGGATTCAGCGTGATCTCGCCGCGCAGAAACCGGTCGTAGCGCGCATTGGACGAGATCAAGGTGCGTTCGAAGGTAGCTAGCGCGCGGGCGATTGCTGCCGCGCTGACTTCGCCGTAGGCCGTTTCGAACAGTTCCCGGTAGCTGGAGTCCGCAGACAGTTCGGCAACCAGACGCCCCAGGTCCCGCGCCATTTCATCCGGGTGCTGGATCGGGGTCAGCGCCTGCTCCTCGAGCGTGGCGGCGCGCCCGTTCCAGAAGAAGCGCTGCGGTCCCCACATCAGGTTGGCCAGGCTCATGCTGTTGAACGCCAGCGGCTTGCCGGACACGCCGACGCTGGTCACACGGCCATCGGTGAACGCCAGGCGCTGGATATGGCAGGTCGAGCAGGACACTTTACCGTTCGCCGACAAGCGTGGATCGTAGAAGAGCCGCCGGCCGAGCTCCACCGCTTCCTCGGTCAGCGGGTTGTCGGCGGGCACCTGGAAGTGACCGAACACGAACGGCGCCGAGAAACCCCTCAGCGGGGTCGCTACCCGACGCTGTTGATTGCAGGCGCGCGTCGCCAGCGCTGCGAGCAACGCGGCAATCAACGCCGATGCCGCAACGGCAAGTCGCAAGCGGAACACACGCGTCAATGGTGGTGCACGAAGCCGGAGCCGAACAACGCCTCGATGTTCTCGACGCCCTTCTGGTAGCGCTCCTTGAAGCTGAGCCGTGCGATGCGTTCGCCGCTCCCGAGGTCGTGCACGGTGATCGAATGGTCGTTGACCTTGGCGATGAAATCGACATCGGTCGGATCGTTGTCGGCCTTGTTGCCGAGATTCAGCAGGTTGTTCTGTATCGCGATGACCTTGCGGCCGGCGGCGGTGGTGTAAAAGATCATGTGGTGGGCACCGGCCTCGGCCTTGATGTCCGCGCCCGAGGGAACCAGTTCAGGCAGGCCCGAGAGCTTATAGCGCTTCACGACGCCGGGCACAGCGTGGCTGACGAACAGCTCGGTCTCGTTGCCGTAGAACTCCAGTGGGACGCCCGTACCCGCCTTCGTCCCGTCGTATGCCTTCACGGGGGCGCCGAAACTCTTGTCCGCCTGCTTGTACGGGATCTTCCAGGTTTCGAATCCGAACATCGTATTGACCAGCACCGCCGGCGCGACGCCCGGCACGATGCCAGGCCGCACAAAAAGTACCTCGACCGGCGACGACGGAAAGCCCACCGGCTTCGCGTCTTCGACGACGATGTTCTGGATCGGCTCGAAGGTGTTCAGGTCGATGACGGTGATCGCGTTGCCGACGCCGGTCGCAAGATCCGGGTGAACCGTGGAGCTGACCACCAGGCGATCCTGGTATGCCGAGATGCCGTGCGGATACATGATGTGCGGCGCACCCTTGGCCACCGCGCTCTTGCGTGCCTGGATGATCTTGATCACCGCGTTGCTCTGTGGATCGAACACGCCGACCGAACCGCAGTCGGGCTGGTCCACGCCAGTGCCTCCCATGAACGTCACGAACATGTATTCCTTGCCATTGACGCTGTGCCAGATGATGTCTTCACCGACCTGTTGGCCGCCGGTATCGAGGCAATTGACGCCGTTAATCACCGCCGCCCCGCTGGCGTTGCGCGACAGGCCGATTTCGGCCAGGCTGCACTTGGGGTCCAGACCGGTCGAGTAGAGCCGCCCGTTGGGGCTGTAGTACAGGTGGTGCAATGGGAGCGCGAGGTTCGGAAGTTCGACCTGCTGAAGGATCGCACCGAAATTCGGCGCGTCCGGGTTCAACTCCACGATAGCGACGCTGTGGGCGGTGCCGAGCGTGGGCAGCCCACGCAGCAGCACCAGCGCCTGGCTCTCTTCAACATTGCGGCGCGCAGCGCCCTCCGGCTTGTCGGAACACCCTGGCATCATCAGCAGCACCCAGGCGTACAGGGGAAACACTCCGAGCTTTGTCGATTGGGACATCGCAGATCTCCAGTTGTCAGCCACAATACTGCTTGCGAAGCCACAAGTCAAGGCTTCCTTGGGATGTTAGGATGTTTCGCTGCGCCGGTCCCGTTGGAGTCCAGAACTCGCGTTTCCTCTTCGGCCACCCCAAAATCAGCGTCAATCGCTTGAAATACAGCGGCTCCTTCTCAAGCGTTCCGCCTTCCGCGACCGGCGTTTACCGCTGCTGGGGGTGGGGCAGATGATGTCGTCTGCCAGGCCGGCCTGCCCCGCAAACACCTGGACTCGAACTCGTTCAGGCAGTCAGAGACCTGGAGCAGCGGAACGGACACCGGCCTGATGGTATCTCCATCTCCGGACCGGCCGTGGCGAAATCGCTCGCTCACCATCTGCCCGGCTCGACGGTGATGCGATCAAACGGCGGCTCCAGTGTCGCCCCGTGTGGCATCATTGGTTGTTGGAGCCTACCGCTAACCGCTCCTCATGATCCAGCTCACCGGCGTCTCCAAGCAATTTGACGGCAAGCGGAAAGTCGTGGCGCTCGATGGCGTCACTCTCGGCGTCGAGCGCGGCGAGATGATTTCGATCATCGGCCCGTCGGGCTCGGGAAAATCGACGCTGCTGAACCTGATCGGCGGGCTGGACCGGCCGACCGCGGGCGCCATCCGCATCGACGGCGCGAATCTCGACGGGATCTCCGACGACGAGCTGACCCGCATCCGCCGGGACAAGATCGGCTTCATCTTCCAGTTCTTCAACCTGCTGCCGACCCTGTCCTGCCTGGAGAACGTCTCGCTGCCCCTGCACCTGCGCGGCTGGCCGCGCAAGAAGATCGGCCAGCGCGCCCGGGAACTGCTGGACCTGGTGGGACTCGGCGGCCGCATGGATCACCTGCCCGACGAATTGTCCGGCGGCGAGCGCCAGCGGGTGGCCATCGCCAGGGCGCTGTCGATCTACCCGCCGATCCTGCTGGCCGACGAGCCGACCGGCAATCTGGATACGCAGACCGGCCAGGAGATCCTCAAGCTCATCCACGACCTGCACGCACGGCTGGGATCGACGGTGCTGATCGTCACCCACGACTTGCAGGTCGCCGAAGGCTGCCCGCGCAGCATCACGCTGCGCGACGGGCGCATCGCCGGAGACGTGCGTCGATGATGCTGCTGAGGCTCCTCAGCCGGCAGTACGTGCGCCGGCACCTGCTGCGCACCCTGCTCACGCTGGCCGGAATCGGTCTCGGAGTGGCGGTGTTCGTGGCGATGCATGCCGCCAACCGCTCGATCCTCGATTCGTTTGAGCGGACGGTGGACCAGATCGCCGGCGCCGCCGAACTTCAGGTGACGGCGGGCGAGTTCGGATTTCCCGAGGAAGTGCTCGAGCGCGTGCAGGCCGTGGAAGAAGTGCGCGTCGCCGTCCCGGTGATCGAGGCGGCGGTGGACACCGGGCGGAAGGGTCAGGGCAATCTGCTGATCCTGGCGGTGGACATGACCGGCGACCGCAGCCTGCGCGACTACGACCTGGACAGCGGCCAGGAGGCCATCGTCGACGACCCGCTGGTGTTCTTGGCGCAGCCCGACTCGCTGATTGTCACCCGCGAGTTCGCCGAGAGAAACGGCCTGGCGGTGAACAGCCGGATTCCGCTGCTTACGATGGACGGGCCCAAAGAGTTCGTGGTGCGCGGCATCATGCGGCCGGGCGGCTTCGGCAAGGCCTTCGGCGGCAACCTCGCGGTGATGGACATTTATGCCGCGCAGAAGATGCTCGGGCGCGGACGGCGCTTCGACCGGATCGACATCGGCCTGCGCGAGGGCGTGACCCTGGAGCAGGGCGCGGCGGCCGTCCGCATCGCCCTCGGGCCGGGCTTCGAGGTGGAGCCGCCGTCGGCGCGGGGCGCTCATTTCGAAGCGCTCCTGCGCGGCTACACGATGTCGCTCAACATCTCCAGCCTGTTCGCGCTGTTCATCGGGATGTTCATCATCTACAACTCGTTCGCCATCGCCGTGACCCAGCGCCGGGCGGAGATCGGCATTCTGCGCGCGCTCGGGGCGACGCAGGGACAGATCCGCGCGCTGTTTCTCGGCGAGAGCGCGGTGGCCGGGCTGGCCGGCTCAGCCGCCGGAGTCGCCGCCGGCGCGGCGATGGCGCAGGCCAGCGCGCGCTTCATCGGCGGGCTGCTCCAGGACGTGTTCGGCGTGGCGCAGCAGGTGGAAGGGGCGCCGCTGGGGCTCGATCTGATCGCCGGGGGAATCTTGCTGGGCGTGGCCGCGAGTATGGCGGCCGCCTGGATCCCGAGCCGCAGCGCGGCCCGCGTGGACCCGGTGCGCGCCCTCCAGAAGGGCAAGTACCAGGTGTTGTCGGCGGGCGAGAACCTGCGGCGGCGCGCGGCCGGCGCCGTCGCCCTGGCCGCCTCGCTCGGCTGCTTGTGGATCGCCCGCTCCGAGGCGGTCTTCTACGCCGGCTACCTCTTGATGGTGGCCGCCGCAGTGCTCTTCGCCCCCACGCTGTCCCTCTGGCTGTCGAAGGCGCTGCGGCCGCCGCTGAAGTGGCTGAGGCCGGTGGAAGGCGCGCTGGCGGCCGACAGCCTGATTCAGGCGCCGCGGCGCACCTCGGCCACCGTGGCCGCGGTGATGCTCTCGCTGGCGATGGTCGTCGGCTTCGCCGGCATGGCCCAAACCATCTACGATTCGGTCACCGAGTGGATGGACTCGACGCTCAACCCGGACCTGTTCGTCACCGCGTCTCCGAACCTCTCGCTGCGCGCCTTTTCCTTCCCCGAATCCTTCTGCCGGGAAATCGCGGCCGTCGAAGGCGTCGAGGAAGCGCAGTTTGTCCGGAACGCCCGCGTTCTCTTCCGCGGCGCGCCGGTGTCGGTCGTCTCCGTCGAGGTGGACCGGCTGGCGGGAAGAGTGACCCGGAGGGCGCTGGTGGGCGACACGCAAGAAATGTACCGGCTGGCCGCGCAGGGCAAGGGGGCGATCGTCTCCGACAGTTTTTCCGAGCTCCGGAGAGTGCGCTTCGGGGAGACGATCGAGCTGCCCACACCGCGCGGGCTGTTGCGGCTGCCGGTCGTCGGCATTGTCCGCGACTACACCAACCAGCAGGGCAGCGTGCTGATCGACCGCGCCGTCTACAAACACTGGTGGAGCGACGACACGGTGGGCGTGTTGCGCCTCTACCTCAAGCCCGGCGCCTCCCCCGCCGAGGTCAAGCGGCGCATTCTCGGACGATTCTCGGGCCTGCGGCGGCTGTTCGTGCTCGAAAACGGGGAAGTCCGCCGGGAAGTGCTCCGGCTCACGGATCAGTGGTTCGGAATGACGTACAACCAGATCGCGGTGGCGGTGCTCGTGGCCGTGCTCGGGATCGTCAACACACTGACGGTGTCGATCACCGACCGGCGGCGCGAGCTCGGCGTCCTCCAGTCCGTCGGCGGGCTGCGCCGCCAGGTGCGGCGCACGGTGTGGATGGAGGCGGTGGCCATCGGCTTTCTCGGCTTGATCCTCGGCCTTGGCCTGGGCGCGGTCAACCTTTTCTACACGCTGGAGCTGACCCATTGGGTGGGCGGGCTACGCGTCCAATACCAATACCCGTGGGAGATCGCCGGGCTGCTCGTGTCGGGCATGCTGCTGGTGGCTTTTCTGTCGGCCCTCTGGCCGGCCGAATCGGCGGTGCGCGGCTCGCTCGTGGGGGCTTTGGAGTATGAATAGCAGAAACCTCCGCCGGCGCACCCAGGCGCCAGGGAGTCTTGCCGCTTTGGTTTTCTTGGCGTGTTGCTGTCCCGGCGGTGAGTCTGTTTTTGCGCAGGATGCTCGAGGGATCGTCGAAGAGGCGCAGCGGCGCACGCAATCCGAATCCCAGCGCTACGAGGGCACTCTCCAGGTCATCAACGCTAAGGGAAAGATCACCGAGAAGCGCTGGCAGTACGAGCGGATCGGCTCGCACGGCGCCAGCAAGGCCCTGCTGCGGTTCACCGCGCCCGCCGAGGTGAAGGGCGTGGCGCTGCTGATCCACAACCACCCGGAGCGCGCCTCCGACCAGTGGATGTGGACGCCCGCGCTCCAGCGCGACCGGCGGATCGCGCTCCAGGACCGCTCCACCCGCTTCTTCGGCACCGACTTCACCTTCGAGGACCTGGAGGAACGCGACGTCGAGCAATACGACTACAGCCTGGTCGGCGAGGAGCCGATCGACGGGGCCGACTGCTGGAAACTCGAATCGCGTCCCCGCAAGACCAGGTCCTCGCAATACACTCACTCCTACCTTTGGATCCGCAAGGACAACTACGCCTTCGCGCTCATCGAGGGATGGAAGAAGGACCGCGCCGTGCGGCGCGTTCACTACCGGCGCTTCGAGAAGGTCGCGGGCGTCTGGACGGCGCGGCAGCTCGAAGTCACCGACGCCCAACAGAACAGCAGGACGATTCTGCGCCTGGAGAAGCTCGAATACAACGTCCCGATGAAGGACGAGGACTTCACGTTGCAGGCGCTGCGCCGCGAGTCATGAACCGCTGGGCGGTGGGTTTGCTGGCCGCATCCGCGTGGGCCCAGGATTTTTCGCAGCGCGGCTTCCTTGAGACCCGCCTGATTGCGTACCCGCAGGCGGCCCCCAATGACAGCGGGCGCGCCGTGGCGGAGGCGCTGTTCCGCTACGAGGCTTCCTGCAAGCTTTCGCCGGGCGTGCGCTTCGCCGGGTCCCTCGACGCGCGGGCCGACAGCCACCGCCAGGCGGAACGCCGCTGGATGCTTTCCTGGTGGGACCGGAGCCGGCAACGCCCGGCGTTTGCCGTGCGCAGGCTCAGCGCCATCCTGCACAAAGGCGGCTTGACCGCCGAGGTCGGCAAGCAGTTCATCCGGTGGGGCAAGGCCGACGTGCTGAACCCCACCGACCGCTTCGCCCCGCGCGATTTCCTGGGCGTGGTGGACAGCGATTTCCTGGCGGTGACCGCGGGCCGCTTGACCTGGGAGGTGAAGAGCGACACGCTCGATGTCGTCTTCGCGCCGCGATTCACGCCGAGCCGGATCCCGCTGCTGAACCAGCGCTGGGTCGTGCTGCCGGAGGAGGCGGAGGGCATTCCCATCCGCGAGGCGGCCGCCCGCTTCCCCGGAGGGCCGCAGTTCGGCCTCCGGTGGAATCATATCGGCCGGGGCTTCGAGCACTCACTGTCCTTTTATGAAGGGTTCAACCACCTGCCGCTGATCGACGCCCGGCCGGCCCCGGGGCAAGCGCCGCCGGCCATCGAGTTCCAGCGCTTCTTTCCGCAGATGCGGATGTACGGCGCCGATGCGGCCTTCCCCTTGAGGTGGTTCACGGTCAAAGGCGAGACCGGTTACTTCACCTCCTCCACGCCGGCCGCCGACGAATACCTCCAGTACGTAGTCCAGCTCGAGCGGCAGACCGGGGAGTGGACGCTCGTGGGCGGCTACGCCGGCGAATGGGTGACCGAGGATCGCGGCGCGCTGCGGTTCGCGCCCGACCGCGGACTGGCGCGCGCCTTTCTCGGCCGGGCCGGCTACACCATCGACGTCAACCGCAGCGTGGCCTTCGAAGGCGCGGTGCGCGAGAACGGCGACGGCCTGTGGCTGAAGTTCGAATATTCGCAGGCCCTCGGCCCGCACTGGCGGGCGACCGCCGGCATCACGCTGATCCGCGGCCGCCCGCAGGACTTCTTGGGGCAGTACCGCCGGAATTCCCATGGAATTCTGGCGCTGCGGTACAGCTTCTAGCTTCCGGCAGAGCCGGACCGGCCGGCCCGCCGGCCCCGCCGGCATTCATCGGGCAGGCGCCTCCGCCTTCCCGAAGCCGCCAGGCTCCGCCCCTACCTCCCTTTTGCCTTCCGCCTACCCCATCGCGGGGATGTTGGCTCCGGTCACCCGGCCGGCAGAATCAAAGGGGAGGTCCCCCATGTCCGACTTCTACCAGACCGGCGTGGTGACGACCCTGCACCGGCTCAGGCCGAATCAGATCGAGCGGCTCGAAGGCGACCTCGAGCGGTTCTCGCGCAATCGGCCGATTGCGCTCGTTCTGCCGGCGCTGTACTCGGAGTTCGAGACTCCGGCCATGCAGCATATCGTCCAGGAACTGCGGAAAGTGCGCTACCTCCAGCGAATTGTGGTGGCGCTCGGCCGGGCGAACGCCGAGCAGTTCGACCTGGCGCGCCGTTTCTTCGAAAACTCCTACACGCCGGTCACTGTGCTCTGGGTGAACGGAGAGAGGGTCCAGGGGCTGTTGCGGATTCTGGAGGAGCGCGGGCTGTCGGCCGGCGGCGATGGCAAAGGGCGTTCCTGCTGGCTGGCCTACGGCTTCATCCTGGCTTGCCGCGACTGTGACGTGATCGCGCTGCACGACTGCGACATCGTCAATTATGAGCGGCAGATGCTCGCCCGGCTGTGCTACCCGGTGGCCCATCCCAACCTGGGATTCGAGTTCTGCAAAGGCTATTACGCGCGCGTCACCGACAAGATGCACGGCCGCGTGACCCGCCTGTTCATGACGCCGCTGATCCGGTCTCTCCAGAGCATGGCGCCGACCGCCGACTTTCTCCGCTTCCTCGACAGCTTCCGCTACCCGCTGGCTGGGGAGTTCGCCATGGACGCCAATCTGGCGCGGGTGAACCGCATTCCCGGGGATTGGGGCCTGGAAGTGGGCGTGCTGGCCGAGGTGTACCGCAACTGCGCCGTGTCGCGTATCTGCCAGGTCGATCTGGCCGAGACGTACGAGCACAAGCACCAGAATCTGTCGGCCGACGACCTGTCCGCCGGCCTGAGCCGCATGGCCGTGGACATTGCCAAGTCCCTGTTCCGGACGATTGCCGCCGAGGGCCTGGTCTTCACCGTCGACCACTTCCGCAGCCTGGAGGTGCGGTACGTGCGGATCGCCCAGGACATCATCGCCCGCTATTACGCCGACGCCATGCTGAACGGCCTGAAGTTCGACCGGCACAGCGAGGAGGTGGCGGTGGCCGCCTTCGCCAAGAGCTTGCGCCAGGCGGCCACGGAGTTCATCGAGCAGCCTCTGGGACTGCCGCTTATTCCGAACTGGAACCGCGTGCTGGCGGCCGCGCCGGAGTACTTCGAGTTGTTGCGGGATGCGGTGGAGAAGGACGGCCGGATGGCTCTCAGCCAGGTGGCGTGAGGTAGAGCCAGGTGGGGAATGCGCTGCCGGCCGACGCGTTGCGGGTGCTGGAGTCCATCCAGCGGGCGGATATCGTCATCGGCATTCCGAGTTACAACAATGCACGGACCATCGGCCGTGTCGCCACCGCCGCGTGCGCCGGGCTGGCCAAGTACTTCCCGCAGTTCACCAGCGTAATCGTCAACTCGGACGGGGGCTCGACGGACGGCACCCCGCAGGCGGTGCTGTCGGCGCGCCTGGAAGATGCGCGCATGCTCCTGCTCTCCACTCCGATGTCGGGCGTGCACAGGTTGTCGCTCCCGTATCACGGAATTCCAGGGAAGGGCAGCGCGTTCCGGCTGATCTTCCAGTTGGCGGCCAAGCTCGACGCCAAGGCCTGCGCGGTGGTGGACAGCGATCTGCGCTCGATCACGCCCGAATGGTTCGACCTGCTGCTGCGGCCCATCCTCTTCGCCGGCTATGACTTCGTCGCGCCCTATTATCACCGGCACAAGTACGACGGCACAATCACCAACAGCATCGTTTACCCGATGACTCGCGCCCTCTACGGGCTGCAAGTGCGCCAGCCGATCGGCGGCGAGTTTGGGATCTCGGGCCGGCTGCTGGCGCGCTACCTGGAGCGCGACGACTGGGAGACCGACGTCGCCCGCTACGGCATCGACATCTGGATGACCACCATCGCCATCGCCGAAGGCTTCCGTGTTTGCCAGAGTTTCCTCGGCGCCAAGCTGCACGACGCCAAGGACCCGGGCGCGGACTTGAGCGCCATGCTTCACCAGGTGGTTGGCAGCGTATTCATGCTCATGGGTGAATACGAGCCTGTCTGGCGCGCCCGGACGGGCAGCGAGCCGGCGGAGTTGTTCGGCTTCCGCTTCGACGTCGGACTCGATCCCATCGAGGTCAACCTCCAGCGAATGTTGGCCGCGTTCAGCCGGGGCTGCCTGGAACTCGGCGAGCTGTGGTCGGTGGCGCTGTCGCCCGAGACGTGGAGGAGCGTTCAGGAGTTGGGCCGGACAGCCGGACACGACGGCAGCGGATTTCACCTGGAAGACGGGCTGTGGACGAGGCTCATCATGGACTTCGCGTGTGCTTTCCGCCAGCGGCGGGTGGCGCCGGGGCACTTGCTCAAGTCCCTGACACCCCTGTACCTCGCCCGCGTCGCTTCCTTCGTCATCGAGACCCGGGACATGGTCTCTTCCCAGGTCGAAGACCGGATCGAAGCACTCTGTCTCTGCTTCGAGCGGAACAAGCCGTACTTGATTTCCCGCTGGAACGGCCAGGTTCAGGCCGGCCCCCTTCCGGAGCCAGTCGAGCGCGTTCCGGCGCAGCCCACCAATGTGGAGGTTCGGCAATGATTGCGACTCTGCAACAGATCCTGGAAGCGGTGTCCGAGAGGCTCCGCATCCAGGCGACAACCTATTTGCCATCGCTGTTGGCCGCCCTCATCATCCTGCTGGGGGCCTACCTCATCGCCCTCGTCGTGCGCTGGCTGTTGTACCGGATCTTCAAAGGCACCTCGGTCGACCGGTTTCTACGCCGCAGCGGCCTGGCGTTCATGATCGACCGCTCGGGGCGGCTGCGAGCCACGCGGCTGGCGGCCGAAGCCGCCTATTGGACGATCCTGGTGGTCGGATTACTGACCGGACTGAGCGTGTTTGACACAGACCTGACCACGCAGATGACGCAGGATTTCGTGATGCTGCTGCCGAAACTGGTGATCGCCGGGCTGATTCTGCTTGGCGGCTTCTGGCTGAGCCAGTATCTTGGTCGAGGCATGCTCGTCTGGGCGGTGAATGAAGGTTTGCCGTCTCCCCGGAAGCTGGCCGGCGTCGTCCGGATGTTCATCTTGTTCGTGGCGGTTGTGGTGGCGGCGGAGTATCTGGACTTCGCCGGCCCGGTCTTCCTGGCGGCGTTCGTGATCCTGCTGGGAGCGGCGGCCCTGGCGGCCAGCCTGGCGTTTGGCCTGGGAGGGCGAGACGCGGCCCGGCGCTACTTCGAGGAGAGACGGAGGCCGGAGGAAGAGGCGGAACGGTCACTCTGGAACCATCTCTAGGACGGCCTCGTTCCAGCCCTCCGGTCCCGGGAGCCGGGCCCGCTTCGCGGACGGAACCCTCCGGGCGAGTTCCCGCGAGTGCGGCGAACGGACAATGACGGGCGCGTCCACCGCCTGGAGAAACTCGGTGTCGTTCGGGGCGTCGCCAAGCCCGGCGGTGCGTACCTCGCCATGAGCGCGGCGGTAGAGTTCCGTCAGCTTTCGGACGGCAACGGCCTTGTCGTTGGCGCCCATGATGTGGTGGCAGCGGTCGCCGCGGGTCCAGCGCTTGCCGCGCCGCTCGATTTCCCGGAGCAGCCGCTGCTTTCGGGTGAGGGTGAGGATGAGGAACGCTTCGCCGTACTCCCGCTGGCGGGCAAGCGCTGCGTCCGGCAGCGGCAGGTTGCACCGCGCGCTCACCTCCTGGTCGCTCATCTGGTGGAAGCCCAGCACTTCGCAGCCCGATTCCCGGGAGGCTTCCCGCAACGTTTCCACCAGGACCGGATAGCGGTCTCCGAATTCGAGGACCTCGTATTCGTCCCGGCGTCCCGCCGAGGCGGGGAAGGGGAAATAGCCGTGTGGGATGAACACCCCGCCGCCGTTCTCGGTAATAAACGGATGGGAGTTGCCGATCCTTCGGCGCAGTACTTCGATTTCCGCTCGCGTCTTGCTGGAGCAGAACACCAGCGGGACGTTCTTCCGGGCCAGCCGTTCCAGAGCCGGCTGCGCCGGCGCGTGCGAGAATGTCTCGCGATCAAGCAGCGTGCCGTCCAGATCCGTGAAGATGACTAGCATGGTTTCGCCTCGGACCGACCGGATTCTTGAGTTGCCGATGAACGCCGAGAAGAGGGAAGGTCCTATCGGCGTTCATCGGCGGCTCAAAAACATTGCGTGCCGGCGCGCCTGACTTCCAGCCGGGCCGTGAACGGAGGGAGCAAAGGGGCATCACCTCCAGGGTACTTGCCATCCGGCCGCCCGTCGATCCCCTTGGCATGGTATGGCACATGGGAAAATTGGTGAGCGGCAGAATCCCATGAGATCCCGGAGCTGGCCGGTTCTACTATTCGGATTCGGCTCGATGGTGGTCCTGATCGCGCTCGCCGGATACGGCGCATCCCGAAGAGCGCGCCAGATCTACGCGGAGATCGACGCCATCCACGAGGCCGACAGCCGCCGGGCGCGGCTGCTGGACGAGGTGCGCTCCGGCATGCACCTGTCCAGCATTTTCATTCGGGACTATCTTCTCGATCCCTCGCCGGTGACGGCGCCGCGCCACCGCGAGCAGTTGCTCCAGATTCGCGACGCGATGAGCCGCCAGCTCGACGAACTGGTTCGCGTCGTCGGACAGGATGAGGCTGCGGCCGTCGGCCTGCTGCGAACCGAAATCGACGCCTATTGGAGCTCGATGGACCCGGTCTTCGACTGGACGAGCCAGCAGAAGATCGCCCTTAGCACGTTCTTCCTTCGCCAGCGGGTTCTGCCCCGGCGCGAAGCGGTGCGCGAGTTGACAGGGGAGATTCGCGAGTTGAACCGGATGTATTTCGAGCGCCAGCAGAAGGAGGTCAACCGGAACCTGTCAAACCTGGGCATGTACCTGTGGCGCATGATTGGGATCTCGGTCTCGCTCGGCATCCTGGTCGCGGCCGCCAGCGTGTTCCGGATCACCCGGCTCGAGCGGAGAACGGAAGAGCAGCAGCGCCGGACGGAGCGCGCCGAGCGCGAACTGCGCCGGCTTTCGCAGGAGCTGGTGAAGGCTCAGGAAGCCGAGCGAAAGTCGATTTCTCGTGAGCTGCACGACGAAGTCGGCCAGGCGCTGACCGCGCTGCGCCTGGAACTGGTGAAACTCGAGGAGTCCCGGGCGGCGTCTCCGGAGGCTTTCCGAGACCGCGTTGCGGAGGTCAAGCAGCTCGCCGAGAAGACACTGGGCTCGGTGCGCCACATCGCGATGGGGCTGCGGCCGGCGATGCTCGATGACCTCGGCCTGGGGCCGGCGCTGGAGTGGCAGGGCCGCGAATTCTTCCGCCGCACGGGCATCCCCATCACGGTGCAGATCGCGGGCTTGCTCGACGGGTTGCCGGACAGCCACCGCACGTGCGTCTTTCGTGTCGTGCAGGAGGCCCTGACCAACTGCGCGAAGCATGCGAAGGCGGAGAACATCCGCGTGGTGGTTCACGGGGCTCCGGACCTGCTCTCGGTAACCGTGCAGGATGACGGCGAGGGCATCGGGCAGTCCGATGGCGGGACCCGGGGGCTGGGCTTGCTTGGAATTGAAGAACGGGTACGGGAATTGGGCGGGACGATCGAGGTGGTTTCCCAGCCGGCCAAAGGGACCTTGCTGCGGGCGGAGATACCGGTGGCGCGGGAGAGCAAGTGACCATGGCTCGCGTACTGCTGGCCGATGATCACGGCGTCGTGCGCAAAGGGTTGCACTTCCTCCTCAGCCGGTCGCCGGACATGGAAGTCGTCGGCGAAGCCGCGGATGGCCGCGAAGCGGTCCGGCTGGCCGATGAGCTGAAGCCGGATGTCGTCGTGATGGACATCGCCATGCCGCAACTCAACGGCATTGACGCGACGTCGCAGATCGTCAAGCGGAACCCGGGCGTGGGCGTCGTGATCCTCAGCATGTACTCGGACGAGGAATACCTGGTACGGGCCCTGACCGCCGGGGCCAGGGGCTACCTGCTGAAGGACTCCGCCGAAGCCGACCTGGTGCAGGCGATCCAGGCGGTGGCGCGCGGACGCCCGTTCTTCAGCCCGTCGATCGCCCGGACGCTGCTCGAGGACTATGTCCGCCATTTGCAGCAGCGCGGGCTGACCGACTCCTACGACCTGCTGACGGACCGCGAGAAGGAGGTCCTGCAATTGCTGGCCGAAGGCAAGTCCAACAAAGAGGTCGCTTCGCTGCTCAACTTGAGCCTGTACACCGTGGAGACGCATCGGGCCAATCTCATGCAGAAGCTGGGGTTGCACAACACGGCCGAGATCGTGCTATATGCTGTTCGGAAGAAGATCATTACCTGAGTGGGGCGCAAAAATCAAAAGGCAAAAATCAAAAATCAAAAATGGTGAGCTGGCCCTGGCCGCGTCTCCAGACAGTGGAAAGCGCACCATGTTTTTGATTTTTGCCTTTTGATTTGCGCAGGCCGAAGGCCTGCGTTCTTGGAGTCCGCAAGTGGATTCATCCTTCGTTCCCGCACTGCTGGCCGCCGGACCTGAGGCGGTGAAGATCCCGCTGTCGATGCTGATCGTCTTCGGATCGGCGAAGCTGCTGGCCGAATTGTTCGAGCGCTTCGGACAGCCGGCGATCGTGGGCGAGATTCTGGCGGGCATCCTGATCGGACCCGGCGTCCTGGGGTGGATGCGGCCGAACGACTTCCTGACAGCCCTCGCCGACCTGGGGGTGATGTTCCTGCTGTTCCGCGTCGGCCTCGAGGTGAAATCGAGCGAGCTGATGAAAGTCGGCGGCACGGCGGCGCTGGTGGCGGTGCTCGGGGTTGTCGTTCCTTTCGTCATGGGCTGGGGGATTCTGCTCGCCTGGGGCGAGCCGCAAATCGAGGCGATCTTTGTCGGCGCGGCGATGGTGGCCACCAGCGTCGGGATCACGGCCCAGGTGCTCGCTTCGAAGGGTCTTCTCGAAGAGCGCGCCAGCCGCATCATCCTGGCGGCGGCGGTGATCGACGACGTGCTCGGCCTGCTGGTGCTGGCGCTGGTCAGCAGCATGGCCAAGGGGAAAGTGAACTTCCTGGAGCTGGGACTGACGGCGGCGCTCGCCATCGGGTTTACGTTGATCGTCGCCAAGTGGGGCACGCGCACGCTGACCAAGGTCGTGCCGCACGTGGAGCGGAAGCTGCACGTCGCCGAGGCGCAGTTCGCCCTGGCGATGGTGATGCTGTTCGGGCTGTCGCTGCTGGCCATCTATGCCGGCGTCGCGGCCATCATCGGCGCGTTCCTGGCGGGCATGGCGCTGTCGGACACGGTCAGCAGGCGGGTCCATGAGCTGGCCCACGGAGTGACCGAACTGCTGGTGCCGTTCTTCCTGGCGGGCATCGGACTGCACTTCGAGCTGGCGGCGTTCGGCCAGCGAAACACGTTGATCCTGGCGCTGGTCGTCTTCGCGGCGGCGGTGGTGTCGAAGTTCGTGGGCTGCGGCGCCGGCGCCCTCAAACTCGGCGGGGCGGACGCGGCGCGCATCGGCGCCGGGATGGTGCCCCGCGGCGAGGTGGGAATGGTGGTGGCCCAGATCGGCCTGGCGATGGGAGTGGTGGCCCCGCGCATCTACGGCGTGGTGGTGTTCATGTCGGTGGCGACGACGCTGATCGCCCCGCCGATGCTCAAGCGAACCTATCGTGACCTTGTCAAGCCGCCTTCGGCGGAGGAACCCGAGGAGCCCGTGATTCGCGTCGGCTAAACGGCGCTCTGCTACAATCGGAGATTCATGTCTTCTGTCCCGTGGCTCGCGGGGTTAGTGTGTCTGGCCAGCCTGCACGCGCAGCAGCCGTCCCCTGCCCAACCTGTTGACCGTAATGAACCGAACGGGGCGCCCGCTCCACGCGTGGGAGCGCCGCGGCCGCGGCTGGAGGCGTCCGCGCAGCGGAACGAGAACGTCGTCGTTCACCGGATCGACAACGATGCGATCCGCGAGGCGAACGTCCGCTTGGGCAACCGGGTGACGATCGTACCCGAGCCGGCCGTGGAAACCGGCGCGTTCGCCACCGAGCACGGGCAGCCGCCGGGCGAGGCGGTCGCCATGCGGTCTCCATCGTCGCTTTCCTCCTGGCACGCCGAGCTGTCTGAATGGCATCAGAACAGCGTGCTCAACGCCCGGACGTTTTTCCAGGTCGGGCCGGTGAAACCGTCGCGGCGGAACGCCTACGGAGGACGCTTCACGACAAACCTCGGCAAGTGGGGCGGCCTGACGGCAAACGCGTCGCAGAACAAGATCCGGGGCATGGTGAACGGCAACGTGCTGGCGCCGTTGGCCGAGGAACGGACGCCGCTGGCCACCGACCCCGAGACGCGCGCCCTTGTGGCGGAATGGCTTGGCGCCTATCCGTCGAGTCTGCCGAACCGGCCCGACTTCGACCCGCGGGCGCTGAACACCAACGCGCCACAGCGCATCGACGAGACCCGCGGCGACGCCCGTTGGGATTCGCCCGAATGGGCCGGCGGCCGGCTGTCGGCGTTTCACCTGCTGTTGCGGCAGCGGATCGACGCGTTCCAGTTCGTCGCCGGCCAGAATCCCGACACCGACATCCACTCGCACCGCTCGCGGCTGACCTGGCGCCAGGCGCTTTCGCCGGCCTCCGAGCTGGCGCTCGGGTTCACGTTCCAGCGCGTGCGGTCGGCGCTGCTGCCGGAGCCGAACGCCGTCGGCCCGCGAGTGCGGCTCGGGTTTCAGATCGAGGAACTCGGCCCAGACAGCCAGTTTCCGATCGACCGGGCGCAGAACACGTTTCGCTGGGGAGGCCTGCTGAGCCGCCAGGCCGCCGGCGGGCGCCACGCGCTCACCCTCGGCGCCGATTTCTACCGTTACCAGCTCAACGGCATCGAGACGAACAACCAGCGAGGCTACTTCCAGTTCAGCAACAACTTCGGCCGCACGGCCATCGAGAACCTGCGCTGGGGCGCGCCGACCACTTACGAAGTCACGCTCGGCGAATTGTCGCGCGGCTACCGGAATTGGAGCGCCAACCTCTACGTCGCCGACCGCTGGCGCGCGCACCCGCGCGTGCAGATCTACTACGGACTGCGCTATTCGCTCGAAACGACGCCGGTCGAAGTAAGAGGGATGGAGGTGCTTCCGTATCCGTGCGACTGCAACAACTTCAGCCCGCGGCTGTCGCTGGCGCTCCAACTTGGTGCGGGATGGATGGCGCGAGCGTCGTACACCATCTCCTTCGGGCAGATTCCCCAGGTGACTTACCAGCAGGTTCGCAATAATCCGCCGCACGTACGCTACGTTCAGGTGCAGAATCCGAACTTAGTCCAGCCGCTGCAAGGCCTGGATCTGAACCAGACGGATGCCCGTTACTCGCCGACCGTTCTGTCTCCGGATCTCGTCTCGCCGTACGTCCACCAGTACAACTTCGGCCTCGAGCGGAAGTTGCTGGACCGCGCGACGCTGCGGCTCGGCTATGTCGGCAGCCGGACCATCAAGGCGATCAGCGCCTACATCATGAACCGCGCCGAGCCGGTTCCCGGCATTCCGCTGACGACGGCCACGGTGGACCAGCGGCGGCCGGACGCGCGCTACTACGAGGTCAAGCACATCCTCAACGCCGGCATCGCCTACCTGGACGCGGCGCAGGCGAGCTTCGAGATGCCGCTGGCGCGGGGGCTGGCCTGGGGAGTGACATACACGTTCGGCAAAGCGATCGACGAGGGTGCGGACTACTCCGGGACGGCGGCCAACCGCGACTTGCTGACGGCGCGGAGCCAGTGGCAGTACGAATCGCTCAAGGACAAGAAGGGACTGAGCGCCTTCGATTCGACGCACGCCATGTCGGTGTACTATTCGTACGACCTGCCGCGGGCGGGCGGGCAGCGCCTTCCGTGGCTGCTCGACGGCTGGCAGCTTTCAGGCGCGGCGCTCGTAAAGTCCGGAACCCCGTTGACGCTGTACATGGGCTCGGATGCGCCGGGGTTCGGCAACGTGGACGGCGGCCCGAGCGATCGCCCGCACATCGTCGATCCGTCCATTCTGGGGGCGACGATCAGCCACCCGAACGTTGCGCCGCAGATCCTCCGGCGGGACCGGTTCGGCTACCTGACGCCCGGCGAGCATCGAGGTTCGCTCGGACGGAGCACGTTCCGCAAGGCCGGCATCGGCAACCTGAACGCAGCGCTCTCCAAACAGTGGAAATGGGGCGGGCGGAGGGAATGGACGGCCCTCCTGCGCGGGGAAGCCTACAACCTGACCAACACGCCGCAATTCGACGAGCCGCAGCGCAATCTCACCTCGCCGAGCTTCGGCCGCATCACCAATACGCTGAACGACGGGCGCGTGCTCCAGATCGGCCTGCGGTTCATGCTGTAGCGAGACGGAGGACAACCGCATGATTCGAGTCAACGTGACGTACGCCAACAAACCCGGCGGGCGCTTTGACCACGATTACTACGTCAACAGGCACATCCCGATGGTCAGGGAGCGCTGCGGCCCGTTCGGGCTGCAAGACGTCACCGTGGACCGGGGAGTCGCCGGCGTGGCGCCTGGTTCGCCGGCGGCTTACGCCTGCGTCGCCAGCCTCGCCTTTGCAACTCCGGAAGGACTTCGGGAGGCGCTCGCCGCGCACGGTGCCGAGATCATGGGTGACATTCCCAACTACACCGACATCGAGCCGGTGATCCAGGTAAGCGAAATCCTCGTCTGATCTGCGGACGGGACTCGTGGCTGATCGCACCGCGCTGGTTCTGTCGGCGGGCGCCATGTTCGGCGCCTGGCAGGCCGGAGTCTGGCGGGCGCTGGCGGGCAGGTTTCAGCCGGACATCGTGATTGGCGCCTCCAGCGGCGCGCTCAACGCCTGGGCCATTGCCGGCGGATGCCCGCCCGAGGAACTGGCCGCGTTCTGGCTCGATCCGGCGCTGGCGCGCGTGACCCGCCTGCGTTTCCCGTTCCCTCCTTGGGCCGGCGTGTTCGACTCCGACCGGCTGGAGCAGATTGCGCGGCGTGTGCATTCCGCGTTTCGGCCGCGGACGGAGGTCGTGGTGGCGGTGACGGCGGTTCGCGGGCTTCGCGTTCACCTGTTCCGCAACGAGGAGATCACCTGGCTGCATCTGGCCGCCTCCTGCGCGATCGCGTTCGGGTTTCGGACGGTGGCGATCGAGGGCCGGCACTACACGGACGGCGGCCTGCTCGGCGCGCTGCCGCTGTGGGCCGCCGGAGATACCGGCGCCTCGCGCGCGATCGGCTTGCTCTCGATGCCCCGGCTGCCGTCGGCTGTCGGGAGGGCGCTGCTCCGGGTGTTTCGCGGGCTGGCTCCCGCGCCTCCGGTGACCCGCCAGGTCGCCGAGGCGCGGATTCTCACTCCCTCTGAACCGATGGGATCGTTGTCCGACCTGCTGTTCTGGCGTCGCGACAACATCGAGCGCTGGCTGGCTCTCGGACGGAGGGACGGGGAACGTTGGTTGAACACTAGCTGTTAGATGAGCCTGCCCCCCCGGCTTACACCCCGCTCGGTCCGTAACCCAAGATCCTCTCCCGTTGCCGCTCGGTCAGAGAGCGCCCGAGAACTCCGGCGGGGATCTGTGGCCAAACATGGGATTCGAGCAGGGTCTTCAGGCGCGCTTGCCTGCCGACTCCGCCCCAGCGCGGCGCAAAACACGGTTGCCGATCCGGTCTTCTCGCCGGCCGCTCCACTTCGGCGTTCTTGCTGTTCAGGGTCATGGTGCGCGCGTGGATAGAACTACCATTCCGCAACATGCGGCCCGGCTGTGCCCGGAGGCAGGCCGCATTATGAGACAATGGCATCCGAATTCATGCAAGCGAGGTGACAACCATGGTTCTTGCGCAATCCGTCTGCCATTCCTGTCCGGCTTCTTCCTGCCGCGGCTGCCCGGCGAGCGTCCCGTCGCGCCGCGATCTACTGGCGGGCGCCGGGGCGGCGGCGCTTTCCGTGCTGGCGGGACCGGTCCGCGCGCTGGCGAAGGACCCCGACCGACAGCAGCCGATCCGGCTGCCGCTTCGTGTCCAGCCGGTGCTCGTCTATGAGACTCCGGAACGGAAGCAGGCCACGAGCTGGCGCAACTGGGGAGCGATTCAAAGCGATCGGGACGCCGACGAGGAGAAGCAGAGAATCGGCCGCGAATTGGCGGCCGTGAAGTCCCAGGCCGATTTTCCGCTCGAGATGCTGCCGCTTGAGACAGCGAAGAACCCCGACCAGGCGGCTGGACTCGCAAAGGGTGACTTCGACTTGGTCATTTCCTACGCAGCCGGCGGGAGCGGCAAGATCTTCGAGACGCTCACCGTGCCCGGGAAATGGCACGTCATGTTTTTGCGCCACCGCTCCGGGCCGGTGTACCTGTGGTACGAGATCGCCCATCCCCGATTCCTGCGCAAGACCGTGGACGAGTATGGCCAGCCGGGCATGGACGTGCAGGACGTGGTCGTGGACAGCCAGGGCGAGATCCTGGTCCGGCTGCGGGCCCTCCATGGGCTCAAGAACATCCTCGGCAAGAGGATCGTCGCCGTGGGCGGCGCGAGCGGCTGGGGCGAAGGCGGCCGGACCGCGCCGCAGCGGTCGCGGGAACTCTGGAAGCTCGACATTCAGGACTTCCCTTATCGCGACCTGGCGGAGCGCATCCGGACGGCGCGCGGCGACGCGGCCCTGGTCAAGCGCAGCGAGGCGGAAGCGGACCAGTATCTGAAGCAGAAGGGCGTGAAGCTCGAGACGTCGCGCCAGTTCGTCTCCAACGCGTTTCTGCTGACGGAGGTGTTTCACTCGCTGCTCGACGAGGCCAAGACTGACGCCATCACCATCAACCAATGCATGGGCACGATCATGCCGATGGCGGAGACCACCGCCTGCCTGCCGCTGAGCCTGCTGAACGACAAGGGCTACATGGCGTTCTGCGAGTCCGACTTCGTGGTGATCCCGTCGGGCATTCTGTTGCACTACATCTCCGGTAAGCCGGTTTTTCTCAACGATCCGACGCACCCGCACGACGGCATGGTGACGATTGCGCATTGCACGGCGCCGCGCAAGCTGGACGGCGCGCACTACGAGCCGGCCAGGATCATGACGCACTTCGAGTCGGACTACGGCGCCGCGCCGAAGGTCGAGATGCGGAAGGGACAGAGGGTCACCAACCTCGTCCCGGACTTCGCCAGCCGCCGGTGGCTGGGCTTCGAGGGCGACGTCATCGACAATCCATCCATGGCCATCTGCCGTTCGCAGACCGACATCACGATCCGCGGCGACACGAACCGGCTGCTGGAGGAGATGCGCGGCTTCCACTGGATGACTTCGTACGGAAGCTACCTCCGGGAGGTCGACTACGCGCTGCGGAAGGCGGGCGTGGAACTGCGGTTAATCGGTTAGTCGGTTATTCGGTTGATCGGTTGCCGAGCGCCCAACCAGCCAACCGCTCAACCGAACAACCGCTCAACCGAACAACCGATCAACCGCTCAACCGAATAACCGAACAACCGAATAACCGCCTAACCGCCCAACCGTAGTTGAGCGACAATAGTGCGTTATGTCCGTCTACCGAATCCACCGGCTGAAGGAGTCGCACCGCCAGCAGATGCGATGGGCCGCGCACACCAGCGGGGCCACGGGGGTCAAGCCGAAGGACTACGAGCCGGCCGGCACGATCGAAGCGACCGGCGCCTACGCGGCATGGGCGGCGCTGCGAGCGAACGGGCAGCCGCTCGAGGTCGGCGACCTGCTGGAGGATGAAGACGGCCGGCTGCGCATCTGCAAGTACGTCGGCCTCGAGGAGGCCCGGTGGAACCTGCCGGAAACGGCGCCGGAGCCGTCGGCCGGCTGAATCGGCGGCAGGCGAAAACGCCCGTCCCCCCGCAGTACAATACAGGTTTCTTTTCACAAAGGGGGTATCATTGACGCCACGCATTGTCGCGGTCGGAACCGCTGTACCGAAGAACCGCTTTTCTCAGGAAGTCCTACTTCAGTGGTCCGGCCATGACCCGGCGCGGGGTGCGTTCTTCCTGAACAGCGACATCGAGTACCGCCACCTGTACGTCGATGGCGCGTTTCGCGGCGAAGAGACTGTTGATGAGATGAACGCACGAGCGCGCAAGGGCGCGGCGGAGGTAGGCTCGCAGGCGATCCTGTGCTGTCTCCAGCGAGCCGGCCTGGCCGCGAAAGCGGTGGATTTTCTGGCCACGACAACCTGCACCGTCAGCCTCTGTCCCCATCTGGACACGCTGTTCATCCGCGACCTGAAGCTCAAGCCTTCGATCCGCCGGGCGCACATCGGCGACACGGGCTGCGCGAGCGCCATGGTCTCGCTGCAAGCCGCCTGGAACTATCTGCATGCATACCCGGAGAACAACGCCTTGATCGCGGCGGTGGAGATCTGCTCCGCGGCCTACTACCGCGACGGGTCGGTCGAGTCGGTCATCGGAGAGGCGATCTTCGCCGACGGCGCCGCTTCGGTCTGCCTGACGGCGAACGGCGCTCCGGGGTTTGCGGTCCACGCGCACAAGAGCCTCATCCGCTCGGAGAACATCCACCTCATGGGGTTCGATTTTCCCGGCGGCCGGCGCCGGCTGATCCTCTCGAAGGACGTGCGCACGATCGGAGCGGGCATGCTGATGGACCTCGTCGAGTCGATGCTGGCGGAGCACGGCCTCACCAAGCCCGACATTCGCTTCTGGATTCTGCATTCGGCGGGGCGCAAGGTGCTCGACAACGCCCAGAGTTACCTTGGGCTCAGCGCGGAGGATCTGGTCTGGTCTCGTTCGATTCTTCGGGACTACGGCAACCTGTCGTCGGCGACGGTGCTGTTCGTGCTCGACAAGGTGATGTCCTCGGGGCTGCCGCGGCCCGGCGACCTGGCGATCATGGCGGCGCTCGGGCCGGGCTTCGCCGCCGAAGGGGCGCTGCTCGAATGGGTGTCCTGAGTCCGGCGATTCCCCGCCGGGGGTTGCCGGAGCTTCTCGATTCCCCCTTCGCCGACCCTGCGGAACTGCGCGAGAACCTCCGGGACATGGCGCGGTTCAACCGCTGGTTCGGCGGGACGGCGGCGGTCCTGGACGGCGTGGAGGCGCTGGCGCGGGGCGCCGGCGGACGCCTGCGCGTTCTCGACGCCGGTTGCGGCGGCGGCGACATCGCCCGCGCGATCGTCTCCTGGGCGCGGCGGCGAGGGCGGACGGTTCGAATTGCGGCCGTCGATCGCCATCCGTGGATTCTCGAGGCAGCGGCGGAGTGGTCGCGCGATTACCCGGAGATCCGGTTCCTCCGCGCCGACGTCCTCGATCTCCCTCTGGCGCCCGCGTCCTTCGATATTGCCGTCTGTTCGTTAACACTCCACCACCTGACGCCGGCCGGAGCCGCGCCGCTGATCGAGAAGCTCGACGAAGTCTCGCGGCGAGGGTACATCGTCACCGATCTCGAGCGGAGCCGCCTGGGGTATTGGGCCACGGTGCTGGCGACCCGGCTGCTGAGCCGGAACCGAATGACCCGGCACGACGGTCCGCTCAGCATTCTGCGATCTAGTTCGGCCGACGAATTCAGGAGTCTCGGCCTCCCTTGCCGCCGCCGGCGCTTTTTCCGGCTGGCGGCCACGGTCGCCAAGTGATCTACGACGTCCTGATCGCCGGCGCCGGTCCGGCGGGCAGCGCTCTGGCGGCGATTCTCGCCGATCGCGGCTACTCGGTGCTGCTGGTGGACGCGGCCGCGTTCCCGCGTGACAAACTGTGCGGCGAATTCGTCGGTCCGGGGTGCCGCTCCATTCTAGACGAGCTAGGGGTGCTCGGGGAGGTGAAAGAGGCGGGACGCCCGGTGCGCGGGATGCAGGTCGTCTCGATGTCCGGCGCGGCGCTTGCGGCGCGCTATCCCGGGATGGAGGCTGGATTCGCGGTTCGGCGGTCGGTGCTCGACCATCTTCTGCTTCGAAACGCGCTAAGCAAGGGAATCGAATTCCACGAAGGATTCCGGGTCGAGAATCTCCTCTTGGAGGATGGCGTGGTACGCGGGGTCCGGGGAAGATCTCGCGGCGAGGATGCGCCAAACGAGTTTCGGGCCCGCCTCACGGTGGGGTCGGATGGACGCAACTCCGTCGTGAGCCGCCGTCTCGGGTTGTTACGGCGCCACCGAAGGCACCGCCGGACGGCGCTGTGCGTCCATTACCGGGACGTCGAGCGGCCGGGCGATTGCGCCGAAGTGTTCCTCGGGTCAGACTGCTACGGGATTCTGAACCCGCTCCGTGACGGGACCGCAAACGTGTGCCTGGTGGTTGAGGAGAGGGAAGTGGCTCGGGAGTTGCGCTCGGGGCATGAGCGTTCGCAGCCTGAAACCGGCGCCGCCTGCTTCCGTTACTTCCTGGGTCAGCTTCCGCGGCTGGCGGAGCGGTTGGGAGATGCGAGCCCCATCGAAGCGGTTCGCGTGTTGGGTCCGCTGGCGCAGCGTGCCGTTCGCTGCTCCTGGTCCGGCGCGCTGGTTGTGGGTGACGCCGCCGGCTTCTACGATCCGTTTACCGGCGAAGGCGTGTACATGGCGCTGCGCGGCGCCCAACTCGCCGGCCTCGTCATCGGCCAGGCGCTCGCGGCCGGAGACGCATCCGCCGGATTCCTGGCCCGCTACGATGCGGCTCGCGGCGAACTGGACGCCCGCTACCGCTTGGAGGCGCTCGTTCAGCAGATCATTCTCCGGCCCCGGCTGGCGGACTTCACCGTCGCCAGGCTCGCCGGCGCGGGCCGGGCCGCCGGGTCGCTGATGGGCGTACTCGGGGGACTCCTCGCGCCGGGTCATTTGTGCACCCTTAGGTTCGTCGGCAGTTTCCTTTTCGGGGACCGGCCGGTATGATGCCGGTGCTGCTCCTGTTTCTGTGTGCTGCCGGCGTCGATTCGAACGAACCGCCGCGCACGCAGCGCGACACCATCGTTGTCACCGGGACCTATGAGCCGGTGCCGCTCGAGGAAGCCGACCGGTCCGTCGGCGTCATCAACGTCTCGAGCCTTCAACTGCTGTCTAACAGCGTGGCTGATCACCTGCGCCTGGACCCGTCGCTCGATCTGCGCCAGCGCGCGCCCAACGCCGTCCAGTCCGACCTGTCCATCCGCGGCGGCACGTTCGGCCAAACCCTCGTTCTTCTGGACGGCGTGCGACTCAATGACGCGCAGTCGGGCCATCACAACATGGATGTGCCCGTTCCGCTGGAATCGGTTTCACGGATTGAGGTGCTGCGCGGTTCGGGCTCCACGCTCTACGGCTCCGACGCGGTCGGCGGCGTTGTGCACATTATCACCGCCCGCCCGGAAACAAATGCGTTACGACTGCGTGCGGCGGCCGGCAGCTTCGGCATCAACCAGCAGAGCGCTTCATTGGCCCTTGTCGGAAAACGGGCCGATCAGCAATTCTTCTTCTCCCGCGACTTCTCGTCGGGCTTCCTGCCGAACCGCGACTATCGCAACCTCTCGCTCGCCTCGCACACTTACTTCAAGTCCTCCCTCGGCGCGACCGCCTTCCTCCTTTCCCACAACGACCGTCCCTTCGGCGCCGAAGGATTCTACGGCAACTTTCCCTCGTGGGAGCGAACGAAGACCTGGTTCGCCTCCGTGCACCAGGAACTCGGCGCGAAGACCGAGGCTTCCTTTGCCTTCCGCCGCCACACCGACTTGTTCGTGCTCTATCGCGACCGCCCGGAGGTGTTCACGAACCGTCATGCCGTCGAGGGATTTCAGGCGACCGTGCGCCGCCGCGACGAGTTGACGCCGAATGGCCGTGTTCACTACGGGGCGGAAGGTCACCGCGACTCGATCGAAAGCACCAATCTTGGGACGCACGCGCGGGGCCGCGGGGCGGGGTACGCCGCCATCGATTTCCGCGCGTTGCGCCGATACTCGCTTACCGCCGGGGCTCGCGAAGAGCTGTACGGCTCGGGGAACAGCCAGTTCAGCCCGTCGGCGAGCCTCGGCGCCTGGCTCTCCGATCGCCTCAAGCTGCGCGCCTCGGTGAGCCGCGCATTCCGGCTGCCCACGTTCACCGACCTGTATTACCACGATCCGGCGAATCGTGGGTCGCCGGACCTGCGGCCGGAGCGCGCCTGGAGCTACGAGGCGGGCGCCGGATGGCGAGCCGGCCGGCGCCTGTCCGCCGACGTAAGTATCTTTCATCGTCGCGAGACGGATGGCCTCGACTACGTGCGCCGCGCGCCCGGCGACATCTGGCGGGCGGCCAACATCCAGCGGCTGCGGTTCACCGGGGTCGAGGCGTCAGCCGGCATCGAGGCCGGCGGCTCGCAGCGGATCGATGTCCGGTACACGGGCCTGCGAGGCGCCCGCGCGGCCCTGGAGGGCCTCGCCTCGCGCTACGTCTTCAACTACCCGTCGCACGCCGCTGTCGCCGCATGGCAGGGAAGGCTCGGCAGGGAGGTCGTCGGGCGGGCGCGGCTCGGCGTCACACAGCGGCGCGCCCGCGCTCCTTATGCTGTTCTCGACGTTTTCGCGGCTCGCGGCCGGGGCCGCCTGCGCCCGTTTCTCCAGTTCACCAACCTGTCCGGCACGAGCTACGAGGAGATCCTCGGCGTCCGCATGCCGGGTCGCGCCATCGTCGGCGGCCTGGAGCTGACCGTAGTCGGCCTGCCTCGGTGAGCCATGCAGGAATCTCCACCTCGCTGCGATCGGGCGTCCCGCCACGAGCCGTCAGCGGAGTAGCTCCTGGGTTACACTGAGAGTAGCTCACCCAGGCAGGTCCGGTTGATTCGCATTCTCCTCGCGGCGGCTCTGCTGGCCCCCATCGCGGGCGCAGCCGAGCCAGGACAGCTCGACGCGAGCCCCTCTCTGTTCAGCGTGCTGGCCGCGATCAATGCGGCCGGCTACGACGCGGAGATCGACTCGCCGTCGAACCATCCGTTCCGGGAAGTGGTTCGCCGCGAGCTGGCGGCCAGAGACGTTCCTTGCCGCCAGGAACTTAAGCAGTTCTTCGCGGAACACCGCCAGAAGGACTGGACGGCGGAGCTGAGCCAGTACGTCTCGTTTGCCCTTTCGGTGGACGGTCCGCCGGATTTCGGCTACCGGTTCATGCAGAACGAGATCCCGCCGGATGTGCTGCCGCTCGAAGGACTGGCGCCGCTGATGAAGCGCTTCCACCAGGAGGCCGGCGTCGACGACCTATGGCGGCGGGCGCAGCCCGAGTTCGACAAGGTGATTGCCGCCTACCACGCGCCGGTCACGCAAGCGGTGACGGAAGCAAACGCCTATCTGCGCCACGCGACGGGCTACCTTGGGAGGCGCTTCCAGGTCTACGTCGATCTGCTCGGCGCGCCGAACCAGATTCAGATCCGCAGCTACAAGGACGACTATTTCATCGTGCTGACGCCGTCGCCGGAGCCGCATGTGGACGACGTGCGCCACGCCTATCTGCACTACATTCTCGACGCGCTGGCGGTGAAGTTCGCCTCGGCGCTGGAGATGAAGAAGGCGCTGATCGACTTCGCGCAGGCGGCGCCGGCGCTGGAGGACTACTACAAGTCGGACTTTCTGCTGCTGGCCACCGAGTCGCTGATCAAGGCCGTGGAGAGCCGCCTGTTGCGGGGGTCCGCCGGAAAGAAGCAGGCGCTGGTGGAGCAGGCTCTGCGTGAAGGATTCATCCTGACGCCGTTCTTCGCCGAGCATCTGCCGGTGTACGAGAAACAGGAAGTCGCCATGCGCCTCTACTATCCCGACATGATCGCGGCCATCGATCTGGATCGGGAGGACAAGCGGCTGGAGACGGTGGAGTTCACGAACGAGCGCGTGGTCAGGAAGGCGAAGGTGGTTCCGGCGGAGCGCAAGGTGGAGCCGGCCGGGCCTTACAAGACGGCCGAGGAGGCCGAGCGCCTGTACGCCTCCCGTGAACTGGACAAGGCGAAGGAGACCTACCTGCGCCTCCTGAAGGAAACCGAGG
This sequence comes from uncultured Solibacteraceae bacterium, assembly GCA_964483455.1. Classification (GTDB taxonomy): domain Bacteria; phylum Acidobacteriota; class Terriglobia; order Bryobacterales; family Bryobacteraceae; genus CAYZJD01. The sequence continues at coordinate 76,420 of CAZACK010000002.1, forward strand.
ATCGGCCGTTGCAGGCGAAAGGGTACTACGGGCTGGCGCGGATCGCGGCCCTTCAAAACGACCCGGAGACGGCGGAGAAGCTCTTCGAAAGGACGCTGGAGTCCTCGCCGGACCCGGCGACGAAGGCGTGGTCGCTGGTTTATCTCGGCAGGCTCGCGGACCTGGCGGGGGACCGGGAGGCGGCGGCCCAGCGCTACCGCGCGGCCCTCGAGGTGGACGGCGGCAGCGATGGCGCCCGCAAAGCGGCGGAGAAGGGGATCGCGGAAGCCTTCGGCAAACCGAAGTAAGATGGATTCTGCTGCAACGAAATACTAACCATGGCAAAGGAGTTTGTGATGAAGAGGAAAATAACGGCCGGGGCGGTTGTTGCCGCCTTTTGCGTGGCCGCCCTGCTGCCGGCCCAGAAGCAGCCGCAGCCCAAGTCGAAGGCCGAGTACGACGCGCTGATGGCGATGGTCCAGGCGGCCGACGCCGACACGCGGATCAAGGCGGCAGAGGAGCTGGTGACCAAGTTCGCGGACACCGAGTTCAAGTCGCTGGCGCTTTATTACATCGCCGAATCGTTTCAGATGAAGGGCGACCACGATAAGACGATCCTGTACGCGGAGAGGACCCTCGAGGCGGATCCCAACCACTACCAGGCGATGCTGCTGCTATCGAATATCCTGGCCCAGCGCACCCGGGAATTCGACCTCGACAAGGAGGAGAAGTTGGCGGCGGCGGAGAAACACGCTAAAAAGGCGATGGAGCTGATCCCGGCAGCGCCCAAGCCAAACCCGAATCTCCCTGACGAGCAGTGGGAAGCGGAGAAGAAGTTCAACACCGCCCAGGCCCTGCAATCGATGGGCATGATCGCGATGGCGCGCAAGAACTTCGATAGCGCGATCGATCTGCTGAAAAAGGCCGCCGACACGGCTCCGTCAGGCAAGGAGGGGTACCTGGTGAGACTGGGTGTGGCCTACCGCCAGGCCGGCAAGTACGACGAAGCGATTGCGACCCTGGACCAGGTCATGAACATGGCCGACGCCAATCCGCAGTTCAAGCAGTTCGCCCAGGCCGAGAAGGCCCGGGCGACGCAGGCCAAGAGCGCCGCCAAACCGGCCGAGGCGAAGAAGGAATAGCCGCTGGTTTTTCCCTCATGAGCGAGGAACCGGAGGTCTTGGAGAAGAAGCTAGGGTATTCGTTTCGGAACCGGGATCTCCTGCTCCGGGCCTTGACCCACCGCTCACACGCCTTTGAGAAAGCCGCACCGGGAGAAACGGGCGCGGAGGATAACGAACAGCTCGAATTCCTCGGAGACGCGATTCTCGGCTTCCTGGTGAGCGAAGCGCTGGTGGCGCGCTACCGCGGCCTGCCTGAAGGCCGGCTGTCGAAGCTGAAGGCGCACCTGGTGAGCGCGACGCATCTGCACGAGGTGGCCCAGAGGCTGGAGGTCGGCAGGCACCTGTTGTTGGGCAAGGGCGAGGAATTGAGCGGCGGCCGCGACAAGAAGGCGCTCCTGGGGGACGCCCTCGAGGCCCTGATCGCGGCCATCTTCCTGGACGGCTCGATGGACGCGGCGCGCGGCTTCGTAATGGAGCACGTGATAGCCGACTTCAGCGGGCTACCGGGCGGAGACCAACCGCCGCTCACGGACTTCAAGAGCGCGCTCCAGGAAGCGGCGCAAGCGCGCGGCATGCCACAGCCCCGCTACACGATCGTCAAGCAGCGCGGGCCGGAGCACGCCAAGCTCTTCACGGTTGAGGTCCGAGTCGGCGCGGACTGGATCGGGCGGGCCGAGGATTTCTCGAAAAAGGGCGCCGGGCAGAAAGCAGCCCGGGTGCTGTTCGAGAAGATGATGGGCGGAGAGCAGGCCGAGGTCGAGACGAGTCTCGACCCGGCAGGCTGAACCCGCGCCACGCCTTACTTCAACAGCTCGACAATCGCGGCCAGTTCGTTCCGGATTTCCTGAAGGGCCGGGGAAGGGGAAGGGAAAAGCGCGGCCTGTTTGGCCTTCGTCGGCGCCTGGCGCCCCGCGGCGCGGCGCCGCGATTTGAGGTGGTTGCGCGCGCCTTCGATGGTGAAGCGTTGTTCGTAGAGCAGCCGCTTCACTTCCAGCAGAAGCTCGACATCTTTGCGGCGGTACAGCCGGTGCCCCCGGTTCGAGCTTTTCAGCGGAGCCAGCGCCGGGAATTCCGTTTCCCAGTAGCGGAGAACGTACTGCGGCACGCCGACAAGCCGGCTGACCTCGCTGATCTTGAAGTACAGCTTGTCGGGAATGTCAGGCGGCTTGTTGTCGAGCGCCGGTTCGGCCATCGTCACCGTACATGAATGAAGCCGCTCGCTGGCGCCAGCGGCTCAGTGCTATTGGTCATGGTAACGCAGTTGGGGACGTGTCCGGCTCGACTCAGGCGGGCCGACGGCGCTTCTCGATCCACAGATAGAGGGCCGGCAGGACGGCCAGCGTCAGCACGGTCGACGTGACCAGCCCGCCAATAACCACCGTCGCCAGCGGCCTCTGCACTTCCGCTCCCGCGCCCTGGGAAACCGCCATGGGTAGGAAGCCCAGGCTCGCGACCAGAGCCGTCATCAACACCGGCCGCAGTCGCGTCATGGCGCCTTCCACGACTGCTGTCTCCACCGGCAACCCATTCCCGCGCAGTTGGCCGATGTAGGTGAGCAGCACAATGCCATTCAGAACGGCGACACCGAACAACGCGATGAAGCCCACGCCGGCGGAGATGCTGAACGGCATGCCGCGGCTCCACAGCGCCAGGATGCCGCCGGTGGCGGCCAGCGGGATGTTCAGGAAGATGAGCAGCGCCGGGCGGGCGGCGCCGAAGTTCAGATACAGCAGCACGAAGATCAGCAGCAGGGCGATCGGGATCGTGATCGCCAGCCTCCGGCTCGCGCTCTCGAGCTGCTCGAACTTGCCGCCCCAGTCCACCCAGTAACCGGGAGGAATGGCCACCTTCTTCTCGATCATTTCGCGCGCCTCGGCCACGAAACCCGCCAGGTCGCGGTCCCGCACGTTGACCTCGACGGTGATCCGCCGCTGCACGTTCTCCCGGCTGATCTGCGCCGGCCCTTCCTCCTCGGTGATGTCCGCCAACTGCGTGAGCGGGATGAAGTGGCCTTCGTTGTCGCCCACCTTCAGATTGCCGATCGCCTGGACGGTGGAGCGCTGGTCGGACAGGAAACGAACCTGTAGCGCGTAGCGGCGGTTGCCCTCCAGCACACGACCCACCACCTTGCCGCCGGTGGCCTCGACCGTGTTGAGCACGTCCGCGGCATCCAGGCTGTGGCGCGCGATCGCCTCGCGCCGGATGCGAATCCGCAAGTATGGCAGACCCGCCACCCGTTCCGCCCGAACGTCGCCGGCGCCGGGAACTCGCCGAATCGCCGCCGCGATTTGATCGGCCTTTTCTCGCAGGACCATCAGGTCGTCGCCATAGAGCTTGACGGCGATGTCGGAGCGGACCCCGGCCTCCATCAGTTCCTGCATCCGCATTTGGATGGGTTGCAGGAAGCTGTACGCGGCGCCGGGCGCTTCTTTCTCCAGGGCCGCTTTCATCGCGGCGATCAGCTCATTCTTGGTTCGCTTCACCGGCCACTGGGAGCGCGGCTTGAGGAACACGTAGACGTCGCTCTGGTCGATCGCCATCGGATCGACGGCCACTTCCGGCCGTCCGGTCCGGCTGACCACCTTGTCCACCTCGGGAAAGTGCCGCAGAACACTCTCGATGATCTCGTTGCCGTGGAGAGATTCACTTACGGAAATGCCCGGGACGCGATACATCATCACCAGGATCGACCCTTCGTCCAGGGTCGGAAGGAACTCGGCCCCCAGGAACGGTACCACGCTCAGCGACACGGCGAACACCAGCGCCGCCACGCCCGCCGTCAACAGCGGAAAGCGAAGCGCCCGAACCAGTACCGGGCGGTAGGCCGCGTTCAGCCGCCGCATCAGCCAGGAGGTCCTCTCGGTGGCGCTCTTGCGGAACGCGTAGTAGCCGAGTACCGGCATCAGCGCCAGCGCGATGATCAGCGAGGCCGCCAGAGCGAACAGAACGGTGAGAGCCATCGGGTGGAACATCTTCCCCTCGACGCCTCGCAGCGTGAGAACCGGCACGTAGACGAGACCGATGATCAGCACCCCGAAGAAGATGGGGCGGGCCACTTCCTTTGCCGCAGTCCGGACCGCTTCCAGCGCCGGCTCGCCCGGCTGCTGATGCCGCCGCCGTAGGATGTTCTCGATCATCACGACCGAGCCGTCCACGATCAGCCCGAAGTCGATCGCGCCAAGGCTCATCAGGTTGCCGGAGATGCCCGCGTAGACCATGCCGCCAAAGGCGGCGAGCATGGAGAGGGGGATCGCCAGGGACACGATGAGCCCTCCCTTGAAGCTCCCCAGCAGCAGTAGAAGAACGGCGATTACCAACAACCCGCCTTCGACCAGGTTCCGGCTCACTGTCCGGATCGTCCGGTTCACCAGCTCGGAACGGTCGTAAAGCGGCTCAATCCGGACGCCGGAAGGAAGGGACCGCTGCAATTCCGCCAGCTTCGCTTTCACCCGCTCGGTGACCGTACGGGAGTTCTCGCCAAGCAGCATCATCGCGACGCCGATGACGATTTCACCCTTCGCGTCCTGCGTCGCGAAGCCCTGCCGGACCATGGGAGCAAAGCGCACGTCGCCGAGATGCCGGATCAGGACCGGTGTCCCGGTGGGCGAGGCTCCGACCACGATATTTTCGATGTCGGAGAGGCCGTCGACCAGGCCCTCGCCGCGAATGAGCGACTGTTGCTCGGACCTCTCCAGGTAAGCGCCTCCGGCGTTCGCGTTGTTCCGCTCCAGCGCCTCGATCACCCTTCGCAGCGCAACCCGGTAGGCCATCAGCTTATCGCTGTCCACCTGGACTTCGTAGGTCTTCAACTCTCCGCCGTGCGAGTTCACCTCGACGATCCCCGGCACCGACCGCAGCTTGGGCGCGATGTCCCAGTCCAGGATGCTCCGCAGTTCCATCAGCGAGCGGCCCGGACCGGTCACTTTGAATTGGTAGATCTCGCCCAGGCCGGTCGAGATGGGACCCATCTCGGGCGCGCCGGCGCCGGGCGGAATGGCCTCGCGGGCTTGGGGAAGCCGCTCCATCACCAGGCGGCGGCAGAGATACGGGTCCATATTCTCGCGAAAGTAGACCGCCACGTAGGAGAGCCCGTACTTGGAGACGGACTGGATCCGTTCCACTCCCGGCAAACCGCTCATGGCCGACTCGACCGGGAACGTCAGGTACTGCTCCGCCTCGACGGGGGACAGGCTGGGAGCGCTGGTCAGAACGAGCACCTGGTTCGGCGTAATGTCCGGGACGGCGTCAATCGGCAGCCGTTGGAGGGAGTAGATCCCAAGGCCAATCACCAGCGCCGTTGCCAACAGGACGAGGAAACGGTACTGAAGTGCCCATGCCACGAGGCGTTGCATCTACTCCTCTCCCAGCTCGGCGCCCGCGAGAATCGACTTCAAGTGGAAAGCGCCCTGAACCACCACCGGCTCGCCGGGTTCGACCCCGGAGGCGATCTCCATCAGGCCGCCGATCTGCTTGCCGGTGACAACTTCCCGCCGTTCGAATTGCGTGGAGGCTTTTCGGATGAAGAGAACATTCCTGCCGTCCACCTGCTGAACCGCTCCCACCGGCACGGCGATCGCGCGCCGGCGGAACCGGGTCGGCACCTGCACGGCGGCGAACATGTCCAGCTTCAGCCGCATCTCGGCATTGGGAACTTCGCATCGCACTTTGGCCGTCCGGGTCTGGGGATCGAGCACGTCGCTAATGAAGGTGACCCGTCCGCGAAACGCCTCGCCCGGGTAGGTGTCCACCGAGATCACTGCGTCCTGGCCGACACGGATCAGCCCGAGGTCCTTCTCGTAGACCTCGGCCTGAGCCCAGACTTGGGTAAGATCGGCGATCCTGCAAAGTTCGGTTCCCGAGTCCACGACTTCTCCCGGCGCCGTAGTCGCCGAGATCACCACGCCGGAAAACGGCGCCGCCACCGTGGTCACGACGGGGCTGCGGGCGTCGCCTTGCGGCGTGCCGAATCGCCGGAGCCGCGCCTGAATCCCTGCGATCACGCTCTCCTGCGACCGGACGCTCTCTTCGAGCGCCTGCTGTTCGGCCTGGCTCTGTTCGTAATCCTTCCGCGGGGCGGCGCCGATTTCCGCGAGCCGCCGGGCCCGCTCCGTTTCCCGCGACCGCACGGCTGCCAGTATCTTGAGCCGCTGCAACTCGGCCCGCGCGGCCTCGAGTTGGGCGGTCAGTTCGCCGGCCTCGATATTGTCGAACCGGACCAGGGCCTGACCTTTCCGAACTCGGTCGCCGGCCTTAACCAGGACGTCCTGAACGCGGCCGCGAGCCAGCGGCCGGATGGAGCTGACGCGCGTGTCGGCGGGCTGCACCGTTCCCGTGACTGGCAGATACTCGGTGAGCTGCTGGAGCCTGGCCGGCGCCACCTGCAACCCGACATGCTTCTGCGCCTCGAGATCCATGACGACGAGACCTTCCGGCGGCGCCGGTTCCCGGCCGGCCTCCGCCTCCGTCCTCGGATTCGAGCATCCAACAAGTGCTGCCAGACTTAGTAAGGCCTGAAGCCTCTTCATTGCAGGTCTCCTCCCACCGCTCGCTCCAGCTCGGCGAACGCGCCCGCCGCTTCCGATCCGGTCTCGATGCGGGCCATCTGGGTCTCGGTCAAGCGGCGCTGTTCGTTCAGCACGTCCAGAAGGCGCAGTTGTCCCAGCGCGTAAGCCTGACGGATGATCTCGAGGTTCTTCTCCGATTGCTCAATGACGCCGCGATCGAAGACCTCCAGCGCTCGCGAGGCCGACTCCCAGCGGCGGAAGGCCGCCTCGACTTCCAGGGGAATCACCGACTCCAGGTGCTCGCGGCGGAGCCTGGCAGCCGCGGCGCGCGCGGCGGCTGCGTCGATATTCCCCTGGTTCCGGGTCCGTGTCAGCCACGGGATCGAAACGCCGAAGGTCAGGACATGGTCGCGGTCCGAGAGGGGCAACGGCGAGCCGGCCGGCGTCCGGCGCAGCGGATCCTCCAATTGCGACCAGCGCGGCGAGTACTGCGCGGAAAGGGTGAGATCCGGCCGGGCCAGCGCCTCTTCCAGTTCGACCTCGGCGGCGCCCTGCGACTCGAGGAGGCGCGCGAAGGCGAGGTCCGGCCGGCCGCGCAGGGCGCGTTGCTCCAGTTCATGCAGCAAAAGGCCGGGCGCAGCCTTGTCGAGAGCCGCCTTCAGAGCCGGCGCGTCGAGACCCCCGATCAGCGAGCGCAGTTCCACCAGAGTGGCCCTGGAACGGCCCAACACAGCGGTCTTCTGCGCCTCCGCGCGGTTCAGTTCGACCAGCAGTAGTTGGGCATCGAGCGGCGCGACATCTCCCTGCTGAGCCCGGGCCTCCGTCAATCGGTAAGACTCGCGGGTCACCCTCAGCAAGTTGTCGAGCGCTTCGAGCTTGCCTTGCTCGGCCACGGCCTCGATGAACCGTTTCTTGACGGCGAAAGTGATTTGCCTCGTGCGCTCGGCAAGTTCCGCTTCGGCCAGGTCAACAGCAATCCGCGCCACCCGGAGACGCTTTCCCCGTTTCCCGGCGGTTTCGACCGGCTGGACGTATCCGATCGAAACCTCGTGCTCCCCTGGGGTGCCGAGCGGGCGGCCGCTGGCGCCGGTGACTTCCACCGCAGGCGCTGGACGAACGCCGGCTTGCCGAAGCAGGCCCTTCGTTTCCGCCAACCGCTGTCGGGCCGCCAGGAACTCCCGATTCGCTTCGAGCGCTTTCCGGACCGCGTCGCCGACAGTCAGCTCGGCTGTCTGCGCCGGCACACCTGCCGCCGCGCACATGCCAGCCAGGATCATGCACAAATCTCGTTTCCAAGCCATCTTCGACTCCTGATATGAACTGAAACAACGTCAGGAAGTCAGGGTCTGGGAGGGTGGTAGATGCTGGCGGGATGAGAGAGAGGAGAATGTGCCCCAGGAAGCGGCGGCACGGGAGCGACCCGGTCGGAGGCTTCCAGCACGAACCGGCTTGACACGACCACATGAATGCAGCAGCACAGGCAGTCGTCTTCAGAAGACTGACCTGGGGCGCCGCTCGATCCGGTGCTCTCGGACCGGCAAGTCGAGGGTGACAACACATCGCAGGCCAGAAGTTCCCCCGCTGCCATCAGAAGCAGAAGGGTCGCGACCACCCGCATGGCTGTCGCCGGCTTGCTCACGTCCTATCGTTCATCTTCCCACAAAGGCGAACTCACTTCTTCTTCAGCCGCAGGGGGAACTCGGCGCCGCCCTGGCTCCACTCCCCGGCGAGTTCAGTTTTGTCGTCGCTGAGCTTGGCGTCGTAGGCGGCGCCGATTTGCTTCAGCTCGAGCTTCAGGTTCGCCCCGGCCTGCCTGATCGTGGTGATCGGGATGTTCCTGGCGCACTGATCGAGGCTGTCGACGGATCCGGTGGCCTTGCCGTCGGAGCCGCTCGCCAGCTTGACGACGAGTCGCAGGCTCGTGCCGGCCGCGTCCAGCGTGCCTTCCCAGGCGCCTTCGAGTTCCTTATCGATAGGTGTGCTCTTCGACGGCACGGAAATCGTGGCGTCGCCGGTTCGCTCGAGCCGGAACGGCACCGTGCCGCCTCCCTGGCTCAGCGTGCCGGCCATCGTCTTGCCGTCTTCCGCAAGCTTGGTCACGAATGCCGGATCGCCCGGCACGCCCTTCATCGCAAAGGCGACTTCACTCGCTTTGACGGAAATGTCGGAGAGCGGCCAGTCCTTCAGCCCCTGCACGGGGATATCGGTTTCCCCGATCCAGCCGCCTTTTTCGTCTTGCGATGCCCAGCGCACCTTGTCCGGGCACGTCGATCGAACCTCTCCAGTGGCCTGAGGCGGCCGGCTTGGTCTGCGCCAGCGCCCAGGCGGCGCAGATGGCTGAAATCAGCACGGCCTGGCGGATGGAGTGTCGCACGGGGATCTCCTTGGTGCGCCTCACAATTGAATTGTAGATGGTTTCGCGCCTGAACCAACGGCACACCCGTCTTCAAAGGCGCCATCATGGTGCGATGGTGTCCGCCTGACTAGAGACTCCGGACCGCAACGAATTTGGGGTGATTGAGTCAAGATTGGACAGAGGCGCACCCCGCTGACAATGGCTCACTCCATGACGATTCGGTGGGTTCGACGGGTCAGGACCGGCAACATCGCCAGCGCGCGTCAGCCGCCGAAATACTTCGGGCCGCCGAGGAACGCCGAAGAACGCGGATAGGGCCCTCAGGATCATCGGCGTTTATCAGCGGCTTGAAACCCTGGTCGGTCTGAGGCGGAGCCTTGCTAGCCTCTTCTTCGAGTGGAGTTGCCGCAGTGGGGATCTCAATGGCAAAGACATCGACACCCGTAATACGAACCGGCTTGGCCCCTTGCGCCACGGCGCGCAAGGGTTCCAAACATGCGGCCGTCATGGATCCAGCCACGCCGCCGCGAACGTGCGTCGCGTCATCTTCTTCGCCTTTCCGCGACCGAGCGGCGCGGGCCCTACTCGGCCACGATGTCCCACCCGAAACCCGGCCTGTCCAGAGGCCGGGTGTAAATCCCTTCCGGGCCGCGCGTGATCAGGTGCTCCTGCTCCCAGTAACTGTACACCTCCTCGGGGCCGCCGGCCGGCGGCCAGAAAAACTCGGCCCAGGGCGAGTTCGGAGTCGCCATGATGAAATGCGTCGCGAACGGCGATGATCCGCCCAGATGCGGAATCACCGGAGTGTCGTAGGCCGAGGCGATGGCGGCGATTCGCATCAGCTCGGTCAGGCCGCCGCACCATTGAATGTCGGGCTGCCAGATGTGGGCGCCCGAATGTTGCGCCAGCCGCTTGAATTCATAGCGCGTATAGAGATGCTCGCCGGTGGTGATCTTGCACGTCTTGATCTGGGCCTTGAGCCTGGCGTGCCCTTCGTAATCGTCGGCCATCAGCGGCTCCTCGATCCAGTAGACGTTGTATGGTGCGACGGCATCCGCCAGCTCGAGCGTGTAGGGCTCGGTGAGCGACATCCAGCAATCCAGCATGATCTCGCCGTCCGGACCCAGTTGCTCCCGGGTGTACTGCACCAGTTCCGCATTCTTCTTGAGCCCGTTGCGCCCGTCGAGAGGCCCGTACGGAAGAGCGAGCTTGATCCGCTTGAAGCCGATCTTCTTCTTCCACAGCACGTCGTTCAAGGTGGCATACGAGGGAATCCGCGGCTTTGTCGCGCCGCCGATCAGCTTGTAGACCGGCATGCCGGTAGCCTTGCCGATGATGTCCCACAACGCCAGATCGACGCCGCTGATCGCATGGACCGCCGCTCCCGCCCGGCCGTATGTGAGCGTGTTCAGATACATGACGTCCCACAGCCGGGCGACATCGAACGGGTCCTGGCCCACCAGCCACTTTGCCAGGTCGAGGACATGAGCTGTCCCGCCGTTGCCACCGCGGCCATAACCGGTCACACCCTTATCCGTGGTGATCTGCACGGTGAAAGCCCCGGCGACGCCAGGGAAGAGCGGGAGATTCGGGTCAAATGTCGCGCCAGCCGATTGGCGTCCCGTGCCGTACTTGTTCATAGGCAGGGACTTGTCTGCCTGCGGCGCGGACCATCTTTCGTGAGCGATGCTGTATGGCGCGAAACGCTTGCGCGTCCAGCCTTCCACAAGGCGCAGGCCGGTGATCTTCAGCCCGCTCTTTTCGGACTGGAAATCAAGAGCCGGCTCCTGCGCCGAGGCTTCGTTGAGTGCCAGAGCGGAAGCGGCTGCGCCTGCTGTGGCAGGCAAGAGATCTCTTCGCGTCATCGTCGTCCTCGTTTCCCCAATCGGAGACAGCATACTTCAATGCGCACTGGAGTTCATGCAGCCAAGCCGCGGTCGGCGCGGCAGTCAACCAGGCGCGAGGAAGCCCCCGTATCGCCGACCCGGCGCCGGCAAGCTCCTTTTTCCCGCAGGCAGTTGCCGGCTGTCGGCGCTGGAATCCTTCCACGGCTCTTCGAGCCTGCCGCCCCGCTTGCGGACCGGCCAATTCCCCGATCTGCCTCATTGGGAGTTTCAGATCTGATATATAAGAACGGAAAGGAGCGGAACGATGAACCAGCACGAAGTGACGCGGCGTGGTTTCCTCACCGGCTGTGCGGCTTGCGCTGCCGGAGCGGCCTGCCCGGCGTGGGCGATGCGGGCCGGCGCCGGCGCAACGGCGCCGCAAGCGGGCGAGAGGACAGTCTTGCGGCTCGTGTTCTCGCACATCCCGAAGGAAAAGGAGACGTGGCCGTACCAGGGCTACGACTACGACAAGCGGAAGCAGGAACTGCTCGCGCAGCTTCAGCAAGCCTGCCCGAACGTGGACTTCCGGCCGGTGACGGCGATGAACACCGAGGACGCCCGAAAGCTGCTGGAAAGCGACGGCGAAGTGGACGGCTACCTGGTCTACATGGTCGGCCTCTGGACCGGCGCCGGGCGGACGCTCGCCGCCTCGGGCCGCCCGGTGCTGTTCGTCGATGACCTGTACGCCGGCTCGGGCGAGTACCTCATCGCCCTGTCCGAGGCCAAGCGGAAGGGGTATAAGGTCGCCGGCGTCGCCTCGACCCGCTTCGACGACGTCGTCCAGGCCGTGCGCGCCTTCGAGTGCATGAAGCAGCTCCGCTCCTCAGTGATCCTCGACGTCACCGACCGCGACCCGGCGGCCAATGCGGATGCCATCCGGGAAATGTTCGGCACGAAAGTGGCTCAGATCACCGGCGCCGAGATCAACGAAGCCTACGCCAAGGCGGACAAGGCCGAAGCGCAGCAGGCCGCCCGTCGATGGATGAAGGAAGCCAAGAGGATTGTCGAGCCGTCAACGGAGGAAATCGAAAAGTCCGGCTTGATGTACGTCGCCATGCGCGACCTGATGGAGAAGCATGGCTCGCCGGCCCTCACCATCGACTGCCTGAACCTGTTCTACGGCGGAAAGCTCCAGGCGTATCCGTGTCTCGGACTGTTCCAGTTCCTGAACGAAGGCAAGGTGGGCGCCTGCGAGGCCGACCTCCAGTCCACCATCACCATGCTGCTGATGGCCTACCTCACCGGACGGCCCGGCTACATCTCCGACCCGGTGGTCGACCAGGCCAAGAGCCAGATCATCTACGCCCACTGCGTGGCGCCGAACAAGGTGTACGGTCCGAACGGGCGGTCGAATCCGTACCACATCCGCAGCCACTCGGAGGACCGCAAGGGCGCCTCCGTGCGGTCGCTGCTGCCGGTTGGGGAAATCACCACCACGCTCAAGTACCACCCGATCCTCAAGGAGGTGGTAATCCACCAGGCAAAAACCGTCGCCAACATCGACGAAGACAAGGCCTGCCGGACGAAACTGGCGGCGGAGGTTCGCGATGTGACCAAGATCGTCGCCGAGTGGGACCGGCACGGCTGGCACCGGGTGACGTACTACGGGGATTACAAGCGGCCCGTGGAGACGATCAGCGCGCTGCTGGGGTTCAAAGTGGTCGAGGAAGGGTGAACGCCGGCGCGCTCAATCTGATTACGCCGCCGCCTCGGCGCGACCCGCCTCGCCTCTGTCCGTCCAGCTTCCGACCAGGAAATCGCGGTTCATGCGGGCGATTACCTCCAGCTTGATGTTCTTCGGGCAAACCGCTTCGCAGGCGCCGATGTTGGTGCAGCTTCCGAACGCTTCTTCTTTCATCTGCGCGACCATCGCCAGCGCGCGGCGGTAGCGCTCGGGCTGTCCCTGCGGAAGCAAGCCGAGGTGCGCGATCTTGGCGCCGGCGAACAGCGACGCCGACGCGTTCGGGCACGCGGCCACGCACGCGCCGCAGCCGATGCAGGCGGCCGCATCCATCGAGCGCTCCGCCGCCTCCTTGGGCACGGGGATCGCGTTGGCGTCCGGCGCGCTGCCGGTGTTGACCGAGATGTATCCCCCCGCCGCCATGATCCGGTCGAAGGCGCTGCGGTCCACCGCCAGGTCCTTGATGATCGGAAACGCCCGGGCGCGCCACGGCTCGACGTACAACTCGTCGCCGTCCTTGAAGTGCCGCATGTGAAGCTGGCAGACGGTGGTGCCGGGCAGCGGGCCGTGCGCGACGCCGTTGATCATGCACCCGCACATCCCGCAAATGCCCTCGCGGCAATCGTGGTCGAAAGCCACCGGCTCCTCATCCTTGGTGATCAGCTCCTCGTTCAGCACGTCGAGCATCTCGAGAAACGACATGTGCGGGTTGACGTTGCTCAGCTCGTACCGGACCATCCGGCCGGCCTCGGCGGCATTCTTCTGCCGCCAGATATGAAGGATGATGCGCATTATTTGTAGCTCCTTTGCGTGGGCAGCACGTACTCGAAGTGCAAAGGCTCCTGGTGCCGGACCGGCTTGCGGTCCGGCCCCTGGTACTCCCAAACCGCCGCGTGCGAGAAGTTCTCGTCGTCGCGCAGCGCCTCGCCTTCCGGCGTCTGATACTCCTCGCGGAAATGGCCGCCGCAGGACTCGTTGCGCTCCAGCGCGTCCTGGCACATCAGCTCGGCCAGCTCGAGAAAATCGGCGACGCGACCCGCCTTCTCCAGGCTCTGGTTGAACTCCTCGTTCTCGCCGAGTACGTTGACGTTGCGCCAGTAGTCTTCCCTCAGCGCCGGTATCTTCTCCAGCGCCTGCCGCAGCCCCTGCGCGTTGCGGCCCATGCCGCAGCCCTCCCACAGGATGCCGCCCAGTTCGCGGTGGAAAGAATCCACCGTGCGTTTGCCCTTGATTGAGAGCAGGCGCTCGCTGAGCGACTGAACATTGCGTTCCGCTTCCTTGCAGGCGGGGTGGCTCGCGTCCACCTTGTCGAACTTGTTGGAGGCGAGGTAGTCGCCCATGGTGTAGGGAATGACGAAGTAGCCGTCGGCCAGCCCCTGCATCAACGCGCTCGCGCCGAGGCGGTTGGCGCCGTGGTCGGAGAAGTTCGCCTCCCCGAGGACGAACAGGCCGGGGATCGTGCTCATCAGCCGGTAATCGACCCACAGGCCGCCCATCGTGTAATGGGTGGCGGGGAAGATGCGCATCGGCACTCGGTACGGGTCCTCGCCGGTGATCAGCTTGTACATGTCGAACAGGTTGCCGTAGCGCTCCTCCACCGTCTTCCGGCCGAGGCGCCGGATGGCGTCGGAGAAGTCCAGGTACACGCCGAGGCCGGTTTCGCCGACGCCGCGTCCTTCGTCGCAGACCGCCTTGGCGGCCCGCGACGCAATATCGCGGGGCACCAGGTTGCCGAAGGCCGGATAGCGGCGCTCCAGGTAATAGTCGCGGTCGTCCTCGGGGATGTCGTTCGGCGCCCGCTTGTCGCCCTGGTTCTTCGGCACCCAGATGCGGCCGTCGTTGCGCAGCGACTCGCTCATCAGCGTCAGCTTGGACTGGTACTCGCCGCTGACCGGGATGCACGTCGGGTGGATCTGCGTGAAGCACGGGTTGCCGAACGCCGCGCCGCGCTTGTACGCGCGCCAGATCGCCGTGCAGTTCGAGCCCTTGGCGTACGTGGCGAGATAGAACGCGTTGCCGTAGCCGCCGGTGGCCAGCACGACCGCGTCGGCGAGGTGCGACTCGATCCGGCCGGTGATCAAGTTCCGGGTGACGATGCCGCGCGCCTTGCCGTCCACGACGATCAGGTCGAGCATCTCGTGCCGCGGGAACAGCGTGACGCGGCCGGCGGCGGCCTGCCGCATCATCGCCTGGTAAGCGCCCAGCAGAAGCTGCTGGCCCGTCTGGCCGCGCGCGTAGAACGTGCGGGAAACCTGTGCCCCGCCGAACGACCGGTTGGCCAGTACGCCCGCGTACTCGCGGGCGAACGGCACCCCCTGGGCGACGCACTGGTCGATGATGTTCACGCTGAGCTGCGCCAGCCGGTAGACGTTCGATTCCCGGGCGCGAAAGTCGCCGCCCTTCACCGTGTCGTAGAACAGCCGGTAGACGCTGTCGCCGTCGTTCTGGTAGTTCTTGGCGGCGTTGATGCCGCCCTGCGCCGCAATGCTGTGGGCGCGGCGCGGGCTGTCCTGGAAGCAGAAAGTCTTGACGTCGTAGCCCAGCTCGGCGAGCGAGGCGGAGGCGGAAGCCCCGGCCAGCCCGGTGCCGACCATGATGATCGAGTACTTCCGCTTGTTGGCCGGGTTGACCAGCTTCATCTCAAACCGGCACTTGTCCCAGCGCTGCTCGATCGGACCCGACGGAACTCTTGCATCGAGATTCATAAGTGTGCTCCTTGCGATCAGCCGCCGACCAGTCCGGTCAGCACCGCCACCGGGATGGAGATGTTGCCCGCGCCGATGAAGATCGCGAACAACGCCGCGAGGCGCTTGAGCCAAAGGCTGTAGCGCGGGTGGCTGACGCCCAGCGTCTGGAACATGCTCCACACACCGTGATAGAGGTGCATCGAGAGAAGCAGCATTGCGATGATGTACGTGACCGACACCGGCACGATGCGGAAGCCCTGGACGACGTTGTTGTACACGTCCAGTTCCCTGAAGGGCAGGTTCACCGAGCCGGTGGTCAGGTGGAGGATATGAAACAGGACGAAGAAGCCGATGATCGGGCCGCTCCAGAGCATCGTGCGCGAAGCGTAGCCGGCCGGCACGTTCTGCACTTTGACGTACCGGTCGGGCCGCGCGGCGCGGTTCAGCAACCAGAGCTGGATCGAGGAAAGGATGTGCAGCCCCACGCAGGCGAGCAGCACGATCCTCGCCGTCCATAGCAGCGGCGGCTTGGAGTGCAGGAATCGCGCGTAGGCGTTGATCTGCTCCGGGCCAAGGTAGATTTGCAGGTTGCCGATCAGGTGGGCCAGGACGTAGCCGAACAGGACGAATCCGGTCGCCGCCATGACGGCCTTCTTGCCGATCGCCGCCTGGTAGAACCGGAAGGCTCGATCCCCGCCCAGATCGAGCGCGATGGTGCTCATAACGCGCCTCCAATCAGAGAAGAAAGATGAAGGAAACTATTGTATGAGACTTTTTCGTCCGGTGTGTGCGGGCCAACATCGCCAAAGCGAAGCGCCTGCTCAGACGCGCCGGCCGAGGGGAACAGCCAGTGGTGGGGGGCGGGAATGAAGTGAGTCGGATCGGCGCCGGTCGGCGGCATCATGACAGCACGGTCAAAGATGCTATGATGAGGGCATGAGGACAACGGTCACTTTGGAGCCGGATGTCGAGGCCCTCCTCCGAACGGCCATGAAGGAGCGAGGGATCTCGTTCAAGGATGCCCTCAATGCCGCCGTGCGGCTAGGCTTTTCGCAGGCAGGGCAGCGGAGGCGCCGTTTCGTGCAACGATCGTTCTCACTTGGCTCAGAACAGTACTTCCGCTGGGACAAAGCCCTGGCGACCGCCGAAGCGATGGAGGACGAAGAGCTGGGCAGGAAGCTTTCGTTGCGAAAGTGATCGTTGTCGATGTGAACCTCCTCCTCTACGCGGTCAACGAGGATGCTCCATTACATCGCAAGGCGAAGCCGTGGGTGGAAGCCGCGCTCTCCGGGACGGAAACCGTGGGTCTTCCCTGGAACGTCTTGCTTGCTTTCCTCCGCGTGACAACGCGAGCCGGCGTCTTCCGCGCGCCGCTGACCCCGGAATCCGCGTTGGAACTCGTCGAAGCCTGGTTGAGCCAGCCGGCCGTCACCGTGGTTGAACCCACGGTGAGGCACCTTCGCATCCTGCGAGATCTGATCTTGCCCCTTGGCACGGGTGGGAATCTGACCTCAGATGCCCACCTTGCCGCCCTCGCCATTGAGCACGGGGCCGAACTCTGCTCCACGGACCGGGACTTTGCTCGCTTCCCCCGGCTCCGCTGGCGGAATCCTCTGGATTGACCTGACTGCGGGCTGTCGCATGCGGGTGCAGCGTTCCGGTGCCGCCGGCTGACGGTCAATAGACTGCCGGTTGGAACTCTCGACTCCCATACCTTCAGCCACGCCCGCGGCCGCGACGGCGTACAATGGTCCAAGACGTAAAGGAGGGGGGTGGGCAATGCTGTTGAAGCAAGGGGATTCGGGAGAACCCGTGAAATCCCTTCAGCGGGGACTCAACAGGCTTGGCTCCATGCTTCTCGTGGACGGGGACTTCGGACCGGGTACACGCGACGCAGTGGTTGACGCGCGTGTCCTGCTTCGCCTGCCTGGTCCGCCCGAAGCCGACGAGACATTGCAGCAGGCGGTTGCGGCAGTGCCCGACCCATTCCCGTCCCTTACAGCGGCCGGTGTGACCTTCATCGCCCGCGAGGAGGTCTCAGGCCCCCGGGAATATCGCAGGAAGTATAAGAACCCGGTCTGGCCGAGCGCCGAGAGCGGCATCACGGTTGGGATCGGCTACGACCTCCAGTTTGTCGACCAGGACAGCCTCCGCGAGGATTGGGGCGATCAATTGCCGTCGGACGCGATCGCCCGTCTCAGTACAGTGGTCGGAGTTCGAGGTTCGGAGGAGCGGCTTGCCCGGGTGCACGATATCGAAGTGCCGCTTCTTGCCGCCATGCACGTGTTCCAGCAACGTACACTGCCCTCCTACCAGCGCAGGACACTCTCCATCTACCCCCAGGTGCAGAATCTCTCGCCGGAGCGCCGGTCGGCTCTGGTCAGCCTGGTCTACAACCGCGGCACCCGGCTTAAGGACGAGGACCCTGTGCGCCAGGAGCGGCGTGAGATGCGGGCGATCCGTGACTTGCTCGCGGCAGGGGACTTTGAGGCGGTTGCCGACGAACTCGAGGCGATGGCCCGGCTGTGGAACCCCAACAAGACGCCGGGGCTGATCCGCCGCCGGCAGGACGAAGCGAAGCTCTGGCGCTCGGGCTTCGATGCGCTACAACTCAACTGACGAAGGTCTCAGGCTTGGCGCTACAGCCAGGAAGCCGTCATGACCACAGCGCGGGACCGTCCTTGAACGCCTCCGCCGAGCCAAGATAGTAGGAGATGACGGAACCGGAAGCGGCGGTGGCCATCCTGCGCTCCCGAGGTCCGGCGGAATCGATCCTGCTCATCCGGCGGGCCGAGCGGGAAGAGGATTCCTGGTCGGGGCAGTGGTCCTTCCCCGGAGGCCGCCGCGAGACTCACGAGCCGGACCTGGTGCACACCGCCCTCCGCGAACTCGAGGAGGAGTGCGGCATCCGCCTCGCGCGACAGCATCTGGAGGCGGCGCTGCCACCCGTGCTGGCCCGGCGCAAGACGGGGCCGTTCGTCCTGGTCGCTCCGTTCCTGTTCCGCGTGGACGGCGAACTGCCGACCTTGCTCGATCCCCGCGAGGCGTCGGAAGCGCTGTGGGTTCCGCTCGCCGTGTTGCTGGACCCCGCACGGCACCGTCTGCGCACCGTACCGGGGCGGCCGGGAGAGATGCTGTATCCGGCTATCGATCTGAACGATGTCCCGCTATGGGGGTTCACTTACCGGCTGATCACCGATTGGCTCGGCCTGGGCCCAACGCAGCGCCCAATCGAGCAGGCGGGAATCGAGGCGGCCGACGCGGTGCTCGACTTCCTGCTCTCGCAAGGCTTGACGCTCGACCACGGTTGGGTCGATCGCGGCGCCGGGAAAGCTGCCGCGGTGAACGGCATCATTCCGGTGATGCGTGTTCTGGAGCGCTTCTCCGGCCCAGGGGCCCACGTGGCGGCCGTGAATTGCCTGGACGTTCGTCCCGACGGCATTCGTCTGATCGGGCCGGTGTTTGAGGACTACCTTATCTCTGCGTCCTCCGCGGCTCTGCGGTGAAAATCCCCGCCGCATCCCATTTCCTGATGGTCTCCTCAACGAGCGCCGTCATCTTCTCGAGGACCAGCCGGAAGTACTCATCCGCCTTCTGCTGGTCGAACCGGACGTAGCCCTGTCCGGGCTTGTACAGAATGATGGGGGAAGGGAATGGGTACGCCGACCAGCTTCCTTCCGCCGCCCGCGGCGTGGCCAGCGTGTTGCTGTATCGCTCCGGATGGACAAGCTTCTTGTCGATCGCCTGGAGGAACGCCGTCTCGTTCCATCCGGCGTGCCCGCCGTCCTCGCCGAAGACCTTGAGGGTTTCCTCCGAGCAGACGGCCCACCAGTTGGCGACGAGCGTCCGCACCCGCTGCTCGCGGCCCAGCGTCTCCGCCAGGTCGTTGAGGATCGCCGTCTGCGGCCCGCCGTGGCCATTGATCACGATGATGTTCTTGAAGCCGAGGCGGGCCAGCCCGGCGAGCACCTCGCTCAAGTAGCCGCGATAGGCGGGCTCGGTGATGGAGAATGCCCCGGCATAGGCATCGAGATTCCCGGTAACGCCGTAGGGAACCAGCGGCGCGACCAACCCGTTCACCTTCGGCGCGATCGCCCGGGCAATGGCCAGCGGCGCCGTGTTGTCGGCGCCATTATTGAGGACGCCGTGGGCCTCGATGGTGCCGGTCGGAAGCAGCACGGTCTCGATCTTCGCCGGGACGAGCTCCCGAAACTCCATCCAGTTCAGGTCGTTCAGCTCGCGGGTGGAAGGCTGCTGGGCAAGCGCGGCAGCAGCGGAGAGAAACACCAGACATCCTGCCTTCAGCATGGCCGATAGAATACCACCGGCCTGTCCGGCGGAGGCCAGGACCTTCCGGCGCCCAATTGCCGTCCGTCGCACAAGAGACTGCATGAATCATCAGATGTCGCGTGGATTGGGAGGAGGGGTACAGGATGAGTAGCGCCCATCCTGTACCCCAGGGCGTGACTGGTCGGAGGTCACTGAGGGAGGCAAGGAGGAACTCGATGAATCCGTTTGACAGCGCGGCCGCCGTCTCTGAACTTGTTCTTGCCTGTTTCCTTCCTCCTGGCCATCGCTGCTCTCGTCTGGTTCGCTTGCCTGATAGCCGATTGTAAGCTGCGCCGGCGCCCAAGGCGCAATACTGCCCGTCGGCCAACCGATCTCATAACTTCCGTTATCGAAGCGTCGGCAGTACCGGCGTCCGGCAAAGTGTCATTTGTCTCAGCCGGCGCGCGGGACTATGCTTGGGTGAGGAAAGGAGCGCATTCATGAATCGCAGGCGATTTCTCGCGACGGCGGTGGCGGCCGCGGGTTCGGGGAAAGCGGCCCCGAAGCTGGCAATCGACGGTGGTTCCCCGGTGCGTCAGAAGCCGCTTCACGCTGGTTTCTGGGGGACGCAATACTACGACAACAAGGAGAAGGCCGAACTCACGGAGGTCCTGGAAACGGGCCGTCCTTTCCGCTGGTACGGGACCGGCAACCAGCCGCCGATGAAGGTGCTGACATTCGAGAAGGAGTTCGCCGCTCGCATGCAGACCCGATACGCGCTGGCGGTCACGTCGGGTACGGCGGCGTTGCAGTGCGCCTTGGCCGGCCTGGAAGTGGGTCCGGGCGACGAAGTGATCATGCCGGCCTGGACCTGGCACTCCTGCTTCAATACGGTGGTGCTGGCCGGGGCGTTGCCGGTGATCGCGGAAATCGACGAATCCTTCAACATCGACCCCGACGACATCGAACGCAGAATCACCCCGCGCACGAAGGCGATCATGGCGGTTCACCTCCAGGGCAATCCCTGCGACATGGATCGCGTCCTGGCGGTGGCGCGCAAGCATCGGATTCGCGTGCTCGAGGACTGCGCGCAGAGCGTCGGGGGAAGCTACAAGGGCAAGCCGCTCGGCTCGCTCGGCGACATCGCCATCTACAGCCTGCAACTGAACAAGACGATCACCGCCGGCGAAGGCGGCGCCGTGGCGACCAGCGACCCGGAGTTGTTCGAGCGGACGGCTCGGTTCCACGACCTCGGCACTCTGCGCGGGGTGCACGAGAAATGGCTCGGCAAAGCCCAACTGCACTGGTTCATCGGGTCCGGCTACCGGATGAACGAGTTCAGCGGCGGCGTGCTCCTGGCGCAGCTTCGCAAACTGGACACCATCGTGGCCGATGTCCGCGCCAGCGCGCGGCGCGTGTACGAGGGCATCCGCGACCTGCCCGGCATCCGCTTGCGGCGCTTGCCCGATCCGGAAGGTGAGCTGGGCGCGGGCGTGTTCGTCGGTTTTGAAACGCAGGACCAGTGCAAACGGTACATCGAGGCGATGAAGGCCGAGAACGTGCCCGCCAGTCCTCCGAGCGGGTCGGTGATCCTGCCCATTCAGCCTCACATCGAGAAGAAAGTCACGCTGCACCCGAACTGGCCCTCGTTCACGTCCGAGCGCGGCCGGTCGATCCAGTATGGCGCGGCCTCCTGCCCGAGGACGATCGACATCCTCGCCCGATTCGCCGGCGTCGCCATGGATCCCAAGTTCACAAGGCGGGACACGGACGATATTGTGGCGGCGATCCGCAAAGTTTACCCGACAGTCATTCGATCTTAGACCATTCCCGCGCGAACAATGAACAGACCCTTGTGCGGTTCTCTCGGCAGGCTTGCTTTGCAGGTGATTCTCTGCGCGGCGTGCACCGGCCAGGCTCGGAACGCTCCCCAGGTCGATCTGGTGTCGGGCCCGAATGCCCGCGTCCGCGCGGAGGCGGCCAGAAAGCTCGGAGAAAGCCGGAATCCCGCGGCCGCCGAGGTCCTCCGCGTTGCGCTGGCAAAGGAGCGGGAACCGCGCGTGGTGGATGCGATCATCGCCGCGCTGGGAGCGGTGGGCGCCCCTGTCAGTGATCCCGGACAATGCCGGGAGCTGCTGTCGCGGGTCTGGGATGCGTCCGCGGCCGGCGGGTTGTTCGAATGCTGGCGGGCTTCGGCCTCTCCGGAGGACATCGACCGCGCTGCGCTTTCCGGGCCTCCGGTGCTTCGAGCGCACGCGATGCTGGCGCTGGCTCGCGGTTCCGTCTCCAGCCAGCCGGCGATGGACAACGACAGAAAGCAGCGGCTGCTGGATTCACTGGCCGAGGCGTTGTCCCAAGCGCAGCACGCTGCTCCCGGCGCCTCGGGCATGCTTCAGCAAGCGCTCTGGGAATTCTCCGGGAGAAACATGCCGGCGGCGATCGCAAGCGCCGACCGCATCGCCCGTCCGGAACAGCGGCTGGCGGCCTCGGTCTACCTTTCGCAGCAAAACCTGGAAGCCTACCTTGCGGTGAGACGCCCGGCGCAATCCTTGGTCGGCGTTGGAATGGCGGCCGCCTTCGCTCTCCTGATGGTCTGGCCAAAGCTGCGGAGGGCGGGAGCGCTGCTGGCAATCGCGGCCGCATGTTGGGCCGGATGGGCTTGGGTCAGCCAGGATGCAAGGCAGTTGCCGCCGCTTGGGCTTTCCCTTCTCACAACATCCTTCATCGCGATTCTCTCCGCCGGTGTCGCGGCCGTCTTGATCGGGTTTCTGCCTTGGGAGAAGGTCAGCACCGGATTCATGCGGAATGTAGGCCGGATCGGCCTGGCAGGCTCCTGCGCTGGCATTCTGGCGGCGCTGATTACCCTCTGGACGCGGAACGCCGGATGGTTTCCGATCCTCCAACCGGGCTGGGACACGATCGTCGAGCCGATGGGCGCTCTGAACCTTGGCATCATGAGCGGCGGCGTATTCGCGATCCTCGACGGCCTCCTGTTCCGGACAAAGGCCGAGCCAAAGGAGCCGGAGCCCGACCCACTGGCCGGGTTGGAATAGGCCCAAAGCCTGTTTACCTAGACTGGTAGCTTCAAGGCGTCAGGCACGCCTGTCAGTAGTACAGTGAGCGTATGCCTCGTCGAGAGTTCCTATTCTTGCTGGCGGCTGCCGGCGCGTTCGGCATCCTCGCCGGCGCGCAGACGGAAGCCGGAACAAAGCCCCAGCCTCCTCCCACGCAGGTCTATTGGAACAAGGCCCCGCTTCAGGACAATGCCTTCGCGCCCCTGCCGCTCGGTTCCGTCAAGCCGCGCGGATGGCTGGCGAAGCAGTTGCGAATCCAGGCCGACGGCCTGAGCGGGCACCTGGACGAGTTCTGGCCGGACCTGGGCCCGAACAGCGGTTGGCTGGGCGGCGCAGGCGAAAGCTGGGAGCGCGGGCCGTATTACATGGACGGCCTGGTCCCCCTGGCTTACTTGCTCGCCGACGAGAAGCTCGCCGCCAAGGCGAACAAGTGGGTTCGCTGGACCCTGGACAACCAGCGCGAGAACGGCGCCATCGGCCCCGATCCGAATCGAGGGAAGTACGCCGCCGAATGGCAGGCCACCGACTGGTGGCCGAACATGGTGATGCTGAAGGCGCTCACCCAATACCAGGAAGCCACCGGCGACCCGCGCGTCGTTCCGCTTATGAGCAAGTACCTGAAGTATCACCTGAAGCATGCTAAGGACCGGCCGCTAGTCCAGTGGGCCAGTTACCGTTCCGCGGACCAGGTCTTGAGCATCGTCTGGCTTTACAACCGCACCGGCGACCGGGACCTGCTCGAGCTGGCGCGCATTCTGCGGCCGCAGTCCTTCGACTGGAAGGCCCACTTCGCCGACTTCCAATTTCCGGGAAAAATCGCGAAGAAGGAGGCCGCGCTGAAGACCCACGTGGTCAACAACGCGATGGCGATGAAAACCTCGGCCGTGTGGTGGCAGCTCAGCGGGGAAGAGTCGGACCGGGCGGCGATCCACCGGTTGCTGGAGGTGATGGACCGCCACCACGGAATGCCGAACGGGGTCCACAGCGGCGACGAACACTACGCCGGCCTCGATCCGTCGCAGGGCACCGAACTGTGCGCGGTGGTGGAAGGCATGTTTTCGCTCGAGCAGCTCCTGGCGATTCTGGGAGAGCCGGCGTTCGGCGACCGCCTGGAACGCATCGCCTATAATGCGCTGCCGGCGACGTTCAAGTCCGACATGTGGGCCCATCAGTACGACCAGCAGGTGAACCAGGTTCTGTGCAGCATTGACAAGAGCCGGAACTGGACCACCAATGGCCCGGACTCGAACCTCTTCGGCCTTGAGCCCAACTTCGGCTGCTGCACGTCGAACATGCATCAGGGCTGGCCGAAGTTCGTCTCGCACCTTTGGATGGCGACGCGCGACGAGGGGTTGGCGGCGGTCGCCTACGGCCCCAGCCGCGTCGACGCGAAGGTCCGCGGAGGAGTTGTTGTGGCGATCGTTCAGGACACGGACTACCCGTTTGCCGGTGCGATCCGGCTGGCCGTGTATCCGGAGTCGCCGGCGGCGTTTCCGCTGAGACTCCGAATCCCCGGATGGGCGAAGAATGCCTCTGTTCGAGTCGCCGGCAAGCTTGCCCGGGGCGTGCAGCCTGGAACCTTCCACACGATCGAGCGGACGTGGAAGGCGGGGGACAAGGTGGAGCTGACGCTCCCCATGGTTCTTCGCGCCGAACGGCACTACCGGAATTCCGTCGTCCTGGCGCGCGGTCCGCTCGTGTTCTCGCTCAAGATCGGCGAGGACTGGCGGAAAGTGAAAGGCACCGAGCCCCACGCGGATTGGGAGGTTCACCCCACTACCGCCTGGAACTACGGTCTGGTGGTGGACGCGGACAATCCATCGAAGAACATCCGCCTGGAGGCGAAGCCCGCCGGCGACGTGCCGTACTCGCCCGACGGAGCGCCGGTGGTGTTGCGCGCCAAGGCCCGCAAAGTGCCCCAGTGGACGCTGGTAGCGGGCGCCGCCGGCCCACTGCCGGAAGGCCCCGTGCCCTCCAAGGAGCCCGAGGAAACGGTCACGCTGATCCCCTACGGCAGCGCCAAGCTGCGGGTGACGGCGTTTCCGCAGATCGCCAGGTAGCGGCGCGTCAAGCGCCGCCCTGGACACTAGTCCAATCGCTTCCGGAATCGCAGTGCGCTCAGGGCCAGGATCGCCACGCCGATGATCAGCAGCGCCAGCATCTGCGGCCAGAGGACTTCCGCCCCGACTCCCTTCAGAAACACACCGCGCACGATCTCCATGAAGTAGCGCACCGGGTTCAGCAACGTCAGATACTGCACCGGCTCGGGCATGTTGCGGATCGGGAAGGCGAAGCCGTTCAGCATGAATGCCGGCGTGAAGAAGAAGAACGAGCCCATCATCGCCTGCTGCTGCGTGTGGGAGACAGTGGAGATGAACAGGCCGACGCCGAGCGTCGTCATCAGGAACAGCGCCGCGCATCCCAGCAACACGAGGAAGCTGCCGCGAAACGGCACGCGAAACACCAGCAGCGCGGCGCCGGTGATGAGCAGCACGTCGAGAAATCCCACCAGTGCGAACGGCAGCGTCTTGCCCAGGATCAGCTCGGGCGGGCGGATCGGCGTCACCATCAACTGCTCCATGGTGCCAATCTCCTTTTCGCGCACGATGGCCATGGCGGTCAGCATCAGCGTGACCAGCGCGATGATGTTCACCACCACGCCGGGAACGAAGTAGTTGCGGCTCAGCAGGTCTTCGTTGAACCAGACGCGGCTCCGGGCCTGAAGCGCCGGCATGTCCAGGTTCACCGGCCCGCCCGCCTGCGCCGTCCGTCCGACCAGCCGCGCCCGCTGCTGCCGCTCCTGCAACTTGTTGCCGAACTCCGCCACCACCCGGCTGGCGTAGCCCGAAATGACCGAAGCCGTGTTCGAGTTTGTCCCGTCCACCAGAAGCTGGACCTGGGCGGTGGTCCCGCGATCGATGTCGCGCCCGAAACCGGGAAGCACCCGCACCACAGCCTGGACACTGCCGTGGTCCATCAGCTCGCGGACTTCTTCCTCGGCGACGGGCGTCGCCGCCACGCGGAAATTCGGCGATCCCTCGAAGGCGGCCCGCAGCGCGCGGCTCTCCGCGGTGCGGTCGAGATCCATCCAGCCGAGCCGGCAGTCCTCGACGTCGAGGTTCACGGCGAAGCCGAACACGATCAACTGCACGAGCGGCGGCCCGACGAGCACCATGCGCATGCGCGGCTCGCGAAGCGTCTGCCGGAACTCCTTGCGGATGATCTCGCGGATTCTGCGCCACATAACGCTACGCCAGCTTTCCTTTCAGCTTCCGCGTCGCCAGCAGGAAGATGACGGTGGCGTAGACGGCGAGCAGTCCCGCCTCGACCCACAGCACGTCCATCCCGACCCCTTTCAGGAACATCCCCTTCAACGCCGTGATGAAGTAGCGCGACGGGAAGATGTAGGTCACTCCCTGGATCACGACCGGCATGGTCTCGATGGCGAAGACGAAGCCCGAGAGCAGAAACGCCGGCAGAAACGACGTCAGCATGCCGAGTTGGAACGCCAGCAGTTGGGCGCGCGCGACGGCGGAAAGGAGAATGCCCCAGAACAGCGCGCCGATCAGGAAGACGCAGCTTGTCGCCAGCACGAGCAGCGGGTTCCCGCGAAGGGGTACGCCGAACACCAGCACGCCGAGGGCGATGGCGACCAGCATGTCGATCAGCCCCAGCACGAAGTACGCCGACATCTTCCCGAGCACCAGTTCGTGCGCCCGGAGCGGCGTGGACAGCAACTGCTCCATCGAGCCCATCTCCCACTCGCGGGCGATGGTCAGCGAGGTGAGCAGCGCGGCGATGATCATCAGGATCACCGCGATCAGGCCGGGCACGATGTAGTTCCGCGACTTGAGCTCGCTGTTGTACCAGACCCGGAGGCGCGCTTCGACTGGCGGCTCGAGGCGCCCGCCGCCCCGCCGGTTGAACTCCCTTTGCCGCAGCTCCGCCGAGTATCCGCGCACCACCGCTTCCGCGTAGCCGAGCGCGATCGAAGCGGTGTTCGAATCGCTGCCGTCGAACAAGAGCTGGACGTCGGCGTCTTTGCCGTGGAGCAGGTCCCGGGAATAGCCGGCGGGAATCACGACCGCCAGCAGGGCGCGGTCGCGGTCGATGTTGCGTTCGATGACCTCATCCTTCTCGACGGCCTCGAGCAACTGGAAGTACCGCGAGCCGGCGAAGCGCTGGATGAGTTCCCGGCTTTCGGGCGACTGGTCACGATCCTGGACGAGCGTCGGGATGCGGTCCACGTCGAGCGTCAGCGCGTAGCCGAACAGCAGCAGCATCAGCAGGGGCAGCGCCAGCGCCATAATGAGGCTGCGCGGGTCGCGCAGGATGTGCAGCGCCTCCTTGCGCGCCACCGCCGCGGTGCGGGCCAGCGACCTTCCGCCTTTCATGCCCGCGCCTCCTGCTGTTCGATCAGCGACACGAACACTTCCTCCATCGTCGCTTTGCCCGCCGATTCCTTCAGGCCGGCGGGCGCGCCGAGAGCGATGATCCTGCCGCGGTCCATCAGCGCGAGCCGGTGGCAGTACTCGGCTTCCTCCATGTAGTGGGTGGTGACGAACACCGTGTGGCCGGATTCCGAAAGCTGGTAGATCAGGTCCCAGAAACCGCGGCGCGCGATCGGATCGACGCCCGAGGT
>CAZACK010000003.1:0-102960 GCA_964483455.1 uncultured Solibacteraceae bacterium
CGCGCGCAAGGAACTCGGCGACGAGGTCGAACTGCTCCACGACGTCCACGAGCGCGTCTCCCCGACGCAAGCGCTCCAGTTCTGCCGGGATGTCGAGCGCTTCCGGTTGTTCTTCTTCGAGGATCCGCTGTCGCCGGAAGACATCGGCTGGTTCCGGATCATCCGCCAGCAGTGCTCCACGCCGATCGCCATGGGCGAGTTGTTCAACAGCCCGCACGAGTGGACGCCGCTGATCGCCGAGCGGCTGATCGACTACATCCGCGTGCACGTCTCCCAGGCCGGCGGCCTCACCCCCTGCCGGAAGATGGCGGCCATGGCTGAGATCTTCGGGGTGAAGACGGCCTGGCACGGACCGGGCGATGTTTCCCCCATCGGCCACGCGGCCAACGTCGCCCTCGACCTGGCGTGCTGGAACTTCGGCATTCAGGAGTACTCGCCGTTCCACGAGCGGACGCAGGAGGTGTTCCGCGGCTGCCCGGTGATGAAGGACGGCTATCTCTACGCCAACGAAGCGCCCGGCTGGGGCATCGAGGTGGATGAGAAGGCGGCGGCGAAGTACCCGTTCGGCAGCTTCGAGCGCGAGGAGGTCGCCCCGTACAACGGCGGCTGGGGCGAGGTCCGCCGGCAGGACGGGACGATTATCAAGCAGTAACCGGCCGTACCGCCGCCGGACGGTTCTAACCGGCGAGGGTTCGCAGCGGTCGCGTCTACGGTATCACCAGCGGCAACGAATTCTCGGACACTGCGTCCCTCATCTCTTTGATCATGTATAGATCTGTCCTGTCGTCGAAAAGCGTCTGAACAATTTGTGCCTGCACGCGGATGGTACGATCTTCGGGTATCTTCCAGATTGCGGGAGGGATACCCAGATGCGCTTTCAGCCGGACTCGCACCGCCTGACCAGGCTCCAGCCGCATGGTTGAATCCAACCTGCCAGCGGCGCTGAGCGTGACCGCCATCCCCAATCCGTCGACAAGTCCCGGCTGTTCCGCGGGCCGCAGCCGAAAAAGCAGGCTCCGGCGACCCTGGTTGCCCTCCCCGTGAACATCATCGAAGTCGCGGGACACGGGGAACAAGAAAGGCCCATCCCCGGCGTTAGTCACGAGCAGCGTGATAAGCTTGACGTACACTCCGTCGCTGCTCGGTTCGATCGACTCCAACGAGATCTTCAGCGGGAGCTTGGGTGGTGGGGGCACAGGCCGGCCTGTGATCCCTCTGCCAGAGCCGCCGCCTAGGCGCGGACGTGCTTCCTTTTCTGGCGGTTTCGTCAGGTCCAGGACCACCACTTCACCCGCTCCGCCCGAACCAGCAGCGAAACTGGCCAGAACAGCAACCGCAAGAATCGCCCTTTGCATGATTTCCACCTTCCCCCGCCGTATCCTATTGGCAGGAACCGTACGATGGGTAGTTGATGTACCCTTGAAACTGCCCCGTTGTTTGATCGTAGTTGGAATCATAGGGGGGCTCGCGAACAGTGTGTCAGAGACGATTGTGTTGTATTTGTTTCCCACAAGGTTGAGGGTATCGTTGTGAAACTGGGTCAAGTTCGTACCGGGCAAAGCAATACGACCCTCAACGTACAAGCCGGGATTATTCGTATCGAGGGAAGAGACGTATTGGGAGTAATGGCTTTTGGCCGGCGCGGAGCCGGACTCGTGCTTGGTCACATTG
The DNA here is from genome assembly GCA_964483455.1 of uncultured Solibacteraceae bacterium. Lineage (GTDB taxonomy): Bacteria > Acidobacteriota > Terriglobia > Bryobacterales > Bryobacteraceae > CAYZJD01. The sequence continues at coordinate 1,672 of CAZACK010000003.1, forward strand.
TTGAGCAGATTCTGATGGGAGATGTACCCGCACGCTCCGTATTGATGCAATGAGAAGTTTGACTGGCTGTTCTCCAGGTCGGGATTGATCTGGTACCTGTAAAGCTCAGAACTCACATTGACATTCGTCGCGTAGTAAGCAAAACCCTTGTTTGGTCCCGAGCTTATCGACGGTGGACCGGCGAGAGACCAAGAATACAAGTAATCTCCAATGCCGAGGGTGTGGCCCGGACTGGGGGGAGTTGGAAGCGTTGTAATCGTTCCGTTGCCCACTTTCGTCGGCGACTTCGCACTGAGCTTCCAGCCCGTCCGGCTGTTGACCGTGATCGCCCTGGAAGCCGATCTCGTGGCGCTTCCGTTGGTCGCCGTGACACTGATGGTGCCGCTCTGCACCATCGTGCCGCTCCAGCCTGTCGTTCCGCCCGAGGCTGTGACCGTGGCGCCGCCTCCCGTGAACTCCCACTTCGTAACCTGGCTCGCCGTCGGGCCGGCGACAGTACAGGTGGCCGTGGCTCCACGAGTGACCGACGCGGGGCAATTGAGTTGGACGACAAGAACCGGTCCGGGCGGCTGCGCCAGGCTCGACATGGGGCACATGGGCGGCGATACCGTGTTTCGCGACACCTGCCCGAAGGCCGTGGTGCTCCCTGGCGCCACGCCGCGCATCGTGGTGCCGGACACCGTCGCGATGGCGGTGTTCTGCGAACTGAAGATCGTGCTCGAAGTGACATCGTAGGTCCCGAGGAAATAGTTGTTGCAGTCGTAGCGCTTCTGGCGTGAAGCGAGGAAATCCGTCAATCCGACCGGGAGCACGAAAGAGGACGGGAACAAATAGGTGTCCGACAGGTTGGGGCTGAACCAATTCGGGTTGCAGTTGCAGGGATAAAGGCAGCCCAAGCACGGAATCAAGCCATCTGGGGAGAGGGGAGAGAGAGGCATCGCCAACCCAGGCATGGTGTGGAACGAGGGCAGGTCGGCACGGAAGACGGAAGCAGGGGGCCCACCGGAACCGCCTGCACCGGCAGGTTGCCGCGGTCCCGCGCGGCGAACACGAGACCTACAGACGCTTCCGGTAGTGTACACAGCGGTCCACGACCTCGAAGCCGAGCGCTTCGTGGGCGCGCTGGGAATCGAGATGATCCAGCCAGGCGTCAGAAGCCATCTCAACGCAGCCTTGCTTTCGAGCCCACTCCTCCGCCGCCGCGACAAGCTGCGCTCCGGCCTTCCTGCGCCGAAACGCCGGCGCTACATACCATCCTTCGATATACCCAACCGGACGGGAAGGGTCACAGCCGTCGGCGTGCGACCGCAAGCCGGCCTCGATGAACCCGACAACGCTGCCACCCGGTGCCTGGGCCAGGAAGACGGTGGCGGGCAGGTTTCGGGGGATCTTGCCGGCCAACAGCGGCGCCAACTCTGGGTGTGCTCAGCAACGCCTGCCTCCGGCCACAGGCGATGACACAACACGGCCACGTCTTCCAGGTCCTCCGGTTCAGCCCGCCTTACGACGAGATGGTCCACGGCGACAATGATACCGTGTGCGGACTTTCGGACATCCCCGTCCCAATCGGAAGCCCACAACCAGGACTTGCTTTGATGGTGCTGGAGGAGGGGGTCGAACCCTCATGCTCAGTGAAGAGCGCGGGATTTTGAGTCCCGTGCGTCTGCCAGTTCCGCCACTCCAGCACGGGGCAGGATCAGACTGCGAACACTTCGAGTATAGCAGCGGTTGCCGGGGAACCGCTCTCAAACGCTGAGCAACTGGTGATCCACGCAGTCGATATGAATGCTTTCGTAAATGTGGTCCAGCACGCCGGGCCCGTGTTTCGCCAGGAACGGGAGGATCGAGTAGAACCGCTCCTGGAGGTGCTTCTCCGGGTAGATGAGGCTGTTGAGGAAGGCGGCCTCTTCCGCCGCCCGCTCGTTGCGGCGCAGGGACTCGCGCGCGATCTTCCGCTCGGTCTTCGCGAACTGGTAGAGGATCTTGCGTCGGCTTCGCTCCAGCGCTTCGGCGAGCGTCGGATCGAACGTCCGCACATCAGCCGAAAGCGAATCGATCTGCCTCGCGGTCTCGGACCTGGCGTCGTTCAGAGCGGCGCCCAGTTCCTCCGGCACCAGCCGCGCGGCGATCCTCCCGCGCACCCCGTCCTCGCCGTGGAAAAAGTCCGCCAGACGCAGATGGTAGCGGCCCAGGAGCTTCGTGCATCTTGCGTCCAGGAGGGTGAAGCTGGCGCGCGGGACCACCACCGGCATCCGGTCGAGCAGCGCGGCGTAGAGCACCTGCGCCTGGGCAAGGTAAGCCAGTTCCGCTGGCCCGCCGACATAGGCTGCCGTCGGCAGCAGGTAGTCCTGGACGACCGGTCGCAGCAGCGCGTTTGGCGACAGCGCCGTCGCCCGGCTCGACAGTTCGGCGGTGGAGAATTTCCGATCGCCGGAAGAATAGACCGAATCGTCGCGCACGAGCGGCAGCCGCTTGTCTTCGTCGAGCAAGAAGACCAGCGAGCTTTGCGGTTCGACATGCACCTGCGCGTGATACCCGGCCGCTTCGAGCGCCCGTTTGCGCTCCAGCAATTGCCGGTTGAGATCGGGCGCGCGCCGCAGCGCCTCGCGCAACAACGGAGCCGCTAAGGCGCGGACCGCCGGACGCAGCGGGTCCAGATACAGCAGCCCGAAGGAGCCAAGCAGCCCGCGCAGCAGCGCCGCGAAGGCGGATCCCAGCGTGCTGCCTTCCGTATAAGAATCCCCTGCCAGGTCCGCGATTTCCCGGCCGAATGGAAACCCCTCCAGACATTCGCGAAGCTGGACGGACGGGCTCAGTCCGGCGGGCAGCCGGCCTACCGGTCCCCCAGGCGAGCCCGGGAGTTTCAACTCGAGGCATACCGCGCGGTGGCGTGCGTCGAATGCCCAGCAGTGGTCCACCTCGGCGGAGTCGTGATCCTCGGTCGCCAGCCAGAAGACGGGAACCGCGGGCAGGCCCTGCTCGGTCATCCGCCGGGCCAGTTTCGCCGCCGTCAGCGCCTTGTAAATTGTGTACGCCGGTCCAGAAAACAGCCCGACTTGCTGGCCGGTGGCCACCACCATCGTTCCCGGCCGGGCTAACAACTCCAAGGCCGGACTCTCCCCGTTCTGTTCGCGGAGAGCGGCCACCAGTGCGCCACGCCGTTCCTCCGGGTACCGGATTCGGGCGGCCGCGTCATGAAAGCCGGCATCGTCGCCGTAGAAAGGCGCCACGCGGTCGGGATGGTAGAGGTAGTCGGCGAAAAGGCTGCTGGTGCCGGGTAGTTCGGTGTGTTTGACGCAATGCGCTTCCATGCGCGGCAAGGTCCAAGAGTAGCAGATGCCGGAAGACCTCTGAAAGTCACGAAATTTGTTACTTTTGATATTGTTTGGGCCTGTGCCGGCCCTGCCTGATCAACCTCGAGCCGACATGAAGGACGAACCGGAGTACAGAAGGCACGTTGAGGAGGCCCTCGCCAATCTCTATCGAGCACTGGTTTCGGCATCCGACGATTACGAATTCGAGGCCGACTACGAGGGCGGCGCCATCACGGTGGAGTTCCCGGGGCGGCCGGCGAAGTTCGTCATCAGCCCGCACCCCGGTTCCCGCCAAGTATGGGTGTCGGTCCGCTCGAAGAGCCACAAGCTCGACTGGGACGTGGTCGAGAACGAGTTCACGCTGAGCTCGACCGGCCAGACGCTGAAGGAGATTGTCGAGGCGGCGATCTCCGCTCAGCTCGGAGAAGAAGTCACGCTGTAACGTGATTCATGGCGGGCGTTTACATCTCGTTTCCCTTCTGCTCCCAGAAATGCACGTATTGCAACTTTGCGTCGGGCGTCTTCCCCCGGGAGTTGGCCCGCCGCTACGTGAAAGCGGTGCGGGCCGAGATTCAGTCTCACTCATGGCGCTGGCAGCCCGAAACCGTTTACCTGGGCGGCGGCACTCCGGGCGATCTCGATCCGGCGGACCTCGCCGGCCTGCTCGCCGCTGTGCCGGGTGGCCCGTGGACGGAAACCACGATCGAAGCCGCGCCCGGCTCGATCCGCTCCGAGAAGGCCCGCGAGTGGCGCAAGCTCGGCGTCAATCGCGTGAGCCTCGGCGTGCAGTCGTTTGTTCGGCGGGAAATGGCAAGGACGGGGCGCAAGCACACGGCGGAGATCGTCGAGCGGGAACTCGCGGTCCTGCGCGAGGCAGGCATCGGAACCTTCAACATCGACCTGATCGCCGGACTTCCCGGTCAAACCGAACAAAGCTGGCGGGAATCGCTCGAATGGATCGAGCGGCTAGGTCCGCCTCACGTCTCGGTTTACATGCTCGAAGTCGACGAGGACAGCCGCCTGGGCCGCGAGATCCTCCGCCACGGGTCCCGGTATGGAGCGGACGAAGTTCCGCCGGAGGATACGATCGCCGGAATGTACGAAGCGGCCGTCGAGTTCCTGCGATCGATCGGCCTACACCGCTACGAGATCTCCAACTTCGCGCGGCCGGGCTGGGAATCCAGGCACAACCTCAAATACTGGCGATTGGAGCCGTACGCCGGTTTCGGCGCCGATGCCCATTCCTTCGACGGCCGGACGAGGGCGCAGAATGTCGAGACGGCCGCGGAGTACGTGTCGCGCATCGAGCGTGGCGAATCGCCCAGGCTTGAAGAGACCCCGGCGAACGTTGCCGACGAGCGATTCTATGTGGGCCTGCGGCTGGCCTCCGGCATCCATCCATCGGCCGAAGACCGGACGCGCTTCTCGCGGCCGATTCGCCGCTTTCTCGACGAAGGACTGCTCGAGGCGGACGGCGAGATGCTGCGCTTGAGCGAGCGGGGCGTTCTGCTGTCCAATGAAGTTTTCCAGGAGTTCATTAGCGCATGATCGACCAGCCGATCATCGATCTTCGCAGTGACACCGTCACCCGGCCGACTCCGGCCATGCGCCGCGCCATGGCCGAAGCGGAAGTGGGCGACGACGTTTACGGCGAGGACCCCACCGTCAACCGCCTCGAGCGAAGGGCGGCCGAAATTCTCGGCAAGGAAGCCGCGGTGTTCGTGCCGACCGGCACCATGGGCAACTCGATCGGCGTCAAGCTGCTCACCCGCCACGGGCAGGAGGTGATCTGCGAGGCGCGCTCCCACGTCTTCAACTACGAGCTGGCGATGATGGCCTGGTTTTCCGGGTGCGTCGCGCGGCCCGTCCGCGCCGACGACGGCGTGCTGACGTGGGAGGCGATCCGCCGCGACATACGTCCGCTCGGCCCGCATTGGGCGCCGACCGGACTGATCGCGCTCGAAAACACGCACAATATGGCCGGCGGCACCGTCACGCCTGTGGAAGTGACGAACGAAATCTGTGACCGGGCGCACGAACTGGGGCTCAAGGTGCATCTGGATGGAGCGCGGATGTTCAACGCGGCGAGGTTCCTCGGGCGGCCCGCCGGCGAACTCTGCGCGAAAGCCGACACGGCGATGTTCTGCCTGTCCAAGGGGCTCGGAGCGCCGGTCGGCTCGATACTCGCGGGTACGGCCGAGCTGATCGCGCAGGGCCGTCTGTACCGCAAGCGGCTCGGCGGCGGCATGAGGCAGGCGGGCGTGCTGGCGGCGGCAGGGCTGATCGCGCTTGAGGTGATGCCGCAGCGGCTCGGCGAGGACCACGCCAACGCGCGCTTCCTGGCCGAGGCGATCTCGCGCATTCCGGGTCTGCGCGTTACCCATCGCGTCGAGACCAACATCGTGATCTTCGACGTCAGCGGCACGGGCATGACGACTCAGGAGTTCAGCGCGTCGCTGAAATCGCGCGGTGTGCTGATCAACGGCATTAATCCGGTCGAGATGAGACTGCTGACGCACTACGACGCGGACCGCGCCGCCTGCGAACGCGCGCTCGCGGCCATCGAAGAGGTCGCGCGCGCGGCGGCGGCCTGAGAGGAACATGGCATGTTCACGCTCCAAGGAAAAGCGGCGCTGGTGACCGGCGCCGGCCGGGGAATCGGCCGCGCCATCGCCTCGCAACTGGCGGCGATCGGAGCCTCCGTTCTGGTGAACGATCTCGATGAATCCGCGGCTCGGGAAACCGAGGGGCTGATCGGCGCTGCCGGCGGCCGCGCCGCATCGCTGGCCGGCGATGTCACCGCGCCGGAGTTCCCCCAGCGGCTCGTTGACGCGACGCTGGCCGCGTTCGGCTCCATCGACATCATCGTCAACAACGCCGGCTACACCTGGGACAACGTGATCCAGAAGACCACCGATGAGCAGTTTCAGGCGATGCTGGATATCCACGTTGTGGCTCCGTTCCGCGTGCTGCGCGCGGCCGCCGGCTGGATCCGCGAGACCGCCAAGCGGGAAAGCGCCGAGGGCCGCCGAGTCATGCGCAAGGTGGTCAACATCACCTCGATCTCGGGTGTGGACGGCAACGCCGGGCAGGCCGGCTACTCGTCCGGCAAGGCGGCGATTGTCGGCCTGACGAAAACGATGGCCAAGGAGTGGGGTCGCTACAACGTCAACGTGAACTCGGTCGGCTACGGGATCATCGAGACGCGCCTGACGCAGCCGCTCGGGCAGGAAGGCGCGAGCATCGACGTCCAGGGCCGGCGAATCCCTGTCGGGGTGCAGCCCAAGGCGCTCGAAGCGCTGAAGGCGATGTGCCCGCTGGGACGCTTCGGGACGCCGGAAGAGGCAGCGGGGCCGGTTGTCTTCTTTTGCTCTCCCCTATCGGACTACGTGACCGGAGAGGTGATCATCTGTAGCGGCGGGCTGCACTTCTAGTATTCGAAGATCTCTCGCAACGGGACCACGATCTCCGGATTCACGGTGCGGAGGGCGCCGTCCTCCGGTTCGTAATCTCCGGATGGCGTGTAGACACGGCTCTCGAACGTCTCCGGATCGATGACCCACACGTACGACACACCGAACGCCAGGCATTCTTTGATCTTGCGCTCCAGCCGCAACATCCGGTCCTCCGGAGACAGGGTCTCGATCCAGAGAAACGGCGGCCGCGTGAAGATCTTCTCATCCGGCTCTTCCCCCACCACCACGCAGATGTCGGGAATGCGGTACCGTCTGGGCCCAAGCTGTATCCGCTGCTCCGGAAACACGTGGATGTTCCACCTCTTGCGCCTGCCGTGAAGATAGGCGCTCAGATGCATCTGCAACTTGCTGTGCGGTTTCTCGCCCACATTTCTCTCCAGGAGCTCGCCGTCCACGTACTCCATGTCAGGCTCGTAGACGGTTCGCAGATACTCTTCCAGGGGAACCAAAGTGGTCGCTGCCATAACTCTAAGAATACCTCTGCGTCCTCTGCGGCTCTGCGGTGAAGTCACCCCACGATCAACTTCGGAACCACGATCTCCCGCAGACCCGCCCGAGCCTCGACCTCCCCCGCCAGCGGCGCCGCGTACTCGCAGAACGGCGGCAGCACGTCGTTGCCAGACGGCGCGATCCACTCGGCGGGCAGCAGCCTCTCGGTGTTCGCCACCGCCGACAAGTCCGCCAGCCCCGTCGCGCAGCGGTACTCCGGGTCCGGCTCCCGCACCAGCGTGACCATCTTGTCGGTGACGCCCTCGACCGCCGCGCGCACCGCCGCCTGCCCGCAAAGATAAGCCTCGGCGCGGTCCGTTTCCGAGACATACGCCATGCTCGCCCGGCCGAGCAGGCCGGGCTTCTCGCTGCGCGCCCGCAGGTTCAGGCCCTTCGTCACCAACTGCGACAGCGTGTGAGCGAGGTTGCCGGCCAGCTTGTGCTGGAAGCCGTCGCTCTTCACCATCTCCGCGCCGAACGGCTCGCCCTTCTCGTTAAGCTGCCCTTCGCAGACCGCCACCACCACCCGCTTCAGTCGCTTGTAGACGGCCTCCACGTCGGCCAGGAATTTCTCCTCGGAGATCCGCCGCTCCGGGACGTAGATCAGGTGGGGCGCGTCGTCAGGTTCCTTCCGCGCCAGCGCGGTCGAAGCCACCAGCCAGCCGGCGTTGCGGCCCATCACCTCGACCACCGTGACCGGCGTGGGCAGCGCCCGGTTGTCGCCGCCGATGTCCCGCAGCGCGTGCGCGATGAACCGGGCGGCCGAGCCGTAGCCCGGGCAATGGTCGGTCTCGGCCAGGTCGTTGTCGATGGTTTTGGGAATGCCGACGACGCGCATCTCGTAGCCGCTTGCGCGCGCCAGCCGCGAGACGTGGTGCGCCGTGTCCATCGAGTCGTTGCCGCCGTTGTAGAAAAAATAGCGGACGCCGTGCGCCTTGAAAACGGCGAGGATCCGCTCGTAATCGGCGGCGGAGACTTTGCGCCGGCAAGAGCCGAGCGCCGAACCGGTGGTGCGCCCGACGGCGGTCACCACCTCTACGTTCTGGGCCGAAAGATCGAGGAACTCGTCGTTCAGGACGCCGAGGATGCCGTGCCGCGCGCCGTACAGCGCGGCGATTTCCGGATGCCGCCGGAACTCGTCGATGACGCCGGCCAGGCTCGCATTGATCACTTGGGTCGGGCCCCCGCCGTGAGCCACGACGGCGATGCCCCGCAGTGTTTCGCTCATGACGTTACTCGAAGGCGGCGGTTCCGCCGATGCGGGTGACGGCCCGCGCGCCGGCCTCGATGCCGGCTCTTGCGCACTCCTCGAGCGGCGCGCCCTTGACGAAGCGCGTCAAAAAGCCGGCGTTGAAACTGTCGCCCGCGCCGGTGGTCTCCACGACTTTCACCTTCACCGCCGGGGCCTCGAACGCGCCGCCCGCGCTGTGAATGAGAGCTCCCCGGGCGCCCATCTTGACGGCCACGATCCGCGCCAGCTTGCCCAGTTCCGCCGCCGCCTCCCGGACATCGGAGCATCCCGCCAACCGCAGAGCCTCGTCCTCGTTCGGGAAAAAGACATCAGTCTCCGCGAGCGCCTGGCGGATGCCGGAATCCCAACGCTCCGAGGGATCCCAGTTGCAGTCGAGCGAAGTGGTGAGGCCGAGCTTGCGGGCGCGCCGGAACAGGGCCGGTGTACCCGGCTGCAACTTCGTTTGTAAGAAGTAGCAGCCGGCGTGCAGATGCCGGGCGCGCGCGAGGTAGCCGGACGGTACGTCGGCCGCCCGCAGCATCTCGATGGTCCCGGCGTAAGTCGCGCCTTCGCGCCGCGCTCCGCGCGTGATCCACACGGTGATCCCCGTCTTCGGCTTCGGTACGCGCCGCAAGTGCCTGAGATCGACGCCCGCCCACCGAAGCCGCTCCGCGCAGAAACGGCCGAGGAAATCGTCGCCGACGACGCCCACGAACCCCACCTTCGCCCCGAGCCTCGCCAGGTTGAACGCGGTGATCGAGCTCGAACCGCCGAGGATCAGGTCCATGCCCTCCGCCATCTTCTCCTTGTCCAGTTCGAGGGGCGGCACTTCGGTCAGGATGAGGTCGGCGTTCACCTCGCCGGCGACGATCACATCCAGGGTCCGCCTAGTCTTCATAGATTCGTACCCCCTGGACCACCCGGTGAATCACGCCGCCGGGGCTGGGGCTGTCCGGGTTCATTCCCAGGCGCATGCTCAGGCTGTGCGCCAGGAGCTGCGGAAAGACGATGTCCGCCGGCGTCCGCAGGTAATCCGCTAGCGAAGAAGCTGCGGTCGAAATCGCGATCTCGAAGGCGGCGGAGTCCGCGTCCGCCGGCCCCAGCGCGATCAGCCTCCCGATGTTCTTCGCGCGCAACTCGTTCACCAGGTCCATCTCGTAACGCCGCAGCCGGGCGTCGGACGACAGGAAGCAAAGCACCAGGCTGTCAGGCTCGAGGAAGCTCATCGGTCCGTGCCGCACGCCGAGGTAAGTTTCCGCCAAAGTGGCGATGCGCCCGGCGGTCATCTCCAGGATCTTCAGGCAGGTTTCGCGGGCGGCGCCGAACAGCGCTTGCGATGCCAGCGCGACAACCCGGGCCGGCGGGTTCTCGGCCAGGCGCAGCGCGGTGGCGGCGTGGCGATCGAGGATCTCGACGGCCCCGTCGCAGAGCGCCGGCAGCGCGTCCTCGACTTCCCTCAATCGGGCAAGGCAATACCCGGCCAGAACCAGGTTCGAGAACGAACTTGTCATGGCCAGGCTCCGGTCGTTGGACCGGGGGTCGAGCAGAACCGCCGTGACGCCGGGCCTGTTTGCGAGCTTCCCGTTCGGGTTCGTGGTAAGGGCGATGTGTCGCACATCCGGCAATCGCCGCTCGATCTTGTCCACCACCGCCACTGATTCCGGGCTGTCGCCGGACCGCGCCAGCGACACCACCAGAGAGATCCCCGCCAGCACGCCTTCAAAATCAAGGAACAGCTCCGTGGACGGAACCGCGCGCGACCCTGGCCAGGCCGCCTCGACCGCCATCGCCGCATAGGCCGATGTCCCGGCGCCGGTGATTACTGCCGGCGGCAGTGCGCCCAGCGCGGAGTCTCTCACCCGCCGGAGTGTCTCGCGCCACGTTTCCGGCTGCTGCCGGATCTCGGCGAGCGTGATCTCGCCGCGCCGCTGATTTCCGAGGTCCATATCCGCAAGAAGGCATGATACGCCGCGCTGCGCCGGGCGTTCAAGGCTCCTTCACAACCGGTCTGCGGCGGGGCCGGGGCTTTCGCCTGCCCGGAGTTGGCCGTTGCGACTTCCTCAACATCCTCCGAGGGTCGTCCTGCAATACCGGCTCATGGCGCAGCGGACAGCGCGCGGCGGGTGTTTTCGATCATGTGCAGCAGGAAGTCTTTGTGCACCGACGAGATGAATCGGTTCACGAGCCACCCCAGCGCCAGCGGCGCATCCCGAGACAGCGACACTCCTTCGATCTGAATGTAGGTGCCGCCGTCCTTCTCCCAATAACGCCGGTAGGAGTTCGAGGCCCAGAGAAAGCCGCGATCCTCGCCGCTTCGCCCTACTTCCTGGACCTTGGTCGTGCGCGCGCGGCTTACGTGGCGGGACGCGTCCAGCCGCTTGTATTCAAAGGCTTGTTCGGTATCCACCGTTGCACTCAGCCCCTTCTTTTGATAAATCCGGAGGGCGATGCGGCCCCCATCGGTCCTGCTCTCCAGGAGCCTGCAAGCAACGACGTCGGGAGCGTAGTAGCGAGCGTAGTTGTCGTAGTCGTGGACGAGGGACAACGTCTTCGCCAGCGAGACGCCCGGCACGAACAGGAGCGCCACATAATGGTGGATGATCGCACCGGGCGCCCTGATCGGCCGGCCATGGTCCTTCGTGACCAGTTTCTCAACGAACACCTCGCCGCGGCGGAGCCGCCCGTAGCGCTCGTCGCGCAAAGCCGGCTCCGCGTCGATCCACAAGTAGACGCCGCGTGCGAGTTCCTCCTCCATGCGCGCCTCTGTGAGTTGCGCGTAGTGATCGTACGCGCGGCGGATTACGGGCGTGAGCACGGCCGCCTGCCCAGGGAGCGAGCTGAGGAGGAATCCGGCCAAAAAGCTTGCGATGGACCATCGACGGCGGGCGGCAGGCACTGTGATCAATCTTATCGGAAAGCAGTGACGACATCCACGCGGGCTGACTGCCGGGGCCTGCAAGCGCATTGACTCTTCGTAGCGGAGCGCGGGTTCTTCCTTGCCCGGAGCTGACTGGTGGGCCTTTATCTCGCCTCGCCGATGTGCGCCGGATCTCATTGGAGTACAATTGAGAATCGGCCGGGGAACTCAGTGGGGGAATCCTGGGTCGAGACTGCTGGACTTGCCCGTGGCGCGTGTGGATCTGGTCAAACTCGCGCCGGCGTAGCCGTGGTCGATTTGCTCTTGGCTTCACGCAAAGCCTACGGGCTCGTGGAGGCGAAGCCTCCACCGGGACAACAAAGACGATCCATGCATCACAGATCGACGATTCACTCCACACCGGGCCGCCTGGCGGCCGCGATTGCCATCGTGCTCGCAGCGTCGCTGTTCCTTCTGGCGCCGCCCGCACCGGCTCAGGAGTACGTCGGACGCTTCTCGGTATACGCGGGACGGATGTTTCTCAATAGTCCTCATGTCGATCTCTTCCAACCCGGCTATCATTTCGAGGCGGGAATGAGGCTGTCCCGGCACGTCAGCGTGGGTTTCGACTACAGCAGGGGCACGGGCGACACGGCGTTGACACCGGACCTGGCGACGGACGCCTTGCAGCAACAGATCAACTCGTACTTGGATCCATTGAAGGCCGCGGGGATTCTGCCTGCCGATTACGTGCCCAGCCTGCCGCTCAAATCGATCACCCAGACCTTCGCCGCCGGCCCGCAGTTTCCGTATCGCCGGTTCAATCGCGTGACGCTGTTCATCCGGCCGTCCATCGGAGCCATACACGAAGCCGCAACGGCGCATCCCACCGATCTGATCACCCAGATCATGGTCGGGCAAATCGCTCCAACGGGGAAGAAGGAGGACTGGACGCCATTCTATGGAGTCGGCGGCGGCGTGGCCCTCAACATCACCAAGAATTTCAGCTTGCTCGTGCAGGCGGACTTCGTGCGCGATCACCTGTTCCCGGACCTGTTGAAAGACGGGCGAAACACGCTGCGCTTCTCCATCGGCCCGGGGTTTCAGTTTGGCGGGAACGTGCCGCGGTCCAATCGCCGGTGGCCTTGGTAGCACGGTAACGCCGGATGAAACGCAGGCTGTTCCTGGGAACGGTTGGGTGCGGACTCTATAACAACGTCGCCCGCGGTCAAAGCAAATTTCCGAACATCCCGCCCGAGTATCTACTGGAAGCCGAGCGCATCCCGGACTTCTGGGTGAGCACCGTGGAAGGCGTCACCCGCTTTCTCGACGAGCGCATCCGCGCCGGAACTTGCGCGGCGATCGGAACGTCCGCCGGCGGCCGGACCATTCGCGCCGTCTTCTACGGGCGGCCGCGTCAGGCGAAAGGAACTACCACCTTTTCCGGCTCCCTGGGCTTCGGCGATGTCCGTGCCTTCACCGGGCCGGACCACGAGCGTCGAGTCTACATGGCGATGGCCGCCGTTCACGGCGGGGAGTTTGAGGGCATCGTCGGCGTGGTGAACCTGCTCTCGGTGCTGGAGACTGGCAAGGACCTGCGCGGCAAGCCATGGCCGGAGATCTCCGGCGCGGCCAGGGCGCTCGACCGCATCATCCTGATTCCGGTCACCAACGTGGACGGCCGCGCCCGCGTGCCGCTTCGGATGGGACACCACCGTGGATCAGACGAAACAATCCCCGAGTATTTCAACACCGGAGGCTGGCCGGACGGGAAGAACATCGGCTGGCCGGACTGCAAGCAGTTCATCCCCCTGGATTTCTCCCGCACGCAATTTCCCGGCGGCTATCCGAACGATGCCGGCGTCAACATCCAGCACGACGACTTCTTTGGCCGCCGCCAGCCGGAAACCGAGGCGCTGTTTGAGTTGGCGGCGCGGGAACGGCCGGACCTCATCCTGAACATGCACACCGGGGCGGTGTTTCCCCTGATGCACCGTCCGTCCGCGGAACCCGCGCTCACGCCGGTCTTTGAGGCGCTGTTCCGCCGCGTGCAGGCCCGCCTGGCGTCGGAGGGACTTCAGGCCTCCGCCGATCCGGAGCAGGAAGGCGATCCGGCCCGTGTGAAGACGCCGTCGCCCTACAACCTGGACACCGCTCTGAACCTGCACTGCGGCGCTCTGAGCGTGGTGATCGAGTCGCCGTCCCATGCGGCTTCGACGGCCAAGCGTGCGGGCCGACCAGTGATCTTCACGCCCGAGAATCTGCTCGACGCGCAACTGCTGTGCCACCAGGAGGCGATGAAGTTCCTGGTCGAGACCGGTGGCCGCTCCCGCTGGACGCCGTCGAAACGGGCGAAGTGAGCGGAGACTCCCCACTTGACCGGCTCGGGTGTTGCCGGCTGGTATCGGTTGCTCTCGAAGGGCAATCCTGATCTGGGCGGACGGCCATCCGTAAGTTGGGAGAACTCCCCGACCAACTTCTCGTTCTGACATCGTCGCGCAGCGCGATCCGAGGATATGGTGACAGCGTAGCCTGTCACTGTATGATCTGGTCGAGGACGCGCCCCGTCGAGCCGCTGGGGGTCTCTACCTCGAGAATCGTCGCCAGCGTCGGGGCGATGTCGTTGATCGCGACATTCTGGTTGTACACGCCGGGCTTGATGCCCGGCCCCATGAAGATCAGCGGTAAGTGGGTGTCGTAGCTGTACACACTGCCGTGGGACGTGCCTTCGTTGCCGTAGATCCAGTACGGCTCGAGCAGCGTGATCACGTCGCCCGAGCGCCGGGGGTGAAACCCGTTGGCCACGCACCGCCCGATCGGGTCCGGCTCGAATTGCCCGTTCACAAGTTGTTCCCTGGTGTACACGCGGGCGACTCCCGGAACCTTGCGCAGCGCGGCGGCCAGCGTACGCTGGACCTCTGCCAGGTTCAGCTTTCTCTCCAGAATCAACGCCTCGTTGAGATAGTACGCGCCATACACCGAGTCGAGAATCCAGCGGCCCGGGCCATATCTTGCCGCCAGGGACTGGTTGGCGGCCGTATTCAGAGTCGCCTCGCGCATCCGGCCGGACGGCATCCGTCGCATCGCGTTCTCCTCCGGCACCGGCGCGACGCCGTGATCCGCCGTCAGCACCACCAGCACGTATTCGAGGCCCAGCTTCCCGCCGAGGAATCGGAAGAACCGGTCGAGGGTCTGGTCGGTGTGGATCGAGATGTCCCGCACCAGCGGCGAGTCCGGCCCGACTTCGTGGCCGACGTGGTCGTTGGAGGAGAAGCTGAAGGCCAGCAGATCCGTCGCGCCTCGGGCCCCGAGCCGCTCGGCTTCGATCGCACGCTCGGCTAACTGCTCCACGACGTCGTTGCCGAACGGGCTGGCCTGCACGGCCTGGAAGTATGCCGGCCCAATGACCGAGGGAAGCTTCAAGAATGGAGCCCCGTTCCCGGAGGCGATGCTCGGTTTCCATTCGGCGCCCGTGTATTGACTCAGAGCGCCGCTGGCGTTGAACTCGCGCACCCAGGCGGGAAGCTCCGGGAAATACCAGGTGCTGCTGACGAAGCTGCCCGAGGCCGAGTCGAACCAGTAGGCGGCATCGGCCATGCGGCCGACGGTCAGAATCGCCGACCGATCCTTCAACGACATGCCGATGACGCGCGACTCACCGCGGCCCGACATCTTCAGCTCGTCGGCCACGGTGCTGACCAGCAGACGGTGCGGAGACGCGCCGGCGCCCGACACGGCGCCGAGGCGCTGCACGCCGGCGTCGGAGACGCTGGTCACCCTTTTGCCGGACTCGCGGTCATACCACTCGTTGCCGGCGATGCCGCTCAAGAAAGGCGGCGCGCCGGTGAGGATGGTCGAATGGCCGACCGCTGTGACCGTTGGGAAGTGTTGGAGGTGCGCGTTGGTCATGACCGCGCCGTGTTTCAGCAGACGGTCGAGGCCGCCGCTGTAGTCACCGCGGAAGCGGGTCAGGTAATCGTAGCGGAATTGGTCGATGGCAATGACGACCACCAGCTTGGGCCGCACGGCCGCGCCGACCGGAAGGCACAGCAACAGCAAGGTCTGGACGATTCGGATGAGCTTATTCATGAAATGTCACGGCAGCGAAAACGCCACCAGCGCGTCGGCGACGTCCTCGTTGTACTTGTTTCCTCCTCCGGCGGCAACTACGACGAATTGCTTCCCGGTCGTTCTTCCAAGGTAAGTCATCGGCGTCGCGTGCGCGCTGGCGGGCAGTTTCGTCACCCACAGTTCCTTGCCCGTGTCTTTGTCGAAGGCGCGGAACCGGCGGTCGTTGGTGGCGCCGATGAACACCAGCCCGCCGGCGGTTACAATCGTTCCTCCAAGATTGGAGGTTCCGGTGGGCGGCTGGCCCTTGGCAACCAGTTTGTCCACCACGCCGAGCACCGAGCGCCAGCGGAATTCGCCACGGTCGAGGTCGATCGCCGTCAGGTGACCCCACGGCGGCTTCTGGCAGGGATACAGGTTCGGATCCCAGAATCGCGCGTTTCGGGTTCCGGAAGCCACCGGCCGGTAGGGCACCTCGGCGCCTTCCGGCCGCTCGACCATGCGGTAGAGCATGCCGACATCCATCGAGTTGACGTACAGGGTTCGCGTTTCGGGGTCGAACGACGCGCCGCCCCAGTTCGCTCCGCCATTGGTGCCGGGAAACAGCACGGTCGGCTTGAGGCCGATCGGCGTGTACAGGCCGCCGAACACCGCGCCGTCCACGAGCTTCGCGCAATAGGCGTGCGACTCCAGAGTGACGTCGGTCAGCTCGTCGGCCTTCATGCCCTGGCGCGCGAACGGGGGCGGCTTGACCGGAAACGGCTGGGTCGGCCATGCGCTCTCGCCGGGGACCTCGCTCGGCGGGACGGCTCGCTCCTCGATGTCGAACAGCGGCTTGCCGCTCAGCCGGTCGAAGAGGAAGGTGAAGCCCGTCTTGGTGATCTGGGCCACGGCGGGAACGTTCTTTCCGCCACGCCGCACGGAGACAAGCACGGGCTGCGCCGGAAGATCGTAGTCCCAGATGTCGTGATGCACGGTCTGGAAATGCCACAGCCGGCGTCCGGTGGCGGCTTCCAGCGCTACCAGCGAATCGCCGAACAGGTTGGCGCCCTTCCGGTCTCCTCCGTAGAAATCGGTGGCCGGCGACGTGAGCGGCACGTACACGATGCCACGCTCCTCGTCCACGCTGAGCATCGACCAGGCGTTGGCGGTGCCGCGGTCTTTCCAGGACTCGCCCTCCCAGGTGTCGTTGCCGAATTCACCCTTGCGCGGGACGACATGGAACGTCCACGCCAGCGCGCCGGTCTCGACGTCGAAGGCGCGCACATCACCGAGCGGGCCCCGAGGCTCGCCGTCGGAAGTCATCGAGCCGCTGATGACGAGGTTCTTGTAAATGGCCGGAGGCGAGGTGAGGCTGTACAGGCGATCCGGGTGCTGCTCGGCGACGCCCTGGCGGAGATCGATGGAGCCGCCCTGGCCGAAGCCGGCTTCAGGACGGCCGGTGCGGGCGTCGATGGCGAACAGCCGCCCGTCCAGTGTGCCGTAGTAGATTCGCTTGCGTTTGCCGTCGGTCCAGTATGCCGCCCCGCGATTGATAAACAGCACGTAGTATTTCTGCCGGTCGATCTGCGGATCGAACTTCCAGATCTCGCGGCCCGTTTCCGCCTCCAGCGCGATCAGCCGGCAGAACGGTGTGGTTACATACAAGACCCCATCGACGACCAGCGGCGTGGCCTCGAACGCGCTCTTGACAGGCCAGCTCTTTCCGTCGCTCATGTCGCCGGTGTGATACGTCCAGGCAATTTTCAGCCGGCCGACGTTCGTACGGTTGATTTGGGAGAGCGTCGAATACCGAGCGCCGCCCGCGTCGCCCCCGTAGTGAGTCCACTCCTGGCCGAAGGCGGCGGCCAGCAGAAAGGCCAGCAATACCGGCACTACAGGAAGGCCCTCAGCAGCCGCGTCTGCACATCTTTGAGATTGGAGTGCGCCGTATCCAGCTCGGCGATCTTGTCTCTCAAGTTACGAAGAAGCTGAGTCCGCTCGATTCCACTGCGGATGACCAGCAGTAACTGGGCGTTCTCCCACGGCTTCTCGAGATACTGATACAAGCCGACCTCGTTGATCGCCTGAATGGCGCTCTGTTTGTCGGCGTGGCCCGTGAGCAGGATGCGGGTGGCCTCCGGCTGGAGTTCCTTCGACCGCGCGAGGAGCTGGATGCCGTTCATCTTCGGCATCAGGTAATCGGAAATCACTACGTCCACCGGGTCGGTTTCGAGAAACCGGGCGGCCTCTTCCGGGTCCGTGATCCCTTCGACCTGGTAGTCCGTTTCCAGCCGTAGATACGCGCGGAGGCTGGTGATCACCATGTCTTCGTCGTCGACGATCAGTACCGCCGGTCGTTCATTCTTCAGCACAAGGGAAGGCTCCTGAAGGTTTGGCGTTCTTCGTCTGCCTGATCGGGATGCGCACGTGGAAGGTGGTCCCCTTTCCGGGCGCGCTGTCGAAATCGATGGCGCCGCCGTGGGCCTCGACAACGATCTTGCGGGAGATCGACAGCCCCAGTCCGGTGCCGACGCCGAGCGGCTTGGTGGTGAAGCCAGGAGAGAAGATCCGGTTTCGGTGTTCCGGGGCAATGCCGGGCCCGGTGTCGGAGATGGATACCTCAAAGCGGTCCCCGTCAACGCGCGTCCGCACCGTGACTGTCCCCTCGCCTTCGATCGCTTGCCCGGCGTTCACCAGGATGTTCAGAAACACCT
Source organism: uncultured Solibacteraceae bacterium (assembly GCA_964483455.1). GTDB lineage: Bacteria > Acidobacteriota > Terriglobia > Bryobacterales > Bryobacteraceae > CAYZJD01. The sequence goes on from CAZACK010000003.1 coordinate 19,803, forward strand.
GGCTAAGCAGGTGCGGGTAGCATTCAACCTCGTTGAGATCGCAGAAGTCGGTCTCCACCCGTACGCGCCGGCGATATTCGCAACAGCTCAGCTTGATGGCGTTGGTCAGAATCTCGTGGAGGTCCACCTTGCGGAGATCCGCCACGTCGGCGCGCGAGTAAGTGCGCAGACCGCGGATCACCGAGCTGATCCGCTCGCAGGCGAGCTTGTCCACCGACGCCAGGTTCCGCAGCGTGTCGATGATTTCGAGGGCTTTCGCATTCGATCGCGCGAAATCCTCCCCCGACAGCATCACCGCCAGCTTCTCGAGGGACCGGGAGATCACCTCGTTGTCGGTGAGGATGGAGCTGATCGGGGTGTTGATTTCGTGGACGACTCCGGCCAGCAGGCGCCCGAGGGACGCCATCTTGTACAACTCGGCCACGCGGCGGTTGGCGGCTTCGAGCTCGGTCCGGAGCTGATCCTCCTGTTGCCCAGGTTCCGCTACCGTCCTGTTGTCGGACACTACTGAATCCTCATTACCATTATTGCTCAACGAGCTTGCGGAAACGTTTGACGAGGGTCGAGAAGATGGAGGCCGCGATCTCGACGTTGTCCGAGAGCAAGTCGTAGAAATCGTCGCGGCGGATTCTCAGCAGCTTGGTGTCCTCGAGGGTGCGGGCAACCACCGGCATCGGTTCCTCATCGAATAACGCCCAGGCTCCCAGAACTTCTCCTTGCCGTGACACATGAAGCTGCCGGCCGTCGCGGGCGAGTTCCACGGATCCGTCGAGGATAACGTACAGAGCGTCCAGCGGCTTGCCCGGCTCGAGAATGACCAGGCCGGGAGGGCACTTCAATTCCTTCGCCACCGAAGCAATTCGGGAAAGCTGGTGAGGAGTCAGGCTCTGAAGCAGCTCGACGCCTTCCAGGGCGATCACCTTTTCGACGATGTTCAATTCGGCCATCGGATCGTTTCCTTGGTCAAGCCAGGGCCGCCTGTGCGGACATCGCCACAAGCCCGACCTCCGCTCCGGCGCCGCGCGAAGCCTCGGCGATGTCGGGGAGAAGGTCGCGGAAATGCAGTTCGGAGGCGGCAGCGATGGCGCAGGCCACCAGCCAGGAGTCGCCGGAATGGATCAGCTCCCGCACCGCCTGTTCGGCGGACTTGCTCTGCACCCCGAACAGATCCCGCCCCCGCTCCACCAGGTGCGAGGATTCGTCGAGCAAAGGCAACAGGAACTTCTTCAACTCGCGGTCGAGCACGTTGTCCAGGAACTCGAGCGCCGTGGCGTATTGATCGCGGCGGCCGTGATGGACGGCGAGGTAGGCGGCATAGATTTCCTTCGGAGGATAGCGCAGCCCAAGGAGGCGGAAGAGCCGTTCGAGCGTCTGCCGCAAGCGCTCGTCGATGCTAGCCGCCAGCAGCCCGGCGGCGGTGCGGGAGCCTTTGCGGCCTTGGAACGGCGCCAGGATTGCGGTCAGCTCGAAATAGTAGCGGGCTTCTTTCAGGATCTGCTGCGTGACGAAGGCGCTGCCATAGTCGAGAGTGGGAGCGATTTCGCGGAGGCCGTTGAGAGCCTTCAGCACCGCTGCCCGCAACGTGAGGTCGGTGTGGCTGATGTGCCGGATCAGCGTGTCCACACTCCGCTGCTCGGGAACCGCCTTGAGTACGCGAGGGATTTGCCGCCGGGTCTCAACCGCTACATTGTCGTCATCGAGGATGTCGCCAAGGGTGCCCGCGATGCGCGTTCCGTATGCCGCCAGAGCGTCGATGGCCGTCCCACGGAACCGGGCCTCGGCCAGCCGGGCGACGATGCTTTGCACATAGATCCGGTTCCCGGTCTTGCCGGCGGCATGGAGCGCGGCGGCGACGACCGTGGGATCGTTGTCGGCCAGGAGGCGTCGCAGGATGTCCGTCCCCTGCTCGCCGCAAAACCCGACGGCGGTGGCGGCCAGCCGGCGCCTCTCGGGATTCGGATCGGAGGCGGCGTGCGTGAGCCAGCCGCAGGCGACAAGCTCGGTCAAAGCCTCGGCCTGCGAGGCCAGCGCCTCCAGGGTCGCCTCCACGACGCGGGAATCCGGATGATCGAGCATCTCTCGGCCTTGGTCCCGTGCGTCCGGCGACAGGTCCAGCAGGTATAGGACCGCCGGTCTGACTGCCTGGGGCCGGACGGAGCGGACATCCTCGAGGGCGGCCTCCAGGGCGCCGGGGTAGTGCAGGGGACGCGCCAGCTCGTAGACCTTTCCCCGCACCTCCTCCAGCGAACTGCCGGCCAGCTCGCCAAGCAGAGGTTCCAGCGAGTAGCCAGGAGCGTCCGCCAGCAGCGACAGCGCGTAGCTCGCCTGTCGTGCATTCCCGCCACGGGCCGTTTGTTCGAGCAACGCCAGGGTGCCGGAGTCACCCACATTGACCCGCAGGCTTTCCATGTCGAGCCGCCGGGCGTCCAGACGCTTGCGGACGGTCTGGATGTATTCCCCGCGCGCTCGCCCCGCGAGCACCATCCACACGGCGGCGAACCCAATGACAAACAAGGAAACGTAACGGATAGGGATCTCGAGAGTTTGTCTAACAAGGACCAGCAGCAACCCTCCCAGTCCTCGTCCCATGCGATCGACAAAGATGTCCACAAACGCCTTGGTGCGGTTCCGCAATTCCATCGGCAGCGGCAAGTACAGCAGCTCCATACCGGTCCGGTTCAAGGTGTAACGGCTGGCGGCGTCCGTCAGCTTGGCGACGGTTGCCGCGCTCAGGCCGGGAAACGCAAAACTGGCTACAGACGCAGCCGAGATCGCGGTCGGCGCCACCAGCAGCGTCCCGCCCACTCCAAGCCGCCGGACAATCGCGGTTGTGAGAAAAAGCTGAAGGACGATGGTCACTGCGTTCAGGTAGATGCCGTAGAAGGTTCCGAGAAACGCCGTGAGTTCCGCCTTCGTCTGATACATGCTCTTGGCCATGTCCTTGAACTGGAACTCCAGCAGGACATCCACCATGTAGTTCACGGTGATGATTCCGACGATTACTTGGAGATGCCTGTGGCGTCCAAGGGCGACCGTGATGTCGCGAAAGGAGAATGCCTCGTCGCCCTCGCCGGCCATGTGGCCCGTCAGGACAACCCCCTTCTGTGCGATCGCTGCGCGGAACGACCCATAAGCGAGAACGACCATCGCCGAGCTGGCCAGCAGCAGTCCTCGCGTCCCGATGTGATGCACCATGAAGCTCGTGAAGGTTCCCCCGAACGCGGCGCCAAGAACCGCCCCCGCCCCGAGCAAGCCGTACACCCGCTTCGCCTCCCTCGGCGTAAAGACGTTGGAGGCCACCACCCAGCCCTGGGTCACCATCACAATGCTGAACAGCTTCACCCAGACATTGAACGCATAGATCAGCCATGAAAACTCGGAGTCAATCAGCGCCCAGAAGGCCAGGAGAACCCCGACCGCCAGTGCCATCGTCCAGTTGACGGCCTTTGCCAGGGAGGTTCGGACCGCCACCCTGGTGTAGAGGTAGGCGAGCAGCCCTCCCGCCGCCGCGATCAGGATGAACAGGCCGGGCAGTCTGTCGATGTCGAACTTGTTCAGAAACGCCGAGTCCGCCACAGGCCGCTGCACGTAATAAGCGAACAGGATGCAGAGCAGGTAAAGGCCCATGAAGAGGGTCCGCGCACGTTCCCCTTCGCGAATGTCGAATGTATTGAGCCAGATGGACCTGAGCTTTCGCATGCGGCGCGTCAGATGAGGATTCCGCCGGCAGGCGGGCAGCCAATGCGCGAGTGTATCATATCCGATAGACCGTACCGGCCGAAACGAAGCGATGGGAACCGTCACTACCAAGAAGAGGCGTACTGTGCCGGCTGTCACGCAGACGTGGATCCGGGCTGTCCGAAAGCTGCAAGCCAAGGACGAGACAGTGGCTCGACCGGACTCCCGGGGGACTGGCGTCGGCATCAGCGTGAAGCGCGTCTGGGCGTTCCTGTTTCCGGAAGAGGCCGAGCGTGACTCAGGGTTTCGGGCGGAACTGCTGCGCCTCTGCCGCCAGGGGCTCTGGGTGATCGCGGCGGTGGAGATCGCGGTGCCGGTATTCATGCTGCTGGCGCAGTTCCTCCTTCTGAGAAATCCGTTGACAAGTTGGCGCATTCGAGGCGCGCAAGCAGTCGCCGTGATGGTCGTTGGGATTGCGACGGCCCTGGCGGCGCGGGCCAAGCCGGAACTCGAAACGGCACGAGCGTTCGGCTGGCTGTCCGGGCTGGCGGCCGGGATGATCCTGATTGCGTTTTCCCTGCTGTTGCACGGACGAGGGGAGGCCGGCGACCATTACATCCCTGGCCAGATCACCATGGTCCTGCTGGTTGCCCTCGGCGCGCTGCCCTTTCGCCCCGTGCACACATTCTCACTGGGCATGTCGTTGTGGATCTGTTACGTCCTGGCAGGCTGGGCTGCCTTGCGCTGGAACGCCCTGTCCGGCATCGATCAAGACGGCACGCAGGGGATCTTCATCCTGATGATCACGCTGCTGAGCATGGCGCTGACCGCCGTGCTTTACGCGGAGCGGCGGGGCAATCACCAGGCGCACCAGGATGCGATTCGCGCCTCCGAGAGCCTGTGCCGGGCGCAGTCCCGCGTCCTGCTCGCCGAGAACGCCGCGTCGCTGGGACGGCTGGCGGCGGCGTTGAGCCACGAGCTGAACAATCCCGTCGGCGCACTGCGGAGCGCCGTGGACACGATGCTGCTGCTGGCCGCCCGGCAGGCCACCTCGCCGCCGGAGGAGCACCAGCGCCTGGTCGTGCTCCAGGCGGACCTGCGCCGTTCGATCAACGATTCCGCGCGGCGCCTGCACCAGATCGTCGCCCGGCTGCAACGGTTCACCAATCTCGACAAGGCCGACATCCAGCCGGCGGACGTCAACGGGCTGGTGGGCGACGTGGTCGCGCTGATGGAACCCGAGGTCAAAGGCTCTGTGAAGTTGGAGCTGGATCTTCAGCCCGTTCGCCCGCTGCTGTGCCGCCCGCAGCAGCTCAGCGCCGTGTTCACCAGCCTTCTGCATAACGCGATCGAGGCCATTCAGAACGGCGACGGCTGGGTGCGCGTCTTCACCCGCGACCAGGGTTCCCAGGTAGAGGTCCGGATCATCGATACCGGCCGCGGCATGCCCGCCGAGGAGCTGGCGACCGTTTTCGACCCCGGGTTCAAAATCAGTGGCACCCGCGTGCGCACGGGCAACTGGAGCCTGTTCAGCTCGCGGCAGATTGTTCGGGAGCACGGGGGCGACATCCATATACAGAGCGTCGAGGGGCAAGGAACCACGGTCAGCGTGATGCTGCCGCGTTTGAGCGAAGCGGAGCTGGAGCACCGCTCGCCGAGTCGTTCGTAGCCGGCGGCGGCCGAAAGGTTGGGCCCCAGTTCAGGTGAGCCAGCCCAAAGTTCTGATCATCGACGACGAAGAGGCGGGCCGTTTCGGGCTGCGGCGCGCCCTGTCGACTCAGGGCTACGAGCTGGAAGAGGCAGCCGACGGCCTGTCCGGCTGGGACAAGATCGAGTCCTTCCGGCCGGACGTAATCGTCTCCGACATTAACATGCCGGGCATGGACGGCCTGACGCTTCTGCAACGCGTCAACCAGGCCGAGGAGCCGCCGCTGGTGGTGCTGATCACCGCCTACGGCTCCGAACAGATCGCGGCGGAGGCGTTGCGCCGCGGAGCGTACGATTACGTCGCCAAGCCGTTCGAAATCGCCGAATTGCGGCGGGCGGTTTCAAGCGCCATCGACAAGCAGCGTCTGCTCCGGGAGAATCGCTACTACGTCCGCGAGCTCCAGCGGATGTACGAGGAGCTGAAGGAATCGCAGGCGGCCAGGGTCCAGGCCGAGAAGATGGCGTCGCTGGGCCGGCTGGTGGCCGGGGTGGCCCACGAAATCAACAATCCGCTGGGAGTGCTTCAGTCCGGCACCGGCACGGTGGAACTGGCGGCTCGCAAGATCGGCGAGTGGTGCCGGGAGCAGCCTCCGGAAACGGCCGCACGAGTCCGGGACCTGGTGGAAATCCTGACCACGACTGCCGCCCAGTCCCGCGCGGCGGCTGAGCGCATCCATGCGGTGGTGACCAATCTCCGGCAGTTCGCGCAACTCGACCGCGCCGACGTGCGGAGGGTAGACGTGCACGAGGGCCTGAACAGCACGCTCCGGCTGCTGGAGCACGAGTTGTCTCAGCATGCGGACATCGTCAAGGAATATGGAGAGCTGCCGGAGATCGACTGCCGCCCACGCGAACTGAACCAAGTCTTCATGAACCTGCTGCTGAATGCCAGGGACGCCATCGAGCAGACCTCCAGGCGCGGGGAGATTCGGATCAGGACATCGTGCGAAGGCGAGGCCGTGCGGATCGAGATCGCCGACACGGGCTGCGGCATCCCGCCGGAGAATCTCGACAAGATTTTCGATCCAGGCTTCACGACGAAGGGGGTTCGCGTGGGGACCGGGCTGGGGCTGCCGATCTGCCACCAGATCATCCGCGCGCACCACGGCCGCATCGACGTGAGCAGTGAGCCGGGCTCGGGCGCCGCGTTTACGGTGAGCCTGCCGGTGAGATGGCTGGAATGACAACGCTGAGTGAAGCGATCAGGCTGCTCGGATTCACGCTGGGTATGTTCCTGCACATCGGCCTGGCGGTGCTGATTGCCAGAAAGCCGCGCGCCGGACTGCCGGAAAGACTGCTGCTGGCGGCGCTGCTGGCGGGGTTGCTGTGGCACGCGACCAACGCCGCGTCGATCTACCAGCAAGCGAACTTCGGATCGACGAACACACTGCTGGCGCCGATCGCCAACGCGGGATTGGTGCTGGCGCCCGCCTTTCTTCTTCACCTTGGGCTGGTTTGGGCGGGACTGAGCCAATGGGTGAGCTTGGCCGGATACGCGTCCGCGCCGTTACTGTGGCGGATGCTCGAAATGGGGCGGCCGGGCGGCGCGAATCTGGGCATCCTACTGGCGTTGGCCGCTGCCGCGGTGCTTCTGATTTTCCCCGCCGAGCGGCACAGGGCCGGCCACGAGGTGCGTTTCGGCCGGATGTTTGCCGCGTCCATTCTGCTGCCGGCGGTGTTCGGCATGCTGCGAGGGCCCGATTCGGCGGCCATGGTGGCGGCCGCCCTGGCTCCGCCGTTGTGCCTGGTTTATTTCATTTACGCGTACCAGGTTCTGGATCTGCTGATCAGCCGCCGGATCTACTTTGCCCTGACATTAGGAGTCGTGCTGGCATGTTACCTGTTCATCGTCAGACGACTTGCCGGCTTCCTGGAGGATTCGTTTGAGGCCTTCGGCCCGCTGACGGAGCTGATCCTGATCTTCGGCGCGGCATTCATCTGGATTCCGCTCTACGGCTGGATCACCCGGTTTCTTTCCAAGCGCACCCAGGTCTACGCGGAGTTCAGCAAGCGCCTGATCGAGGACGCGGCGGGGATTCTCGACTTGATGGAGCGGGTTCAGTTTCTGGCGGAAGAGGTCGCCCGGACGTTCCGGTTGCGGCGGGTTCTGCTGGTGACAACCGGTGCGCCGGTGGTGCGGGGGGAATACCCGCGAAACGGAGCCAAGCCGGCCTCCGGAGAGTTTGCGAGCGTCGAGGAAATACTGCGCGGCAAGCGGCCGGAAGTCGTGCATCCCAGCCGCGAGCCGGATGCGAGGCTGGCCGCCATGCTGGAGCAAGCCGGGTTTAACTACCTGTTTCCTCTTTGGTACGAGGAGCGACTGAACGGCCTGCTGCTGGTGAATTCTTCGCCGCGCATGTACCTGGATGAGGACGAATCGATCCTGCTCGGACTGAGCCGGCAGATCTCGCACTCCATCGAGACGTGCCGGGTTGTGGACGTGAAGATCGGGCTGGAGCGGGCGCTCGCCAGGCAGGAGCACCTGGCAAGCCTCGGCAAGGTGGCGGCCACCATCGCCCACGAGATCAAGAACCCCCTTAGCTCGGTGAAGACGCTGGCCCAGTTGATGCGGGAGGATCCCGAGGTCAACGAAAAGTACGATCGCGACCTGGGCTATATCGTCGGCGAGGTAGACCGGCTGAACCGCTCGGTGATGCAGTTACTGAGCTTCTCCCGGCCGGCGCCGGAGGAGCGCGCCGAGGTGAACCTCACCGAGCTTCTGGAAACGATGACCGGCCTGCTCGAGCGGCAGTACGCCGGCGGGCAAATCGCGGTGCGGCATCGCATCGCGCAGGAAATCCGGATGGCGCACGGCAATGCCGAGATCATCCGGCAGGTCGTCCTTAACCTGGTGCTTAACGCGATCCAGGCGTCGGAACCCGGCGGGGAAGTGCGGCTGGAGGCCCGCCAGGAGGCGGGCCGGATCGAACTCTCGGTGACCGACCAAGGGCCGGGAATCCCCGCCGAGATGCGGGAGAAGATCTTCGAGCCGTTCTACACCACCAAACAACGAGGGACCGGCCTTGGATTGGCCATCGTGCGCAAGAACCTTCGGCAGCTCGGAGGTGGGATCTTCGTGGAAAGCCCGGTCGAGGAGGGGCGAGGAACCCGCATGCGGGTGACTCTGCCGTCGGAATGAGATACCGGTTGATGTTACTGTTGTTTCTATTGAGTCTGGCGCCGGCCGGCGCCGGCGGACAGACCTCAGTCTTCCCGCGAGAAAAGCTTGTCAGAATTCAAGAGGGGATACGCGCAGTCTATGACATGGATTACGCGGGAGCCGCCAAGACGTTCCAGGCAATGATCACGGAGTCGCCGGACGATCCCACGGGCTATGCCTACCTCGCCATGACTTACTGGGTGGAGGAGCTCAGTGGGAAGCAGGAACTCAGCATCGACCGGTTTGCCTCATCCGACTTCTTCTCCGAGTCGCCGAAGTACCGGCCGGTGGTGAATCCGGAAGTGGAGCGCAAGTTCCGGGAGGTGAACCAGCAGGCGGTTGAGAAGGCGCAGCGCAAGCTGCAAGCGAACCCGCAGGATCGCGAGGCCCGCTACTTGCGCGGGCTGGCCTACCAGAACCTGGCCAGCTTCGAATCCGCCCTCAAGCGCAATTGGTGGGCGTCGGTGCGCGCGGGCTCGAAGACGTTCCGCGACCACCGGGAGCTGTTGCGCCGCGATCCCGAACTCCACGACGCCAGGCTGTCGGTCGGCGTGTACGAGTATGTTGCGGGGAGCCTCGGCTGGAGCGTCAAGTGGCTCGCGTTTTTGCTGGGCTACCACGGCAGTAAGAGCGAGGGCAGGAGACAGTTGCGGCTGGCCGTCGAAAAGGCGCCGCTGGCCGCGGACGACGCCAGGCTCATCCTGATTCTGATCCACACCCGCGAGAAGAACTACCAGGCCGCGTTCGACTATCTCGCCCAATTGAAGGAAAAGTATGCAAGCAACTATCTTGTCCCTTTGGACATGGGCGGACTGGCTCTGTTGATGAAGAAGCCGGACAACGCCGTATCGATTTACAGGCAGATACTCGGCGCGCTCGAGCAGAGCCCCAGCCAGTACGCCAGGCTGGAGAAGGGGCTGATCTACAATCGCCTGGGGTTCGCGCTGCGGCAGGCGGGCGACTTGCCGGCTGCCGCCGGCTGGTTCGACAAGAGCCTGGAGGAGAGCGACCCGGACGGCCGCACGGCGACGGTGGCCCGGCTGGAACTCGGGAAGACACTGGACATGATGGGCCGGCGCGAAGAAGCAGTCAAACTCTACCAGGCCGTGATCCAATCCCAGGATTTCGCCTCCTCTCGCGCCGAGGCGGAAAAGCTGCTGAGGAGGCCATTCAAGGGGTGAGCGTGGGCCAACGCCGGTGACGTGTGACTGGCGGGGACGGCGGCGTGGCGTGGAATTCCTGTTCCTCATTTCGGTTCCTCTGCTCCCACCAAAGCCGGCTCGCCCGCGCGGATGGTCCCCAGCCGGACCTTCCGCGAATTGCGGCCGAGCGGATCCCATTGAAGGATGCCCGCCGTCCCGCGCCACGGGGAAAGCTCGTTGAGCGCGTCGAGAATCCTGGTCCGGTTGAGGCCGCCGCGTCGGATAGCGCCCACCAGCAAGCGCACGGCGTCGTAGGCCTGAATCGCGGCGTAGTCCGGCGGCTCGCCGTATTTCGCACGGAACCGGGCGGCGAACTTGCCGGCGAGATCCGACGGCTCGATGAGAACGGGCAGGCGCACGCCCTCCGCCGCCTCGCCGGCCGCGTACACGAACGCCCGGCGCCCCATCGACGGCCCGCCGAAGACCGGAAGTTCCTTGTCGCGGCGGCGCAGTTCGCGCAGGACCCGGGCGCTGTCCTTCGCGCCCGCGAACAGCACCACCGCCTTCACGCCCGAAGCCGCGGCCTGCGCCGCAATCGCATCGACCTGCTCGGCGCCGGCGGCGAACTCGATGTGCCGTTTCGGAGACAGCCGCTTGCGCGACAGGAATGCCTTGAATTCCGCGGTCAGGGACCGCGAGTCGTGGTCGGTGGATGAGAGCAGGACGAACGAGCCGCCCGCCTCCTCCGCGAGCGCGCCGCCGATCGCCTTCGCCATCGTCCGATCTCCCGGCAGGCAGGAGAACATCCAGGCCACGTTGGCCTGGTTGACGGAATCGTCGGTGCTGGCCGGATCAATCAACGGAACACGCGCCTTCGCCACCACCTGCTCGGCGAGATGCGTCGAAGCGCCGTCCACCGATCCGATAATCGCCCACACCCGCTCCAGGTAGGCCATCCGGACCACCTTGGAGACACCATCCGCCCACGGATTCTCCGCCCAGCCGGGGAGCAGGCGGAACGACAATCCCTTGTAGCCCCCCTCTGCATTGGAGTCTTCAATGGCGAGATTCACACCTTGCCAGACCGAGCCGCCTTCGGGATGTCCCGGATCGCTCGGGCCGAAGTAGCCGATCAGCACGGCGTTCAGATCCTGCGGCTCGGGATCCTCCCGCCCGGCGCCGAAATAGCCGCGGCGCTGCTGCCGAGCGTCCTTGAACGCCTGCGGCTCCTCGCCGGGTGGACTTTGCGCCGGACGCTGCTGGCAGCGGCTTAACTCAGTGCCCCCGAAAACAACGAGGGCTGCCCAGACAAGGGCAGCCCTTCCGCCGGTCAGTCCAGGATACAGTCTCAATCGGTTCGTTTCACCCGGCTGGCCCTGGGAACGTAGCCGCGCGGGATCTCCAGTTCTTCGCGAGAATAATACTTCCACTTTCCATTCTCGCGCTTCGCGAGGAACACGTCACCCATGTCGTCGAGCGCGGAACTGAGGGGAATATCGCCAGTGACGCCTGGCCAGGACGTCGAGCGATACGCGATCACGTCCCGGATCTTCGCCCGGTTCAACCCGGCCACTTGGATCGCCCAGATCAGCATATTCATGCCGTCGTAGCCGTGTGCGGCGTAGGTTTCCGGCTCCTCGCCGAAGCGCTTGCGGAACGCCGCTCGGAATCTCTCGAGCTTGGGGTCTTTCCGGTCGGGGTTCCAGGGGAACGCCGCCACCACGCCTTCCGCGTTGTCGCCCGCAAGCTGGACGAACTCGTCCGACACCGTGCGGTCGCAGCCTAAGAACGGATGCATCATCCCCATCCGGCGCATCTGGTTCAGGATCAGCGCGGCTTCGCGCGCGTCGCCCCAATGGACAATGACCTCGACGTTGGCCTGCTTGAGGCGTTCGAGTTGGAGGCTGAAGTCCTCCCCGCCCACTTTGTAGGCCATTTCCAGAACCACCGGCCGGCCCAACCGGCGGCAACTGTCGTTTACCTCGCGCACGCCGAAGCGACCGTACCGGTTGCTCCCGCGGATAATGCCTACGCGCTTGTGGCCGAGCTTGCGGATGATGTAGTCCACCAGGAGGTAACCCATCTGCCGGTCGTCACCCAGGCAGCGCATCACCCACGGGATGTTCGTCTCGATGAACGTCGGGTCAGTATCGCCCGAATTCATCATCACCACTTCCGCCTTCAGCGCCACGCGGATGGCGATGTGGCTATTGGCCCCGTCGATCGTCCCGAGAATCGCCCACACATTGTCCTTGTAGGCCATCTTGATGATCTCGTTGCCGGAGGCGCCCCACAAGCCGTTGTCATTGCTGACGACGATCTCGAACGGGATCTTCCGCCGCAGGTAGCCTCCCTTGGCGTTGGCCTCCTCGATCGCCAGGCGCGCTCCCCGGAGCATATTGATGCCGAGTGCCTCCTCGTGGCTCTTGCCGCCTGTGGCCACCGACACGGTGGACATGATCGGCCCGATAAAGCCGATCTTGACGGTGTCCACGTGCTCGGGCTCAGGGATTGCCCGGCCCGGCCCTGTGTACTCCATCTGTTCGAGGAAGTGCTCCTTGTAGGGTTTGATGCCGCCGAACGGCTCGACGTCGTCCGGCGTGCCGGCGTAGTTCTCCTCTTTCTTCAGGGGCAGATCGGGCGTCTCGTAGGCCGACAAGGAGTTGATCTTGTCGAGCACCTTGGCGGTCCCTGGATCGATCAAGTGCGCCGCCGGGTCCGCCGTCATTGACTGCTGTTTCGCCTTCCTCTCGGCGGAGGATAGAAGGCCGCCGAACAGGACCGACCCCATCGCGAGAATCAGCCACCTGGTTCTCATCTCACACCTCCGTTCCGCGCCAGGTTCGATGCGCGTTCGATTCCGCTTCCCGCCGGCTTCCTCGCCGCGCGGGGCTTTTCCGCCGCGCCCTTGGCCGGCCCCGAAACGTGCGTCAAACGTTCCTTGACGCTGGGATAGTAGCCGTCGCCGATCCCGAAGCCGAGCCCCTTGGACGTGCCGATCCAGACATCGTTGCCGTCAAAATCCGCCGCCAGGACGTAGTTGTGGGGGATGCCCCTCTCCATCTCCACCGTCTCCAGCACGGTTCGGCCACGATACACAACCGCCTTGCCGCCGTGTCCCTTTGCTTCGCGCGTGTAAGTGACCCATGTGTTTGACGGGAAATCCATCAAGGCGCCAACCCCCTTATCCGTGCAATACCAGCCCTCGATCGCGCTACGCCCCTTGACGGCGTTGTTGAAGTCGCTGGGGGTGCCTGAGTCCTGGGTGAACAGACCGCGCCAATGCCGGCCGTCATATCGTGTTGCGCCGAAGTACGTGGACACCCAGAGAACCTTGTCCACGTAGCTTACGCCCGTGGTGATGACGTGCACCATGCCGTCGTCGCGGTAAAGATCGATCTCCATCTCTTTGTCCGGATCGAGGTAGTCCTTCCAGCGGCCGGTGGCTACGTCGTACTCGAGCACGCCGCTGCCCCAAACTCCGAGATATACCTTGCCGTCGGCGTAACAGGCGCCGTAGTTCCAGATCTCCTCCATCGGCGCGTTCTTTTCGGTGAAGATCGTCCACTCCCCGGTCTTCGTGTTGTAGCGGCTGGCGCCGGCTGTGGTCGCCGCCCAGACGTTGTCGTTCTCCACGGCAACTGCGTAAACGACGTCGTTCACCAGGCCGCTGTTCAGTTGATGAAAGTGGTCGAACCGGCCGCCGCTGAAACGCGCCAGCCCGCCGCCGAACAGCCCCAGCCAGACATCACCCGTTTTTTGATCGACGTCGATGCCGGCGACCACGCGGAACGGCAGGCCTTCCTTTTCAGTCCAGCTCTTGATCGCCCATGTTCGCTTATCGATCATGGCAAGGCCGTTCTCGGTGCCGACCCACACCCGCGGGCCGTCCACTTTGACCGCAAAGACGTGATCGTTCGGCAAGCCCTCGTGCGTGGTGAAATGCTTCCACTTGGTGTAAACGTAGGGCAGCTTCTCCGCGGCGGCCGTTGCAGCCAGCGTCACGAGCACGATGATGGTTCTTATCGCACGCATAAACCCTCCCCCATGGGAAACCATTACAGCGTCTTCAAATACTCGATCAGGTCGTTCAACTGATCCTTGGTCATGTCGTTCGTCACGCCGTGTTTGTCGTCCGGGTTGTACACGGTCCAGATTTCCTCGAGCGTCGGCGCCATGCCGTTGTGCAGGTACGGCGCCGAATCGTAGATGTTGTTCAGATGCGGCGTGTCGAACCTGCCTTGCCGGTCGTGGATGTGACGCGTCCCGATGTCGTGCACCTGCCGGTCGGTGAAGTAGGGAGCGGGATGGCAGGTCACACAGCGGTTCTGGACTGGGATCTCGCGACCGTCGTTGGTTCGCGTCCGCTCGTAGATCGCCTTGCCGCGCCGCTGCGCGGCGGTCAGACTGGCCCCGAGCGGACGAAACCGGTTCACCGGCCGCGGAATCGTCGTGACGTAGTAGTCCACCGCCGCCAGTTCTTCCGGTGTAAATGGAGCCCCCCGGGTGAAGAACATGGCCAGGCGCGGGCCGCATTGCCGCGAGAGGCTCGGGTTTGTCCCTTCCCACTTGAAGGGAGCCGTGTCGAGAACTCCGCGCAGCGTCCGGTTGTCGACCGGACTTATGCCGACGCCGTCCGCCTCGATGTCGTATGTCATCGCGTCGACATGGCCGTCCGGGTGGCAGGAGTGGCACGAGTACTGACGGCGAAACGTGATCCTGGCGTTGTTGAACAAGCGCTCGCCATACCGCGCCTTGCTGATCACCTTCGGACCGCCAAGGTCAATCCTGCCTGCGACCGAAAGCTTCGGGATATCGATCACGGTCAGCGAATCGTCCAGCGCATTGGTCACGTAAGCAGTAAGGTTGTCCGGGGTAATCAGCAGGCCGCGCGGGCTGGTTTCGACCGCGATGTGCTTCACCACGAACTCGCTGGCTTTCCCGAGGTGGTTCGGCAGCACCTCTTCCCGGTCGTATTTTGACGAGCGGGCGATCAGGCCCGTGAGCTTGTTGATGTCGATTACGGCCACCCGGTTCGTCCCGGAACTGGTCACCAGTGCGTACCGGCCGTCCGGCGTCAAGGCCACGTCGGCGACGTCGGCGAACCCCATGTCCGGCTCGTCCAGCAGCACCTGGTCCACCCGCCCGTCTCGCCACAGGACCGCCAGGCCGTTGGTGATAGTCCAGCCCTGCATCAGCCTGGTCATCGGGATCAGCGTCTTGGTCCGGTTCAGGGTCGCCAGCGCGAACTTCCCGCTTGGGTGCCAGGCGATGCCCATCATCAGGTTCGCCCCGCGCACTAACCATCGGTCCTCGATCACTCCACGCTCAGTCTCAATCACCGTGACTTCCGAGACGAAGGGCTCCCGGAAGGCGAAGCGCGACAGCATGTTCGTCGCGGCGATCGCGCTGCCATCCGGGGAAAGCGCCAGCGACCACGGCCCGCGGCTCGCGCTCAGCGTCTTGGTCTGTTTCAATGTGGCCGCATCGAATACCGAGATATCCCCGGAGGCGGTGTTCAGCACGTAGAGCAGCCGGCCCTGCCTGTCGGTCAGGACGCCGTGCGGCTCGTCGCCGGCCGCCAGCGTCCCGACGACACGTCGCGCGGCCACGTCAATGACGGAGACTGTGTCGTCATGGCGGTTGCTGGCAAAGGCCCGCTTGCCGTCCGGCGTGAACGTCACATCCGCGGGCTGCCCGCCGACCGGAATCTCCGCCAGCTTCCGGCGCGTGCCCGTGTCGATGACAATCACCGTGTCGGCGCCTTCGCAAGCGACGTAAAGCTCCTTGCCGCCCGGGTGGAGCGCCAGGTTTACCGGGGTCTTGTAGCGAGGCGCCTCCGCCGCCGGCGGCAGCTTGTTGGGGTGGCCGAGTCGTTGCAGCGCCTCCTGGAGGTTGAAGGCCTTGCCGTGCGCTTTCAGGTGGCACCGCAGGCATGAGTCGTGGTTGCCGGTCTGCAAGCCCGCCGACATGGCGGCCCGCTTATCCCGCATGATGGCCTCCGGCATGTACTCACTGCCCGGTCCGTGACACGCCTCGCACCCCACGCCTTCATCGATTGCGTACGATTCGAGGTAACCCACATCGCCGCCAGCGTAAGTGGTGTGGCAAGTCAGACAGGCCGTTTCGCGCTGCGGCTCGCTCTTCAGCCGCTTCAAGGCCGCCATTTCATATGCCTTCGGAGTCGCCAGCACGGACCACCCCTGGGCGTGCGGACCCTTACGCCACACACTGTACTGGTGGTTCATCATCGGCCCGTCATGGCATTTCCCACATGCTTGTGAGCCCACGTACTGCGGACCGCTCTTGCCCCTCCCGTCCGCGGCCATTGGCTTCGGGATTGATCCCATCATCGCGTGAGCCGGAGTCGGGTGAGCGATACTCTGCATGGCCGCTTTCATTTCGACCCTCGGCGTGCGCAAAACGGCGACGTGCGACCCCTTCTCGATGTGACACGTCATGCATTCCTTCTCGGTGGGCATGCGAAGTCCCGCCCTCATTGCTGCCTCGCGATTCCGCATGACGTTCTCCGCCATGTACTCGCTGCCGGGACCGTGGCAGGCCTCGCACTGCACTCCCTCTTCGAGCCGGAAGGTGTCATCTTTCTCCCAAGCCTCCGCGTTGTACGCGGTCGCATGGCAGCCGAGGCAAATCGCCGCTTGTTGCGGCTCCTGCCGCAGGCCGCTGATGGCGGCAATCTCCTTGGACTCGGGCCGAGCCAGCGCGGCGTAGGCCTGGCTGTGCTTGGAGTGGAGCCACAGGCTGTACTGGTCGCCCATGCCTTTGCCGGCGTGGCAACCGCCGCAAGCCCGCGAACCGACGTAGACGGGCTTCTTCGCCTGCGCCATCAGCAGCGCGGCGAACAGCCCGAATGCCAGGCCGCTCACCAGCAGAGTCGCCTTCCACTTCATGACTTCGCTCCGTTCAACTTTGCCTCCCGCACCGGCTTCAGGAACTGGTTCGCCTTGACCTGACCGAGCTTCTCCACCGTGCCATCGGGCCAGCGGATTTCAACCTCGGCCTCGGGGGCCTTGCCCAGGCCGAAGTGCAGCCGCGGGTCGCCCTGTCCCAGGTAGCCGCGCGTGGGCATCACGTCGTCAAACAGCTTGACGGCGCCCGCGGTCACCATGACTCTTGCCCCGATCGCGTCCCGCTCGCCGGTCGCGAACTTCAACATCGGCCTTACGTTCAGCCAGTTGTTCCGGTTCCCGCCGTCGTTCCGCAGCACCTTGGCGTCGTCGTTGATGTTGACGATCACCACGTCGACATCGCCGTCATTGTCGAAATCGGCCCAGGTGCCGCCACGGCCGACGTATTTCTCAAAGAAGTACTGACCGGACTGCCGCGAGACATCCTCGAACGTGCCGTCGCCCTTGTTTCGGACGAGCGTATCTTCCTGGACGTACTCGTGGTGCGCGTTGCCGTGCACCGTCAGGATGTCGAGCCAGCCGTCGTTGTCGTAGTCGAACAGGATCGCCGCCCAGCCCGCGTACTGCCCCATCACTACCGACAGGCCCGCCGTCGCAGTCCTGTCCTTGAACCCGCGCGGCCCCTGCATCATGAGGCTGCAATAGCTCAGGTCCGGCACGAAGATGTCCAGCAGACCGTTGCGATCGATGTCGCCGATGGCCGGCCCCATCGACGCCACACCCTGCCCGTTCTCGCCGAACGCGATCCCGAGCTGTAGCGCCTTCTCCACGAACGTCCCGTTGCCGGTGTTCTCGAAGAAATAGTTCTCCATCGCGTCGTTGGCGACGTAGATGTCCAGCAGCCCGTCGTTGTTGATGTCCGCCGACCCGGCGCTCATACCGCGCCCGTCCGGTCTGCTCACTCCGGCTTCCTTTGTAACGTCGGTGAACGTTCCGTCTCGGTTGTTCCGGAACAGAGCGTCGTCCTGCCCGCCGTAGCTCAGCGGCCCCGGATATCCCGCCGCCGGGTAGAAATCGCGGAACTTGCCGTCGTCGTACAGAAGGTAATTGCAGACGTACACATCCAACCAGCCGTCGTTGTTGTAGTCGAACCAGACGGCCGACAGGCTCCAGCGGGAATCGTCCAGGCCCGCCGGTTTCGAAACATCCGTGAAGGTCCCGTCGCCGCTGTTGCGGTACAGGATGTTGGGCCCGTAGTTGAGGACGTAAAGATCCGTGTCGCCGTCGTTGTCGTAGTCGGCGGCCGAGCAGCCGGTGCTGAAGATCCCCTTGCCGTCAACCCCCGCCGCCTCGGTGACGTCCGTGAACGTTCCGTTGGCGTTGTTCTTGTACAGCTTGTTGAACAACTTCCCGCGCAGGTCGCGGCCCTCGTTGTCGCTGACGTTTTTCGTCCACGTGCCGGTGACGAAGTACAGGTCCTGGAAGCCGTCGTTGTTGTAGTCGAACGTGCAGGCGCCGCCGCCGGTACCCTCGACGATGTTGTCGAGGTGGTGGTCCCCGTAGCTGTGCCGGAACGAGACGCCCCCGTCCTTGCCGATCTCGGTGAAGACCGGCAGCTCGGCCGGCGCCGCGGCGAGCAGCGCCGCGCCGGCGAGCCACAGCACGTTCGGCCGTTTCATCGACCACCTCCTGATGGTGTTGCTTTGGAGCCGGGGCGCCGCACGTGCGCCGCCTCTTCCTCCGCGTGCGCCCCCAGGTCGATCCATTCCACAAAGGTGCGGCGCTCCGCCTCGGTGAGCGGCGTCGAGCCTTCCGGTGGCATCTTGCGGGTCTTCATCGCCGCCGGGGCCGGACGGTCCCACGGCCGGGAGGTGTTCCGTCCGAAAAGACTCCAGATCAGCGGGCTGGTGCGCGCGCGCCCGGGGTGTACGTACTTCGCCATCGCCTTGGGATCATCCGCCTTCGGCGGCACCGCGCCGCCGTGACAAGCCGCGTCGCCGCACTTCGCCGCCAGAATCGGCTTGACGTCCTTCTCGAACTCCACCGACCGCCGCCGGGCCGGCGGCAACGTCAGCGGGATGGAGGGTCTTGTCAGCGCTTTGGCCAGCCGGTTCTCCGGCGTCAGATCGCCGTCTTCGTGACAACCGATGCACCCGCGGGCCTCCTTGTTCTTCACCCAAATCCAATCGCTTGCGCGCAGCGCCAGCCCGTCGGTGTCCAGCGTCTGCACTTTGAACGGGACGTTCGCCGGAAGCTGCACGTTGAACGAGCCGTCCTCCTCGACGTTGATCTCGCCGAGAAAGCGGGTCCGCATCGCCGGCGGGATTCCCTCGATCAGCCGCACGCGCTTCACTGTTCCGGGCGGCATCCACTCGCGGTTCGCCAGGTCTGAAACATACACGTCCAGGCAGTACAGCCGGCCGGTGGGATCGTTCTCGTCCACCACCGACGCGCGCCCGTCCGGCTCCTCCCGCTCCGCCAACAGTTTCGGCTGCACATCATGCCGTTGGGGATCGTCGTAGACGCCGGCCAGCCGCTGCGTCGCCGGATCGAACCGCCAGATCCCGTGCGTCATTGTGGCGGCCGCGCGCCGCGCCACCAGGACCCCGCCCTTTGGCAGCGGCGACGGAGAATGAAAATAGCCCTGCGCCGGCAGCGTCAGCTTTCGATACGAATGCAGGTTCCTCCGCAGCGCCACCGCCGCCAGCGTGCCTTCACCGTTCCAGCCGGGATTGCCCGGCTCCACGAATACCGCCAGCCGGTCGGCCGTAACCGCCGGCATCCGCTTCCTCGGCCCGCCCTCATCGGCGGAGTAAACCGCGTAATCGGTCCCGTCGAGATTAACCCCGAACAGCCCCAACCGCTCCGTGGCGCCGCGTTCCAGCCGGTCGCGCTGCCAGCCGGCGAACAGAATGCGCCCGTCCGGCGCCAGGAAAGGGTCCATGGCTCCGCCCGGATTATACGTCAGCCTGCGAACCAGAGTGCCGTCGAACTTGCAGGAATACAGGTTCGGCGCGCCGTCCGCGTCGTACTCGACGAAAGTCACCTGCCGCCAGGGACTCTCGAAGGCGATGTTGTAAAACAGCGATTGATAGATCGGGTTTCGGCAGTCGCCCGGTTCTTGCGTGATTTGACGCTGCTCGGAGCCGTCCGCCCGCATCTCGAAAATCTGCCAGCGATCCGAGGCCTGGCGCCTGGCAGCGAACAGAATCCGCTTCCCGTCGATTGACACCTCCGGATCGGCGGCGCTGTGGAATCCTTCGGTCAGCACCCGAAGCGAACCATCCGGCATCAACCGCGCGATCCGCGCCCCTTCGTAAGTTGCGGTCTTGATGCCCGGCGCGAGTTGCGTGAACACCACGCCGGCATGTCCCGGCGCGAGCAAGGAAAGTCCGCTGAGGCCCGTCGGCTGCTGCCCTCCGCCGCACACGACGGCGGCCAGCAGCGCTGCTGCCAGGGTGCTCGAAGACTCCGTTACGAGACCGCGCATAATTCTATGGTGAGCACGAAGCGTGCCAAAGCCGAGGTTCACGCCCGGGTCGCGAACACCGCCGAGCGCGCCTCCTTCCAGATCCGCAAATGCGGCTGAAGCTCGGCCAACAGCTCCTCGAAATCAGCCGTGCCGAGCGTCTGCTCGGCGTCGCTCCAGGCCGCTTCCGCATGATGGTGAACCTCAATGAGCAGCCCGTCGGCCCCGACGGCGACCCCCGCCTTGGACAGCGCGGGCACCAGGTCGCGCCGCCCGCTGGCGTGGCTCGGATCGAGGATCACAGGCAGCCCGGTGAGTTTCTTGAGCAGCGGTATGGCCGCGATGTCGCATGTATTCCGCGTCGCTGTCCCGTACGTGCGAATCCCCCGCTCGCACAACACGATCTCCTCCGCCCCGTTTCCGGCGAGGAACTCCGCCGCCTCGATCATTTCTTCGATCGTCGCCACCATGCCCCGCTTGAGCAGGATCGGACGGCCCGTCCGGGCCGCCGCCCGGAGCAGCGCCTCGTTCTCCATGCTCCGCGAGCCGATTTGTAGCATGTCCGCATAGGCAGCCACCAGGTGCGCCTGGGTGTCGCTCATCACTTCCGTCACCACTGGCAGGCCGGTGACCTCGCGGGCTTTGGCCAGCAACTCCAAACCGCGTTCGCCGAGACCCTGAAACGAATACGGCGAGGTTCGCGGCTTGAACGCCCCGCCTCGCAGCACCCGGGCGCCCGCCCGGGCGACCGAACGCGCCGTCTCCAGAAGCTGACCTTCGGTCTCCACGGCGCACGGCCCCGCCATCACGACGAATTCGTCGCCGCCGATTTCCGTGTCGCCAAGCCTGAACTGCGAGCGAGCCCTAACCAGGGTTTCTAGTCTCCAACTCTGAAACTCTTCTGGAGTTGAGCATACTCAAACCAGGGGCGTTTTGCAAGGGAAAGATCAATAGTATCAATCAATTAGCAGAAAACTATGAAACGAACTCGGGCGCGCTGCCCCGCGATTGGCGCCTCGGGCGGCAACCGTCACTTCGACCCACTTGCGGTAAAGGTCCGGACTGGACGGCGCCAAGGTGAACAGCCGGACCAGCGAGGTCCAGATCGAATTCCTCGATGGACTCTTCCTCGGGTCAGATGCCAGCGGGTCCCGCGTCGGCCTTCATTTCCAACGGGAAGAGTGCTTCACCGCAGAGCCGCGGAGAGCGCAGAGAACGGTTTCACCAGCCAGACGCCGCGGACACCAAGCCTGCTTTGTGTCCCGGTGGTAAGAATCTTCTCACTCCTCCAGCCGCGCCTCCCCCAGGCCTTTCACCGGCACGTTGTTGGCTTTCGCGTACTCCCGCACCACCTGCGCCAGCTCCTTCAGCCACCCTTCCAGCCCGATGCTTCGCTCCGGCACGATCATAAAGCTCAGGTCCGGGGTCCGGTCCGCCCAGTGATCCTTGGTGTCATCCAGCACGTGCACGAACTTCCGGCCGCCCACCGATTGGCCCTTGGGGCAGCGGCTCTTCTCGAAGACCGCCGTCAGGCCGGCGAAGGTCTTCTCACCGTCCTTCCGCAGCCGCTCGATGCGGTTGTGCGCCGCAACGAGTTGACCAACAGCCGCCGCCGCATCTTTCTTCTGAGCGGCGGCATGAGCCTCGGCGAGCGACGCCTCGGCCTCGGCCATTCCCGCCAGCAGCCGCCAGTGGTGCCCGATGAATCGGGCGAGTGCTAGGAAGACCTCGAGGTTGTAATGGTTGCGGTCCACACGGCGCAGGTTCGCCTGTAACCCCAGAATCAGCTGGTCGTTCTCCAGCATCCGGGCGCGGGCTTCGGCGAGATACGCAGGATATTTCTTGCCGATCACCGGCTCGATCGCCAAGTCGGACGTCTTGGGCAGCGCCGGCGCCGACAGCGTCAGGTCGCGGCGCGTCGTCCCGATGCCCTTGCCGTACGAATTGCCGTACCCCGGACCCCGCGCCCGCGAGGTCACGCGGTCCCACGTTCGCTCCCATGACCGCGCCTGCCTCTGCATCAAGCGGTACAGCTCCGTCATGCCGGTAGCCCTCGGGCCGTAATACAGGCTCATGAACTCCTCGACGTGCTGCTCGACCGGGGCCGCTCCCGGGTTCCAGCCATGCTGCGCCACCGCCGACCAGCCCAGCCAGAACGTCTCGTTGTGCAGGCCGGAGTCGTCCCATGCCGCGCCAAACACGCCGATCGGCTTCCCGCGCCAGTGCCGTCCCGTGGCGATCGACTCGCGCGCCCAGGCGAGGTGCCCCGCCGACACGTCTTTCTCGGTCTCCAGGCTCAGGTGGTTCGGGAACAGAAACTCCGCCCCTTGCATGGACACGTAAGCAAGCTGCCGCATGCCGAGCTGGTTCTCCGGCTCCAGGTACTCCTCCTCGCCGATCACGCCGTCGATCAGGTCCGGCGGCAGCAGCCTGATGTGTTGTGCGAGCAGCGGGTACTCCACCCACGCCAGCATCCTTCGCCCGTGCTTCTTCAGATGCTCGTGGGCGCGCTGGGCGAACTCCACCCACGCCAGGCTGCGGTTCTCCTCGTTGTACGGCTTGGCGCACCGCGGATCGATGCCGGCGTAGTACACCTCGTCGGTCGAAACGAACAAGTAGTCCACGCCCTTGGTCGCGCGAATCACGTCGTCGTACATCGAGAAGATCAGGCCGTACGTCCGCGGATCGCACCAGTTGGAGTGGTAGTTGTTGCCGTCGGCGCGCAGCTCGGCGAACTGCGGGTGCTTCAGCACGTAGGCCATGTGCGCCGGCGACTGGATCACCGGCACGACCTGGATGTAGCGCTCCAGGCCGTAGTTCACGATCTCCTGCAACTCAGCCGTCGTGAACGCCCCCGGCGCGCCGATGATCGGGTTCGACGGGTACTCGAACTTGTCTTCCAGCTCGAAGCCGATCCGGTTGACCTTCAACCGCGCCGACCAGTCGAGATAGCGCTTCAGCGTCTCCATTCGGTCCTGGTGGTGCTTCGTGTCCCAGTGGAGGAACCGCAGCTCGAGCGCCGGCCAGTCTTCGATCGTTCCCAGGGGCAGCGTCAGCCGCCCGTCGGAGCCGCGCTTCAGCAACTGAACGAACGTCTGCACGCCGTAGAACAGCCCCTGCTCGGAGTTGCCGGCGATCTCGACCGCGCCGGCCTCCACGCGGAGCCGGTACGCCTGGCGGTCGATCTCCGGTTCGCGCCCGGTCGCCACCGCGCCCGGCGTCACCGCGAGCCGGATGGTCTTCTTTCCGGAGCCCTTCGGCAGCGCGAGCGAATGGAACGACCGCAAGTCTTCTTCCAGCCATCGGACGGCGATTTGATCCGGCGCGAGGCGGCCCGCGTCGATCGACCAACGTTCATCCACCACGGCGCTGCCCGCCAGCAGGCTCGCCTTCCGCGGGGTCGGGATCACCGAGTAGCCCCGCAGCCACAGATCGGTGGCATTCTGCGCCGCGGCCGGCAGCGCCAGCGCCGCGATCAGCACCATCCTCATCTCAGACGCTCCCCTTCGGCAGCAGCTTCCGGATGTTCCCGCCCAGCACCTTCGCCTCGTCCGCCGGCGGCAGCCTCAGCAGCTTGACCTTGTACAGTTCGACCCTGGAATCCAGCTCCGGCCCGTCGCTGCCGAAAATCAGCTTCTCCGGCCCGAGTTCCTTCGCCGCCATCTCCAGGAATCTGAAGAACACCACCCCGGACGTGTCCAGATACACGTTCGGGTAGCGCTTCGCCACGGCGATCGCCGCCAGGTGCTCGGTCCAATCGCCGCCGCCGAAATTGCCGAGGTGCGCCATGATGAACGGTACCGCCGGATACTCGGAGGCGATCATGTGGTAGTTGGCGACCTTCTCCGGGTGGTACAGAACGGGAATCTTCAGTTCGGCGACCGCGTCGAGCACCTCGCGCGTCGGCAGCCGGTGCAGCTTCAACCCCTTCAGCCCGAGCTTCTCCACTTCCCGCCGCAGCATCGGCGCGATCCGCCCGGCCTCGGTCTGCGAGTCGTGTTTGGCAAAGCCGATGAATTTTCCGGGATACCGCCCACAAATCTCGGCGATCTCCTCGTTCGGCTTCTCGTATTCAGGGTTGTTGATCGGGAAAATGACGGTGCGGTCGATGCCCGCCTCCTCCATGTGCCGGAGGGTGACCTCGACGTCGGCGCGCGTTGTCCACGGCGCGCTCATCCCGGTTCCGCGGCCGGCGTGGCAATGGGCGTCGATGACCAGAGGCC
This sequence comes from uncultured Solibacteraceae bacterium, assembly GCA_964483455.1. Taxonomy (GTDB): domain Bacteria; phylum Acidobacteriota; class Terriglobia; order Bryobacterales; family Bryobacteraceae; genus CAYZJD01. The sequence goes on from CAZACK010000003.1 coordinate 44,051, forward strand.
GCGGCTGGGCGGCCGGCCGGCCGGCGCCGAGCCCGGCCGCGCTCCCCAAAAAGGCTCTTCTGCTTTGCGGCTTCATCGAGCACTACAATACACTACCCTGGAGGGCTTTCTTCAATGACACGCCGCGACTTCCTTGCCGCGAGCGCCGCCGCCCTGTCACAAGGGTCCACCAGCGCGCCGACCCGGTTCCAGATCGGCTGCATGACCCTGCCCTACTCGCCGTTCCCATTGCAGCGGGCGCTGGAGGGCATCGCCAAAGCCGGCCATCGCTACGTCGGCTGGGGCACGACTCACGACGAGCCGTCGAGGAACGACGTGCCGGTCATGCCTCCGGACGCGCCGCCCTCGGCAGCCAGGGAGCTCGGCCGGCGCTGCCGCGATGTTGGCCTCGAGCCGGTGATGATGTTTTCGATGATATATGTCGCGGCGCCGGACTCGCTGAGGGTGCACACCCGCCGCATCGAGCAGGCGGCCGCCGCCGGCATCCCGTTCATCATCACCTTCGGCCACATCGAAGCCGGAGGGATCGACGTCTGGATCCGCAACCTGAAGGAGCTTGGGCCGGTCGCCCGGGCGAACCGCGTGACGCTGACCCTAAAGCAGCACGGGGGCAACACCGCCACCGGCCGGGACTGCTCGAAGATCATCGCCGCCGTGGCCGACGAAGGCGTCAAGATGTGCTACGACGCCGGCAACGTCCTCGACTACGAGAACCAGGACCCGATCCCCGATATCCGCGAGTGCTGGCGCGACATCCGCTCGTTTGCCATCAAAGATCACCGCAACTTCCCGAAAGACGAAGACTGCGGGCCGGGCTTCGGCGAGATCGACCACTACAAGCTGCTGGCTCCGGTGGCCCGCACGGGGTTGACGATGCCGCTGGTGTGCGAGAACATCTTCGAGCCGGTGGTCGCGCGACCCGCGCAGCCGGAAGGCGTGGACGCGCTCGCCCGCCGGGCGCGGGAGTTCCTGGAGACGGTTACTCGCGGCGTGCAGGCCGTACAGGCCTGAGTGGATTGGCAATTTTTGCTAACTCTGCTAAACTGAATGTAACGGAGGACTCCCAGGACATGCCCACCCGGAACATAAACCTGACCGACCGCTTGGACCGTTTCATCTCCACCGGCGTCGCATCGGGGCGGTACGGCAACGCCAGCGAGATTGTGCGTGAGGGCTTGCGTCTCCTGGAACAGCGCGAGAAGGAAGAGCAAGCGAGGCTGAAGTGGTTGCGGGCCGCCGTCAAGGAGGGGCTGGACCAGATCGAGCGGGGCGAAGGCATAGAGTTCCGCTCCTTAGATGAACTCGAAGAACACATCCGCCGGCTAGGGGAAGAGACCTCGGGGGAACCAGACCCCAAGAGCTCGCGTGCCTGAACCCGTTGCCCCGCCGGGAATCGTTCTATCACCAGCGGCACGGCGCGACATCCGCCAGGTTCTTGAACGGAGCAGGCAGGAGTTTGGCAGAGACGCCGCCGTGCGCTATGAGGCATTGCTCGTACAAGCCTTTCGTGACCTTGTGGCTGATCCCGAGCGCCCAGGCTCGCGGGAAAGGGTGGAACTGGCGAGGGGCGTTCGCTCCTATCATCTGGTATTCAGCCGCGACCGCGCCAGAACCATGCTCGGCGCCGTGCACAGCCCCCGCCACTTCGTCATCTACCGCCGCCGTCCCGACCAGGACGTGATCGATGTGATCCGCGTTCTCCATGACGCACGTGATCTCAAACGTCACCTGCCGAGCTATCGGCACGGGTAGCCGATGGGAGACCGTTGGGCAGGGCCTATTTAAATAAGCCGCGTGATGCTTGAGGGTCGGCAGCGCCCGGATGGACTTCCCGGCCTTCTTCTCGGCCAGGCGCAACTCGTACAGGTTCTGGAGATTGAGCCAGAACTGCGCGCTCGTCCCGAAAAAGTGGGCAAGGCACAGGGCGGTGTCGCCGGTAATGCCGCGCTGCCCGTTGAGGATTTCCGTGATGCGGTTGGTCGGCACCTCGAGCCGCCGCGCAAGCTCGGCCGCGCTCATGCCGAGGGCCTCCAGATCTTCGGCTAGGTGTTCTCCTGGGTGGATCGCGATCCGTGCCATTTTTCTAGCCTAGCCCAGCCTAGCCCGGCGCCTCGTGGTAGAAGCTCATCGCAACAGAGCAGCCTTCCCTCAGAGTGGACGAATCAACCTGGGCCGCCGATCAACGCCCATAGGTTCTTCACCTGTTATCGGCGTTCCGTCCCCGACGCGCCTCCCGCGAACTTCCCGGAAGCCCTTCAGCATCCTGGCGCTCGGCGGCAAGCACGATCGCTGTGTCTCAAAAGTATCCGCGGACCGAGTGCAGCACCTGCGGGTACCTGCCGAGGTGCGCGCCGAACAGCAAGTGCGCCACGAGCACCGTGCGGCTCGATGCCGGCAGCGGGTCCGCTGCCAGCAGCTTCTGCCACAGCAATCCGTAGCACAGCCAGTAGCAGGCGAGTCCGAAGAGGATGCCCAGCAGCATGGCCCTGAGAACGTTGTCCCGCGACCGGACGATGAGCCCGAACAACACGCCCAGTGTTCCCGATACGGCGACTTGCAGCGAGGCCCCGGTGAGCGCCGTGAAGCCGTAGCCGCGCCGGAACCCGTCCCCGGCCAGGCTCGTCCCGAGGCTCACCGGCGCGGCCAGCACCGGCTGCCCCTGCCAAACCGAACTGAAGGCGTACCAGCCCAAAGCCAGCAGACCGCCGAGCACGCCGGTCTGCAATCCCGCCAGCGCGTAGTCCAAAATCCGGCGACCCGGCGTCCATGCGCTCATCGAGATCAGCCTAGCACACGGCTTCGAGCGGAACGGCGCATCAGCCGATGGGCAGCCGCAGCGGCGCCTCCAGACGCCGATGGAGCCGCGCGGCGCGGTGTCGGAGCTCGGTCGAGTCGCCCAGCGCCAGCGCGGCCCGGGTGAATTCGAGCGCCATGGCGTAGTTGCGCTCGCCGTGCTCGTAGTACTTCGCCAGTTCCTCGAGCGCCGGCACGCGATAGGCGTTGCGCGACGAGGCCAGCTCGGTGAAGGCCGCCAGCGCCGCCGCCTCGCGACCGAGTTTCTTCTCGAGCAGCCCGATCTCCCAAAGCGTTCGGAACAGCAGATCGTCGGAGAGGCCGCGCTCGACCGCCCGGCGAAGAATGCCGAGAGCCTCTTCGTGCCGCTCCGTCCGGAGAAGCCAGCGGGCGAGACCGACCCAGTCGGCGCCGTGCTCGAGCGGCGCCTCCTCCGGCGACCGGAACGCCAGCGGCACGATCCCAGTCAGGCAGGCGAGCGTCAGAATGTCCATGACGTTGTGGTGGAAGATCGGGACCACCCGCCACGCCTGCTGCGTGCGCAGGTACTCAAAGTAGATGTACGGGATCATCTCGCCCGGCACGTCGCCTTCGCGAAGAACGCCCAGGATCTGGTTTTCGAGATCGACCAGACGGCAGCTCTCCAGCCGCAGCTTCCACAGCCGGCGCGCGCCGTGAAGCAGGTCGAGGTGCGCCAGTCGGGCGAACGGAGGACGCCGCCGGCCCATGCGGAAACGGGTCTCGAGCAGCGGCTGGTCGTAGCTCTTGCCGTTGTAGGTGACCAGTACGTCGAACTGCTCCAGGTGCTGCTCCAGGGCCCAGAGCAGGCTCGGCTCTTCGCCGAAGTCGCGCATGAAGAACTGCCGGACGCGAAACCCCTCCGGGCAGATGCGGCCGATCCCCACCAGGAAGGCGTAGGTACCCGAACCGCCCGCCAGTCCGGTGGTTTCCGTGTCGAGAAACGCCCATCGCATCGGGCTGGAAGGACGCGCATCGCCGTCGGAGAGCGATACAAGCAGATCTTCGGGCAGCTCGGCGAGGTTGGAGATATCCATGCTGCCGTGACGCCGGTGGCGTTCGAACAGCTTCTCGGTTTCGAAGTGTGTGCCGTGCGGCGTTTCGACGACCTCGCCGCTCATCCACTCGTCGGCAAAGTAGTGCGCCGGATGCCCGGTTATTCGGTTGTTCGGTTGGGTGGTTGTTCGGTTCGACGGTTGGGCGGTTGTCTGGTTGGAGTACTTGCGGTCGATGCGCCGGATGCGGCGGCGGAGGACAGCGAGTTGCTCCTGGAGGTCGCCCACTTTTTTCGCCTTTTCTTTGCCTACTATAGTCCAGCCTGGCAGGAATGGCAAGAGGGTGGCTGTCGAGAACCTGCGCGCGCTACCTGCTTCTCTCCATCGTGCTCGACAGCTCCTCCCACTCGGCCAGCAGTGCGTCCAGTTCCTCCCGCAGCCGCCCGAGGAGATCGGTGAGGCGCCTGGTCTCCTCGGCGCTGACATACGCCGCCAGCGCCCGCTCGTGGCCTGCGATTTCCGACTCCAGGCGCTCCACTTGCTCCTCGATCTCGGCGCAGCGCTCCTCGATCTGCCGCAGCTTTATGGGATTCAGCCGCTTCTTCTCCGGCCCTGCCCGCGGCGGCTCCGGCGGGCGCGCCTCCGGCTGGACCGCCAAGGCCGCCGGCGCCTGCTCCACCACCTGCGTCTTCCGCCACAAGTAATCCTCGTAGTTGCCTGGATACACCTGGACTCGGCCGTCGGCCACCTCGAACACCCGCGTGGCCAGCTTGTCGATGAAGTAGCGGTCGTGGGAGACGAACAGCAGCGTTCCGGAAAAGTCCTCGAGCGCAGCCAGCAGCACGTCCTTGGCGCGCATGTCCAGGTGGTTGGTCGGCTCGTCGAGCAGCAGGAAGTTCGACGGGTGCAACAGCAGCCTCGCGATGGCGTACCGGTTGCGCTCGCCGCCGGAGAGAACGCCGATCGGCTTGAAAACGTCCTCCTCGGAGAAAAGAAAACACCCGAGCAGGCCGCGTAATTCGGTCTGCGTCATCCGGGGCGCAAGCGCCCCGAGATCGTCGAGCAGCGTCACCGAAGAGTCCAGCTCGCGGTACTGGTCCTGGGCGAAATAGTCCACCTCGACGTTGTGCCCCAGCCGGATCCCCCCGGAGGTTGGCGGCTCGATGCCCGCGAGCAGCTTGATCAGCGTCGATTTGCCCGCTCCGTTCACGCCGACCAGCGCCACGCGGTCGCCGCGCTCGATGACGAAGCCGGCGTCCTCGAAGACGGTCTTCGCGCCGTAGCTCTTCCCAAGCCTTTGCGCCTCGGCGACGATCCGGCCGCTCGGCCGCGGCTGCGGAAACGCGAACCGGATCGTCGCCGCCTCTGGCGGAGGCAGCTCGATCTTCTCCATCCGCTCGATTTCCTTGATCCGGCTCTGCACCTGCCGCGCCTTGGTGGCCGTGTAGCGAAAGCGGTTGATGAATGCTTCGAGCTGACGGATCTTGTCCTGCTGGTTCTTGTGGGCTGCCTCCAGCGTGGCCCGCCGTTCCTCCTTGAGCTGCAAGTATCGCGAGTAGTTCCCCGAGTAGAAATGAATCCGCTTGTTCCAGATCTCGACGATCTGCCGCGTGGCCACATCGAGAAAGAACCGGTCGTGCGAGACAAGGACGAAGGCGTACGGATAGTGCGCCAGGTAGTCTTCGAGCCAGTTCCGGGCTTCCAGGTCGAGATGGTTGGTCGGCTCATCCAGCAGCAGCAGATTTGGCTTTTCGAGCAGCAGTTTGGCGAGCGCGATGCGCATTTGCCAGCCGCCGGAGAACTCCTCGGTGCGCCGCGTCCAGTCGTCCTTGAGGAAGCTGAGGCCGGTCAGCACCGCGCCGGCCTGGGCCTCGAGCGCGTATCCGTCCCGTGCGCGGAACTCGCCCTCGAGGCGCTGGAAGCGATCGGCAACGGCGTGGTATTCGGCCCCGGAGGGATCCAGCTCGCACATGCGCCGGGTGAGGCTCTCCATCTCCTGTTCCATCCCGCGCAGGCCCGCGAACACCGAGAGGCACTCGTCGAAGACGGTCCTTCCCGAGAGTTCCAGGCCGTATTGGGGCAGGTATCCGACGCTGATGCCCCTGGTGGCGGAAAGGGAACCGTTGTCGAGCCATTCCAGGCCGGCGAGAATCCGTAGCAGCGTCGTCTTGCCGGTGCCGTTGGCGCCGACCAGGCCGATGCGGTCGGTGGGGTTGACTTGCCAGGAAACGTTTTCAAACAGCAGCTTTTCGCCGAAACGCTTGCCGGCGGCCGTGAAGGAGATCATCGGACGGCGGGATCAGGCCGCGACGGGACCGCAGAAGAAATCGAGGGACCTGGCGATGAACCCCTTCATCTCAGGCCGCCGAACGACTGCATCGAGGAAGCCGTGCTGGAGCAGGAACTCGCTGCGCTGGAAGCCCTCAGGCAGTTTTTGCCGGATGGTCTGCTCGATCACCCGAGGACCGGCGAAGCCGATGAGCGCGCCGGGCTCGGCGATGTTCAGATCGCCGAGCATCGCGAAACTCGCGGTGACGCCGCCGGTGGTGGGATCGGTCAGGACGCTGATGAACGGGATCCGCGCCTCGTCGAGCCGCATCAGCGCCGCGGAGATCTTCGCCATCTGCATGAGGCTGACCGCACCCTCCTGCATCCGCGCTCCACCCGAGGCCGAAACAACAATCAGAGGCTCGTGTTTGGCAAGCGAACGCTCGATGGCCCTCGTGATCTTCTCGCCAATGACGGCCCCCATGCTGCCGCCGATGAATTTCAACTCCAGCGAGCAGATCTGCACCTTCCGGCCCTGGAGGGCGCCGGCGGCGGAGATGAGCGCGTCCTTGAGCGACGTGCTGCTCTGCATGGCTGACAGCCGTCCCTTGTACGGCTTCTGGTCGACGAACTCCAGCGGGTCGTTCGAGGCAAGGTCGCGGTCGAACTCCTCCCACCTACCCTCATCGAGCAGGAGCCGCAGGCGGGCGGCGGCGTCGATCTTGAAATGGTAGTCGCACTTGGGACACACCTGGAAGCTGTCCTCGAGCGCTTTGCGCCAGATAATCTGGGCGCACGAGTCGCATTTGAGCCACAGCCCGTCGGTGCGGACACGCTTCTCGGCATCCTGGCGCGAGGCGGCCGGACGCGGCGATTTTTCTCGGGTAAACCAGGCCATGCGGCTGACTCAGTACTCGATTCCTCGCTGGGCGAGGATTCCTTTCTGGTACGGGTGCTTGATCTCCTTGACCTCGCTGACGAGGTCGGCGGCTTCCACGAGCTCGGGATGGGCGTTCCGGCCGGTGCAGATCACGTGGAGATTCTCCGGGCGAGCGGCCAAGCCCTCCAGAACGCTGCCGATCGGCACCATTCCGTAGTGGACGGCGTAGTTGATCTCGTCCAGGATGAGCATGTCGTACTTGCCGGACTGCATCGCCTCCACGGCCGCCTTCCAGGCTTCCTGCGCCAGGCGGACATCCTCGGGGTCGGGCTTCTCGGCGCCCACCTTGACAAAGCCGCGTCCCATCACCCGGATCTCAAAGGAATCGCCGAGCATCTTGGCGGCATCCAGCTCGCCGTAATGCCAGGATCCCTTGATGAACTGGATCATGAGGATCTTCAGTCCCTGGCCGGCGGCACGGAACGCCGTGCCCATGGCCGCCGAAGTCTTGCCTTTCCCGTTGCCGGTGAAGACGATGAGAAGACCGCGCCGATCTTCCATCGTCTTACGTTAGCGCGGGTACGGATGACCCCGCAACGTCGCGAAGGCGCGATAGATCTGCTCGGCGAGCAGCACGCGGGCAAGCTCGTGGGGAAGAGTCAGCGGCGACAGGGACAGTAGCAGTTCGGCGCGGTCGCGCCAGCCGGGGGGCGGACCGTCGTGGCCGCCGACAAGAAACACCAGGTCGCGCCCCTCGCCTTCGGCTGTCTCCACCAGCCGGGCGAACGCCGCCGAATCCATGACTCTGCCGTGGGGGTCGAGCAGGATCTTTCTGGCCGCCGCATGGCGCGACCAGAGATCGGACTTGGCAGGCTTGATCTCCGCCATCTCGCAGCGCGCGTAGCGGCTGGCCCGCTTGAGATACTCTGCGGCCAGGGCGTTGGCGTGGGCATCGCGGGGCTTACCGATGAAATAGAGGAAGAGGCGCACGATCTTCATTGTGCCTGACGGCGAGGCGAGGGGCGGCCATGTCACCAAAGGGCCTCGCCAACAAAGGTCTGGCGCGCCTTTTCGCGCAACATTCAGACTGAACCGAATGGCAGTGTCGAAACAAGGCGTCAGCCCCTTTTGGTACGATGCAGTCATCACCACATCGCCCGAGTGTGTGGTGGGAGTGTAGGTCGAGCCAACTGGGAGATGGCTGGTTGGCGGTGGTATCGTGGAGTCGTTAGATCAGCACGGCGATGACTCGCGAACTGGTAGTCCGCACCCCCGACGGCCGGTCGAAGACCGTGAACCTGGACGGGGACCGGCTATCGATCGGCCGGTCCACCAATAACGATCTGTGCTACACGGAAGACGCGGGCCTTTCCCGCCAGCACCTTGTGTTGGAGCGCGACGGCGATGACTGGCTGGTGCGGGACCTCGGCAGCAAAAACGGCACGATGGTCAACGGGGAGCGGATCGTCGCGGCGCAGCGGCTGCGCCCGGGCGACCGGATCACCGTCGGCCACCTGGTGATCCTGTTCGACGACCCGTTCGGCGGGATCGCCGAGAGCGTCGTCTTCGTGGACGCGCCGCAGGCCGACGTGCCGGCGTCCTCCACCGTCATCGCCCGCCTGGAAAACCTCCTCGGCGAAACGCCGCCGGAACAAAGAGCCGCCCAGGCGATGTCCTTCATCGACACCGACATCCGCGTGAAGGCGCTGATCCACGCCGGCCGGGAACTGGCCGGCCACCGCCCGCTTGCCGACCTGTTCCCGCTGATTCTGGACCTGGCGCTCGATGCAGTGGACGCCGAGCGCGGGGTGCTCCTCACGCTCGAAGGGGACAACCTGGTGGTGCGGGCGGCGCGTGGAGAGAGCTTCCGCATCAGCAGTGCGGTGAGGGACCGCGTCGTCAACCAGCGCTCCTCGCTGCTGGTGCGGGACGCCATGAACGAAGACGCGTTCCGCGAGCGCGTGAGCATTCAGCAGCACAACGTTCGGGGAATGATGGCCGTGCCGCTCCAGACCAGTGACCGGGTCATCGGGCTGGTTTACATCGACAGTCCGAACCTGATGCGCGAGTTCACCCGCGAGGATCTGAATCTCCTCACCGTCATGGCCAACGTGGCCGCCATCCGCCTGGAGCATGCGCGCCTGTCCGATGTGGAGCAGGCCGAGCGCATCATGGCGCGCGATCTGGAGCAGGCGGCGGAGATCCAGCGGCGGCTGCTGCCAGAGAAGTCCCCGGAAGTTCCGGGCCTGGACCTTGCCGGCTACAATGCGCCCTGCCGGACCGTCGGCGGAGATTATTACGACTTCTTCACTTGTTCTGATGGCCGCGTGGCGATCGTGGTCGCCGACGTCTCCGGCAAAGGAATGCCCGCGGCTCTGCTCATGTCCAGCCTTCAGGCTAGGGTGCAGGTTCTGGCGGACGACCCGAGTGACGTCGGCGCGCTGGTGGCGAAGTTGAACCGCCTGCTTTGCGCCAACATTCCGAGCAACCGGTTTATCAGCCTCTTCCTCGGTGTCCTCGACCCGGCCACCGGAGAACTGGCGTACTGCAATGCCGGCCACAATCCGCCGGTGCTCATCCGCGCCGATGGGCAGATTGAGTGGCTTCACGGCGGCGGACCGATCCTCGGCATCCTCTCCAAGGCGCCCTACGAGGAGAAGCGGAGCCGCATCGGGCCGGGCGAGTTCGTGGTGCTCTACAGCGACGGCGTCACGGAGATGACCGACCCGGGCAACGAGGAGTTCGGCGAGCAACGCCTGGCTCAGGTCCTCGCCGGACGGCGAGCGGAAACCGCTTCGGCGCTGGTGGACGCCGTGAGGGCCGAATTGTCGCAGTTTGCCGCCGGCGCCAATCCTGCGGATGACTTGACGCTGGTGGTGGCCAAGCGCACCAACACGTAGATTTTCTCCGCCGGGGCCGCGGCAACGCCGGCCTGGAAGGGAATCACGCAACGGGCGGGAGTTGCCCGAGCACACGAAGGAAGCCGGCGTGGCGAACCTGGTCGAGACCTGGAAGATACTCAGCGAGGACATCGACGGCCGCAGCCGCGGACTTGCCGCCGGGGTGGCGGAAGCCTGGAACCACGTCCAATCGCTCAGCCGGATGTTGGACCAGCGCCTCCGGGAGCAGGACCCGCTCTCCGTTGCGCCCGGCGGCACGGAGTCCTTGCAAACCCTGTTTCAAGGGCTCGCCGAACGCCTGCTGTTTGAGCCCCTCGCCCTTTACAGGAAGAAACGGCCACTGCTTTCCGTCCTGTCCGCGATCCGGGACTACGAAGCGGGTTTGGATAGCGCGGTCGAAAGGCTCCCGCTGACATACTGCGTTTCCGGCCGTGAACTGGCGATGTTGCCGGGCGCGGAAGGCGTCCGGAACTGGCGCAGGCAATGGCTGCGATGGCGGAACCGCGCCAGGGACATCCCATTGCGCGGCATCGTCTCGGGACATCTCCAGCGGGACATCCTCTGCCGCGGGGCGATCGATGGCGCCATCCAGCTGCTGCTGACTCGATCGTGCCTGCATCTCCTGGGCCCTTGGCAGATGCACCGGCAGCATGCGTTGAAGCTCCAGTCAGGCGTGCGCAGCCCGGGCGCGCTGGAAATTGAACGCCGGCGGTGGGCCGAGGAAGCCGAAGAACTCGCGCGCCGGATGGCGCCGCTCCTGGACGCCTGCGGCAAATGGGCAGGTTCGGCCACCCGCCGTCTAACGGCGGCGGTGAGCGGAAGTTTGTCCGAACCATCGAGGCGCACCCGGACGCTGCGATCCGAACGGCAGCAGCGCCGCCTGCATTACTGGGAGCGGCAGCAGCGGGCGGTCCAGGCCATCCTGGAAACGGAAGGCGCTCTCGCCGCCTTGGCGGCCGACATGACCGGGGAAATCGCGAGAACCCTGGAATCCATTCAGCTCGAACACGACCAGCTTCTGCGGGAACTGGAGGACAGCATCGATTGGCTGGAGGCATGGTCCGCCGGCGCTGGGGAGTTCCCGTCTCCCCAGGTGACACTGATTCCCGCCGAGGAACGGGCCAAAGACTGGGAGCGCCGGGTGTTGGATCGCTCGCGTGCACGGCTGCCGGTCAGCATCGAGGTCATCGCACCTCGAGGCGCGCTTCCCGGACGCGGAAGTCCGTGGCGCGACCTGCAACCGGGCAAGATATTCTCCGGAGTCGTGGCCGCGTCGGGAACGCCGAGGCTGCTTGCCGCCTTCTGCGACGCGGCGGCAGGGCCTCGGCTCCTTTTGCGGGAAATCGAACACGCGCGTGAGGTGGTGGCGTTCGCCGAAGAGACGGCCAGGGTGGAAGGCGAGAACGGGCAGGCCGCGGCGCGGGAGGCGGTTCGGAACGTCCGGTCGCTCCTGCTCTACCGGCGGAAGATGGCGCCGGAGGTTCGCCCGGCCTCGGAAGCCGCCCTTGTCCGGACAACCGCCATCGTGCTCCTGGAATGCCACGCCGCTCTGGAAATCGGGCGGCTGGGACTGTTCGCTCACCTGACCAGGCAGCGGGGCCTGCAAGCCGTCAAGCGAGCGCGGGATCTGCTTCTGGCGGGACTGCGCACGTCTACTCGTAGAGCCTGGCTGACTGCGCGCCGCGTGTCCGAGCAGGCCCTCATCAGGATCGGCTGGCTCCCGCCCCCCAGGCCCCGCCTCGACCCGGTCGGCCGCCGGGCTCATCTCGGGCAGGTCCTCGATCTCCGGTTGCGCGACAGAGACTTGCCGATGATCTACCGGCGCCTGTTTCGCCTCACTCCCGTCGAGGACCCCAGGTTCCTGGTCGGGCGAGAGGCGGAGATGGCCGGCCTGGCGGAAGCGTTTGCCCGCTGGAACTCCGGGCTGCGAGGCTCGGCCGTCGTTGTCGGCGCCCGCGGCAGCGGCAAGACAAGCCTGCTCAATAGCGCGGTCGCCGGCATCTTCGGCGGTCTGCCCACGGTTCGTGGCCAATTGTCCGCCAGGGTGACGACCGTCGAACAGATGCATGGACTCTTGCGGAACCTCGTGCAACTGCCGGAGGATTCGGACGTGGCCCGCGCCCTGGCGGAGAGGCGGCGGGTGCTGATCATTGAAGAGCTGGAGCGTTCGTTCCTGCGAGTCATCAACGGCTTCGAAGGTCTGCGGGAGCTGCTCACCCTGATCTACCGGACGTCGGACACTACCTTGTGGATCTTCAGTATCAACGAGACCGCGTTCCGATATCTGGATGCTGTCGTCGGGCTTGGGCGGCACTTTTCGCACCGGATCAACGCGATGTCGGTCACGCGCGAGGACCTGATCGGAGCCATCCGCCAGCGCCACGATCTGACCGGGCTGAGGCTGGAATTCGCGCCTTTGCCGCCGGAGGATCCCAGGGTGAGCCGCATTCGACGCCTGCTCGGCCTGGAGCAGGATCCTGAGCAACTCTTTTTCGACTCCCTGCACCGGCAATCGGAGGGCATCTTCCGCTCCGCCTTCCAGCTTTGGCAGGGATCGATCGAAAGGGTCGAAGACGGGGTCGTCCACATGCGGCAGCCCCTGGTTCCGAACTATGGCCCGCTGCTGTCCGAACTCGTCCAGGAGGACCTCTTCGCACTGCAAGCGATCCTTCAGCACGGGGGTTTAACGGCGGAGGAGGTCGCGCGGGTGAGCCGTCGGGCCGTCCACGACAGCGAGCGCTGCCTGGAGCGCCTGCGGCTCCTGGAAATTCTGGAGCCGGAGCCCGATTGTCTCGGCCTGCGCGTTCGCCCCGAGGCGGGGCTGTTCGTCCGCGAGGCGCTTCACCGGCATAACCTGTGGTAAGGAGGCCACCATGCGCTCGGCGCCCCCGGCGGCGATTCTAAGCGCCGCCGAGCAAGAGATAGAGATTCTGCAATACTTTACCCCCGCGAGGCTCGCAACCGCCGCGCTGATCCTGTTCGGCGCCTGGGTATTCATCCGCTACGCGGCGAAGCTGCTGAACGTCATCGCCGCGCGCGGTCCGCGAGCTCGGTTCCTCGCCAAGTGGATCGAGCCGGTCCTCCGCATCACGCTCTGGTTCGCGGCCTTCTTCCTCTCGATTCAGGTGCTCGCGCCCTCCAGGGAAACATTCCTGGCGGTGGTCGGCTCGGCGGCGATCGCCATTGGGCTGGGCGCCCAGGACCTGGTCAAGAACTTTGTCGGCGGGCTGGTGATCCTGGTCGACCGCCCGTACCAGCTTGGAGACCGGGTCAGGATCGGCGACGCCTATGGCGAGATCGACCACATCGGCCTGCGCAGCACGAAGCTGACCACGCCCGAGGACACCCGGGTCACGATTCCAAACGCGGACATCCTGACCAGCAAGGCGTTCAACGCCAACTCCGGCGTGCCCGACTGCCAGGTGGTGACGGACCTCTTCCTGCCCGTCCACAGCGATCTCGACGAGGCGCTCCGCATCGGTTACGAGGCGGCGTACACGTCTCCGTACGTCTATCTCGCCAAGCCGGTGGTGGTGCTGGTGGCCGATGAGTTCCAGCGGCGTCCTTACCTTCGGCTTCGCGTGAAAGCTTACATTCACGACCACCGCTTCGAACCAATGATGCAGAGCGACATCAGCGCCCGCGCCATGGCGGAGTTCCAGCGCATGGGCATGCTGGCCGACTGGAAATAACGGCGCCTTTCCGAGATTCGTCCGCTTGGGAGTCGCATTTGAGGGCCCCGAGCCGACAACAGACGACGAAGATCGCCGAGGCGCACCACCCCGTCGGAAACACTGTCAGCTCCGCCCGGAAGCTGCTCGGCACCAGACACGGGAGCCGATACCGAACCGGGAACCAGAGAGCGGTTGCAGGCCCTTTCATCCCAGGACATTCCTGATTCTTGCCGGCTTTCCGGCTGACGGAGCATTCCTGCCGTTTGGTTGTTGACTCTTGCCCTTTGCCTTGCGCGGCCGAAGACGTGCGGTCTCTCCGCGCCTACCGGATCGACACAACAACCCCACCCTGGCTGGGCACACCGCCGACGGTCACGACAACAGGCACGGCGGCACCCGTCGGTGCCTCCAGCGGCACCCTCACGTTGCACTGGAGGACACCGGCGTAGATCAGTCCGCACCACTGGTCCGGATGGCGGCTCTCGATTCCGCCAAAGAAGGCCGCCACCGGAAGCACCGGCACGGGGTTGTTCGGATAGACCGGCAGCTTCCCGTCCACGCCTGCCGGGTTCATCTGTCCCTCGCCGGTCAGGAAGAAGGAGACGAACTTGCCTTTCTCGGCCGGCTCCGCGGCCGAGTTCAGGGAGGTGCTTCCGTCGTCCCGGTAGTTCACGACGACCGCCTGGCCTTTGCCGGACGAGTCCACCGTGAAGATCCCCGGAGCCGCGGCCGCAACCGGAACGGAAACCGCGTTCGTGCGGACGCCCTGATACTCGATCGCGACGCTGGCCTGGCTGGACACCGCGTAGGGCACGATCGCGCTCACCTGCCCGGTCAGGGAGTAGATCATGGGCGCGGTCACCGCGTCGAAGTAGACACGGGTGTCGCCGGTCTCCTGGGGGAGTTGCCCGCTGGCGCCGTAGGCTGCCAGCGCGAGCGCTGCCGGGCCGAAGCCGCTTCCGAAAATAGTGACGATCTCACCCGGCGCCACCGGACCTCGGGCAAAGCTTGCCGCGTTGACCACGGCGCCGTCAGGAATTGTGCCCGCTGCGTGCTTGCCAAACCGCACGTAGTTCGACTGCCCGCCGGTGACCGTGAGCGATTGCTCCCGTGTCTCACCGCCGGCGGTCGCTTCGACAACGTATTCTCCGAGGAAGCCGCGCGTGCGAAAAACGCCGTCCGCGCCGGTCGTGCCCTGGGCGTCGGTCCACCACTGGTTGAAGATCAGGTCCCGCCAGGCCTCACCGTTCGGCCGGATGCTCCAGTCCCGGCGGTATATCGCCCCGCGCGGCAGCCAGTGCTTCCCTTCCCAGAATCCCCACAGCATGAAGCCCTTCACCGCCGGATGGCTGAAGGCCAGCGTCAGGAAATCGCGCGTGTACTGCGCCTGCGCCTCCTCATCCGCAATGTTGATGTCGAACTCGGTGACTTCGAGGTCCTTGCCGAACTCGGCGAACCGGTCGAGGACTTCGAGCGCCCGCGCGGGCGCGGTCAGGTTGGCGTTGAAGTGGCACTGAAGTCCGATCCCATCGATCGGCCCTCCGTTGTCGAGGATGAACCGGATCGTGTCGTAGTAGTGATTCTGGTGCCGGACGTCCCAGCCGCCGGCTTCGACGATGTTGAAGTCGTTGACATAAAGCTTGACGTTCGGGTCCGCCTCGCGCGCCTTCTGGAACCAGACGGCCATCTCGCGGTCGCCGAGAATGGCCTGCACGTCCTTGCTCGTATACGGCTCATTGAGCACATCCCACTCGGTGACCTTGCCCTTGGTGAACGTCATGACTTCCCGGATGTGGTCGTAGATGCGCTGCCGCAGCGCTTCCGGATTGCTGAACAGGCTCACCACGTCCGGCGGCAGGTTGCCGCGATCCGGCCAGATGATGTTGTGGCCGCGAATGTCGGTGATGCCGTGGGCGGGCAGCCATCCCAGCGCGAATGCCGCCGACTCCCGGCTCCAACTCTCCCAGAACGGCCACTTGAGGTCGTTTTCGAGCACCGCCTTGTTGAACAACTGCGGGATCATCTCCTGATACTTCGCGCCGTCGAGCGAGTTGTCCATCAGCATGTGCCCGTCGACCGCGCTGCCGAAGCCGAACGCATGACGCGTCATCCGGACCCGCACCGGCGCGTGCGCCACCGGCTTGCCGTCGTCGTCCCTCACCACCACGACGATGTCCGCTTTACGGATCTTCTCGATGCGGTCGAGCGCCTGCGCGCGCCACGGCGCATCGGGCCGGTGTCCGTCGTAGGGGTAAGTCGAGAGTCCGAGCTCGCGCAACGGGTAGTTCTGGCCGTAGTTCATCACCGAGAGGCCGCCGATCTCGATCTCTTGCGGCTCGAAGGTGACCCAGAAGCTGATGTTGTAGCCTTCGCTCCCGGTCGAGGTGTACGTTTCCAGCATCGTGAACGGGACCTCGACCTTCTTCCACTCGGCGCCGGCGCCAGTGGTCCATTCGGCCGATTTGGTCCATGGGTCGCGGCCCTTCTCGACCACGAACGTGGTCAAGCCAAGGCCGGTCCGCGAGCTGAGGGCCCGCATCCAGAACGTTGCCAGGATCGTGTCCCCGCTCTTGACGGGCAGCGTGTCGAAGCAGCGGATGCGGATGTCCCACGGATTTGGGGACGGGTAAGGGGTACGGATGCGCCACGCCTTCGCGAAGGGCATGCCATCGACGCCGACTACGGTGAGGTTGGAAGCTGCCGCGCCGTGCATCGTGAAGCAGTCGAACGGGTCGCCTCGGATGATGGAGGAGGGCTGCTGGGCGGCGGCGCCCGTAAGAAGAAGCAAGGACAACAACGCGGCGCGCGTGAGCATGCTCACCTGGATTATCACATGTTACGCTGAGGGATCAGCGCCTTATGAACAGCGTTACCATCACTCTGCCGGATGGCAGCCGGCGGACGGGGGCCGCGGGCGTCCGCCCCACCGACGTCGCCAGGCGGAGAAGCGGCGCACACTAATGGCGGCACTTCCTCAAGACACTCTTGCCCGGCTTACTGAGCTGCTGGCGGAGGCGGCAAGGCCCAAGCGCATCATTCTCTTTGGCTCGCATGCGCGCGGCGACCCCTCCCCCGAAAGCGACCTCGACATCATGGTGGTCGAAGAGGCCCCTGCGGATCGCGGGGCGGAAATGGTGCGTCTCAGCCGCCTGCTGCGTGGTCTGGATGTCGCCGTCGACCTTCTCGTGGTGAGCGAGGAGAAGTTCAACTACTGGCGTGATACTCCCGGCAACGTCTACTTCGAGGCCTCATCCGAGGGCAAGGTCCTGTATGAAGCAGCGTGAACAGGCCGTGCTGTTCCTTGGCAAGGCCGCCCAGGATGAGGCGTTGCTCGACGAGGTCCTGGCATCCGACAAGGTGAGTGACGAGGTCCTCGGTTTCCACTGCCAGCAGGCAGCCGAGAAACTGCTGAAAGCGCTTCTTTCGGATCTTGGAGTTCGGTTTCGAAAGACCCACGACATTGGGGCGCTGATTGCCCTTCTGTCAGGCACTGGATACTCCTTGCCGGAGGACATCTCGGATCTTGATGGGCTCACTCCATTCGCAGCCGTTTATCGCTACGAGGACTACGATTCGGGACTTGCGTTGGACCGCACACGAATACGTTCCACCCTGCGGCTGTTGCGAGCCTGGGTGGAGGAGCGCCTGCGGGAAAGAGGGTCTTCCGGGCCCTAGCCGCCTAGCCTGCCTAGGGGGTGCGTTCTGCCCGCAGTGGGGACACAGCTCTCACCGTGGGGCAAGGGTTGCTCCGGAGGGCTTCATCTGCACCACGCGCCGGGTGAACGCTGGTCGGACTGGCTCTGGTCTTGAACGTGGCCGCCCGTCAGACTCCGGAGCGTCCTGAAATTCCGGTTCAAGACCGCTAAGATTACAGTCCAGGAGATGCCGCATGGCAACAACTGCGCGGTTGATGACGGTGGAACAGTTCCGTCAACTGCCGGAAACCGGACCGTTCCACTACGAGTTGCGCCATGGAGAACTCGTCCCAGATCAACGAGAAGGAGAGGCTGTGCCTCGAAAACGGCGCCCGGGAGTTCTGGGTTGTGGACCTCGACCTTCGCCAAGTGAAGGTTTCCACCCCGGACGGCATCACCGTTACGTACCGATCAGGGCAAGAGATTCCGCTCCGCGAACTCGGAGCCGGCGCCCTCAAGGTTGATGACATTTTCGCCTGATCCTGGGCGCCGTCGCCGTCAGCGATCGACCGGGGGAAGCCAAAACGCTGCGACCTCGCGCAGCCCCATGTTACGCTGAGAAATTCAGCATCCTATGAGCAGCGTCACCATCAGTCTGCCGGATGGCAGCCGGCGGACGGTGTCCCCCGGCGTCCGCCCTATTGACGTCGCCCGGTCGATCGGCCGGCGCCTGGCCGAGGATGCGGTCGTGGCGCGCGTGAACGGGCAGCTTCACGATTTGAACCGGCCGATCGAGTCCGACGCCACCCTCGAGATCCTGACGCCCAAGGACCCCGAAGCCCTCGAGGTCTACCGCCATTCGACCGCCCACCTGATGGCCGCGGCGGTGCTCGAGCTGTTTCCCGAAACGAAGCTCGGCATCGGCCCGGCCATCGAGAACGGTTTCTACTACGACTTCCAGCGCGACACCCCGTTCACCCCGGAGGACCTCGAGCGGATCGAGGCGAAGATGTGGGAACTCCAGGCCAAGGACCTCCCCTACGAGCGGAAGCTGTCGTCGAAGGAAGAAGGGCTGAGGAAATACGCCACCCTCGGCGAGCCCATGAAGTGCGAACTCATCGAGGAGCGCGCCGACGAGGTGTTTTCCGAATACACCCTCGGGCCGCACTTCATCGACTTCTGCCGCGGTCCGCACGTGCCGTCCACCGCGCGGATCAAGGCGTTCAAGCTCCTGTCCATCGCCGGGGCCTACTGGCGGGGCGACGAGAAGAACCACCGGTTACAGCGGATCTACGGGACCGCGTTCTTCACCCGCAAGGAGCTGGAGGATTATCTCCGGCAGCTCGAGGAGGCCAAGAAACGCGATCATCGTAAGCTAGGCAAAGAGCTGGACCTGTTTAGCGTACAGGACTTGGCCGGGCCGGGCCTGATCTTCT
This sequence comes from uncultured Solibacteraceae bacterium, assembly GCA_964483455.1. Taxonomy (GTDB): domain Bacteria; phylum Acidobacteriota; class Terriglobia; order Bryobacterales; family Bryobacteraceae; genus CAYZJD01. The sequence goes on from CAZACK010000003.1 coordinate 62,650, forward strand.
TCCACCCGAAGGGCGCCACGGTCCGGAAGATCATCGAAGACTGGATGCGGGACGAGTATATCGCCCGCGGCTATTCGCTGGTGTACACCCCGCACGTGGCGCGCGCCGAGCTGTGGAAGACCTCGGGCCATTACAATTTCTACGCCGAGAACATGTTTCGGCGGATGGAGCTGGACGATGCCGACTACCAGCTCAAGCCGATGAACTGTCCGTTCCACATCCTGATCTACAAGGACCGGATGCGCAGCTACCGCGATTTGCCGGTGCGGCTCGGGGAGCTGGGCACGGTCTACCGCTACGAGCGCTCGGGGGTGATGCACGGCCTGCTGCGGGTGCGCGGGTTCACGCAGGACGACGCGCACATCTTCTGCACCCCGGCGCAAATCGAGGACGAGATCGTCGACTGCCTCCAGTTCGCCATGGACGTGCTGAAAACCTTCGGGTTCGATGATTACAAGGCCGAGCTGTCGACCTGGGACGGTGGACGGAGCGGCAAGTACGACGGCTCGCCCGAGCAGTGGAACCTCGGCGAGACGGCGCTGAAGAAGGCCGCCGAGCGGCTGAGCATGCATATCCGGCTGATGGCCGACGAGGCGGCGTTTTACGGGCCGAAGATCGACGTGAAGCTGGTGGATGCGATCGGCCGGCTGTGGCAGCTCTCGACGGTGCAGTTCGACTTCACGCTGCCGCGGCGGTTCGACCTGGAGTACATCGCCGAGGACGGCAAGGCGCACCAGCCGCTGATGGTGCACCGGGCGCTGTACGGATCGGTGGAGCGGTTCTTCGGGACGCTGGTGGAGCACTACGCCGGCGCCTTCCCGGTGTGGCTGGCGCCGGTCCAGGCTGTGGTGCTGCCGATCACGGACCGGCATCTCGATTACGCCCGCCAGGTCACCGAAAAGCTCAGGGCCGCCGGGCTTCGTGCCGAACTGGACGCCCGCGGGGAGAAGGTCAACTTCAAGATCCGCGAGGCGCAGTTGCAGAAGGTGCCCTACATGCTCGTGGTCGGCGACCGGGAGGCGCAGAATGGGACGGTCTCGGTGCGCAATCGCCGCCACGGGGACCAGGGCGCGAAGTCGGTGGAGCAGTTTGTCGGGGAGATCAAGGGACTGATCGAAGCCAAGACCGCCGTCGAATAGAAACACGGTGACAGGCTACGTAATCCCCATTTCCAGGCGACGAACCTCCCGTAGCTTGTTACCGTTCTAACGCCGCCTCAATCCGGCCCAGCCCTTCCTCTACCGGCCGGGTGCTGTCCACGGCAACCGCACCGGCGGAGAAGACCCACCCGCGCACCATCTCCTCCACCCGCTGCTCCGTCAAGTCGAGGCCGGGGTGCGTTTCGCGGCGGGCTGCGTGACGAGCGACAGCGACGTGCGCAGGCACGTGGCACTCCACCACCAGAAGCGGCACGCCGAGCCTGACGGCGATCTGCGCGATCTCGGAACGGTCCTCCTCATGCCCGTAGCAGGCGTCGACGATGACATCCTGTCCGCGAGCGGCCAGCAGTTCGGCGGCCAGGTGCATCGCACGGTAGGCGATCCGGCGGTCGTCCCGGGTATGGGCTGATTCCGGCAGCAGGCGGACCCGGATTGCGTCCATCTCGAGGTGGACCATGTTGCGCCTGGCGGCAAGCGCTTCCCCAATCCACGACTTGCCCGAGCAGGGCGGGCCGGAGACGACCACGATCATGGCGTTTCCGGAACAACAGCCAGCACGTCTTTCGCATCGACTTTGAGGAACTGCATCGGAAAACTGCTTCCGGTGTAATACGCCCGCCACTGGTCGCGATAGTGCGACGACAGCACCTGGCCGGACTGGCCGGTGGTGATGTTCTGGAAGGACCGGTCGAGGTCGGAGAAATCGACGACCATCCGCATGGACGGGCCGAGAAACCGGGCGCGGAGGATCTGCTTCACTGTGGTCGGGCCACCGCTCATCGGCACGGGCCCGATGTTGAAGTAGCGTCCGATCAGCGGAAGCCGGCCGATAACCGGATTGGGCAGGAACAGCCGGTGATACCGGCCGTAGTCCCACTTCGTGACGTCGCGGCCTTGCGTCCGACGGCCTTCCTCGAGTGCTGCGGCCAGGCTTCGGAGCAGAAGTTGGTCGTAATCGCCGAACCAGTCCGAGGACCGGCTCCGGATCAGGGTCTCGACCACCGCCGGCGCGCTCTCAAACTCGTAGAGCGTGCCTTTGCCCGGAGCAGCGCGCTCGACAATCGCCCGGAGCAAGTGCTCGTAGAGCAACGTAGCAATCATTGGAGCGGCGGCGCCGGTCCGCAACTGGCCATCCCAGTCGCGAAGCAGATTGACCGCCGCCGTCATCTCGCCTCCACCGATGCCGCGCCTCGCGTGAGCGGCCGCCACCTCGCGGGCCAGAAAGTGGTGGACGGCGGAGTACACGTCGGTCTGAAGCGCCAGCATCTCCTCCGGCTTCCAACCCCGGCGCGAGCCGAGGCGCGTCCGAATCTGCCGGGCCCGGTACGGCGACGCGAAGTTGCCGCTGACGCGGTAAGGGTAGCCTGCGGGAAACGGATTCTGGTTCGCGCTGACGATCATCCCGGAGGCGGGGTTGTGCACGTACGGCAGTTGCTCGAACGGGATGAAGCCCGCCCATTCTTGCTGGCCGGACACGCCGTCGGCGGGCAGGTTGCCCTGGTAGTTCTTTCGGATCGGCAGCTTTCCGGCGGCCTGGTAGCCGATGTTGCCATCGATGTCGGCGTAGACGAAGTTCTGCGCCGGGCCCGGGTATCGCGCCAGCGCGGCGCGGAACTCCCGCCAGTCGCGCGCCCGGTTGACGTCGGGAAACGGGTAGTGGAACTGGCCCTTCTCGGCGGCGATCCAACGCAGCGATTCGAAGTAGGCGCCGGAGGGCCGGAACGACCAGCCGTGGCGTGTGATCCAGTTGCCGGCTTCGACGTGCCGCTCGCCTTTGACCCGGATCAGCTCGCGCTCGAAGGCGGCCTGCTCGGCGCGGCCCTGGAAGAGATAGCGGCCGGTGGCGGCTTCGAGCCGTTCGTCATACAGGTCCATGACATCGAACTGGAGGTTCGTCGCGCCCCAAGCGATGCGGTCATTATGGCCGATGAGGACGCCGGGAAGGCCGGGCAGCGAGACGCCGGTGACATTCAGACCCGGCGCCTTAAGGTGGATCATGTACCAGGCGGAGGGGAGCGAGTATTCCAGGTGCGGGTCGCTCGCGAGGATCGGATGCCCGCTCGCCGTGAGGCTTCCGGAAACGGCCCAGGCGTTGGAGCCGGGCCGCACGTCGCCGCCGGCGCGAACCGGGAAGAGGAATTCGATTTTGTCCCGGTCGCCGCCTTTCAGCATCTCCGCCCTCTGGGCCTCGGTCTTCCAGGACTTGGTGAGCGTGTAGGTCAACTGCATGGCCGCGGCGAGGGAGTCGGCGACCGTCCAGGGTCTCGGGTCGTAGCGCAGCAGGGTGAATTCGAGCGGCAGCCGGCCGCGGTTCTGCTCAATGTAGAAGTTGACTCCGCGGGCGTAGGCGGCGAAGACGGCCGTGTCGGCGGCGGTCAGTTCCCGCGCGTGCTGTTCGGCCAGCCGGCGGAGACGCAGTCGCCGCGCCTCGCGGTCCGATTCGAGCGCCGCTTTGCCGACGACTTCGGCCAGCTCGCCCGAGGCCAGGCGCCGGATGGCGTCCATCTGGAAGAGGCGGTCCTGGGCGGTCACGAAACCCTGAAGGAACCACGCGTCCTCCTCGGAGGCGGCGGCAACGTGAGGAACACCGAGCGAGTCGCGGGATATCGTGGCCGGCGCCGTCACCGGCGCGGCAAGGGACCCGGACGTCTCGGGCAGTGGCCGCCAGGCGAACCAATACGCACAGCCCACAAAGACGACAAGCGCCGCCGCGATCCCCAAGTTAAGATATTTGAGAATCCGACGGGAGAGCACTTCGCAATTGTACTGGACAGCCACGGGTTGAGGCCCGCGGCGGGCAGGTGATCCCTGTCCCACCCATGGACGAGATTTATTACGGCTATCGGTTCCTGCTGCTGGCATTGATCATCGGGGCGAACGCCTTCTTCGCGGGCGCCGAGGTCGCACTGGTCAGTGTGCGGCCGTCGCGGCTCCGGGAGCTGGCGGCCGAAGGCGCGGTCGGGGCGCAGGCGGCGCTGAGCCTGTTGGCGAACCCCGAGCGGCTGCTCTCTGTGGTTCAGGTCGGCGTTACCCTGGCCAGTCTCGGGCTTGGCTGGGCCGGCGAAGACACGCTCTTCCGCTTCCTGGTCGGCTTGTTTCACCCGATCCTGACCGCCGCCACCGAGAAGGCTCTTCATGCGCTCAGCTTCGCGCTCGCTTTCCTGGTCATGACCTTCTTTCATGTGGTGGTAGGGGAGGTAGTGCCAAAGAACCTGGCGATTGAGAAGGCGGACCGGCTGGCGGTACTGGTGGCGCCGGCGCTGCTCGTCTTCTACCGGATCTCCGAGCCGTTCGTGTATGTGATCGAGCGGTCGGCGGCGTTCCTCTCGAAGCTGCTGGGGCTGCGCGGCGAGACGCGGGGCGGCGGGCATTCCACCGAGGAGCTGAAGCTGATCGTGAGTTCCAGCCGCGGGCACGGCGGCGTGCCGAAGTTCGAGGAGGACGCCATCCACCGCATCCTGGACTTGCAGGACCTGGCCGTGCGGGAGATCATGGTGCCGCGCAACGACATCGTCTCCGTGTCGCTGGATGCCACTCTCGATGAAATCGTCCGTGTGATGCAGGAGCACCAGTTCTCGCGGGTCCCGGTCTACGAGGAGCGCCCGGAGCAGATCGTCGGAGTGCTGCACTACAAGGACCTGCTGCGGCTTCGGGAGGAGTGGCTGGCCGCCGGCCCGGCGCGACGACAGACGCTGAAGTACCGCCTGCGGTCCCTGTTGCGGAAGCCGCTGTTCGTGCCGGAGACGAAGCCGCTGAACCAGATGGTGGACGAGTTCCGCCAGAGCCGGTCGCACATGGCGATGGTGGTGGACGAGTTCGGCACGATTGTCGGGCTGGTGACGCTGGAGGACGTGTTCGAGCAGGTGTTCGGGGAAATCGAGGACGAGCACGACGTGGCCCGGCAGGCGCCGGCGCTGGAGGCGCACGTGCTCCAGGTCGAGGGAACAACCTCCATCCGCGACCTGGAAACCCAGCACGGAATCGAGTTGCCCGTGGACGCCGGTTTCGAGACCCTGGCGGGCTTCATTCTCTATCGGCTCGGCACGATTCCCAAGCAGGGGGACGCCGTGGAGCACGGGGGAAGGCGGTTCGTTGTGCTAGAGATGGACCGGAACCGGATCGCGCAGGTCAGGATCGACAGGAGGGCCGGGCCCTGATCTGGGCGGCGTGTAAACTCTCGAGAACATCCCTGCGATCCTATTAATTCGCAGAAAACAAAGGCGGTTACGGTATTCCCGATTTCCTCGGAAAGCCCTTGACACAACCCCTGCTACGGCTATATTATTGCTCCAGCGATTGTTTTGCTAACAGGGGGTAGAGTGAACGGAATGGAAAAAACGCAGAGCAGGATATTTATCTTCGTACTGGCGCTGGCGCTCATGACCGGTACGGCTCTGGCTCAGTTCCGCAGCACGATCAGCGGAACGGTGCTGGACCCGAACAACGCGCCGGTGCCAAACGCAGAAGTGTCGGTCACCAACACAGACACCGGCACAACGGCAAACACCACGTCCGGGCCGGACGGGCTATATTCGTTCCCGAACCTGATCACGGGCACCTACGAGCTGAAGGCCTCTGCCACTGGATTCCGGCCGTTTGTGCAGCGCGGCATCACGCTCACGTTGAACCAACTGGTGCGCCTGGACGTGAAGCTCGAACTTGGTACGGTGGAACAATCCATCGAGGTGGTGGCGGACGCCTCGCCGCTGAACTTCGAGAACGCCACCCGGCAGGAAGGCGTGGCGCCGGAAACCATCAATGACCTTCCGCTGATCGTGAGCGGTTCCCCGCGCAACGCCGCGCAGTTCGCGGTGCTGCTGCCGGGCGTCTCGACCGGTGGAACGAATAACGCCTTCGACGCCCGCATCAACGGCGGCTTGCAGTCGGGCGACGAAGCCATCATGGACGGCGTCAGCATGCAGCAGGGCACGATGTCCCAGACGGGCATGATCTCGTTCTGGGACTTCCGCATGACGCCCGACATGATCAGCGAATTCAAAGTGCTGACGGCGAACTACGAGCCGCAGTACGGCTCGACGACGTCGGCCAACATCATGGTGACGACCAGGAGCGGGACGAACGATTTCCACGGGTCGCTGTATGAGTACCACCGCAACACGAACCTGAACGCGCGGCAGTTCGGCGCCGACAAGCGACCGAAGGATCTCGAACACGATTTCGGCGGGGCCATCGGCGGGCCGGTGAAGCTTCCGATCGCCTGGTCGAGCTGGATGAAGAACTACTTTTACACGAATTGGGAGAAGTTCTACATTCGCGGCGGCGTGAACCGGCCGACGCTGACGATCCCGTCGCTGAAGCAGCGGGCCGGCGATTTCACTGACTGGCGCGACGACACAGGCGCCCTGATCCCGATCTTCGATCCGAGCTCGACGCGTATCGTGGGTGGAGAGATCGTACGGGACCAGTTCCAGTGCGGCGGCGTGCAGAACGTGATCTGCCCGTCGCAGTTCGCCAACTCGCTAGCCCTGGCGTGGTTCAAGTACCTGCCGCAACCGACCAACGACAAGCCGCTGAACAACTACCTGGTGCCGCAGCCGGTACCGGATACCATCCTCGGCGACGCGTTGCACGGCCTGATCAAGATCGACACGTACATTGCCGACAAACACCATATTGCGGCCACGTACTGGCATCAGTGGGCGCCGCCCAAGTTCGCCACTACGCTGCCGATCGAGATCGCCAACGAAAACCTGTCCAAGCCGCAGGACTCGATCATCGAGCGAATCAATTACGACTACACGATTTCGCCGACGGTGTTGAACCATTTCGCGTTTGGGTACTTGAACCGGAACGAGGGGTACGGCGTGCTGAACGCGGAGTCAGTGGACCTGCTCCCCAGGATCCCGGGTGTGCCGGACAACACCCGATACCCGCCGGCCATCGATTTCTCGGACGGCTTCGCCGGTTTCGGGGCCTCCGACGGCATTAACACCGGCAACAAGACGACGCGGCCGGCTTACGTGGCCAACGACTTGGTGACATGGGTGAAAGGCAAGCACACCTGGAAGTTCGGCGGCGAGTACCGAAACATCGGCCAAAACTTCCACACCGACGGCAACCTGTCGGGGAGCTTCTGGTTCGATCGTGGAGCGACCCAGATCCGCGGCATCAACAGCGGCAATCCGATTGCCAGCTTCCTGCTGGAGCAGGTAGCCAGCGCCAGCGCTGCCTTCCGGACGGTCAGCGCGTGGTATATGCGTGCCGACGCTTTCATCTGGCACGTGGGCGACACTTGGAAGGCGACTCCAAAGCTGACGCTGAACCTCGGCCTTCGTTGGGACATGTTCCGGCCGACGGCGGAAAAGTACAACCGGCTGTCGTTCTTCGACCCGATCGGCGCCAACCCGGCGGCGGGCGGCCGTCCCGGCCGGCTCGCCTTTGCCGGCAGCGATTACGGCGCGGCCAGCTTCGGCAGCCGGCGTCCGGAGGAGACCTTCAAGAAGGGCTTCGGCCCGAGGATTGGAATCGCCTACGCGGTCAACGACAAGACGGTAGTCCGCACGGGCTACGGGATCTTCTACACCCAGGCGTTCTACCCGAACTGGGGCGGCGGCGGGAACCTCGACGGGTTCAACGCCGATATTTCGTTCGGCAGCACGCAAGGTGGCCTGGTGCCGGCGTTCGACTTGAGTGACGGCTTCCCCGCCGTCCCGGCCGACCAATTGCCGCCGTTTATCGACGCAGGCTTCCGGAACGGCCGCGGGACGCTGTATCGCCCATTCGACGCCAACCGGCTGACCTACTCGCAGCAATGGAACCTGTCCATTGAACGGCAACTCGGTGCGGACATATTGGTCAGCACCGCTTACGTCGGCACGAAAGGGACGCGGCTGCCTTCGCAGTTGGTGCCGCTCAACGCGCTCGATCCGCGGTACCTGTCGATGGGCAATCAACTGTTCGACGAGTTCGCGCCCGGGCAGGACACGCTGAACGGGGTGGCGGCGCCTTATCCGGGTTGGGCGCAGCAACTGCTCGACGCCGGATGCGGCCCGTCGGTGGCGCAGGCGCTGCTGCCGTATCCGCAGTTTTGCAGCGCCTTGTTCGGGCTGAATGAGAACGCAGGCAACTCGACGTATCACTCGTTCCAGGCCAAGGTCGAAAAGCGATTCTCGCAGGGCACCTACCTGCTGGCGGCGTACACGCTGTCCAAGCTGATCACCGACGCCGGGCACGTGGATCCGGAAGCGCTGACCTGGAGCGGCCTGTCGGGCACAATTTCGCCCTTTGAGCGGCAGCGCAACAAGTCACTCGCCAGCGACGATGTGCCGCAAGTGTTTAACGTCACGTTCGTCTACGAGCTGCCGCTTGGCCATGGCAAGCGCTGGATGAGCACCAGCCGGGCGGCGGATCTCGCGCTGGGCGGGTGGTCGATCGCCAGTATCACCCGCTTCTCCTCCGGCTTGCCGTTCTACTTCCGTTCCGGCTACTGCAACGTGCCGGGCCAGTTCCGGGCGGGCTGCATCCCGGGATTCCTCAGCGAGAATATCTTCGCCCAGGACAAGGGCAGCTTCGACCCTGGAAGCGGCCAGACTCTGTTCAACAAGAGCGCGCTCGAACCGACTGACGCGTTCAATTTCTTCTGGGGTACCGGACCGCGGGTGTCGAACTTCCGCGCCTACGGTTACAAGAACCAGGACTTGGCCATCTACAAGGATTTCCGGATCACCGAACGGATGCGTTTCCAGTTGCGGGGCGAGTTTTTCAACCTGTTCAACTGGCACAACTTCGTTTCCTCCGGACAGTGGGGCGGGCAGGCCTTTACCACGGACCCCTCCAGCCCGGACTTCGGCAAATGGAACGGCAGCGTGACCTCGCCGAGAAACATCCAGATCGGGGCGCGCTTCGAGTTCTAACGGAGGACCAGAGTTAACCGCAGAGCCGCGGAGGACGCAGAGTCCTCCGCGGCTCTTTTGTTTTCATACGCGCAATCCGCCCCAAGATACAGTGGCAATATGAAACAACGATTGATATTGCCAGCAACATCCTGGAACGCTCCAGAGATCTGGCCCGCCGCGAAGGAATCACGCTGCGTTCCATGGTCGAAGAAGGCCTCGAGCTGGTTCTGGAGCGGCCGTCAAGCCCGGCGGCGAACGCCCGTCAAGCCCGTGACGTTCCGGGGAAAGGGTCTGACGCCCCAGTTCCGCAACGCCGGGTGGGACCGCATCCGGAACGCGGCCTACGAGGACCGCGGCGCATGATCGCGGGGGACACCAATCTCCTGGTTTACGCTCATCGGGGGGCTGCCTATCTGCGTTCATCGGCGGCCCAAAATGCCGCGCGTGCGAGCGTTCACCGCGCCCCGTTCAGAAACCACTTGCCGATGACCTCCATGGCCGGCTTGCGCCACGGTGTGTGCGAGCCGTCCCCGGGGCCTCCGAAGCCGTTGCTGCCCACCTTCCACCAATACACGCCTCCAAACCACGGCTGCTTGTAGAAGGCGCGGAAGACCGCCTCGTAGCATCGCGCCTGGTCCTCCGGGGACAGGCGGCGCGGCGTCTCATCCCAGGGCTTGCGGTGCGGATCGGCGAGGCTGGCGAAACCGGCCTCGGTGAAGATGACCGGGCGCTGGTACTTGTCCTGGACCTCTTCGAGGCGCCGGACGATCGGGTCCATGGCAAGGTTGTCCGGGAGCGGGTAGTACAGGTTCACGCCGAGGTAGTCGAGCGCGTCCCAGAACTTGATGCCTTCGAACTCCGCGCCCCAGTTGGCGGCGTACACAATCGGCCCCCTGTACAGCTTTCGCGCGCGGGCAATCAACGCGCGCCATTCCTTCTCGTAGCGGGTGAGACGGGCAAGCTCTACCCCGATGCAAAACACGTCCGCCCGAGTCCTCGTCGCCAGCGACGCATAGTGCTCGACAAACAACCGGTATTGCGCGAACCACTGATTCCTGTCCGCCGGCGATTCGAACTTCATCTCCCCCGGGTAGGCGCCGTGAATCCAAAGCTGCGGCTTGAGCAGCACCTTGAGCCCTCGCTCGTGAGCCGCTTTGCTGATCCACTCAACGGAGGCGTCGTTCTCCATGATGCGCGACATCCCGAACCGGATCTCGGGCGAATCGCGGCGGCCGAACCCATAGGGCACGATCGCCACCGTGTTCACTCCGTACTTTTGCAGCTCGGACAGCATCCCGGCCGCGCGCTGCGACCGGTATGCGTCCGGCCACTCGGCGGTGAAGTTCACGCCTTTGTGGAAAAAGTGCTGGATTTGCCCCGGGGAAGGCCCGCCCAACAGCAGCGCAACGGCTGGGAACGCGAGCCACACCCGGCCATGGTTGTCTGTTGCCTTCATCACCGGTACGCGCTTGCCCCTTGCACTTCCGCCGGCCCCCGGCGGCGCAGGATTTTCTCCACCTCCGCGCGCAGCGGCCCCAGACTTCTGGCGTAGATCATCTTGTAAGCGGGGCAGAAGTAGTCGAGATCGCTGAAATTGCCCCGCGGGCCGTGGCGGAACTTCGGGCAGCCGCCGTGGCAGATGAACTGGTACTCGCAGACCTGGCAGTCGGGATGCGGGATCGTCTTGTTCGCCGCGAAGCTGAGCCGGCGCCGGCGGCGACCGATCTCGGGCCAGGAATCGACGGTGAGGTTGCCCAGTTTCCAGCCCGATTCCACGAAGAAGTCGCACGGGTAGACATCGCCGTTGTACTCCACCACCACGTAGCTGTCGCAGGTCGCGTGCAGGGTGCAATTGCCGGGCTGGATCCCGGCCAGCGCCTCGGCGAGATTGTCGAACAAGCGAATGCGCATCTTGCGGCGGTCGGGCCACCAGAGGTCGAACGTCTCAAGCAGGAACCGCCCGTACTGCGCGGGCGTGATGCTGAATGGCAAAGGACTGCCGTCGCTGGCGAATTCCGCCAGCGGGATGTACTGCACCTGGTCAATACCCAGCCCGCGGAAGAACCGGTACAGCTCCCGTGGCTGGTCGATGTTGGCCTGGCTCAACACGCAGAGCGCGTTGAACTCGACCTTGTTCCGCTGAAGAACCTCAATGCCCCGCATCACCTGCTTCCAGGTGCCGCGCCCCTCCTTGTTGTACCGGTAGAGATCGTGCACGCCCTCGGGGCCGTCGATGGAAACGCCGAGCAGCCAGTTGTACTCTCGAAACAGCGCGCACCAGTCGTCGTCGATCAGGATGGCGTTGGTCTGAAGCGCGTTGCTCACATTCTGCCCGTTGCGCCCGTACCGCTGCTGGCAATCCATGAGTTTTTCGAAAAAGCGCAGCCCGGCAAGCGTCGGCTCTCCGCCCTGGAAGGCGAAGACGCTGTCCGGATATGAGTAGAAGAGGTACGTCTCGACCAGGCGCTCGAGCGTCTCGAAGCTCATGCGGCGGCCGGGCATCGCCTTGTACGGATCCGCCTTGCGGTCGAGGTAGAAGCAGTAGGCGCAGTCGAGATTGCAGACGGCCGAGGCCGGCTTGATCAGCAGCGACCGGATGCGAGGAGTGGCTCCCGATCCATCGCCCAGTATGGGAAACGCTCCCGCACCGCCCATGAGCCCGAGTCTAGCATTGATTTCCGCCTGCCTCGGGCGGCCGGCCGGGGTCGGGCGCCGCCGGCGTTGATCCGGGAGGGGCCCTGGTAGTATAGTGGCGCAAGCGGGGGAGGCCTCGGCCTTCCGGCGCTGCGACATCGACGAAGGGGAGGAAAGGATATGCTTCTATCGGCGTGCTTGAAGGTCTTCCGGCCGGCCGCCGCGAGGGTCTGCCTCGTTCTGACGCTGGCGCTCGTGTCGAGCGCTGTGTTCGCTCAGGAATACCGCGGGCGCATTCAGGGAACCGTCATGGATTCCACGACGGCCGCAATCCCGGGTGCGAAAGTAACGCTGACGAACAACCGCACCGGCGTGGAGGTCGTCCGACACACGGGCGAGACCGGCCGTTACCTGTTCGACCTGGTGGAACCGGGAAGTTACAACCTCACCGTGGAAAACGCCGGGTTCAGCAAATTCGTGCTGGAAAGCATCAACGTGCCGTCCCGCGCCGACTTGACGCTGGACGCCACGCTGAAACCCGGCGAAGTGCGGGAAACCATCTCCGTTGTCGCCGAGGCCGCCGCGCTTCAGCTCAACACCGCCAAGCTGGAGACCACGGTGGACCAGAAGCTGACGCAAAGCCTGCCGCAGTTGTATCGGAACCCGTTCCTGCTGGCGCAGTTGGACCCATCGGTTGAGAGCACCTCCTGGGGTGAGGACAACCCTTACGACACGTGGGCATCCAATAACTTGCGGATCGGGGGCAGCAGCCAGTTCACCAACGACTTGCAGGTGGACGGCAGCCCCTCCGGCATCAGCGTGAAAACCGGCTACGTCCCTTCGCCGGACATGGTGCAGGAAGTCAACGTCCTGCAAAACGCCGTGGACGCCGAATACGGGCACAGTTCCGGCTCGGCCATCAGCGTGGTGATGAGGGCCGGCACCAACGAGTACCACGGGTCCGCCTTCGCACAGTACGCCAGGCCGTACTGGAATGCTCTGGAAAACCGCGTGTACCGCACGGAAAACCAGACCCGGAATAACATGTTCGGCTTCACTCTGGGCGGGCGCATCCTCAAAGACCGGCTGTTCAACTTCGCCGGTTTCGAGCTGTGGAACAAGATCGAACCGGGAGCACTCTATAACTCGGTGCCGACCGACCTGGAACGGACCGGAGACTTCTCGCAGACCCTGACCGACGATGGGTTCCTGCGGCCGATTTACGACCCGTGGTCCACTCAAACGGCCCCCGATGGCACGGTCACCCGCACTCCGTTTGGCAACAACCAGATTCCAGGCAGCCGGATCGCGCCGGTCGCCGCCCGCTACATCGGCCAGCTCTGGAAGCCGAACGGTCCCGGGATTGACGCGCTTCACACCAACAACTATGTGGTGTCGACTCCGATCAAGTACCCATACAAGAACTTCTCGGATCGGGTGGACTACATCGCCAGCGACAAACTCCGCGTCTACGGCCGCGTGAGCATCACCCGCACGCCGGTCCAGGTCGTCGGCAATCCGACCGGCTCACCGATCTTCATGTCGGATCGGGGCGCCGACTATAACATGACCTCCTATGCCGGCGACGCCACTTACACCGTAAGCCCCTCGACGATTCTGAACTTCCACGGCGGCTACCACAATTTCCGGGACACCTCCCATTTCGCGACCGAGTTCGCTGACGAATGGTCCTGGGAGGGCGTTTTCCCGAATTCCGATTTCTACAAGGTCGTCTTCGCCGACCCGGGCATCCCGAAGCTGATTCCGCGCATGAGCGTTTGCAATCCGAATGCCTGGCCGTGCACCCATATGGGTCCTGGCGGAGGCTATTGGCATGAGACTCCGCATGCCTGGGAGTTCAGCACAAAGCTTGCCCAGCAGCGCGGAGCGCATTATCTGAAAACCGGGGTGGACGTCCGGCGCAACACCACCGACAGTTTGCTGCTGCTGGTCAACCCCGGCTTTGGCTTTGACCCGCAGCCCACCGCCGACACGTATGTAAACCCGAACCTGCTGTTGTCCGGCGATGCTTATGCGACGTTCCTCCTGGGCGCCATTGCGCCGACATTCGCCGCCGGCTGGGGCGCCAACGGGAACAATTGGGACAGCGGCGCCACCGGCTTTCCGGTGAACATCAAGCCGAAGGTGCAGCGGCGTTTCTACGGCTTCTACTTCAACGACGACTGGAAAGCGACCCGGAACCTCACCCTGAACCTCGGGCTGCGGTACGAGTGGGAGTCGCCGTTTGAAGATCAAGAAAACCGCGTGACGCGAGCCCTGGACCTCGACGCCGCCATACCGGAATTGCAGGGCCTGGCGATGCCGGCCGAGGTCGCCCAGTTCTACAAGGGGACGTGGAAGATGACCGGGGCCTTTCAGTTCGCTACCGACGAGCATCCCGGATCGTGGGACGGGGGATGGGGAACGATTTCGCCTCGCATCGGAGCGGCCTACCGGCTGAATGACAAGACGGTGATCCGTGGAGCCTACGGACGCTACGTGACTCCCTGGACCACGAACCCCGGCCACGACCAGCTCAGCGGCTTTCCGATATACGGCTACAGTAACTTCACCGGCGCTCCGGATCCGATCCAGGGTGTGCCCCAGATGGACTTGCGAGATCCGTTTCCTCCCACCAACCCGATCGCGCCTTCCTATGAGAAGCGCCTGGGCATTTACACCATGCTGGGGAACTCGTTGTACTACTTCAACCGGGACCGCCGGCGCAGCAACAGCGACCGCTTTAACATTTCCGTGCAGCGGCAGTTGCCGTTTTCGGTCGTGCTGGATGTCACGTATTTCCTCAACCGGACCAGCCAGGTGTTTGAGACCGATTACAACATCAACCAGGTCGACCCCCAGATTTATTACACATACAAAGAGCAAACCCTGGGCGTGATCGACAACCCGTTCTACAACCTCCTCCCCGTCGAGAAATTCCCCGGCCAGCTCCGCTATCAGCCGCAGGTGGGTGTGACCGAGTTAGCCAGGCCGTATCCGCACTACGGGGACATCGTCGTCGTCGACGGCTTGGAAGGCGGGACGATGAAATATCAGGCTTTGCAGATCAAACTTCAGAAGAATTACAGCCACGGCCTCTCTCTGCTCGTCGGCTACAGCTACCACGTGGAAAAGGGTCAGCGGTTTTACGACGACATCGACAACTACAATCGCAAGTACACCTGGCTGGAGCCGTACACCTACCGCCAGCGGTTCACGCTGGCCGGCACCTGGGACGTGCCGTTCGGCAAGGGCCGAGCCTTCCTGAGCAGCGCCCCGCGGGTGGTGGACGCCGTTCTCGGAGGCTGGAAGCTGAGTCCGGTGATTTACTGGCGCTCGGGCAACCTGCTGCAATTCTACGGGATGCTGTGGGACGGCTCCGACCCCAAGATCGGCAATCCGACTCCCGGCCAGTGGTTCCGGACCTCGGGATTCGAAAGACTGCCCGACTTCACGCCCCGCAGGAATCCGTGGTACTTCGACGGCCTGTATGGCCCGGGGGTTTTCAACATGAACGGTTCGCTGGCCAAGGGCTTCCGGATCACCGAGAAGCTCAAGGTGCAGGTGAAGGCCGATGCGTTTAACGTGCTCAACAACCTGAGTTGGGGCGACCCTTCCACCAGCGTGGATGACGCCAATTTCGGAGCCATCACCAACCAGGCGTACTTGACCTACGGGCGGCGCGTCCAACTGGGAGCTCGTATCGAGTTTTAGCGCGTGTTTCGCTGAACCTGGCGTCCTAGGGCCCCCTGCCGGTGCGGAGGGGGCTTTTTTCTTGCGTTTGCGGCGGATTCCCTGTTCCGGATAAGATTGAGTCCGATTGCGCATGCAAGCCCTCAGGGCGGTTCTGACGCCGGTGGTCCTCCTGCTGTTCCCCGCCGTGGTCGGGTGTCAGGACTTGCGGGAGGCGGCGCGATTGGACGCCGGAGGAAAGTGCGACGAGGCGGAGCGGCTGTACCGGTCCCTGCTCGCCAGGCATCCGGTCTCCGCCGCGCTGCTGAACAACACCGGAAACCACTACCTCCTCTGCGGCCAGCCCGCCCAGGCCCGGCTGTTCTTTGAAAAATTGCTCAAAATCAACCCCGGACATGTCAACGCGAACCTGCAATTGGCCCGGATCGCCGTCGACAGCAAGGACGGCAGAAAGGCGCTGGAGTATCTGGCGCGCGTGAAGGAAACCGGTCCTGCGGCGTCGCTGCTGCGGGCTGAAGCCCTGCATTGGGCCGGGCACGGATCGGCGTCCCAGGCGATCCTCGACGCCCTTGAAGGCCAAAGCGCCGGCGATGCCCGGTGGCTGCACCTGCTTGGGCTTGCCTGCGGCCGTCTCGGCCTGTACGAGCGCGCCGAAAGGGCGTTCAACAGCGCGTTGGCTCTGCGTCCCGGGGACGGGGAGATCCTTTTTCAGCTCGGCCGGGCCGCCGCCCGCGCGCAACATTACGATCGCGCAAGCCGCGCCCTGGAAGCGGCACTGAAGATCCGGCCGGGAGACGCCGACGTGCTGGTGGAGCTGGGCAGAGTCTGTGGCGCCCGCCAGGAGTATGTCCGGGCCGTCTTTTTCCTGGCCCAGGCGCGGCAGAAAGCTCCTCAGAACCCGGAGATCTCACTGTTAATGGCCCGCGCCGCCGAGGATGCCGGCTACTACGACGATGCCGCGAAAGCGTATGACGACTATCTGCGGCTCCGGCCCGACGATGACGCCGCCAGGCGCGACCGGGCGCGCGCATGCGGCCACACCGAAACGCGCCGGCAAGAGGCCCGCGACGAGCTTGCCTGGTATCTGGCAAAGCACCCGAAGGACCCTCTGGGGCATTACGTCTATGCCCAGGTGTTCTGGCACGACGAGCCTGACAGTGCGCTTGACCATTTGACACAAGCCGCCGCGCTCGACCCTGATTCCGTCACCATTCGCTACTCCCGGGCCTGGATGCTTCAGCGGAACGGGCAGATGGCGGAGTCTCTGCCGGACCTGGAGGCAGCCGGGCGGCTGGAGCCGGACAATGCCCGCATCCTCGATCTGACCGGAATGGCTCATCTTGCGTTGGATCGGCCGTCGGAGGCCGAGAAGGCCTTTCGCCAGGCCCTGGCCAGGGACCCGGAAAGTCCGGAAATCGTCCTGCACCTGGGCCGCGCCCTCATGGCTTTGGGACGTTCCGAAGAGGCCCAGATCTATCTCGACAAGTACCGGAAAATGCGCCCGCCGGGGTCCGCTGTGCTCCGGAAACAATTCGGAATGATCGGCCTGGCGACGCTGGCTCCGCGGGAACAGCGGGAGCGGGCCATTGTTCATTTCCGCCGCGAGGCGCGCGATCATCCGGATCATCCGGAGTTTCAGCTTCATCTCTCAAGTCTCCTCCTGGCGGACGGCCGCAAAGAGGAGGCTCTTCAGGAATTTCGCGTGTTGCTCAAACTCAACGCGAGCGGAAAGGTTCTGCATGACGCCGGCGCCGTGCTGCTGAGCGCCGGTGAGTATGCGCTGGCGCGAGATTTCTTGCAACTCGCCGTCGAAGAAAGACCCGCCGCGCGCCTTGGTTTGGCGACGGCCTTGTTCTACGCGGATGGGCCCGCACGCGCTCTGGAGTGCCTCGGCCAGGCCCCTCCGGAGGAAGCAACCGGCGACGAACTTCTCTTGAAAGCGAGCATTCTGGAAGCCCTGGGACGGAGATCGGAAGCGGTGAGCGCCCTCGACCAGGGACTAGGCCGGGCTTCCGCCCAGCCGTCGGTCGTGCAGCGGGCCGTTCTGCTGCTGGTGCGCCTCGACAGAAAGCAGGAGGCGCTCAACCTGCTGGAGCAGGCTATCCGCTCGAATCCGGACGACCCGGAGCTGCCGCTGACGAGGGGTGTTGTGCTCGGCATGCTGGAGCGGCTCGCCGAAGCGGAGAAGGCAATCAAGGAGGTCGCCTCGCGCTGGCCGGAAGTCGACCGGGCATACATCGCCCATGGATTGGTGCTCGAACGCACCGGCCGGAATCAAGAGGCCGGCGAGAGGTATCGCATTGCCGCCGCCCTGGGCTCCGAGGAACCGGCTCTGCGCTGCGCCCAGTCGCGGCTGGCCGGCGCGCCCTCCCCGGGCCCGGCCTGCGCCTGCGGGAACCGGTTGGAGCAACTGCTCTTCCGCGCCTGTGCGGAGGAGGCAAAGTAGTGGGCGCCGGGCTTCTGTTGTTTCTCGCGGCGGCCTTCGCCGTCCGGTCCCCGGCTTCCGCCGGCCAGTCCGAGGCCCCGGTCCGGCGGCCTCATTTCACGGACGTCGCCCCCCGCTCCGGGTTCCGCTATGTTTCGAACAACCACTATACCGGCCGCAAGTACTTCCAGCAGCCGATGTGCGGGGGCATCGCCGTCCTGGATTACGACAATGACGGGAAGATGGACATTTACTTCACCAACGGCGCAAGGCTGCCGGAATTGACAAAGGACGACCCGTCCTTCCATCACTGTCTGTTACGGAATCAGGGTGACGGCACCTTTCAGGATGTAACCCAATCCGCCGGCCTCACCGCCTCCAATCTGGACTTCAGCTACGGGGTGGCGGCCGGCGACTTCGACAACGACGGCCACACCGATCTTTTCGTGTGCAACACGGGCAGGAACACCTTGTACCGCAACCGCGGCGATGGTTCCTTTACCGACGTGACGGAGGCTTCCGGCCTCGGCCGCAAGCCTCCGGACACGCTCAGTGTCCAGGCCGCCTGGTTCGACTACGACAACGACGGACTCCTCGACCTGGTCCTGTCGAACTACACCCTCTGGACTCCCGGGATGGACAGGCGGTGTGCCGCCGGCAACATCGAGGTGTACTGCCACCCGAAGACCTATGTCCGGGTTCCGCACCGGCTGTATCACAATCTGGGGGCGGGCCGCTTTGAGGATGTGACCGGAAAGTCGGGATTCGGAGAGGCGCTCGGCAAAGGGATGGGCATCGGCATCGCCGACTTTAACGAGGATGGCTGGACGGACGTCTTCATCGCCAACGACACGGAGCCCAATTTCCTATACCTCAACCAGGGCAACGGCACGTTCAAGGAAGTCGGCCTTCTGTACGGAGTCGCTTACAACGACATGGGCGCCACGGTTTCGGCGATGGGCTGCGACGTAAAAGATTACGACAATGACGGATGGGTGGACGTCTTCTACAACAACCTGATGAGGCAGGTCTGGGCGCTGTTCCGAAATCTTCGCGGCAAATCGTTTCAGTATGTGTCTCCCACCTCGAAGATCCTTACCCTGAGCGGCTCACGCTCGGGCTGGAGCAACGGTTTTATCGATTACAACAACGATGGATGGAAGGATCTGTACTCCGCCAACGGGGATGTGGATAACCTGGAGCCCTACTCGGCGCAGCACGACACCATGTTTGAAAACGTCGGCGGCAAGCAGTTTATCGACGTGAGCCGGGAGATGGGCGCCGATTTCCTGCGCACGGGTTATCAACGGGGGTCCGCGTTCGCGGACTTCAACGACGACGGGTTCCTGGACATCGTTGTGACGTCATTGAATCAGAAGCCCCGGATCCTGTTCAATTCGGGGGACAACGGAAACAACTGGCTCCAGCTCAATCTGACGGGCTCCCGGAGCAATCGCGACGCCATTGGGGCGAAGATCAAGGTCACCACCCCGTCGGGCCGGATGCTTTTCAACCACGTGACGGTGAGCGTCGGCTTCATGTCGTCCAGCGACCGCAGGGTGCACTTCGGCCTCGGGCGCGAGGACAGAGCGGCTTTGATCAAAATCCGCTGGCCCAGCGGGTGCGTACAGCATCTGACGGATGTCCCGGCGAACCGGATCCTCCAGGTGGAGGAGCCGCGATCAGGACAGCGAAAGGAACCCTGTGATGAAGAGCAAATCGATCGAAGCCGGGCGGGCCCGTGAGTTCGCGCCGGCCGTGTTCGTGGTCCTGTGGCTGACGCCTCTCCTCAGCCTCGCCCAGACGCCGGGGGCAGGCAAGCTCGCCGACACCCTGCTGCTCAAGGACTTCAAGCCGCGACCGGTCCTGCGCCTTCCGGCGCATGAGGTGCCCAAAGCTCGGTTCCCGGTGATTGATGTTCACAACCACGTCAACGATGCCCACGGCGGCGGCGACCGGCTGCCTCCGGCCCGGGTGGTCGAGATCATGGACCGCTGCAATGTCAAGAAGATCGTCATCCTCACGGGCAAGTGGGGGGAACAGCTCCAGGGAGTGATCGACCGCATGGTGAAGCCCTACCCGGATCGCTTTGCCGTGTTCACCGAGATCGACTGGTCCCGTTTCGACGAGCCGGACTTCGGCGAAGCCATGGCGGCACAGATCTGGGAGGCGGTGGCGCGCGGCGCGCGCGGCCTGAAAATCACCAAGGATCTCGGGCTCGAGAACAAGGACAAGTCCGGCAAGCTGATCGCGGTGGACGACCCGCGCCTGGATCCCATCTGGGCCGAATGCGGCCGGCAGGGAATCCCGGTCGCGATTCACGTCACCGACCCCGACGCGTTCTTCCTCCCTGTCGACAACACCAACGAGCGCATCGACGAACTGGGCCAGTTCCCCGGGTGGAGCTTCTTCGGACCACAGTTTCCGAGCAAGGACATGATCCTGGAGGCGCAGTACCGGGTGTTCGCGCGCCACCCGAGGACCCGCTTCATCGCGCTGCACTTCGGCAATCTCCCCGAGAGGCTGGACGATCTCGAGCCGGTGCTGGACCGCTATCCGAACGTGGCCGTCGAATTCGGCGCGCGCCACGCCGAGCTGGGCCGCCAGCCGCGGCGCGCCCGGCAATTCTTCCTGAAGTATCAAGACCGGATCCTGTTCGGGACGGACTTCCAGGTTTCGGAGGCGATGTACCGCAACTACTTCCGGTGGCTCGAAACCGAGGACGAGTATTTCGACTACTGGGAATCGCCCGGGCAAGGGCGCTGGCGGATCTACGGCATCGGACTGCCGGACAAGGTGCTGGAGAAGGTGTACTTCCGGAATGCGGAGCGAGTGCTGGCCCAGCGGCGGTGAAAAATCATCCAAGCTTGGGAGGCACGTCCTCCAGAGGCCCGATCCACTCCAGCTCGCGCTCGATGTCCGCGTGCATCCGGTAGGGCTTCTTCACCGCCGCCAGCGAGTCGCCCCGTACCTCGATCTTCTCAATGTCGTACTGTCCGAGCCCCACTTGCCAGCAGTATTGCAGGTACCCGAGCCAGGCCGGGTTGATGCCCATCACCTCGACGCCCACGCGGTCCGCCGCGATCAGATCCGTGGAAGCGATGGCGATGCGCGAAGCCACCGGCGTTCCGGAAGCTGGGCCGTTACCCTCCATCCCCTCGTAGCCATCGATGAGTGTGGCGCCCCAGAACGGCTTCATCTTCTGCGCCGTCAACATCATGTTGTAGTGCGTCTGGCGGACGCCGCCGTGGTACTTCCGCTTGTCGTTCCACTTCGGCGTCTCCGTCGGCGCGTTGTGCAACGGCGCCCCGAGAGTCATGTTCTTCACCGACAGCGTGGCCACCACCGTGTTGTGCGTCTTCAGGATCGCCGAACAGAGGATGAAAGCCTCAGGGTCGAGCAGCCTCGCTGCCAGCCGCACCGGCTGCACATGGAGATCGGGCGAGAGCAGCGGGATCACCTCGTACTTCGCTTCGCGGTTGAGATCGACCAGGGAGATCTTCTGCGACCGGCGTTCGGAGGCGACGCGGGTGTAGTAGAAGTTCTCGTAGCCTTCCATCGTGTCGCCGGCCGAGGATTCCGCGATGACGACCGGCCCCTTGAACCGCGGCTCGAGGTAGTCGAGGATGCCGTGAAGCGTGTCGGCGTGCGTGGCGGCCAGTTGGTTGACCGTCGAGACGTTGTTCGGCTTGATGACCACGTACTTCCTGGACTGGAGCGCCGGCCGGATCTGGTCGTCGATGGCGGCAAGCGCATCGTGGACGATCTTGCGCCGGCTCTCGCCGTGCACTACGGCAACCGCGGGCCGCGCGTCGTACCGGTGGACCGGTTCGGGCAGCGATGACGCCCGCTGCGTCGTGGCTCCGGCGATGCCGGCGCCTGCCGCGCTCTGGAGAAACAACCGCCGTGTGAAGGACGCCACTGGAAACCTCCCGTCCAATGCTTTAGACTTTAGTGTCTGATTATATCTGAAATGCCGGAGGTCCTCATGAAATCGAACGCTTCCAGGCGGACATTCCTGGCGGCCGGCTTCGGCGCGGGCTCCGTCGCCGGCCAGGGTTCGCGGCAACAGCCGGAACTGAGATACCGAACGCTCGGCAAGACGGGCCTGAAGGTTACCACCGTCGGCTTCGGCTGCATGATCACCTCCGACGCCACGGTGATCGAACGGGCCGCCGACGTCGGGATCAACCTGTTCGACACCGCCCGCGGCTACCAGGGCGGCAACAACGAGCGAATGGTCGGCGCGGCGCTCAAAGCGAAGCGAAAGAGCGTCTTCATTTCGACCAAGACCGGCGCCCGGTCGAAGCAGGGCGCGCTGGAGCACCTCGACACGAGCCTGCGCGAACTCGGCACGGACCACGTGGACATCTGGTACCTCCACGGACTCAGCAGCGCCGGGCAGCTCACCGCCGAGCTGGTGGAGGCGCAGGACGCCGCCAAGAAGGCGGGGAAGATCCGGTTCGCCGGCGTCAGCACCCACGGCGGGCACGCCGGACTGATCCCGGGTCTGATCAACAGCGGCAGGATCGACGTGCTGCTGACCACCTACAACTTCACCATGGACCCCGGAATGACCGCGCTGGTCGATTCCGCCCGCCGCGCCGGCATCGGCGTGGTGGCGATGAAGGTGATGGCTGGAGGTTATCGCAAGGTGAGGCCGGGCGACAGCCTGTACGGAAAGCTACAGCGGGACGGGGCGATGCTGGCGGCCTTGAAGTGGGTGCTGAAGAACCCGAATGTGGACTCCACGATCCCCAGCATGACCGACATGGACCAGCTCGACGAGAATCTCCAGGCCATGACGTCGGCCTTCACCGAGGCCGACCAAGAGCTCCTCGCCCGGCAACTGGAATATGTCCGCCCGCTCTACTGCCGGATGTGCGGGAAGTGCGACGGGACTTGCCCCAAAGGCCTGCCGGTGGCGGAGGTCCTCCGCTGTCTCACGTACGCCGAGGGCTACGGGCAGTTCGCCCTCGGCCGGGAGCAGTTCCTCTCGCTGCCGGCCCAGGTGCGCGCGGTTCGCTGCGGCGACTGCGAGACCTGCGCCATCCAGTGCGGCAATGGCGTGCGCGTGGCCGAGCGCCTGATTCGCGCCCAAGAGCTGTTTGCATGATCCGGGCAATACTC
Source organism: uncultured Solibacteraceae bacterium (assembly GCA_964483455.1). Taxonomy (GTDB): domain Bacteria; phylum Acidobacteriota; class Terriglobia; order Bryobacterales; family Bryobacteraceae; genus CAYZJD01. The sequence continues at coordinate 85,548 of CAZACK010000003.1, forward strand.
CCGACGCTGCTCGGCGCCGCCTGCGCCGCGCAGGTCGCCCCCGACTGCCGCCTTGTGCCCGGCTGGGAACAACACGGCCCGTCCCGCAGCTTCACCGCCGACAACCTGTTCGAGTACATGAACGGAAACGCCGAGGGCTACCTGATTTACGACTTTGTCGGAATGAAGGGCGTGACCTGCAAGTCCCGCAGCGACACCTTCGTTTTCGACGTCTCCGAGATGGCCAGTGCGGAGCTGGCCTACGGGATCTTCGCAGCCAACCGCGACCCGCGCCTGCCGGTCGAGAAGATCGGCATGGCGGCCCAGGTCCAGCCCCGGCGGGCGATCTTCGCCAAAGACAAGTACTTCGTTGAGCTGGCGGCGTCTCCGGAGAAGGACCACACCGCCGCGTTGCGGGCCTTTGTCATCGCGATGGAGAAGCGGATTCCCGGTCAAACGGATCTGCCCGCCGCCGTCGGCTGGTTCCCGCCGGAGGGGCTAGACGCACAGTCGATCCGCCTCGCGCCCCAAAGTGTCCTCGGCTTGCGGCTGCTGAAACGCGGGTACGTCGCGCAGTACGGGTTCGGCAAGGCCTTCGTGGTGGCGGAATCGACTCCGGAGGCGGCGGCCGCGACGCTGAGCAAGCTGCGCGCCCGCTTCGGCGATGCACAGGCGGCGAGCGTGGCGGATGAGGCCTTCCAACTCGCGGACAAGTACCTCGGACGGCTGTGCTTCTTCCGCAAGGGCCGGTACGTGGCCGGGTTTGCGAACGTTCCGGACGTGAAAGACGCCGCCGCGGAGGCTAGGGCTTTAGCGGCCCGGATCCCCTGATGCTCCGCGCGCTCAGCGGCTCTGCGGTGAATGTCGTCTTCCTGACGACTTGTCCAAGCGTCCCGCCCAGCAGCTCTCGCATGGTGCGCCGCAGCACCGGATGGCGCAGCTCCGGCGCGAGCTCGCACATCGGCTCCAGCACGAACCGCCGGTTCGCCATGCGAGGATGCGGCGCCGTCAGCTCTCCGGTTTCAATCACGAAATTGCCGTAGAGCAGGATGTCGATGTCGATCGTCCGCGGGCCTTTTGCCGCCTGCCGCTTGCGGCCCAGTTCCCGCTCGATCTTGCGGACCCGCGCCAGCAACTGCCGCGGCAGCAGGCTGGTCTCGGCCTCCGCCACCAGGTTCAGGAACCACGGCTGGCCGCGCACCTCCTGCGGTTCGGTTTCGTAGATCGACGAAACCCGAAGCACTCGCAAGTCCGGCGCCTCGAGCAACCGGATGGCCTCTCTCAGCGCTTGTTCCCGGTCGCCGAGATTCGATCCCAGCGACAAGTAGATCAGTTTCAATCCTCTGTGCCCTCCGTGGCTCTGTGGTTAACCGTGGATTTCACCAGCATCCAGCCACGCTAACATGGATGAATATCGAACCCGGCGCCGGGTTGTGCCTCTGCCCAATCCTCGAGGGACCAACGATGACGAGGCCTGGGATCGGCGAGCAGTTCCCGAATGTGCGCCTTCAACCCCCCGGTCTTCTCGCGAGGAGGCGCATCCAATCCATCGATGCTCTCTGCGGCCTGGTGATGATCATCATGGCGCTGGATCACGTGCGCGAGTTCTTCCACTACGGCGCCATGTCCTTCCAGCCGGACGACCTGAGCCGAACGACGGCCGTGCTCTTCTTCACCCGCTGGGTCACCCATATCTGCGCACCCGTCTTTGCATTCACCGCTGGACTGGGTGTCTGCCTGCGGCTCAAGTATGGCGGAGATACCGCCCAAGTGCCCCGATTCCTGTGGACGCGCGGTCTCTGGCTGGTGCTGCTGGACCTCGTCGTGATTCGCTTCGCCATGTTCTTCAGCCTCACTTCCGGCCCCGTCATCCTGTCGGTCCTGTGGTCGCTGGGCTGGTCGATGGTGGTGCTTGCGTTCCTTGTGCGTACGCCCGCCCGCGTCGCGGCCGTCTTCAGCGTTGCCGTGATTCTGTTGCACAACTTGGCTGACGGCATTCCCGCTGCGGCGCTCGGCCCGGCCGGATGGGTGTGGAACATCATGTACCAAACCGCGGCGATTCCCGTCCACGGAGCCGTTGTCATCACTGCCTATCCGTTGCTGCCCTGGATCGCGGTCATGGCTGCCGGATACTGCTTCGGCCGCATCATCCTCGTGGACGAGCAGCGCTGCCGGAGCCGGCTGGTTCGCATCGGAATCAGCCTGATCCTCGCGTTCGTCATCCTTCGGTTGCTGAACTTCTATGGCGACCCGCAGCCGTGGTCGGTGCAGCCGGCGCCGGGCAAGACCGTCCTTTCTTTCCTGAGAACCACCAAGTACCCGCCCTCGCTGGAGTTTCTCCTGATGACCCTCGGGCCGGCGATGCTGATCTGGGCGTGGCTCGACCGGGTCCTGCTCCGCAAGTCCAACCCGTTGCTCGTCTTCGGACGAGTGCCCCTCTTCTACTTCATCGTTCATCTCTACGTCATCCACGCGCTCGCGTACCTGTTCGCGCTGGTTCGCTACGGGTCGGTCGAATTCCTGAAGAATCCGCTGCCCTCACTCGGCGGCCCGGCTGCGCCATACCCGCCCGGCTTCGGCTACGACCTCCCTGTCGTGTATGTGGTGTGGATCCTGGTGGTCGCGCTGATGTCCGCTCCGTGCCGGCACTTCGCCAGGCTGAAGGAACGCCGGCGAGAGTGGTGGCTGAGCTATTTCTGACACGCACCCATGGCTGCCTGAATCTCTGCCAGCAAGTGGTGCGGTCCGATGGACCGCGAATCGGAGTAATTTCCGAGATGCGGACCACACCGGCGCCGGTGGCCACCGACGCGCTCAACCAAGCCGCCCGCTTGCTTGAGTCCGCTCGCGTCCTCATCCGGCGGGTCGCCGGCCAATCAGGCGCGATATGAAGTAATCCATGAATTCGTCACGCTTCGGTTCCAGACAGACGACGGCCGGCTTGCCGCGCGCGGCATCAATTCGGGTGAAGCCCTGCCCGTCAACCGTCAAGGAAAGGGTTTCCTTCTTGCCGAAGAACTTGCCGGGGGCCGCGGCCTCGGCCACGGCGAGTTGATCGTGAAGCACCATCCGGGATTCCGGGCCGCTGAGCCAGAGCCGGTACAGGCATTCGAGTGCGAACGTCAGCGGGGAACGGTGCTCGCTGACCCGCTCCCGTTCTGCGTCCGCGAGGCGGACGTGGGTGGTCGAGTCGAGCGGCACAATGGTGAGGGGCAGCCCTGCTGCGTATACGAGGTGGGAATCGGGAATCGAGGCGCGGACGTTCCATTCAGGGAGGATGGCCGGGTTGCCGGCGCGCCCGTAAATGCACCCGCTCATCAGAACCACCCGCCGGAGATAGCTGCCCAGGCGAGGTTCGAGCCGCAAGGCGTCGGCGACGTTCTCCAGGGGGCCGACGGCGAGCAGCGTGACTTCCTGCGGGTACCGCTTGGCCTGCTCCACGATGAAGGCGGCGGCAGGCTGGCGGACAGGTTGCACGGCGGCGAAATCCTCTGCCCAGACAAACTGATGCGCGTAGCCGTCATCCGTCTTGCGGCCCACCGCCACCGGAATGCGGCTGCGGCCGGTGAGGTGCAGCATCTTGCAGGCAAGACGGGCTCGGGCCGGCGTGTTTCCGTTGGTGATGGTGATCCCCAGCGGCTCGAAGCCCTCGTGCGAGAGAACAAAAGCCAAAGCCCAGGCGTCGTCAATATCGCCGCCGAGGTCGGTGTCCAGGATGATCTTCGACCTGTCGGACGCGATGGATACCGTGGCGGAAAATACGAACAAAGAGCAAAGGAATCGGATGTAGCCCATGGTTCTTCATTATCTCCAGCGCCACCCGACCGTGGCCTTACTGCCCCGGATCACCGCCGCACGACCTTGGCGGCGATGTCGCCCCAGAACTCGGGAGGCTTCAGTTCCAGCCCGTAACCGAAGTGGCGAAGCGGAACTACGTCTCCCTTGTCCTCGCGGACGATCTTGCCGGTGTTCGTGTCCCACCACTCGATCCGGTAGTCGCCGGCCTCGAGCCCGACCACGTTGACAATCGCCGAGGCTTGACCCCCGCCGCGGACGGCCTTGCCCTCAACGATGCGGAACGCCAGCGGATCGTGAATCCAAATCAGAGCCCGGTCGTCGGCGGCAATCCCGAACACATTCAGGCTGACCGGAAGGTTCGGCTTCGAAAGCCGCACCGGCGCCCAACGGCGCGCGGGCCAGTCGACGTCGCGAACAAACGCCGCCAGCGGCGTGTAATGCCGGTAAAGACCGAACGTCTCGATGTAATTGTGCCACCACCAGTACATGCCCGCTCCGGCGGCGCCGCTGACGGTCGTCGCCCACAGCGTGTCGTGGAAGTGCTTCCCCTCGGGATCGACGCTCACCGGCCCCTCGATCCCTTGTTCGCCGAAGAAGAACGGCTTGCCGTAAGGGCGCATCAGGTGATCCGTGTCCTGCCAGGAATACTGGGCGGCGTCGTATTCCGGGGGAAAGTAGGAGTGGGCCTGCACGATGTCGATCTCCGGCAGCGCGAACATCAGCGGATCGCGCCAGCTTGTCGTCACCAGGTGCCGCCACGGGTCGATGCGTTTCAAGTACGAGGCCATCTCGCGGTGCCAGGCGGCGTTCGGCCCGGGAGAAAAGCCCTCCATGTTGTCGACTTCGTTCCAGAGCTCCCACGCAAGCAGATTCGTGGTCCAGCCCCAGCGTGCCACGCTGTAGCGAAGACGACGCCGGACGAGTTCGCGCGCCATGGCATCGGTCAGGTAGTCCGACGGCTTGGCGCACGGTCCCCCGTTGGCTGCGTTGTAGGGATTGCGTTCCCAGCGGTAGGCCATCCGCCGCTGCCACCAGACGACCTGCTCGAAGGTGATCTGCCAGCGGATGTCGAGCCGCTCGCACAGGTCCGCCACGTAGTCCAGCCGCCAGGCCGATGCGAGGTCGTACCGGCCGAGACCCGTCGCCTGCGTCTCGAGAGGGAAGCCAGTGAAGCCGCCGTCGCCCGCGCCCACCACGGCGTCGGAGTCACGAGGCACGTAGTATTCCTGCCAGAGTCGAACGTAGTTGGCGCCCGAGGCCGCAAGCTTCGCGAGCAGCCTGTCGAAATAGTATGAACCTTCCTTCCGCTCGTACATGCAGAGGTTCTGCCCGATGGGGAAAAAAGCCCGCCCCGATTCGTCCTCGAAGAACATCGGATTGCGGCGGCTGGTTCTCAGGAACCCGCGCCGCGGCCCCGGCTCGACACGAACGCGAAGCTCGCTGCTCCGCTGCGTGCCGGAGGCGTCGCGCAACTCCAGGATGACGCGGTGCTCTCCCGATTCCCCGCTCGAAAAACGCACGCGCCACTCGGGCTCGCCCGATCGCTCGAGCACCTCAATCCGATCGCGCGCCTTCGCCTCCGGGTTCTTGAGCGAGCGTGTGAAGTCTTGGAACCAGAAGCCCGGCACGCGCAGCTCCCTGCCCGACGGGGTGCGCACCACGGCGTCAAGCAAAACGGCGTTCGGGTCGAAGGGATTGTCCGGCGGCCGGTCCGGCGTGAGCGCGATCTCAATCTTCTCGTACTGCCGTGGAGACGGAGTGAGCAGCCGGAGGGGACCCAGCGCAGGCGGAAGCGCCTGCGCCACCACCGAGGCACAGATTGCGAGCTTCAGTCTACCCCACACCACCGGCATACGAACAGAAGCTGCGCTTTCGCCGCGGCCACCAGCGAGTCGATCTCCAGGTATTCGTCGGCGGCGTGCGTATTACCTCCCCTCGCCCCCCAAAGCACCGCCGGAATCCCGAACCCCTGGTGGAACACGTACATGTCGCACGGGCCTTCGATGCCCGCAATCGGCGGCTGCTGCCCCAGCACCGTCTCCGCGCAATCCGCCAGCTCGGTGACCAGCGGCTCGGTCCGGTCGATGAACGACCCGGGCATCCATCGGATCGGGAACTCGACTCGTGGCCGTTTCTCGAACAGCTCCGGCGCCGAGCCGGTCATCCGGTCGAACCATTCGAAAAACTCCCGTTCGACGTCCTGCTGCGTTTCTCCGGGCATGAGCTGCCAGTACAGCTCGATCTGGCACGATTCCGGCACTCCGATCGGCTCCTTGGTCCCCCACGGGCCGGTATGAATCTTGGTGATGGAAACGGGCACGGGGTCGGCGTGATGCTGGTAGAGCGGATGCACGCGCGCCCGTTCGCGGCGCTGCCGGGCGAACTCGGGCAGCCTGTCCAGGAAATGGCGGAGCTGGTCCGCGACCCCTACCGGGAACTTCCCTTCCTGGAGAATGCCGCCCGACGGGTCCACCTTCAGGGTGATGTGCACCGTGCGACCCCCGCGCTGCGCCGGACAAATGCGGAGGAACGACGGCTCGGCGAGCAGGGCCGCGTCGGCGTTGTAACCCTTGAGCCGGCCGGCCAGCGTTCCGTTGACCCCGCCGAATTCCTCATCCACCACGGTTTCGAACACGAGTTCGCCCCGGAGCCGGATGCCGAGGTCTTCGAGCGCCTCTATGATGAACAGGTTGGTCGCCACGCCGCCCTTCATGTCGTTCGACCCGCGGCCGTACAGGCGATTGCCCTCGACCTCGCCGCCGAACGGATCGCGCGTCCAGGGCAGCGTGCCTCGGGGCACGGTGTCGATATGCCCGGTAAGAACCAGCGACCTGCCGCCTCCCGTCCCGCGTCGCCGGGCGCCGAGGTTCGGCCGGTTGGAATAGTCCCGCCCCGGCCAGTAGAGCGCGTGCTGCTCGATTCCGGGCACGTCGATCGGGCGGTACAGCTCGGGACACAAGCCGAGTCCGCGGAGCAAGCCGGCGATGTGCTCCTGGCACTGTAACTCCGCTCCGTTCGGAGGCGTGTTCTCCGAGGGGATGCGCACCAGTTCGCGGACCAGCCCGACCAGTCGGTCTTTGCGGCTCTCGACGTAGGAGCCGAGCTTCTCCTCCAGCACACCGTTCGTAATAGCAGCAATTCGTTCCATCATGAGATCTCCAGTTGGCGGGGCTTGACCCGGAAGCCCTTGGTGATGATCGCAAGGTACGCGGCCCCAACGCCCATCCACAGGAAGCCCACCAGTTTCGCTTTCCAGGTGAGGCTCATCCAGACCCATGTGCACACCAGGGCGCCGAGCAGCGGAAAGACCAGGTTCGTCAGGAAGGCCAATCCGTTGCGGCGGCGCAGGCGGAAGTAGTAGTGCGAGATGACGCTGAGGTTCACCAGAATAAACCCGACAAAGGCGCCGAAGTTCAGCAGCTCCACCAGAAGCTGGAACCGGGCGACCAGCGAGCCGAGCAGGGCGACCCCGCCCATCACGTAGACGGCGCGGACCGGCGTTGCCGTGCGTGCATCCACATGTCCAAAGATGCGCTTTGAGATCGCCGCGTCACGGCCCATTCCAAAAAGAAGCCGGGAGGCGCCGGCCTGGCCGCCAAGCGCGCTCGAAACCCCAGCCACGAGTAGGACGAACGAGATCCAGCCGAGCATCCAGGGTCCGCCGATCAGGCTACTGATGTCCATGATCGCCGTGTCCACCTGCGGAAAGGGTTTGCCGACCGGCCAGACCAGCGCGGCGAGGTACACCGTCAGGAAGAACACCATCGTGCCGAGCAAACAGACCGCGATGGTGGCCGCCGAGATGTCGCGCTCCGGGCGCACGGTGTCCTCGGCGAGCGTCGACACGGCGTCGAAACCGATGTAGGAAAGCGTGGCGATGCCGGCGCCGAGCATGAGCGGGGACAGCGAAAACGTCTCGGGATTCAGCACCGCCGAAGGCTGAAGCAGCGCCGTCGCTCCCCGCGTGCTGACCACGAAGCGCACGGCCAGCCAGAAGAACAGCGCGCAGGAAGCGGTCATAATGGCCACCAGCACCGCGCCGGCGCGCGCGGTGACCCGGATGCCGCGGACATTGACCACGGTAATGAGCGTCGTGAACAGGACCGCCCAGATGAAGTAAGGCACCTCGGGCAGCAGGCGGTTGGCCGTCAGCCCGGCGTACACGACGCTGAGCAGCGGAATCAGCATGTAGTCGAGGATCATCGCCCAGCCGGCGAGAAACCCCAGGTGCTCGTTGAGACCTCGCTGCGTGTAGGCGTAGGTGGAGCCGGCGACCGGGAATGCACCCGACATCTTGCCGTAGCTGGCGGCGGTGAACAGCATCGCCACCATCGCCACCAGGTAACTGAGCGGCGCGTGCCCGTTCGAAAGCTGCTGCACGATGCCGTAAACCGGATACGGCGCGGTGGGGGTCAGGATCACGAGCCCATAGAGAATCAGGTCCCAGCGCGTCAGCACGCGCTTGAACTTGGGCTTGTAGCCCAGAGTCTCGAGTGTGGTGTCGGCGGTGCGTTCAATCATCAGCTACCTTGCCGCGATCAGCCGTGCCGCTTCCCTCCGCGCTTCGTCCCACGCGTCTGGATTGTTCTTCCACAGGTTGGTGACGCCCATCGCCTTCTCGCCGAACGGCCGGCCGAAGACGACCCCGTTGACGATACGGTCCGCCTCGGTCTCGCCGCGCCGGTCGGCGAGCAGCTTGAAGTATTCGTAGTCTTGAAGCCCGCGCCGCTGCGCCTTGAGGCGGATGCTCGGGATGGGCTGGTCGTAAGCCATTACCTCGCCGCGGTAAATGAGCTGTCCCGAGCCCTGGTAGATCCGGTGCTCCTCCTTGAAGTTCTCCGCCTCGTACCACGCCGCGTGCGCGTTCCAGTCGAATTCCCACTCGATCCAGCCGGAGCGGTATTTCCACGCCACCCAGCCTGGGGCGCGGACCGTCAGCAGGTCCAAATCGAGGAACGTGTTCGAGCCACAGCCCGAGTTCTTGCGCTGCTCGTACACCATCGGGCCGTAGAACCAGCTCTCCATGCCCTGTTTGCGCAGCTCCGGCATCAGGTCGATGTCGTAGTCCACGGTGTGGCAGACCCAGAGATCGACTTCGTTCTTCATTGACTCGATGGCCTCCCGCGAGTAGCCGCCGTCGATGCGGAACTGGAACCAGTCGTCGCCGAGCGCCTCGTCGAGCAGCCGCCCGTAGTAGCGCATCTTGGCGTAGGCGGCCTCGTTGTAGGATTCGTCTAGACCGTCGAGGAACGCAATCTTCCGGACCTTGCGCCAGTTCGGGTCGCGCTCGAAGTGCGCTTTAATCTGGCGGGCCGTTTCTTTCCAGACCGCTTCGAATTCCGGGGTCGGTCCGCCCGCCGGCTGGGCCATCGGCCACGCTCGGGCGCGGTTGTCGCCGCGCTCGCAATCGAACGGGAGCAGGATGTGGGGAATCGGCTCGCCGTACCCGGGCCCCCAGTAGCCGTGCTTGTCAGTGAAGGCCGAGCCGTCCAGGTACTTCGAGACACGGGCGTCGTACTCGGTCCAGTCGAGCGTGACTCGCGTGCCGTCGATCTTCAGCCCCGGCCGGTAGGCGTACACGCCGGGCACGAACCGGTGCTGCATCGCGAGCTGGTAATACTTCAGCTCCTCGTCGAGCGGCATCCGGCGCAGCGAGCCGTTGTAGATGTCGCCGCGCACCGACAGGCGGTCGGGCAAGGTGAACGGCCAGACCTCCAGGTCGATGTCAATGCTCGTCTTCCCGCCGTGCCAGGTGACGGCGGCGGTCCCGCGGTAATGCCCGGGCGCGGCGTCCCGCGGCACGTACACGTCAATCCAAACGGCATGATTCGTCTGGTTCGGAATGTTGTTATGGATGTCGGGAATCGAAAAGGGAAAGCCGCTGCGAAGGCCGGAGGAACGCTTCGGCATCAGCGCGTCCGGATACCAGGCCGGGCCGAGTGACAGCATCTCGTAGCCAGTCGAAGCCCGGCGCACTTGCGTGTACCATGCCTTGAAGATCTGGAGATTCCGGCCTTCGATCTTCCCCGGCCCAGCCAGCGGCGAGATTTGTACGTCGATTCCGGAGACGGAGAAGAAGGCCTCGAGGATCAACTGAAACGCGACGAACTCGTTGCGGGCCGACTGGAGCAACACGACGCGGCCGGCGCCGTCCCACGCGGAGTTCTTCTGGCGGTAGTTGCCGGTCGGGTAGTCCTTCTGGATGTCGAGCCGTTCCTCGATGAGCCTGCCTGTCTGGGGATTGACGCGGACGCCGTCGCCGACCGCCCAGACGGACACCCGGGCGTAGGCGGGGATGGGGGAAAGCACCCACAGCGTAATAAGAAAACAGGCCTGAATGAGATTGACCAGTTTCATGCCTCGTTACTCCATCAGCCCCGTCACCGGGATATTCTTCGACTTCGCGTAGTCCTCGATCGCCGCGCGGAGCTTCTTGCGCCATGCCGGCAGCCCGATGCTGCGCTCCGGCGCCATCATGTAACCCATGTCCGCCGTGCGGTCCGCCCAGTGGTCCTTGGTGTCGTCCAGGATGTGGACGAAGTGCCTCCCGCCAACGGACTGCCCCTTCGGAAACCGGCTCTTCTCGAAGACCGCGACGAGGTCGCCGAAAATCCGCTCGCCTTCGGCTTCCAGCCGCGCCGCGATGTTGTGCGGCGAGACGAGCCGGGCCAGAGCTTCTTTCGGATCCTTCTGCACCGTGGCCTCGGAGAGTTCCCGTTCCGCGCGCGCCAGGCCGGCCAGCAAACTCCAGTGGTGGCCCATGAACCTGGCGAGCGACAGGAAGACCTCGAGGTTGTAACGGTTCCGTTCCGCCTTGCCGAAGCACTCCTGAAGAGCGTGCAGGAGTTGCTCGTTCTCGGCGGCGCGCGTCCGCGCCTCGTCCAGGAACTTGCGATACCGCGCCGCGAATGCCGGCTGGAAGACAAGCCCGGACGCGGGCACTGGCGGCGGCGTCAGCGTCATGTCCCACCTGATCGCGTCGATGACGCCTTTGCGTCCGTCCCAGTTGGCATAGGCAAAGCCGCGTGTGCGCGATCGTACCCGGTCCCAGGTCCGCTCCCAGGCCCGAGCCTGGCTGTGCATCGTCTGGTAGATCTCGGCCATACCCTCGACGTTCGGCCCGTAGTAAAGGCGCATGAACTCGACGGCGTGCTGCTCGGGGCTCGGGCGGCCGCGGCTCCATCCGTACTGCGCCACCGCTGACCAGCCGAGCCAGAACGTCTCGTTGTGCAGGCCCGAGTCGCCCCACGCCGCGCCGAACACCCCGATCGGCCGGCCTTTCCACACGCGGCCGTGCGAAATGGTTTCGAAGGCGCCCCGCAGCCTCGAGAAGTGGTCGGGGAACAGCTTCTCGTCGCCCTGCATCGACGTGTAGGCAAGCTGGCGCATGCCGAGCATGTTCTCGGTTTCCAGATACTCCGGCTCGCCGATCACCCCGTCAATGAGATCGGGGGGCAGCAGCTTCACGTGCTCCGCGAGCAGCGGGTACTCGACCCACGCCAGCATCCGCCTCCCGCGCGCGGCCAGGAACTCGTGCGCGCGCCTGGCGAACTCAGCCCACTTGAGGCTCCGGTTCACTGGATTGTACGGTTCCTTGCATTTGCTGCCGATGCCCGCGTAGTAGACCTCGTCGGTGGACACGAAGAAGTACTCGACGCCCTTGGTCGCCTTGATCACGTCGTCGTACATCGAGAAGATCAGATCGTACGTGCGGGGGTCGCACAGGTCCGAGAGGTAGTTGTTGCCGTCGGCGCGCAGATCGGCGAACTGCGGGTGCTTCAGCACATAGGCCATGTGCGCCGGCGACTGGATGACGGGCACGACCTGGATGTAGCGCTCGAGGCCGTAGTCCACGATCTCCTGCAACTCGGCCGTGGTGAACGCGCCCGGCGCGCCGATGATCGGATTCGACGGGTACTCGAACTTGTCCTCCAGCTCGAAGCCGATCATGTTGACCTTCATCCGGGCAGACCAGTCGAGGTAGCGCTTCAGCGTCTCCATCCGGTCCTGGTGATGCTTGGTGTCCCAATGAAGAAAGCGAAGCTGAAACGCCGGCCAGTCCTCGATGACGGCGTTGGGGACGACCGGGCTGCCGGACGGGTCGCGCCGGACAAGCTGGAGGAGCGTCTGAACGCCGTAGAACAGGCCGGGATCGCCGTTGCCGGCGATTTCGATGCCGGCGTCGCCGATGGTCAGGCGGTACGCCTGGCGATCGACGCCCGGCTCGGCGTTTGTCGTGACCGCGCCCGGTGTCACCGCCAGCCGGATCCTGCGATTCCCTGGCGCCAGGGGCAGTTCCTGCCGCAGCGTACGCGCGGCGATGTGGTGTTCGCTGATCCCGGCAGTCTCGACCCGCCAGCCCGAATCAAGCCGCACCTCCCCGCCGGCCAGCTTCACGTGCCGTGGGGTGGGAACGACCGACCACCCCTGCGCCCACAACTCCGTCACTTGCTGCCCGAGCAGCGACGCACTGCCGATCACCAACAGCAACAGCAACCTGACCATGTATCCTCTGCGTCCTTCGCGACTCTGCGGTTAATTCCCCTTCTTCCCTCCCAAGTATCCAAGGCTCCGCAACCGCTCGATGCTCTCCGGATCCAGCGTTGTCGTCCCGCCCGGCCCGACGAGTTTCCGCACCTGCCTCTGGCCGTCAATCCACCGCTCGATCTCCGCCCGGAACTGCCGGGTCACCTCCGGATGCTGCGCCGCCACATCCCGGGTTTCCGCCCGATCCGTGCGGCGATCGTACAACTCGACTTCGTTCAACCCCGCCCGCTTGGCCTGGGTGCGGTAGAGGAACTTCCAGTTCTGGTCAAGCAGCGCGAACGTATCCGTGCTGTACTCCGGCGCGAACCCTTTCGGACTCGGGTGCGCGAACCGCGACGACGCCACGTATCCTTGCCGCCGGAACGGCTGTCCCTTGATCAGCGGGACCAGGCTCTGTCCCTGAACCACGCCGTCCGCCGGAATGTCGAGCAGCTCCAGCACCGTCGGCATCAAGTCGATCAACTGCACCGGCTCCTGAATTTGCTTCGGCGCTGCCAGCAGCTTGGGGTTCCACATCAGAAACACGTTGTGAGTCAGCTCGTGGTAGAGCGAGTGGCCGTGCGCGGTGTAGCCGTGCTCCCAGAATTCTTCGCCGTGGTCGGAGACCACGATCACCAGCGTGTTGTCAAGGATTCCAAGCTGCCGCAGCTTGTCAACCAAGAGCTCGAGGCTGTGGTCGTTGTGCAGGATCTCGCCGTCGTACCGGTCGATCGCTTTCCGGATGAAGCTGTCCGGGTCGAGGCCCTTGGCCTTGCAGTTCGCCCGCGTGAAGACGGCGCCACCGCCATACTGGGCTTGATTGCGCAGGCCAGTGTAGTCGCGGTTGAATTTCTCTGTGTCCGCCGGGTTCGCCCACTTCTCCTCGAAGCCGGCCGGCGGCCGGTAGGGAGCGTGGGGATCGGTCGCGTGCGCGTACAGGAAGAAAGGCTCGTGGCGATGCTGCTCCAGCCACGGAAACAGCACCTTGTTCAGGGCCGCGGAATCGGTGCCGCGATCCGCCGCATCGGAGCGGAACCGGTGCACCACCGGGTATTCCATCATGTAGTCGAAGCCCCGCTGGAGCCCGCTGGCTTTGCCGGCAAACGGGTTGGTGACCACGCTCGCGGTGACGTAGCCGGCGGCGCGCATGCGCTCGGCGAACGTCTTCACGCCGGCCGGGATCGTGTCGGTGTCGCGGACCAGGCCCGTAGTGTACGTGTGCAGCGAGGTCATCATCGCCGGAACGGAGGCCTTCGTCCAGGGGGCTTGTGCGTGCGAATCCTCGAACACGACCGCCCCGGCACCGAACTTCTTGAGGAACGGCGTGGTGTCGCGGGCGTAGCCGTAAAGGCTGGTGTGATCGGGCCGGAGGGTGCAGACGAGGTAGAGCAGCACGTTCGGGCGCGCCTTTGGCGTCGCGGTCGTCAGCAGCGGATTCGCCCAAAGGCCGACCGCGCCGAACTGATCCGAGCGCGTCTCGAAGACCAGCTTCAGATTCTGCCCGGCGAAACTCGAAAGGTCGGCTTCGGCGTCTTCCCACACCTCGGCATCGGCAACGGTCCTGCGGAACAGCTCTGTGGAGGACGCGCCGGCGAGGACGCGGAAGGTGACCGGCTTCTGCTTGTCGGCGATCCCCAGGCCGAAGTGCAGCCGGCCGTTCCGGGGGATGCGCACCTCGTAGGTGACGGTCGATGGCGCCTGCGCGTAGAGCACGTTGCGGTACTCGTCGCGCTTGCCGAGGAACTGCCGGCCGGCTGCGCTCGTGAACCTGGCTTTCCTCGGCGCCAGCTCGATGAAGTCGATGGCGACCAGGGCGGTGAGGCTGTCGGTGGGCATGATCGCCAGTGGCCGGCTGCCGCGCGGCGCGTCGATGTTCACATCGAACCGGTAGACCTGGAACTGGCCCGGCGGGCCGAGCGGCTTCTTGAATTCGTCGGGGCCAATCCGGAGCTTCACCTCCTGGCCTCCTTCGGCCATCATGCGGATCCGTACGCTCTCGTACAGCCCCCAGTCGATGGCGAAGTCCTTCGGAGAGAGGATGACGGGAGTCCCGTCGTCCCCCTGGAGGATCAGGTCGCCCTGACGCAGGCCCATCCGCCCGCGGAGAAGTCCCCAGGACACGCTGGCATCGAAGTTCTTCCAGACGACCGGCTCTGCCACACGCGCCGAAACGGCCTGCTGCGGGGCCGAAACCGTGGCGTCGGAGGTAAGCTGGTCATCGAAGCGGTAGATCCGAGGAACCTCAGCCGGTTGCGCCGGTGGTTGCGCCCTGCGGCAGGCCGACGCCAGGAGCAGAAGGAAGAGAAGGGGGATGCCGCAGCATCCACGCATCGAAACGAGCCGGTTCAGCCGCCGATGAACGCCGATGAACGCCGACGAATGGTTCGTCTCCAATGGTATCGGCGTCCATCGGCGTGCATCGGCGGCTGAGAGAATCTGCGCGGGACAGAACATTAGCCCGACCCTCCGTTGGCCGCGCCGGTTCCTTCCTTCAACACCACGAGACGATCCGGGCGGAGGTCGCCGAATGTCTCCTTCCTGCCGTTCGGCCAGTGAACGACCAGCGACTCCGGTGGGGCCGCTCGCAAGTCGTTGTCGTCTCCGAGCCCGAAGTGGACGCGAGGATCACAGGAGCTGAGGTAGCTGCCGTCGGTCGAGACGCGGCGCAACGCGGGCGCGCGGCCTCGGCGGTGCAAGGCCACCACCGCGCCCATAGCGTCGCGGTTGACCGACACACCCTCGAGGCGAACCTGGAGCCAGTGCTTCCTGCTTCCCGCGTGGTTCAACACCAGCCGGACCGGGCCGTTGCAGTTGGAAACCACGATGTCGATGTCGCCGTCGTTGTCGATGTCGCCGAACGCCGCGCCGCGGCTCACTTCCGACAGCTCGAATACCGGGCCGCCAGCGGCGCTCACGTCCTGGTACCGCTTGCCATCGAACCAATACAACGACTTCTTTTGATGGTACGGGAATGGATCGCCGCGCAGTTCCTCGAGCAGCATCACCGCGCCGTTGGCGACGAAGATGTCCAGCCCCCCGTCGTTGTCGTAGTCGAACCAGCGGGTGCCGAAGCCCGTGTACGGCCGGCTCGACGCCCCGAGTCCGAACAGGTCCGTCGCGTCCTCGAAGTTGCCGGAACCGTCGTTGAGGTACAGGGTATTCGTCTGCTGCCGGAGATTGGTCTTGAAGATGTCGAAATCGCCGTCGCCGTCGAAGTCCTCCGTCGTCACGCCCATGCCCGACTCCAACTGGCCGTTGCCGTCGTAAGCGCTGCCGGTCAGCAGGGCCACGTCTTCGAAGGTTCCGTCCGCGCGGTTTCGCCAAAGCTGGTTCGGCGTCATGTCGTTGGCGACGTAGATATCGGTCCAGCCGTCGCGGTCAAAATCGGCGCAGATGACGCCGAGCCCGTGCCCGTATGCCTTGAGGAGGCCCGCCTGTCGCGTCACGTCGCGGAAGCGGCCGCCGCCTTCGTTCCGGAACAGGCGATCGGGCAGCGCGAAGTAGGCCGTGGGCGAGCAGTAATCACGCTCGCCGGTGCGGGCGCGGCATCGCTTATTGTTTCTCTCAGTAAAGGTGTTGTAGTGGGCAACGTACAGGTCGAGGTCGCCGTCTTTATCGTAATCCACAAACGCGGCGCTCGCGCTGAAGGAGTTATCTTCCACTCCCGCCTGCTTCGTGACGTCGGTGAACGTGCCGTCGCCGTTATTGCGGTAGAGGACGTTCGGGCCGAAGTTGGTCACGTAAAGATCGGGGTCGCCGTCGTTGTCGTAGTCGCCGGCGATGGCGCCGTTGCCGAATCCCGCGTGGCCGACGCCGGCCGCCTCGGTGACGTCGGTGAACCGGAGCTTGCCGGAGGGCACGATCTCGTTGCGAAACAGGCGGTTGCCCGGCCAGTGCTCCTTCGGCGGAGGGAACAGGCTGTCTTCGGGCTTCTTGCCCGGCTCAAGGACGTTTCCCTGGATGAGGTAGACGTCCAGATCACCGTCGCCGTCGTAGTCAAAGACCGCAACTCCCGGCGACATGACTTCCAGCAGGTAGAACTGCCCCGTGGCGCCGGGGAAGTGGCGGAAGTTCAGGCCGGTTTCGGCGGCGGCGTCGGTGAAGGCGGCGGGCGGCTCGGCGCCCGGGCCCGAGGAGGTTGGGCGCTGGCGGCACCCAACGGCCGCCAGAACGGGAAGGAGCAGGATGAAGAGGAGGAGCAGGCGGGCGATCATTGGGTGGCTGGCATCCCCTCGATTAACTTCAGGTCCTGGTCAAGCTGCGCCAGCAAGTCGGCCATGCCGCGCTCGGTGGCGCGCCGGCGTGCCTCGTTGGCGTAATGAAGCGCTCGCTCGCGGTTCCCGGCCTCAGCATAGCCTCGCGCGAGCGCGCGCATGAACCGCGGCGTCTGCGGGTCCTCGATGCGGACCGTTTCATGCAGGTGCTTCAGGCCTTCGTCGGGCTGCCCGGAGCGAAGCAGTGCGACGCCCAGGTGGAAGTGGGCCCGCCGGTGGTAGGGGTTGGCCTGGAGCGCCGCGCGATAGTGTCCGGCCGCTTCGTCGCGCTGCTGCTTCCTCTCCAGGGCGAGCCCGAGCTGGACATGGGCGTCGGCGTACTGCGGCCGGATCGAGAGCGCCTTCCGAAACGACGCCTCGGCTTTGTCGAGATCTCCCTGGAGCAAGCGGATCAGGCCCCAGTTGTAGTGCGCCAGCACGTTCTTCGGATCGATGCGCAGCGCGGCTCGGTAGTGTTCTTCGGCTTTGGCCGGTTGTCCAAGCTCCCAGTAGACGCCGATAAGGTTGGCGTGCGCGGAGACCAGTCCAGGCTGGCTTTGGAGAGAACGCTCAAGCTCCGCGGCGGCACGCGCCAGGCCGGACACCGGCAAGGTCGCCTCCGGACCCGCCGTGACGGGCTTCTGGGGCAGCACGGCGTTCACCGCTTCGAGCGCCGGGTCCAGCGACGGCTGCGGCACGTGCTTCAGGTCTTCGAAGCGACGGAGGGCGGCCTGCGCGTTCTGCTTTTCTCCGATCCGGTTGAGGGCGAGGCCGAGCGCGTAGTGAGCGGCGCCGTAATTCTTCGCCAGATCGGTGGCTGTCCGGTAGGCGCTCACCGCAGCCGGCCAGTCATTCTT
>CAZACK010000003.1:102970-103439 GCA_964483455.1 uncultured Solibacteraceae bacterium
GCGGCCTAGGCTGTAGTGGGCGGAGGCGAGGCGCGGGTCGAGTCGGAGCGCCTCGCGAACGGATTGCTCGCTCCCGGCCAGGTCGCCTTCTTCCAGAAGGAGAGCCGCCAGGCGGACGCGAGCCGGCGAATTGTCCGGAGAAAGCGTTACCGCATGGCGCGTGAAAGCAAGAGCCTCCGCGCGCTTGCCAAGCGACTCGGCAGCAACACCGAGATAGTACGGCCAACGGAAGTCGTTCGGAGCGAGCGCCCGCGCGCGCTGGTAGCACTGCTCGGCGGGCGGCCACTTCCTGTGTGCGTGCAGCAACATGCAAAAGCGGCCTACTGTCTCCGCATCGTCCGGACTGCGCGCGGCTTCCTCGCGGGCAGCGCGGATGCGGGGACGCGCCGCCGGCCGGAACTCGGACAGGTTCACCTCGGGCAAGGGCACCAGAACGGGGTCCGGCAGATCCGACTCCTTGGGTTCCGCC
>CAZACK010000004.1:0-92224 GCA_964483455.1 uncultured Solibacteraceae bacterium
AGGTCGAGGTCCGTCTCGGCGCCGTCGTCGGTGACGAACACCTCGCCGTGCTGGAAGGGGCTCATCGTTCCCGGGTCCACGTTCAGGTACGGGTCGAACTTCTGAAGCGTCACCTTGAGCCCGCGGCTTTCGAGCAGGCAGCCGATCGACGCCGCCGCGATCCCCTTGCCCAGCGAGGAAACCACGCCGCCGGTGACGAAAATGTACTTAGCCATCATCTCTTCCTTGGAAAAACCAGTCCCTTTGGCGGCTGAAACTTCCTTCCCTCGTTGTCACCGCCGCTGCTGGATGTGAAAGGCGCCTCATGCCTTCATCGGGAGTCTCGCCTCGACGAGTTTCGAGACGCGTTCCAGGTCTTCGGGCGTGTCCACGCCCAGGGATTCGTACGTCGTTTCGACAACGTGGATGCGATGTCCATTTTCCAGGGCGCGCAACTGTTCCAGTTTCTCGGCGCGCTCCAGCGGTCCGACGGGCATCCTCGAGTAGCCGAGCAGGAACTCCCGGCGGTACACATACAGCCCGACGTGCTTGTAGTGCGGCGCCTGCTCGCCGCGGGGGAACGGGATCAACGACCGCGAAAAGTAGATGGCGTCGCCGGCCAGATCGGTGATTACCTTCACAACATGCGGGTCGGACAGTTCCCTCGGATCCTCGATGCGCTTCTTGAGCGTGCCCATGGGCGCGTCCGTCCTGCGCAGCAGCCCGTTGACGGCGGCGTCGATGGCGGCCGGGTCGATGAGCGGCTCGTCGCCTTGGATGTTCACCACCAGGTCGGCTGGTTCGACCGAGGCGACCTCGGCAACGCGGTCGGTGCCCGAAGGGTGATCGGGACTCGTCATGCGAGCCTCGGCGCCGAAACGGACGGCTTCCTGAAAGATGCGCGGGTCGTCGGTGGCGACAATCACCCGGCGCAGCGAGCGTGCCTCGCCGGCGCGCTCGCAGACGTGCTGGAGCATGGTTTTGCCGGCGATGACGGCGAGGGCTTTTCCGGGGAATCGAGTGGAGGCGAACCGCGCGGGGATAACACCCAGAACCAACGGCAGCACGACTGATCATACCACAAGGCCCTGAGCGGCAGGGGCCGTTGCCGGATCAGATCGCGCGCGCTCTTTAGTAGAAATGAGCGACCTCGGCCTCGATGTAGGCCTCGTAGTTGAGACACTGAAACTCGTAGCGATACCCGGGCACGACTCCTTGAACGAGGCGAGGGATGTCGGTCGGATCGGCGGGCAGGTGGTAGACGCAGATCGCCATCCGAGGCCGGAATTTCGCCAGGGTTTGTCGCGCGCCGGAGAGAGCCTGCTTTTCGGAGCCCTCGATGTCCATCTTGATGTGATCCACGCGCGGGAGTTTCAATTCCAGGACCAGCCGGTCGATGGTGGTCACCGGGACCTTGATGGAACCCGCCCCAGTGCCCGAAAGCAGACTGCCCTTGGTTGAATCGCCCCCGCTTTGACTGAAATCGAGAAGATCCTCTTTGTCCCAGACCCCTTTCGGGTAAACGATCACTTGACCGCCGGCGACTTCCCGGCTCAGGTTGCGTCGCAGGCACTCCAGGTTTTCCGGGGCTGGCTCGATCGCGATCACTGCCCTGGCGCCGCGTTTGAGCGCCTGTCTGGCGAACAAGCCAATGCCCGCGCCGCAGTCGAGCACCACGTCGCCCGCTCGCACACCACTTTGCGCGGTGGAGTAGATGTCGCGCGCCTGCTCGGCCAGTTCGTAGAGGAACGCCTCACGTAGAGTCGTGGAGTCCGAAGGGATCCAGTAAGATCCGAGCGGCGTCTCATAGAGGACCGGGCCGCCTGCTTCCCGTCGTACGAGCCGCGCCGCGCTCTTCATCCTTTGCCTGCCGGCGACCTGCAACGCCGTCACGCTCACCGATGCGATGGATTGCGAAAGCGTGCACGAACCGGTCCGCCCCTGAAGGTGAAAGGCAACGGCCCGGGCCTGATCCCATTTCTGTCTGACCAGGAGAGTGACAGGAACGGCTATGATCAAGACGGCCGCGAGGCGGATGGCGAGGGCTGGATTCGTCTTTGAGGCCAAGCTCCGTATTGTAGCGTCTTGACACGCCGGTTCGCGGACCGTCTGGGTGCACCAAGCCTCCCCACTTCGGCGCGACGATGGTTCGCCGCAGCGCTGCGTATCAAACACAACGCCTCGGCATTAGTCCCCGTTGTGAGGACTTTTCAACCGGCTGGTTCGACCTGGCCATGACGCCGCCGGGGCGTGGAAAGCGGAGAGTCCTGCGATTTCCGTAGGGCGCGAGTCTCCATCCAGTCCGCACGTAGGGCACCGCTGCGGCCCCGTGACAAGCGCCCGATGACGGAGAGTTGATCGGGGACGGCGCCGAGACGGCCCACGCCTTCGACCGCAACCGCGCGGTCGCGACTACGAGGACCGGCGAATCCGAAGCGATGTTGGCAACGGCCGATTGAATCAGCGGAAGCCTGGCGGTGGCGCCTTTCGCCGTACAACCTCCGGGCGCGCGCGCGGCTACTCCAGCGGAATGCGGTCTCTGTTTTGCGCGAGCCAGGCCGCGAAGGTCTGTAGCTCGGGATTGAGCGAACGGGCGAATTCCGGGTTGCGCGCGCCGCAGAAAACTTCCTGGAAATCGCGCTTGAACTGAAACATGTTTCCGAGGTCCTCGGCGCCGGGAAAGCCGAAGCCGCGGTAGACCTCCGGACTCACCGCGTTGTGGCGCACCTCTTGCCCCAGCGCGGCCGAGAGCGCGGCGGCCATTTCTGCCCCGGAGAGATGCTCGCCGGCTACCCCGACGGTCTTACCGATGAACTCCCGGCCCCGCTGGAAGATGCCGTAGGCGCACTTGCCGATGTCCTCGGCGGCGATGCCGGGCAGCTTCTTGTCATCCATCGGCAGCGTAAAGGCCAGCTTGCCGTCCGGGCCTTTCTTGGGCCCCATGCCGAAGTGGATCAGGTTGTCCCAGTAGAACGACGTCAGCAGGAACGTGGTGGGCACGCCCCGGTCGGTGAACAGGTGGTCAGCCTCGCCCTTACTGTCGAAATGCGGCACGTTGAACTTGCCCATGAGAACAGGCATGCGGCCGCTGCCGGCCGGGAGCCACCGGCGCGTGTCCTCCAAAGTGGACCAGATGACGTGTTGCAGGCCCGCGTGTTTGGCCGCCTGGGCCAGGTTGCCGGCCTGGGCGGTTTCCCTGTCGGGCGAAAAGTGGTCCCAGAAGAACGTGACGCAGAACGCTCCGTACGCTCCGGCGAACGCTTTCTTCAAGCTCTCCACGTCGTCGACGTCGGCTGCCACCACCTCGGCGCCCATCCTGACAAGCTGTCTGGCCTTGTCCGAATTGACATCCCTCGTCAGCGCCCGCGCGGCGAATCCGCCCTCCGGGTCGCGCGAGATGGCCCGCACCAGACCGCCGCCTTGCGCCCCAGTCGCTCCGGCGACCGCAATGATCTTCTTGTCTGCCATGTGTTTCCCTCTCTGTCTTCCCAGCTTGGTTGGGCCGGCCACGGAAAGATTCCGCGGCTGGTGAATGGCCTGTCCTGCTATCGAAAATACAACATCCCGGCAGCCGATTCTGCTCGCGCACCCGAAGGATCAGGCCACGTGCTGGGCCCGGTACTGGCTGAGGATCCGCTCCATCTGGTCTTTGAGGCGCAGCTTCATCTTTTTCAGCCGCACCTCCTCGATCTGCTCCTCGCCGGTCAGGTAGGGCCGCGAGGATAATTCCTCGAGTTGCTTCTTGTAGTCCAAGTGTTGGGATGCCAGACGGCGGAATTCCTCGTTCGTTTCCATCAGATGCGCTTTGAGCTCATCCTGGGTGAGTCCCATTCGATATTCTCCCCTTTACTGCTGGATGCTCGGATCGTTGCAGCCTGCGGCGACCTTGGAGTCGGTCTCAATCGGGCGTAGGCTCGGTGGGTCTTTCGCACTCCGTTCATTGAACCCGAAGTGGCGGCGGGCACCTACCAGCCCAGCCGTCACTTGCACATTAACACGATTGCAGGGTCATGACAATACCGTCTTCCGGGGGTTTGTCATAGTACCTTTGCCGGATTCCGGTTTCGCGAAAACCCAAGGTGCGATAGAGGGCGCGGGCGGCCTGGTTTGACGCGCGCACCTCCAGGTGAATCGTGCGCGGCGCGTAGACGACGGCCTCCCGCAGCAGTCTGGCGCCGACGCCGCTCCGCCGAAACCGGGGGTCCACGGCGAGATTCAGGATTTCGGCTTCGGCGTTGCCCAGCTCGCGCCACGTGACAAATCCCACGACTGCGCCGGCCTCGACCGCCACAAGACACTCGTACGACAGGTAGTTTTGGGGATCCCACCGGGCGGCCTCGGGCGACGCCGCCTGGATGGCGTCGATCGCGGCAAGATCGCCTGCGACGGCCGGGCGAATCAGCGCTGTGCTTTTCTCGCCCATGTCACGTCGCCTGACTGCGTGAGCCGGAGCACGGCGTAGGCCGCCAGCGCGGCGACCGACACCAGGAGAATGACCGGCCGGTACCCGTAGCGGTCAATCAACCCGCCGATCCAGGGGGAAAACACCGCCTGCATCGCGCCGTAGGCGGCGGTCAGGAGGGATACGCTGAACGCCGCCCGCTCCAGGCCGAAGGCGTCGAGCGGCATGGTGTAGAGATTCACGCTGAATGCTGTGATCCAGAAAAAGCTGAACGAGATCGCGGCAGTGGTCAGCGCCGCCGCCGGCGTCCATGCGGCGGCGGCGGTCCCCAGCAGCGCGACCGCGCTGACAAGGCAGGCCCGCCTCCGCGCCGTCAGCGCCTCGAGCCCGGCGTTCATCCACCGCAGCGACAGCCAGCCGCCGAACAACCCGCCGAGATAGGCGAACAGCAGCGGAACCGGCGCCAGCCAGTTGGCTTCCGCAAGGCTCAGGCCGTGGGCCGACTGAAGGAATAACGTCGTCCAGTTCGTCCAAAGCGTGTACACGGTCATGCTGAGGACGTTGGCCGCGACGAAACCCCAGAGGCGTGCGTCGCGTAGTACGGCGGAAACCGGGATCGAGGGCTTGACTCGACTCTCTTCCGTCACAGGGGACCTGTTTGCTGTCCCCAACCACAGCGGAATCCAGAGGAAACCCAGCGTGCCGGTCGCCACGAACGCCCACCGCCATCCGTAATGCAGCGCGATGAACGTCGCCAGCGGCGGGGCGGCAATCGCGCCGAGGCTCAACCCGATCTGGTTGACCGCCGCTCCGAACGCGCGCTCCGGAGCGTGCAGGTACTTGTGGAACGCCTTGGCCGACGCGGGAATTCCGGAGGCTTCCGCGGCGCCCAGCAGAGCGCGGCAGCCGAGCAGGCCCGGGAGCCCCCGGACGAAGCCCGTCGCGATGCCGGCCAGCGACCACAAGGCCACGCCGGCGCAGGCGCCGCGGTTGAGCCCGAACCGGTCGATGAGCCACCCCGCGGCCGGCGAGCAGAGGGCGTACGTGATCGAGAATGCGGCCAGCACCCGGCCGTAGTCGGCGTTCGTGAGTTGGAACTCTTCCTTCAACAGAGGCGCGAGCGCGGCCAGGACTTGCCGGTCCAGGTAGTTGAGGGACGATGACAGGACGAAAACGCCGATCACCACCCAGCGGATCGGGACCGGCCGCACTCAGGGAAACTCCAGCATGGCCGCCTCGCCGGAGGTTCCGAGCTTCTCGTCCGGCGCGGCATAATACTCGACGGCGATCTTCCGGGGCGGCTTCTGCGGGCCGCAGGCGAAGGTCTGCGCGCCTCCCACGATCACAATCGTGGCCGGATCCGCCACCAGAATCCGTGCGAGCTTGCGATCTTCGCCTTCGATGACGAGGCGGTATCGTTTCCCGAGACAGTCGATCTTCTGCAAGCGGCCGCAGAGCTTCAGGCGCGGACGGGGATCGTCCCACCAGGCCTCGACTTTGCGGCCAGAATCCGGCGCCGGGCCACCGACATTGGCCTTGGCTTCGGCCAGCCGGATCCGCCCCATCGCGGCCTGCTTCAGTTCCTCCAGTTCGCGGCGCTTTGCGTCTTCCTGACGCTTCCGGGCGGCGGCCTTCTGCTCTTCGAGATTCCCTCTCGCATCGACCCGCAGCTTGTGGATCCGCTCGCGTTCGGTGGATGTGGCGGCAGCCCGCTCCGCCGCCGCCCAAGCTTTGTCCGACTCATCGAACCTGTCGGCCGCCAGGGCAGCCTCGGCAAGCGCGAGCCAGTGGTCCGGATTCCTGGGATCGAGGGACGCGGCGGCCTTGAGGTGCGTGACCTTGCCGGCTGGATCGGAAGCAAGCCGGGCCAATTGGCGATGAGGGGCGGCCCAGCGGGGGTTCAGCTTCGCGGCTTGATCGAGTGCCGTTCGAGCTTTGGCGGCGTCCGCTTCGATCCTCGCATATTCGACCAGCGCTCTCGCGCCTGGCGCCTTTGCCTGCACGGCGGCGGCGAATTCCTCGTGCGCTTCGTCCTTGCGACCTTCGCGTAGGGCAAGCAAGCCCAAACCTTCGTGCGCCTCCGCCGGAGCTTCATTGCGGAGTGCGAGATAGGCCGCGCGGGCTTCGGCGGCGCGGGCCGGGTTGGCCAGCAGCAGATCGGCCAGCACCGCCTGCTGCCGCGCCTTCTCAACCGGCACCGGCCTGAAGTCTCGCTGAGGATTGAGCGGCCTGCCGGAAACCGGCACGGTCGCGAAACTGCCTGCGGCCAGGTAGGCCTGCGCCTCCTTCTCGATCTCCGCGCGGAGCTTGCCGACGGAGTTTCGCCAGGCCGGCTCCTCGTCCACCCCGCGCTCCAGGTTTCCGACGAGCGCGCGCAGCTTGCCGTAGTACTCGTTCGTGACGGCGAGCAGGTGGGCCATCGCCCAGCGCCTGGTTCGCTCCGCCGGCGGAGGCGGCTGCCCGAGCGTGATGCGGGGCCCTTCGATGACCAGCGTGGAGAAAACTTCCGCCAGCGCTTGCTCGATCTCGAGTGGCGGCTGATCGGACCCCGACCCGAGCAGGAGTAGAGACAGGTCCCGCATCAGAGCCGCGGGCAGTCCCGGCGATTCGACAAAGCTGCCGGTAAACGCGTCGCGAGCGAGCCCCAGCGCCGCGGACGACGAAGAGGCTGTCCTCTGCCGGGAGTCTTCGAAGACAACAACGCGGATGGGCCAGATTGTCCGTGCCTCCGGCTTCCCCGCCACCTGCGCCAGCGCGTGCCGGAACTGCTCCAGCCGACCCAGGGTCTCGCGCCCCGCGCGTTCCCCGGCATTGGTGAGCACCTCGAAAGGACCCGAGCGGTATTCGACCCATCGCTCGGCGGGGCGAAGCGTGACCGCGAGCAGAAGAAGGGGGAACAACCTCCGCATCCTTGATACGATTGTACGCGGTATGTACAAATCGCGACTCTCCCGCAGGACGATGCTCGTTTCCACGCTCGGCGCGGGCGCCGCCGCCACAAGCTGCGGGCCAGCTCCGGCGCCTCCACCCGCCCAGCCCGCCAAGCCGGTCTTGAACCTTCCGGACTTCCAGCCCAAGAGCATGCTGGTGGCGCCGGAAACCAAGATCGAGAAAGCGAAGTTTCCGGCAATTGACGTTCACACGCACGTATACATGTTCCCGAGCCTGACCCGGAAGGACGTGGGCGCTAACCCGGTGCAAATTCCCAAGGAGCAGCTCGACCGGATCGTCAAGTGGATGGATGAGCTCAACGTCCGCACGATGGTGAATTCCACCGGCGGCAACGGCGCAAACCTGAAGAAGACCATCGACGATTTGCCAGGACAGTATCCCGGGCGGTTCCTGGTGTTGACCGAACCCAACTGGGAGCGGATTGCGGAGCCGGACTATCCGAAGTGGCAGGCCGATGAAATCGAGCGGGCCAAGAAGGCCGGCGCCGTGGGGATCAAGATCCTGAAGCTTCTCGGCCTTTACCTTCGCGAGAAAGTGACGGAAGGCCCGCTGCTGAAGGTGGACGACCCGCGGTTCGACCCGATGTGGGAGGCGGCCGGCGCGCTCGGCATGCCCGTTTTCATCCACACCGCCGATCCCGATGCGTTCTTCACGCCCATCGACCGGTTCAACGAGCGATGGGAAGAGCTGGGCGTCCATCCCGACTGGTCGTTCGTCGGCAAGGACTTTCCGAGCAAGCCGGAGCTGCTGGCGGCGCGCAACCGCGTTATCGAGCGGCATCCGAAGACGACGTTCGTCGGCCACCACGTGGCGAACCATCCTGAGAACCTCGGCGACGTGGCTGGATGGCTGGACCGGTATCGGAATCTCCATGTGGAGACCGGAGCGAGGCTCGGGGAGCTTGGCCGGCAGCCGCGCACCTCGCGTAGGTTCATCGAGAAGTATCAGGACCGGGTGCTGTTCGGCACCGACGCGACTCCGAACGCCGACAAGTATCCGCAGCAGGATCTCAAGCCCGAAATGTATCGCTGCTATTTCCGGTTCTTCGAGACCGAGGATGAATACTTCGATTACTCGCCGGCCCCTGTGCCGCCCCAGGGCCGCTGGAGGATCTACGGCATCGGCCTGCCGGACGGCGTTCTGAAGAAGGTGTACCACAACAACGCGGCGCGGCTGTTCGCGTTGAAGGCTGTGTAGGGCGTTACACTACAGAGACACGGGAGGACACGGAGGAGATCGAGTGAAGAGCCCGTGCCGCTGGCGCAGCAGCGAGCGGGAAGCTGGCGGGTGGCTGTTACAGCCGGTACCGCCTCCCGCGCCACTCGATAGTCCGTCCGAACGCCGATGCGGCGAGCGAGTACATCCACAGCCAGGTGGCGAGCGGCGCTCCCCAGGCGTGGACCCAGCCGTATCGGGCGAACCACGGCTCGTGTTCCGCCAGAGCGAGGCGCGCGAGCCGGGCGCGGTTGGCGCCCTTCCACATGCCCGCCGCCCACATCGCCGAGAGCACGATGACGCCCGCCAGCCGGCCTTGTGCCATCGCCGCGAGGCACGCGACGGTAGCCACGCAGTAGATCGCGTGCGCGACGAAGCCCGTCCACCACAGCTTCGGCCGGTAGGCGCGGGTGATCCGCACCTGCCGCCGGACCCATCCGAGGAACTCGCCGGCGGTGGTGTGGTCCGGGCTCGCCACCATTGCGCCGGGAGCGAACCGGATCTCCAGGCCCGCGCGCTCGACCGCGTCGCTGAGCCGGTAGTCGTCGCTGACCGCTCCGCGCCAGAAATCCGGAACCCGGCAGCCCAGGAATGTCTCCTTGCGGATCGCCATCGCCCCGCCCCAGGCGAAGTCGCTCGGACCCGGCCCGAATCTTCCCGCGATCACGCCGTTCCAAATGCTCCGCGCCAGCGACCAAAAATCCGGCGGGTCCGGCACGTGGCAGCGATAGCCGGTGGTAGCGCCGACGCTCGCGTCCTCTAGCGGCTCGGCCAGAGACCGTAGCCAGCCTCGCCCGACGCGCCCGTCCGAGTCGGCGAAGGCCAGGATCATCGAGTCCTGGCGCGCCGCCGCCACCGCCGCCAGGAGGTTCGCGATCTTCTCGCTGGTCCGCTCATCCCCGCCGCCGGCGAACACGACTCTCGCGCGCTCCGGCACGGCGCCGGCGGGCACGTCTGCCGCCGACCGGGCGCAGATGATCAGCTCGTAGTCCGGATAGTCGAGCGTGGCCAGGGACTGGAGATTGCCGGCCAGCCCTTCGTCCGAGCCTTTCACAGGCACGATCACGGTCGCCGGAGGCAGGTGCGCTTCCGGCGGCGCCGCCAGGCACTCTCGGTAGTACCGCTCGCGCCGGCGCTCTCCTCGCAGCGAGAAAGCGGCCAGCAGCAAGGCGGGGATCACCAGCACCCAGAACCAAAGCACCCGGCGAGTGTAGCAGAGAGGACAAACATGGTGTAATTGGGGAAATGTTCCGTCTCCCCGCCGCCTTACTTATTGCCGCGGGCCTGAGCGCGGCCGGCGACCCGATTCCGAAAGAGGAATTCCGTTCCCGGCGCGAGGCGTTGCGAAAGGCTCTGCCAGGAAGCGCTGTTGTCCTGTTCGGGCGCACGGAGCGGGAAACAGAAGCACTGCACTTGCGGTTCAGCCAGGAGCCGAACTTCTACTACCTGACCGGGTGGCGAGAGCCGGGCGCGATGTTGCTGCTGTCGCCGAACGAAGAAGTCCTGTTTCTGCCGGCGCGCGATCCCAAGCGCGAGGTGTACACGGGGAAACGTGCCGCCGCCGAGGACGCTGAGGCGCGCGCGATCACTGGCTTTGACGAAGTCCTGCCGGCGACAGCCTTCGAGGGCCGTCTTCAGAAATCCCTCGAGAACTGGACGAAGATCCACGCGCTGGAGGGCACTCCGGCGGCGGAGAAGCTGCGGGCGATGTTTCCGCTACGCGACGTCTCGGACGCAGCCGGCGCCATCGGCAAGCTGCGGCTGAAGAAGTCAGCGGGGGAAATCGAACTGATCCGCCGCAGCGTAAACGCCACCGTCGAGGCGCATCGCGCCGCTTGGAGACGCATCGCGCCCGGCGTGCACGAATACCAGGTTGGAGCCACCCTGGCGGCCACGTGGCTCGACCTCGGTTGCGAGCGGAGCGCCTACCCGCCGATCATCGGCTCGGGCGCCAATGCCACCGTCCTGCATTACGAAGCCAATTGGCGGCGCATGGACAGCGGCGACGTGCTGGTGA
The DNA here is from genome assembly GCA_964483455.1 of uncultured Solibacteraceae bacterium. Taxonomy (GTDB): domain Bacteria; phylum Acidobacteriota; class Terriglobia; order Bryobacterales; family Bryobacteraceae; genus CAYZJD01. The sequence goes on from CAZACK010000004.1 coordinate 10,566, forward strand.
TCGACGCCGGCGCGGAATGCGCCGGGTACGCCGCCGACGTCACCCGCACGGTCCCGGTCAACGGCAAGTTTTCCGAGCGGCAGCGCGAGCTGTACGAGATTGTCCTCGGCGCGCAGAAGGCGGCCATCGCCGCCGTCAAGCCCGGCGCTACCTTGGAGAAGGGCACACCCGCGAGCGTCAATGACATCGCTTACGACTACATCAACTCGCACGGCAAGGACCGGCACGGCGACTCACTCGGCAAGTACTTCCTGCACACCGTCGGCCACCATGTCGGCCTGGATGTGCACGACGCGGGCTCGCTGCTGAAGTACGGTCCACTTGAAGCCGGAATGGTGGTTGCCATCGAGCCGGGCATCTACATCGCCGAGGAAGGCATCGGCATCCGCATCGAGGACATGGTGCTGGTGACCGAATCCGGCTGCGAGGTGTTGAGCGCCTCACTCCCCCGGGAAGCCGCGGACATCGAGCGCGCGCTGGAACAGTAGGAACCATGCTGTCCCGGAAGCAAACAGCCGGCTACCTCGCGGTGCTCGGCGCGGCGTTCGTGCTGGCGTCGCTGGCGGGCTACAGCGCGCTCGGCGGCCAGGTGGATCTCGACGCCTACGACTGGATGTTCCGCCTCCGCCCGCCGGCGCCGTGGCAGCCGCAGTCGGCGGTGCTGGCGATCGACGAAGCGACGCTGCTCGAGATGGGTGGCATCCGCCGGCTACGCCGGATCGCGGCGGAGGGGCTGGAGCGGCTGGCGGGCACGCCGGTGAAGGGTGTCGCGATCGATCTCACGCTGGCCGAAGAAGGCGACCCTTCCGACGATGCCCGGCTGGAATCGGCCATAGAGCGGTCTCCGAACCTGGTGCTCGCCGCCGAGCTGATGCCCGATGGCAAGGGGTGGCAGGAACCGCTCGACCGATTTCGGAGGTGGGCAGGCGCCGTCGGCCACGTCCACGCGGCGCCCGATGAACTCGATGGGGTGAATCGCCGGATGCCTTTGGAGAAGGCAGCCGCCCGCCGCCGGTACTGGGCGCTGAGCCTGGAGGCGTTCCGGCTGAGCCGGGGAGTGAGCTCCATCCTGGAGTCACCCGACGACCTCCAGGTCGGCTCACTCACGATTCCGGCGCGGCGGGCCGACGCGCGCGCGGTGTTGATTCGCTACCTTCCTCCAACGCCCGACGGTTCGTCGCCGCTGCCGAGAACCTCGGTTCGCGACCTTCGGGAGCATCCCGAGTTGGCGGCCGGTTTCAAAAACAAGACCGTGTTCCTCGGTGTGACGGCGCAGTCAGCGGCGCGCGACCGGCTGGTGACTCCCTACTCCGCGGAGCGTCCGATGCCGGGCGTCGAAATTCACGCCAGTGCGTTCGAGACGCTGGCGCAAGGCCGGTTTCTTACGCCAGCGTCCAATCTCCCCGCGCTTTTGTTCTCTCTCGGGCTGACCGCCGCCGCCGGCCTGGCGTTCGCGCTTCTGTTCGGCTGGCGGTCCTACGCGCTGGGAGCGCTGGTGATCCTGTCGGCGCACGGCGCTCCGTTCGTGCTGTTCGCTCAGGGGACCGTCTTTCCGATGTCCGCGCCGGTCGCGGCCGCGTGGCTGTCGGTCGCCGCCGCCGCCAGCTACCAGCATTTCGTCGTGCGGCGCCAACTGCGCCGCGCCGAGGCTGAGAAGACGCGCTATCAGCAGGCCGTCCACTTCGTCACGCACGAGATGCGCACCCCGCTCACCGCCATTCAGGGCTCGAGCGAGCTCATGAGCCGCTACAGCCTGAGCGACGAGAAGCGCAAGCAGATCGCCGACCTCATCCACAACGAGTCGCGGCGCCTGGCGCGCATGGTGGAGACCTTCCTGAGCGTCGAGCGGCTTTCGGCCGGCCAGATGGAGTTGAAGAAGGAGCTGTTCCCCGTGAGGCCGTTGACGGCGGCCTGCGTCGAGCGGGTCCGGCCGCTGGCCGATCGAAAGCGGATCGGACTTCACCTCGAAGACATCCCGGACGATACTCTCACCGGCGACCGGGAGCTGATGGAATACGCGATTTACAATCTGCTGTCGAACGCGGTGAAGTACTCGCCGGCGGAAACGCAGGTGACCGTCTCCGGACGGCGGGATGGCGAGCAGCTTCTCCTTGCCGTGCGCGATCAAGGGATCGGCATGGACGAGAGGGAACTCCGAAACATCTTCCAGCGCTTTTACCGGACCCGCAAAGCGATCGATTCCGGCGAGGCGGGAACCGGCATCGGCCTGTCGATCGTCGAGCAGATCATCAGCCACCACGGCGGCCGGATCGAGGTTACCAGCGCCCCAGGGAAGGGATCGTGCTTTACACTGGTCTTACCGGCGCCGGTGTCGGCGGCGGCCGAGAACTAAGGAGCGAGCATGGGGCGGTTGTTAGTGGTGGAAGACGACGCCGGCGTCCGCACGACGGTGGTGACCTTCCTGGAGCTGGAAGGCTACCAGGTGGACGCCGCCGGCTCCACCCGGGAAGCGCTCGAACGGTTGAGCGAATCGGCCTACCCCATTGTCATCAGCGACATTTACCTTGACGAGCGCACCGGGCTCGATGTCCTCCAGGCCGCGCGCTCGAAGGATCCGGGCTGCGCCGTCATCCTCATGACCGCCCGCGGCACGATGGAGACGGTGATGGCGGCGACCCGCGGCGGCGCATTCGACTACATCGCCAAGCCGTTCGAACTCGACGTGCTGCTCGAGGCGGTCAAGCGGGCGGAAGGCGGACGGACGCCCGGAGAAGACGAAGAGGAGGAGATTGAGGATCTTCCGGAATCCGACCTCATCGGCAGCTCGGCGGAGATGGTCGACATCTACAAGGTTGTCTCCCGCGTGGCTCCGACGGACGCCACCGTCCTGCTGGAGGGAGAGACTGGCACGGGCAAGGAACTGATCGCCCGGATGATTCACCGCAACAGCCCGCGCTCGGGCCAGCCGTTCGTCCCCGTCGATTGCGCGTCGATCGCGCCGGCGCTGATGGAAAGCGAGCTGTTCGGGGCGCTGCGCGGCTCCTATACCGGGGCCGACCGGGACCGCATGGGCGTGTTCGAGGCGGCCAACCACGGGACGGTTTTCCTCGACGAAATCGGAGACATCGAGCTGAATTTCCAGCTCAAACTGCTGCGGTTCCTCCAGGAGCGCGAGATCCGTCCGCTGGGATCGCCGCGGCCGAAACCGGTGGATGTGCGGGTGATCGTCGCCACCAACCGCGACCTCCAGAAGATGGTGGAGCAGGGCAAGTTCCGCGACGACCTCTGGTTTCGCGTGAACGTGATCCGCATCACGGTGCCGCCGCTGCGCGAGCGCCGGGGCGACGTGGCCCTGCTGGCCCACTATTTCCTGAAGAAGTACAACGAGCGGTATGGATTGTCGGCCAGGCTAACGGAGTCGGGCCTGAAGGTGATGGAGGAGTATACGTGGCCGGGGAACGTTCGCCAGCTCCAGCATATGATGGAGCGGCTGGTGATTCTGGCCCTGGGCGGGCGCGTGGACGAGGCGGCGGTCCGCGAGGCGGTCCTGGACACCCAGCCGCGTGAGCACGGCGGCGAAACGCTCGCTGACGCCGAAACGGATCAGATCCGCAAAGTCTTGGCCGCAACAGGTGGGAATAAGAGCCGGGCCGCCCGCATTCTGGGAATCGAGCGGAAGACGCTCTACCGGAAACTGGAACGGCTGGAGGGGTAACAAACCCTTTCGCAGGTCAGAGACTCCTTGACTGTGCAGACATGAATCGTTGATCCGCCGTGGTCGAAGAGCTCCTCTCCCGCCAGGCGAGAGCTTTTGGGCAGGCATTCAACCTGCCTCATCAAGGGCTGGAGGCGAAACAACAGGCGCTTCCGGGGAACGGCCGGTTGTCGCTTGACCGCAAGCGGCGAGGCATCCATAAAGCATAACTAGCTAAAGCCAGGCGCTCGCGGGGGGGTTGATTCTCCCCGAGGATTCTGGGTACGACGAGTGTCGCAAGGTTTTCAACGCCATGCACGACAGACGGCCGGCCGTCATCGCCCGCTGCGCCGGCACGGCGGACGTGGTGGCTGCGGTCAACTTCGCGCGCCAGCACGGGCTGCACACCCCGGGCGGCCGCGTCACGACCACGGGGATCGGCGGCTTCACCACCGGCGGGGGATACGGCTGGACGTCCTCGAAATACGGCCTCGCCTGCGATAACCTCGTCTCCGCTGAGGTCGTGCTGGCAGACGGTCGGGTCGTGACAAGCAGCGAGCAGAAGAACGAAGATCTCTTCTGGGGGATTCGGGGCGGCGGCGGCAACTTCGGCATCGTCACCAACTTCGAGTACCAGGCTGCATCCGCTCGGACCGATCGTGCTGGCCGGCCTTGCGCTGTGGCCCATCGAGCGCGGCGCGGACGTTCTGCGCGCCTGGCGCGATTACGTGGAGGGCGCTCCCGATGAGCTTTCGACGGCATGCGCGGTAATCACGGCTCCCCCCGAGGAGTTCGTGCCCGACGACCTGAGGGGTCAGGTGGCGTTCGGGATGGTGGCGATGTACGTCGGCGATCCGGAGAAGGGCGCAAAGGTCGTCCAGCCCGTCAAGGACCTCGGGCCGGTTGTGGATCTGATCCAGCCGATGCCCTACACCGCTTTCCAGGCGATTCTCGATCCGGTGGCTCCCAAAGGTTACCGAAGCTACTGGCGGGGCGAGTACCTCAAGGGCTTCTCCGACGGCGCGATCACGACCTTCATTCGGCATGCACCGGAACTGGCGGCGGCGGCGAAGCCGTTCAGCCAGGTGATCATCTTCCGGATCGGTCAGGGCGTCGCCGCTACAGCCGATGGCGCAACTGCATTCTCCCACCGCGACGCGGATTACCTGTTCCATCCGATTTCGACGTGGCAGCAGTCCATTGACGACAAGCGGCTGATCGCGGCGAGCCGTACGTTCTGCGAAGCGACGCGGCCATTCTCGACAGGCGGGGCGTACCTGAACTTCACTCCTGAGGACCGGGTCCGCGATGCCTACGGCGCAGCGAAGTACGCACGGCTGGCGGCCCTGAAAGATCGATACGATCCCGACAACTTGTTCCGGATGAACCAGAACATCACACCAAGTCATGGGGCGGGCGAGGCGGCGCTCGTCTGACCAGCGTCGGCAATGAGCCCCAGGCGCAGTCGCCTACCACCGACGATTGTGGCGATACAGCGGAGATGGGTCCTTCGGCGACGGTTCGTGCCGGCGCACAGCCGCTTCAAAGAAACATGCGCGAACTTCTGAAATCCCGCAGTTAGTCTCCACCCCCGCCCAGCAACACGTTCACCCTGGCCATCACCTCGAACGCGTCGGCGACGTACAGCACGTCGGCTTTGCCCCGTGCCCACCCACAGTTGGGATCGAGGTTCACCGCGCGGCGTTCGTTGATGAAACGCCAGCCGACGACGTGCGGCTCCTCGCCGTGGCAACAGGTCGCGAGACCTTTGGGATGGCGGGGCGTGGAGCCGGTCTGTCCTACCTGGTTCAGGTGCGTGAGGAACGGCAACACTACCTGTCCCTCGCCGCTCAGGTCGACCAGGGACTTGCTGCTGCCGAGCGAAGCCTGGGTCAGACGGAGGAAGTCCAAGATTCTGGTGGCAGCTTCTTCGACATGCGTCTTGCCGTCCGGCTGCTTCTTCGTCCAGCCGGCGCCGGCGACGAACAGAAGGTCCGCATCCGGCCGGATGGTCTGTTCGCCCGCCTTGGGCGCGCGGACCTCGAGATTGCAGGTGCGCCGGGCCTCCGCCGGAACATCGACGTTCAGTAGTTCGACTTCGACTGCCGCCTCCTCGCCCTGCCAGGCAGGATGCGAGCCCGGATCGATCAGGATGATCCACGGGCGGTGACGGCGTTCGAGCACGGCCTCCATGCGCTGCCGGTAGTACCAGCGGGTGACGGCGATCTTGCCCTCCTCGGCGGCGACCGCGGTGACGTGGGTGTCGACGCGCCCGTTGAGGCGCTGCGCCACGCCGGGCAGGCACCTCGCCCAGCGGCTGGTGTGCGCGGCCACGATCACGATCGCCTGCGACGCCCGGCACAAGGCTTCAGCGGCGGCGGCGTCTGTCGCGTAGCGAGATTCCCGAAAGTCCTCGCCGGCGACGCCCAGGAAACGCTCCGCGCCGATCGTGCCGAGGCGGGCGGCGGCCTGCCGCACATCGCCGCCCACGAGTCCTGCCTCCAGGCTGGCATCGGGGATGGCCGCGGCGAGAGACTTCGCGGCCCCGGCCGCCTCGAGCGACGCCCGGCTGAGCGAGCCATCCGGCTCCGTGTGAACAAGCAACAGGACCTTTTCCATGGCTACTTCCTCGCGATCCACTCGACGATCTCCCGCGCGATCTCCTCGGCGGGCAGATCCTTGACAATCTTCGTGTCCCGCCGCTGGGCCGGCAGGGTGACGCTGCGGAACGCCGCGCCGTCGCCCGCGGGTTTCATGGGCTTCGCGCGCTGGAGCGCCGGCATGATGCCACGCATATTGGCCATGCCGACCTGTGGATTGTTGGGTGGCTCGGGCAGGCTGCCCGTCGCCCAGCCGAGCACCGCCGGAGGTCCGGCGCACCGCGACGCCAGGTGCCGGCCGCCCTCAATGCGCTCGAGGACGACCAGCGTGCCGTCGTCCTCGACTTTGAGCTCGTCCACGCCCTGGAACTGGTCGGCGATGCCGAGCCGCTCGCCGGTCATTTGCAGGGTCGCGCCGGCGCCGCGCGAGGCGGATTCCCAACCGCCGAACAACAGGAGACCGCCGCGATCGAGTCCCGCGATCCCTTGAATTGCCTCGGCCAGCGCCGCTGCGACGTCGCTCGCTTCGGTGAATCCGCCGGCCGGGCCGTCGATCGCCACCAGTTCGAACGGCGCTTTCTGCGCGACGGTCATCATGAGCTGCTGCAACTTCGGTCTTGGCCCGAGACTGACCAGCCAGACCTTGCTTCCGGGAACCCGCCTGGCCAGATGGGCGGCCTCGTAGAGGGCGTGAGCGGCCCACGGGTCCAGCACGGAGGGCAGCATCATTTCGTTCTTGAGTGACGGGCCTGCCGGCCCCATAACAGGCTCCAGCGTCTGGAGCGGGTCCGGCACGAGACTCCCACAGACGACTATGTGGAGAGGTTGCATTAGACTTAGTTTGGTCTCCTAACTCGTTCTTAGACCGCCGATGAACGCCGATAAATCCTGATTCATCGGCGGCAGTCAAAAACTAATTCTCCGACGAATGAAGCCCGCCGGCGCCGGCGCGGAACTCGATGTTCGTTCTCTCCGGGTCCTCCTCGAGCGGCTGCGCGCAGTTCCACAGGCAGGCGCCGCAATGGACGCACTTGTCGCGGTCGATCTGCGGCCGGCCTTCCGGACTCATGGTGATCGCCTCGCCGGAACAGATCTCGACGCAGATCCGCGTCCCGCACGTCTCGCAAAGGCTTGGGTACAGGAAGACGACGTGATCGGCATAGCCGGGCGGCGCCTGCACCTTGCCGCCGAGCAACAGCGCGTCCTGGTGCGAGACCAGCAGCTTTCCGTCGTACTGAATCGGCGGCCAGCCGCAGCGTTCCATCAGCGCCTCGTGCGCCGGCGCGCCGCGCGACAGGCATTCCTGCCGGATGTGGGCGATCTCCAGCGGGGGAATCCGCCCCGCGTAGTATTCCTCGAAGGTCGGCAGACGGTCGTACGGCGGAACGGGCTCGAACGGTAAGTTGAATCTCCCCTTCGTCAGTCCGGAAAGCGCCATGCCGAAGATGCCGGTCAGCAGCCCTTTCTGAAATCCGTTGCGGGCGCGCTCGGCCACGCGGCCTTCTCGCTCAACCCAGCTCTTCCGCCGGCGCTCGACGTAGACCCGCTCGAGGTTCTGCTTCTTGAACGGCTCGCCTTCGGCGAGCAGCTCGAGCACGCCTTCGGCCAGCAGCACGCCAGTGGTCCACGCTTCGTCGACCCCCGAGCCCGTCAGCACGTTGGTGCTTCCGGAGCCTTCGCCGATCCGCGCGTAACCGTCGCCGGCCAGGTACGGCTCGCCGTGCTTGCCCGATTCCTGAATCGACTTCGCCCCCCAGGAGCGCAGCCTTCCGCCCTCGAGATATCGCCACAGGTACGGGTGCTGGATGAAATGCTGCAAGTAGCGATACGAGGTGCGCACCGGACTGTCGAACCACGACGGGACGAAAATGCCCGCCGAGGCCAGCCGCTCGGGGTGGACATAGAGAAATCCGAAAATTTCCGGTTCCGGGTAGCCGAAGGTGTGCAGCACCGTGCCGGGTTCAAGCGGGCTTTCCTCGGGAAGCTCGATCACCATCTTGGCGCCGACCGCCCAGTCCCTGAGCTTGTGCCCTGAAGGCATGCCGAAATGCTCGTTCAACTGACGCCCGATCGGCCCCACCGGCCCGTCGCCGACCACCGTGAGCGCCGCGCGAATCTCCATGCCCGGCAGGAAACCCGCCTCTGGGTTGCCGGCCCTGTCGGTTCCCTGGTCGAGCAGGCGAAGGCCGGTGACGCGCCCGTCTTCGATCAACGCTTTGTCCACCGGCGTGCCGGGCCATATCTGTACCACCCCGCCCGCCATCAACTGCGAGCCGACCCACTGGTTGAACTGGCCAATCGACATCACCAGCCCGCCCGACTTGTGCAGGAATTCGGGCGTGAACGGCAGTTCGAGCGCGTGTTCCTCGTACGGCAGGGCGAAGCGGAGCGCGCGGATCAGAGTGTCGGCCAGCCGCAAGGGCGCCGACCGCCGGCTAGCGCCGATCGGGTCGAGCAGGTAGAGGACCTTCTCACGGGCGACCGGCGCGGCCATGGGAATCTGCGACGGGTCGAGATCCGGGAACGTGACGCGAATCCCGCGGGCCTTCGTGACAACCCCTGAAACGCCGAACCCTATGTCGTCCGCCCGCTCGTAACAGACCACCTGGGGCGGCATCCCCGGCATCGCCCGGCTTTCGAAGCGCGGCGTGCCGTCGTCGTTGAGCAGGCGGCGGGACAGCGTTGTCAGAAAGCCGCCCATTGCCGGCCCGAAGCCGGCGCAGACAATATCCACCTCCATGGTCTGACGCTCGACCGGAAAGCCGCTCATGCGGGATAGTCCAGAGCCTCCGGAATCATGACCTTGGTGAGCGCCTCGGCAGCGCGGTCCTTGGCAAGCTGCGCGCCGGTGAGGCAGCCGTCGATGCGGCCGCGCAGCCGAATGAACTGCTCGAGCCCCTCGGTCTTCGCGCACGGACCGGCCTTGTGCGGATGCGTCCCGTCCTTTTCGATCACGTCGGTGGCGACGCTCGACATGCCCGGGATCACGCCTTCCAGGGCGATCAGCTCATCGGCTTTGTAACAGCCGTCGTATCCCTCCACGTCCCACGCCGGATGCCGCTGGTAGCCGAAGACCAGTTCGGCGCAGATGCGCCCGGCCTCGCCGGCGGCGCACGCGCTCTGCACGTGGCACAGGTCGGCAAGGAAGTTCACGAGCCCCGGCAGCGCTTCCGCCAAAATCGGGTTCTGCGGCCCCTTCTCGACCAGTTCCAGCACGTCGAGGATCTGGTAGCGGGAGGCCAGCAGCCAGCACAGCGCATCGGCCAGCGGGAACGTCACCCCCTGGCGGGAACTTTGATACAGCTTGACGCCGTCGGCGTCCACCGCCTTTTGCAGATGATTCAGGGTCCACAGCCAGAGCTGCATGGCGCTGGCCAGGGTGCAAGCGCCCGTGCCGGGCCTGCTTGCGGCGATGTCGCGCATTTCCGCGATCCAACGGTGGAACTGCGCCAGGAACAACTCGTTCGCCATGGTGACGCTGAGCTGGCGGCGCTGCACGGCTTCCGGCCCCTCGTAGGTGGCCTCGAGCTGCGCGTCCATCCACTTGTGGCCGAGGAAGCCGGGGCAGTCTTCGATGATGCCGTAGCCGCCCATCAGGCTGACCGCCTCGCGCATCATGTTGGCGCCGTGGCCGGTGTTCCAGAGCTTGCACGCCGGGCAAAGCACATTGGCCAGCGAATCGAGCAGGGCGAAGCGGACCATCGGCTTGTCGCAGTCCAGCCCGTGCTGGAGACAGTCCAGCGCTTCCTTCTGGTAGCGCCGTCCGGCTCGGATCGCGGCTGTGCCGCGAATGCCCTCCTGCGCGAATAGCGCGTCCTTCTCCCGCTCGAGCGGGTCAAGCTCATCGAACAGCCTCGCCGCAGCCATCCCGAGAGAAGTACCGGCCTCGCCGGTGGCCCAGACATCCACCAGCCGGTGCAGCACGTCCTGCTTGAGTTGCAGGCCCAACTCGTAGCGCGGCGAGCCGGGCTCAGCCGTCTCCCCGCCACGAAACCGCCCGCGCTGGTACCGGATGATCGGCTCGACCGCCGACAGAAGTTTCGCCGAGGTCATCAGGCCCACGGTGACGCGCGTCCGGCGAAAGACCGCTTCGATGACTTCCCCGTGGCTGAAGCGTGGCGTGAGGATGCCATTGGTCACGCTGTAGCCGCCGACGATCCGGCTCGCGGGCACGCGCACGCTGAAGATCGGATCGCGCGTCGAGGAGAGCTGGTGCACGAGCTTCCGAGCCGGCGCGCCGCGGTCGAATACGCCCGGATCGTTTTCCTCGAGGATGACCATGCAGGTCCCCTTGATCCGGTCGTCGCTGGACTCGACGGCGGCGGTGACGAAGTTGGCGAACGCCATGTTGGTGATGAAGCGCCCCCGCTTGTCCACCTGGAGGATGGGCTCCTTGCCTTCCTCCCACTCGGCGATGCGGACCTTGCCGCCGAGGATGCCGGTCTCGACGCCGACGTAGGGGAGAGGCTCGGTCAGGCAGAAGGCGCCGCGCCAAGTCGGCCGGTCTTCGCCCGGCGCCGGCGGAGCGCACCGGCGGAAGTAGGCCTCCCGCTGCTCGGGTGTGCCGCGCTCGTGGATCGGCGCCAGTGCGAGAAACGTGGCCAAGCTCCCGGTGGCGGCCCCGGCATCGACCCAGGCCAGTTCGAAGGCGATCAGCGCCAGCGCCAGGTTCTTCGGCCCTTCGACGATTCCGCCCTGCTCGGGATCGAGGAACGCGGCGGTGATGCCGGATGCGTCGAATGCTTCGAGCAGGCTGGCTTTGAGTGAAGTCCACTCGTGGCTGTTGCGCGCGCCCTGTGCCACCAGCCGGGCGACCGGCCCCCTGGCGACGGCCCGCGCCGATTGCACCAGCATCTGCAAATCGTAGCGGTCGGAGAACCGCCACTGGATTTGCCGGACGTCATCGCCCGGCAGGGTGCGCAGCGTTTCGCGCTCCTGCTTCCTAACCCCCACAGGCATCGATCCGATCCTTTCTCCTCGAGCGGCACTGGTCGAGTCTAACGCACAGATTCCAAGGGGGATGCATCATCCCTCCCGGCGGGTGCGACGTCTCCGGCTGCCCCTCCCCGCTCTCGCCTTAGATGTGACGAGTTGGTTCGAGCAACTGGCTTGCCAAAACGAAAAGGACAAGGACGGTTGAAGTTCCGGAGGGCGAGAGCCTTCAGCGATCAGCGGTACAGACTACGCCGCCCCGGGTGCATCGGCCGCATGCAGCAGGCTCTCGGCGAAGGGCCACTCGGGATCGACCCACTGCGCGACGCACGTGAAACCAGCCTGGCGCCCCATCTCGGCGGTTTCCACCAGGGTGAACTTGTGGCAGGATTCGGTCCAGATGGTTTCGCCTTCCTCCAGGGTGCAGACGACATTCAATCCCGGAATGCGGACGGTCTGGCGGCACTTGGACCGCAGGTGCATTTCGATGCGACGTTCCGTCGGGTTGTAGCGTGCTTCGTGCTCGAAATTGTCGGGGATGAAATCGGCGCCGAGCCGCCGGTTGACGTGGCCTAGCAGATTTCGGTTGAACGCGGCGGTGAGTCCGATCGGGTCGGCGTAGGCCGGCAGAAGCTTGTCCACCTTGTTCATGAGATCGGTTCCGAGGAGGAGCGCGTCGCCTGGTTGCAGACATGCGCGGATGCGGGCGAGGAACTTGACGGCGGCGGGCCGGTCGAAATTGCCCACCGTGCTTCCCAGGAACAGCACGAGGAGCGTCTGGCCGGGGTCGCGCCGCGAGGCGACTTCCCGGAGACCTTCCACATACGACCGTTCCATGCCGACGACGCTGATCGAGCCGAGCAGGCCGAGCTCCATGCGGCAGCGCGCCAAGGCGGTCTTGGAAATCTCGATGGGGTAGTAAATCACCGGCTGGAGACGCGAGAGTGTTTCCAACAGCCAGCGCGTCTTACGCCCCGAGCCACTGCCAAGCTCGGCGACCATGACCGGCAACTCCAGGTGCTCGAGTATGTCGACGGCGTGCCGGCGCAGAATGCGCTCGTCGGCGCGGGCGAGGCCGTATTCCGGCAGATAGGTGATTGCCTCGAACAGGGCGCTTCCCAGATCGTCGTAGAGCAGAATCGACGGCAGTTCCTTTTGTCCGGGCTTCGTCAGGCCCTCGCGCACGGTGGCGGTAAAGGCGTCCCTGGCTCTGGCCGCGGCAGTGGCCATCGATCAGTTCTCCACCAGCCGGAATCCGGCATAGACATACGGGTAACGCGGCCGGAACCAGTTCCGGAACGAACGTCGCAACAGAGCGGCGGCCGTACGAGCAGACCCACCCTTCATGACGAAGTGCTCGCCGTCAAAGAAATTCGCCGAGTAGCCGGGGTAGGTCGGAAACGGTTCGAAGCCCGAGAACGGCTCGAAGACTGTCGAGGTCCACTCCCACCCGTTGCCGACCATCTGCGAGACCCCGAAGGCGCTGTCGCCTTCGGGCGTTGCGCTCACAGGCGCCGGGTCCCAGCCGGCGAAATCGAAATTCCCCCGCGAGGGGTGCGGTTTCTCGTCGCCCCACGGGTACAGCCGCTCGTCGCCTTGCGGAGTCCCGTAGGCGGCCCGGTGAAACTGCGCTTCCGTGGGCAGCGACATCCCCTTCCACGAAGCGTAGGCCTCAGCCTCGTTCTGCGTGACATACACCGGCCATTCCCACGGCATGTCGATGTCCGAGAACATACCGCGACAGAACCACCGGCCGTCCCGCCGCACCCAGAAGTGCGGCGGCCGCGCGCCCGCCGACACGAAATCGAGATAGTCGCCGTTGGTAACCTTGTGCTTGGCAATGGCGAAGGAGGCCACCGGCACGGTGTGCTCGTCGTACTCGTTATCCCAGCCGAATCCGTCCTCCCGCCTTCTTCCCAGGGTCGCCGCTCCGGCGGGAATCTGGATCATCCTGTGCGCAGCCGTTCCACCGCCGGCTGAATGGCCGGCGGCCTCCGCGATCTTGCGTTCATACGGCAGGTTGTGCAGCATGTACGCGAAGGTTTCGGCATGCATCAGGCGGTGCTCCAGGGCGATGCACAGCGATTGCGGCGGCGCGTTGTTCACAGCGCCGTCCAGCTCGGCGCGGACCCGGCGGTTGTAGGACTCCACCTCCTCGACGGACGGCCAGTCCGAGGCTGTATCGTCGGGCAGCGTCCCTTCGCGCGGATCGATGCCGAACTCGAAGAGCTTGTCGAAGGAAGGATGAAACGATTTCATCCCGAGCGCGCCGCGCGCCACCTGGTTCCAATCGAATGCTTCAAGGTGACCCAGGTAGAAGATGATGCGATGCCGTTCCGGGATCGGGCGCTCGTAGAGAGAATCCGGCCGGACGACCCGGAACAGCGCGTCCGTAACAGCCCGAGCTTCGTTGATCGCTTCTCCCAGATTCACGGTCAAGGTCGGGTCCTTGTAGTGTATCACGGGTCTTGACAGGAGATCCGCCGAAGGCCGCCGACTATTCCCTCGCCAGGAGAAAATTCCAAGGCGTGGGCCCGTGGCCGCCATGGATGCGCATGGAGCCGTCGACGGCGGTCAGGTCCGTTCCGCGATCAGCTCCTCATAGATCTCGCTCATTCGCTCGACGGCGGCTCTCAGCGAGAAATCGCGCCGAATGTAGCGGCTACCCGCCTCCGCCATACGCAACCGGAGTTCCGGATGATCGAGCAACTCCCGCAGGCAGGCAGCAAGCTGTCTGCCATCGGCGCAGTCGAACAACAGTCCCGTCTCCCCATGGCGCACCAGTTCGAGATTGCCTCCGACCCTCGAGGCGACCGCGGCGCATCCGCACGCCATCGCCTCCATCAGCGAATTGGACAGCGCTTCGGATATGGAAGGCAGCACGAAGATGTCGATCAAACGCAGCCGGTCCGCCACCCGATCCGTGGCCGGCTCGAAGACGCACGCTTCGCGGATTCCAAGCTCGCCGCTCATCGCTTCGAGCCGCGGCTTCAGTGGACCGTCGCCGGCGATGAGCAGCTTCACGCGATCGTGCGTCTCTCTCACGCGCCGGAACGCTTCGAGCAGCATCGGCAGGCCCTTCTCCGGACGCAGCGCGCACACCACGCCGATCACAACCTCTCCGCCAGGCCGGGCCTCCCGGAGCTGGGGATGGAATTGCCCAGTGTCGATGCCGTTGTAGCAGAGTCGGATTCTTCGCTTCGGCGCCTTCTCATCCTCGACCATGTGCCTGCGAATGGCCTCGCAGTTGACGACGATGGCGTCCGCGATCTGATCGGTCAGACGGAGCAGGTGGCGGGTCAAACCGGGCGTCAGGCCGCGATGGGCGCGCTGGCTGGTCACGACCACCGGCGCGCGAAACAGGCGCGCCACGGGCGCGGCGAACAGGTTCATCGGCGCGTCGAAGGAGTGCACCAGCTCGATCCGGCGGTGCTCCAGATACCGGCCGAGTTCCAGTGCGCCGGCCAGCGCAGAGACCGAACGGAAGGAGGTTACACCAAACCGGACCACCGGCACCCCGGCGCGCCGGAGCTGATCGCCGCGGATGCCTTCCGGATGAAAACAGCCCACGTGCGGCTCAAAGCGGGTCCAATCCAGCGAGCGGGCGATTTCCGCGAGCTGCCTCTCGCTCCCTCCCAGCCCGAGCTCGCGCGACAGCAGCAGGACGGGCCAAGGCCGGGGCATAAGAAGTTCAGGATACAGTTTCCAATGGGTCCTTCCGGGGCTCTCTCCAAAACCAGCCCGCTGGCACCACAAGAATCGACACGGCGCACAGCGCGGCGGCCATGAGCACGACAAAGGTCCGGACGGGCGATGTTACCCGCTTGACTGGCGAACGCTGGGGGACAATCGGGTCGAGCAGGGCAAGCGCATAGAATAGCGCCTGCATCCCGAACGCGATTCCCTTCCATGGACTTGGCAACCAGAACGTGGACGCGGCTATGAGGATCAGCGCGAACGGCAGCAGCAGCCGCCCCAGCTTGTGGGACAGGAAGTGGAGCCACATCCGGTTCGATGGTCCGAGCAGCCGCGGATAGCGGAGCACCACCTGGTAGACGCCGGCCAGGGTGCGCACCTTGCGTCCGAACTCCGTCCGCAAGCAAGCCGGCGAATCGAACGCCTTGGCCCGCTCCTCGAGAATCACGCGGTAGCCTCGGAAAAAAGCGCCGAGCGGAAGTTGCACGTCGTCGAGGAGCGTGGTGGCGGGCAACGGCGACGCCAGCTTCCGGCGCATCGCGTAGATGCAGCCAGTGGCGCCGAGCACCGAGTCGATCCGGCTCAGCCGCCGCCGGATCCACTTCTCGTAGCGCCAGTACAGCGCGGTGTCAGCCTCTTCCCTGGTTTCTCCGTCCGCGATGACCAGCTCCCCACTCGCCACGCCGACCGTAGGATCGGCGAAACACTCCACCAGCTCGCGGAGCGCCTCCGGGTCCAGGCGCTGCCGGACGTCGGTAAAGAACAGGATCTCGCCGGTGGCCTGCCGCATGCCCTCGTTCAGCGCCGCTGCTTTCCCCGCCGCTGGGATGCGAATGAGCTTCACACCGTGGTGGGCGAGGTCCTGCGCGATCGAGTCCGTCTGGTCCGCCGATCCGTCCGATATTACGAGTATCTCCATTAACTCCCGCGGATAATTGAGCTGTAAGATGGAGTGGAGCTTGGCCCGCAGCCACTTCGCGCCGTTCCTGACCGGCAGCAGGACACTGACGCTGGGCCGGATCGCCCCCTTGCGGACGGGCCTGGCAGTCCTCCGCGCGATCGCCGCGAGAAGCGCGGGATAGCCGACCAACACGTAGAGCAAGAGGGCGCCGCTCAACAGAAGGACCGCCGCTGCCATGGCAAGACCACATGGTAGCCGCGAACCTTCGGCCTGCGCAAGGCAAAAAGCAGAATTGTTCCTCTGCCGGCCAGCCGGCAAGAAGAAGATCGCCGGAGGCGCACCATATTCTTGGCTCTTCGTCTTGATTCTTGATTCTTGATTCTTGATTTTCCTTTTCCGCGGACCAAAGGTCCGCTGGCGGCGGCCAGCCGCTGCGGCGTGCGAAAGCCACGCGTCCGCGTCGCTGTGCGCCGGCTCATGAGTTAGAATATGGCTTGCCCAGGCACCGACCTCGCAACCCATGAGTGGAAATTCCCGAGGAAACATTGCGATCCTGCTGGACAGTTGCCCTCCTTCGTGGACCAGCATGGAGGAATTCCATTTCCGGCTGTCCGTCGAGCTGAAGAAGCGGGATGTGCTGCCGGTCATCGTCTACTCGGACAGTCCTCCGGAGCAAGTGCGCGCCCGGATGGCGAGATGCGGGGCCGTAGTAACTTTTCTCAATTACAACCGTAGCCTGTTGGATTACTTCCAGGGCTTGTGGACGATCGTCAGGCAATATGATATCCGGCTGGTGCAGATGCGCCACTTCAACTACTTCCGGGTGATCCCCTGGCTCGTCCGTTTGAGCGGAGTCCGGCGCATGATCTTCACCGAAGGCACCAGCGGCGAGTTCCTGCCCAATCCACGAACGAGGCCCGTCCTTCGGATCAGGACGTGGATTGTCACCGCGCCCATCACCCGGATGGTCGCCGTGTCGGGATTCGTGAAACAGCAGTTGGTGAGGGCCGGCGTGGCCGCTGGCAAGATCGAGGTCATTCACAACGGCGTGGACCTTTGTCAGTATTGCCCCTCGCCCGAGGCCCGCCGCGAGCACCGGGCCGAGCTGGGCATCCCCCAGGACGACATCGTCCTGTCAACCGTTTCCGTGTTGCGGCCATGGAAACACCTCGAGGTCGCTGTCGAAGCCTGCGGGCGCTTGCGGACCGCCGGTCTGCCCGTCCACCTCCTGATCGCCGGCAACGGAGAGATGCGGAACGATCTCCTGGCCCTGGGGCGCAGGCTGGGACTCGGCGACCGGCTCCGCCTTCTCGGTCATAGCCCGGAGCCCGCGCGACTTCTCCAGGCCAGCGACATCTTCGTGCTCCCCTCGATTCACGAAGCCTGCGCCAAGGCCTTTCTGGAGGCGATGGCGTGCGGCCTGCCCGTTGTCGCCAGCCGGAGCGGGGGGAATCCGGAGCTGATCCTCGACCGGCAGACAGGCTTCCTGGCCGACCCGCTGAGCGTGGACTCGTTCGCCGCCGCACTCCGGAGGCTGGTCGAAGACGAGCAACTGCGGCGCAGCATGGGCCAGGCCGCGCTCGATCGGGCCCGGCGCGAGTTCGCGGTGGATTGTCCGGTCGCGCGCCATTTGCGGCTCTACGAGTCGATCTGGTCGAGCCTCCAGCCATGAGGTGGCTCGCTGCCGCGGTGTTGAAAAGGCTCTTGCCCCGGACGGCCTACCTGTCCCTTTACGATCGATACAACTGGTGCGTGAGGAGGCTGCATGCCCTGACCTGCATCGGCGCCGGCCGGCAGTGCCCCCTGTGCGGCCGGCAGTGCCGCCGGTTTCTGGCCGGCGGCGTGGACGCGCCCGTCTATCGGGACAAGCAGGTGCGCTGCGGAGGCCGCCGTCCGGAGGTGGTGTGCCCCTGGTGCGAGTGCTCGGACAAGGAGCGGCATCTGTATCTCTACCTTTCCTGCAAGACCGGCATCTTCTCCGAGACCGTCTCCCTCCTGCATGTGGGCCCCGAACGGATGCTGCAAAGCATTCTGCGCCAGCACCCCAATATCTGCTACCTGAGCGCGGACCTCGATTCTCCCCTCGCCATGGTCCGCATGGACATCACGGACATCCAATGCCCCGACTCGTCGTTCGACGTGATTCTGTGCTGTCATGTACTGGAACACGTGTCTGACGACCGGCGCGCCATGCGCGAACTGTACCGCGTGCTCAAGCCCGGCGGATGGGCAATCCTGCAAGCGCCCGTGTCCCGGATACTCGAGGAGACAGACGAGGATCCGGCGATCGTTGATCCGGCGGAGCGACTGCGGCGCTTCGGCCAGGCAGACCACGTGCGACTGTACGGGCGCGACTACACAGAACGTCTGGAGCAGGCGGGCTTCGTGGTCGAGCGCTACAGCTTTCAGGCGGAATTCGGCGAGCCGGCCGCGCGGCGGCACGGGCTCATGCCGGACGAGGAGCTGTTCATCTGTCGCCGGCCGGCGCCCCCGGCGTCATGCGCGAGCCCGCTGCCATCATGAGGCGAAGTCTCCACGAGTTGGTTTTCCGGCTCAAACAGGAGACGGGCAATCTCCGGCTGCTGCTGTCCGCCGATTCACTCGCGGCGGAGCAACCGTCCCCGCTGGCCGGCCTGCCGGATCCCAGGCCGGTTGTCGAGGCCCTGCGCGGAACCGCCTTTGCCGCGAGGATCGAGCACCTGGCAGGCCTTGTCCTTCAACACCGGTTCCCGTTCCTCGGATTTGAGGTCAGCACCGGACCGGAGATTCGCTGGCGCCGGGATTACGTGAACTGCAAAGAGAGTGGGGTTGCCTACTTTCGCCTCATCCCTTACCTGGACTTCTCCCATG
This sequence comes from uncultured Solibacteraceae bacterium, assembly GCA_964483455.1. Classification (GTDB taxonomy): domain Bacteria; phylum Acidobacteriota; class Terriglobia; order Bryobacterales; family Bryobacteraceae; genus CAYZJD01. Next base: position 29,200 of record CAZACK010000004.1, read on the forward strand.
CCGGTGACCACAAAGTCGTCTGGGAGTTAAACAGACACCAGCACTTGGTTCTGCTGGCCCAGGCCTGGCGGCTCACCCGCCGGCAGGAGTTCCTCGAAGAGGTTGTGCGTCAAGTCGACGGATGGTTGGTAGACAACCCCTACCTGCGCGGTATTAACTGGGCGAGCGCGCTCGAGGTTGCCTTCCGCGCACTGTCCTGGACTTGGGTCTATCACCTGGCGGGGGCGGACATGACGGCTGCCTTCCGGCGCAAGTTACTGGCCGGGATTCGCCAGCATGGACGATACATCGAGCGCAATCTCTCCATTTACTTCTCTCCGAACACGCACCTGTTGGGAGAAGCAGTGGTCTTGCACTCGCTCGGCGCGTTGTTCCACTCCTTTCCAGAAGCCGCGCGCTGGCGGCGGCTCGGCGCAGAGATCGTTTCCGCCCAGATGGAATCCCAGGTCCGCGACGATGGAACGCACTTTGAGCAGTCCTCCTGGTACCACCTGTACGCCCTCGACATGTTCCTGTTCCACCGCCTTCTGTCGGAGACCACGCCGGAGTACGACGAGACGCTGAGAAGGATGGCGCGGTACGCGGCCGCGCTGGCCGGACCTGCCCGCAGCCTCCCCTTCCTCGGCGATGAAGACGGGGGCCGCCTGTTCCACCCGTACGGCGACCGGGGCCGTTTCTCGCGAAGCACGCTGGCGACATGCGCTCAGATCCTGGCGGATTGCGACTGGCTGTGGAGCGAGGAGGATCTCCACGAGCAGGCGATATGGTGGCTCGGCCCGCACCGGCTAGGCAGCGCGCCCGCACGGCCTGCACCCGGCGCGCAGTCAGGATTGTTCCCCCAAGCCGGCGTGGCGGTCCTGGCCGCCGGCGATGTGCAGGTGATCATCGACGCTGGCCCTCTCGGAGCGGGTTCCGCCGGCCACAGCCACGCGGACTGCCTCAGCGTGATCGCCCGGCTCGGCGGCGAGGAGATACTCACGGATGCGGGTACGTTCACGTACGTCGGAGGGAGTGGTCGCGACTGGTTCCGCGGGACGAGCGCCCACAACACGGTGCGCATCGACGGTCGTAACCAGGCGACGCCCGCGGGAGCGTTCCGCTGGACGAACAAACCGGATGTTTCCATCCGGCAGTGGTCATCTTCTGCGACTTCGGACTGGCTAGATGCCGAGTGTTGCGACGCCGGTTTCGTTCACCGGCGGCGTCTCTTCTTCCTCAAGCCGGACATCCTTTTCGTGCTCGACGAGGTTTCGGGTCTTCCGGGCGAGCACGACATCGAGCAGTTCTGGCACTTCGCCAGGCCCGCGGTTGAAGCGGCGTCGGGCATTTACCGAATCGGCGCGCGGAGTTACCTGGCGATTTCCCCGGACGAGTCCGCCGGATTCGGTGAAGGAGGCGAGCACGGCTGGCGCTCGCCGGTTTATGGGCAAAAAGCCCCGGCGTCTTTCCTGCGCGTACACAGGAGGTCGGCGCTGCCGGTGTCGCTGTGGGCGGTGCTGGATTTTTCGGGCGATCCCGACAGCGGCCTGCAAGTCGAGGCAGACGCCGCCTGCGTCTACCGCCGAGGCGCGCAGAGTTGGAGATTGCGATTCCCGCCGGTGGGCCCTCCCGCAATAGACTGCCACTAACCGGCTGCGACGATTTCTGTCGATCGCCGTACCGCCAACGCCGGGCCGCGCCTGTCAGCAAGCGGGTCCTTTGGTTTGCGGCCTTGCCGCTCTGTGGGACTTCAATCAAGATCAGAGATCGATGGAGACGGTCACAGCAGAATCAATTCCCAGCGACCATCTCCCCATGGCGGCGCGCCTTCGGTGATACGCAACGGCAAGACTAGCGCCAGGTGACGCCGCGCGGTTCAGTCTATCGCCGCGGGCTCGAGCCCTCGGCGGTAAAACTCGCCGATCAGCGACAGTACCGGCAGGCCGGTCCTCCGTATCTGCTCCCACAACCCGCCATCGGGCGTTTGCGCGATCACCAGATGCTGCGCCCAGCCCAGCGTGTCTTCCAGGGTCGCGTCGATCAGCTTGCCGATGTGCGGGATCGCCCGCAGCAGGAACTGCACGTTGCTCCCATAGATCCTCTCCAGGCTGATGTGCGGGTCGAAGATGCGCACCTGCCTGCCCTTGCCGATCAGTTGCTCGAGCAGTGCGACCACCGGGCTTTCCCGGACGTCGTCCGTGTTCTCCTTGAACGCAAGTCCGAAAACACCGATGCGCTCCGCCGGCAACTCCAGGACCGCATCCACCGCGCGGCGCAGGTGTTCCTGGTTGCCGGGCAGGACCGATTCCAGCAGCGGTAACTTCAGGTCCAGGCGCCCCGCGCGGTACACCAGCGCGCGGAGGTCCTTCGGCAGGCACGAGCCGCCGAAGGCGAATCCCGGCTTGAGGTAGGCGCTGGAGATGTTCAGCGCGGTGTCCCGGCACAGCGTGTCCATCACCTCCCCGCCGGAGATGCCCAGCGAAGAGCACAAGGCCCCAATCTCATTGGCGAACGTCACCTTGAGCGCGTGAAACGCGTTGCAGGCGTACTTGATCATCTCGGCGGTGCGCAACTCCACCAGGCAAGGTTCCACGCCGAGCGACGCATAGAGCCCGGCAATCTCCGTGCGCGCCGGATCGGGCCCGCCTGCCACCAGCAGAGACGGCTCGAGAAAATCCCTCACCGCGCTTCCCTCGCGGAGGAATTCCGGGTGCGCCACCACACTGACGCCGGGGCCGGCCCCGAGCGCCGGAATCACGACTTCTTCGCACGTACCGGGGAACACCGTGCTGCGGATGGCAACCACCAGCGGTTCGCTTCGCGCCCCCAGGCAGCCGGCGATCTCGACGCAGACCCGCTCGATTTGCTCCACGTTGAGGTTGCCGCTCCTGGCCGACGGCGTGCCCACGCAGATCAGGGCGATCTCCGCGTTCCCGAGCGCCTCGGCGGCGCTCGAGGTGGCCGAGAGACGGCCGCCGGCGACGCTCTCGCCGAGCATCTCCTTCAGGCCGGGCTCGAAGAAAGGCGCACGGCCTTCGCCGACGCTCCGGACTTTGAACTCGTCGCGGTCAACCCCGATGACCCGGTGCCCGAGGCGAGCCAGGCAGGCCGCCGTAACCGCGCCCACGTATCCGAGACCAAAGACCGCTACCCGGCGCGCCACGCTCACCTCGGCCGGCGCGTCAATGCGCCCCTCTCGACAACAGCATCGTCTTCATCGTGTGGAAAATAATGTAGGCGTCCAAGGCAGGGGAGAGGTTCTTGATGTAGTACAGATCGTACTCCAGCTTCTTAATGGTGTCTTCGAGCGTGTTCCCGTACTTGTGGTTGATCTGCGCCCAGCCGGTGATTCCCGGCTTGACGCAATGCCGCTGGCGGTAGAACGGAATCTGGTCCTCGAGCGTCTTCACGAACTCCGGCCGCTCCGGCCGCGGTCCGACGATCGACATCTCGCCGCGGACGACATTGATGAATTGCGGCAATTCGTCCAGCCGCAGCTTGCGGAGCCAGCGGCCCAGCGGCGTGACCCGCGGGTCGTCCTTCGACGCCCACACAGCGCCGGTCTCCGCTTCGGCGTCTTCGGCCATCGAGCGGAATTTAAACAGCACGAAGACCTCCCCGTTCAGCCCCACGCGCTGCTGCCGGTACAGGACCGGGCCCGCCGAGGAGAGCTTCACCGCCACGGCGATGATCAGCATCAGCGGAGACATGACGATCGCCCCGGCAAGACCGATCAGCGTCGAGTAGATCCCTTGCAGCAATACCCGCCCCGGCCGCGGCCCGAGGTCCGCCGCGAAGATCAGCCTTCCGGGACGCAGATCCTTGAGCGAGACCCGGCCGCACGTCCCCTCAAAAGTCGCGGCCGCCTCTTCGATGCGGACACCCGCGAATCGCAGGTCCAGCAAATCGTTCACGGGCAACCGCTGCCGCCGCTCGGCCATGCCCACCACAATCCGGTCGGGCCTGGTTCTGGCGACGATCTCGCGGAGGGAACGCACGTCTCCCAGCACCCGGCACTCCGCGGGCATTGATCCATCGCCGTGGTCCTCCGCCACGCTTCCGAGAATCTCAAAGCCAAGCTCGGGGCGCTCGCGGATGTACTGCTCGATTTCCTCCACCAGGCTGTTATGTCCCAGAAAGAGAAGCTTCACACCTCCTAAAGCACGGAGCACAAACACCCCGAAGAAAACGCGCCAGCTCAGGAGGACCACCAGGCTCAGGCCGCCTCCAAGTATCATCACCCACCGGGGCAGCATCCAGCCGCGGTTGACGTAACTCAGCATCGCCTCCGCCAGAAACGCGATGGCGATGATCTGGCATAGCTGTTGGATCAGCAGAATTCTCGATCGGATGCGGATCTGTGTGTACAGGTCGTGAAAATAGAGCCCCAGAAGGACGCTCACCACGACGAACAGGATGCGGCCGATTCCGCCGTCGTGAAGGAGGAAGACCCAGGGATCGACCGCGAGCACGAGCAGACATGCCACCGTGTAACACCAGAACACCAGCACGGCTTCGGAGATCAACAGCGTGAGAACGCTCGCGGGTACCAGGTCGCGGAAAAGACGAGTCATCGGATCAGCCGAGCAACTCCGCGGTCAGCAGCCAGACGCTCAGTCTAGCACGGACCTTCGATGCCAGCCCGGGGAACGCGGTGCAGTGCGACCTAACCTCGCGACGTGTGTTGACCGGTCCATGGGTCGCGGCTCGGTGGTGGCGTGCCATCGGCGCCGCCGCGCGCGTGCGTCAGGTCAGGCCGGGTAAGATGGTCAGTCGCAGCGATGAACCTGTCCACAAAACGTTTAGTTCGCGTCCTCCTAGTGGTCACGACACTGTTCTTGATCCTCGCCGGCGGGCGGGCGCTGACCGACGAGCCGACGGAAGACGAGGGATCGTTCGCCTGCCCCGCCGTCAACTTGATCACAAAGGGCGAGTTCAGCACCTCCGTCCTGGACCTGACCGGCACATGGGGCGCCGGACTCCGCAAACGGACCTATTGGACCATGCCTCTTTCCCAACTGGCGCTGGCCGGCTGGTTCCGGGCCTTCGGCTTCGGCCTGATGTCCATGCGCTCCTTTTCGCTGCTGTTCGGCCTGATCGCGCTCGCGTCGCTGTTCCAGATCCTTCGCAAGCTGACCGGAGATCCCGTCGTCGCGTTGCTGGCTTGTGCGCTGGTTTCGGTCGATTTCGCCTTCCTTCGCAGCGCCGCCAACGGCCGAATGGATATGATGAGCGCATCGCTTGCGCTGGCAGCCTCGGCGGTTTTCGTGAGTCTCCGGGAGAAGAGCCTGCTGCTGGCGATGCTGCTCAGCCACACGCTCGCGGCCGCGAACTCCATCACCCACCCGAACGCCATCTTCGGTTTTCTGATGCTGGCGCTGGTAACGCTCCGTCTCGACCGGTCCCGGCTGCGCTGGAGGCTGGTCGTTCTCGCCGGCGTTCCGTATGCCGTCGCGCTGGGCGGCTGGAGTCTTTACATCCTCCAGGACCCGCGCGATTTCGTCACCCAGTTCTTCGGGAATGCGGGCGGACGCTTGTGGGGCCTGAGCTCGCCCCTTCAGGCGATCGCCGCCGAATCGATCCGCTACCTCGGCCAGGGACCGGCAGTCACGTTGCTTATTCGCTCACTGCTGTTTCTCGGCTACTTGCTCGGAACGGCCTACGTCCTGGCCACCAAGGAACTGCGCCGCTCGACGACCGCCATCGTCCTGCTAACCACCGTGCTCGCGACCATGGGCTACTTCGCATTCCTGGAAGGCACGAAATTGCACAACTACGCCGTCCATGTGACGCCGCTGCTGGCCGCTCTCTGCGCCGTCGCCGCTCGCGACGCGATGGCCCGTTTCCGCGTGGGCGCGCTGGTGGCGGCGGCGCTGGTCGTGTTCGCGGTTGTTCAGGCGGGCGGCACGGCGATGGTCATCGCCCGCGACAGCTTCCACACGACGTACCTTCCGGTGGCGACCTACCTGGACGGCGCCTGGGATCGCAAGGCGATGCTGTGGGGGAGCGCCGAGCTTGGGTTCCGGTTCGGCTTCGTGGACGCGCTGGTCGATGACAGCGCGTTCGGCTATTACAGCGGTAAGCGGGCGGAGTGGCTCGTCCTCAACAAGCGCTACCGCAACGATCACCTTAGCTGGCGAACGAAGATTCCGCCCTTGTACGATCATGTGAACCGGCTGCTCGGCGAGGAATACCAACCGGTGCAAGAGATCGGCAGTACCATTGTTTACAGGCGGAAGAACACCTGATGAGAGCTTTCATGCGCCTTGCTCGCCGGCTGCTCGCGATCCTATTGCTTGTCTACCTCGCGGCCACCGCCTACCGCATCCTCTACCGGCAATATGATGTCTGGCTGCCCGCTTACGTTCGCTGGCTGTCGGAACCACGACCCCGGCCGCCGTCTCCGGTGCATGTCTTCTTCCTGTACGCCGACCACTTCGAGCCAGGTGACAACATCGACAGGATGCGAAGGTGGAAGACTGAGTATCCTGCCCTGGCGGACCGGCATCGCGACAGCAGCGGCCGGCCCGTTCAGCACACCTGGTTCTTTCCCGGCGAGCAGCCAAACGACGGCCACATGGATTCCCTGCGTGAGCTGGTTTCCCGGGGTTACGGGGAAGTGGAACTGCACTATCACCACGGGCCGGACACATACGACTCCGCCCGCCATAAGTTTCAGCAGGCCATCAGTTACTTTCAACGGTGGGGATTCCTCAAGACGACCGACGGGCAGACCCGGTTCGCCTTCGTGCATGGCAACTGGACGCTCGACAACGGAGGCGACCCGCGCTACTGCGGCGTGAATCGCGAACTCATCCTGCTCCGGGAACTGGGTTGCTTCGCCGATCTTACGTTCCCCGCCGTTTGGAAGGCGGCGCAACCCTCGACTGTGAATACCATCTACATGGCCACCGATGACGCATCTCCGAAGTCATACGACCGCGGTGAGCCGGTGCGATCCGGCGGTCCGCTGTACGGCGATCTCCTCATCTTTCAAGGCCCGCTGCTCATCGCCCCTTCGGCTGATGTTCTGCGTTTGTTCTGGGAAGTCGAGGACGGCAACATCCACCCTTCGGTCCCCCTGACGCCGGCTCGGGTCGATCAGTGGCTCCGCGCGGCGATCCACGTGAAGGGCAGGCCGGATTGGGTCTTTGTGAAGGTCCACGGCCACGGGGCCTCCTCCGATCGGGATCTTGAGGAGAGTCTTGGTCCTCGCTTCGCTCAGGCGCTCTCTTATCTGGAAAGCCGGTACAATGATGGGGTCCGATACGTGCTGCACTACGTAACCGCGCGGGAGGCGTACAACCTGGTGCGTGCGGCGGCGGCCGGCCAGACGGGTGATCCAGTACGCTACTACGACTGGATCGTCAAGCCCTACATGGCCGCACCATCACGCTGGCAGGAGGCGCACTCAACGGCTCGCGAACGGCATGAAACAGATCATCCGCCGAGGACTCAGGGAAATCATCGTTGAGGAAGTGCCGGACCCGGTGCTGGTACCGCACCACGTCATTATCCGGCCGGTCTACTCCCTGATCAGCAGCGGAACCGAGAGCGCTGGGATTCATCAGGAATCGGTCCTCAAAGAAGTCGCCGAAAAGCCTTCCCACTTACAAAAGGTCTGGCAGGCTCTGAAGGTCAATGGGCTGGCGGCGACGTTCCGCGAAGTCAGGGCGAAGTTCAGCGAGTACGCGGTCCTGGGCTACTCCGGCGCCGGATTCCTTGTGGCCAGGCACTCGACCGTGACGGATCTTGAGGTCGGCGACCGCGTTGCCTACGGCGGAGAGGGGACCGGCCATGGCGAGTATATTCTCGTCGGACGCAACCTCGTCGCGCGGGTTGACCCGTCGGTTCCCTTCGGGCACGCCTGCTTCACGACGCTGGGAAGCATTGCTCTCAACACCGTCCGAACTGCCCGATTTGACCTCGGCGACGTGGTGGTCGTGCTCGGGATGGGCCTGGTTGGGCAGCTCGTCGGCCAGTTGGCCCGATGCCAGGGCGCCAGAGTCGTCGCCGCCGACCTGCGCCCGGAGCGCGTCGAACTCGCCCGCCGGCTCGGCGCCGACTACGGCTTCCTCGCGGGTGACGGCCTTGCGGAGGCGGTGCGGTCGGTCACCGCCGGCAGGGGCGCCGATTGTGTCGTCGTAGCCGCCGCCGCCAAGACCTCGGCGCCGGCGCGCCAGGCGCTCGAGCTGTGCCGCGACCGCGCCCGCATTGTGGTCGTCGGGGCTGTGGCCCTGGATTTCCCCTGGGAGGAGATGTACCGCAAGGAAATCCAGCTTCTGATGGCGAGGGCCTACGGCCCCGGCAGCTACGACGAGCAATACGAGAAACGCGGTCAGGACTATCCCGTTTCGTACGTGCGCTGGACGGAAAACCGCAACATGGAGGAGTTTCTCCGACTCCTCGCCGTCGGCCGCGTGCGGGTGGCCGAACTGATTACCCACGAGTTTCCGTTGGAGGAGGCGCCGGCGGCGTACGAGAAAGTCCTTGACCCGGCCTCGGGCGCACTTGCCGTTGTGTTGCGATATCCGCCGCCCGAAAGCGGCCGGATCCCCGCCTATAGTCCAAAGACGCGAGTCGAAGTGAAACCGGCCGCTCCCGCCGCCGGCACGTTGGGGATCGGCCTCGTCGGGGCGGGGAACCTGGCGCGATGGGTCCATCTGCCGAACGTCAAGAAGATCGCGGGCTGCGCCCTCCGCGGAATCTGCTCGTCGAACGGCGCTCGCGCCAAGAGCTACGCCACGCGCTTCGGCGCCGCCTACAGTTGCTCCGATTATGAACAGTTGCTGGCGGATCCTGAAATCCACGTCGTCGTCATCGCCAGCCGGAACCAGCATCACGCCGCGCAGGCCCTGGCCGCGCTTCGCGCCGGCAAGCACGTATTTGTCGAGAAGCCGATGGCCCTGACCGCCGAGGAATGCGGGCGGATTTGCCGCGCGGTCGAGGAGACAGGCCGGCAGCTTACGGTGGGATTCAACCGCCGCTTCGCGCCGTGCTACGTCGAGTTCAAGCGGCAACTGAGCCAGCGAGCCGGCCCCGCTGTACTCAATATGCGGATGAACTCGCCGGGCATCGCCGGCGGCTACTGGATGGCGGATCCTGCCATCGGCGGGGCCATCCTTGGGGAAGCCTGCCACTTCGCCGACCTGATGTTCTGGCTGCTGGAGTCGGAGCCGGTCTCGGTGTCCGCCTACTCTTTGCCGCCCGAACAGGTCGAGCCCGCCGGCACAAACAGCGTCTGCGCCGCAATCCGGTTCGAGGACGGCTCCGTCGCCAACCTGGCGTACACGACCGCCGGCAGCAGGCGGTTCTCCGGCGAGCGGGTGGAGGCTTTTGCGCCCGGTATCACTTTGCTCACCGAGGATTTTAAGAAGTTGACGGTGCACGCCTCCTGGAGCCGCACGAAGTCGCGCTGGCTTCCGGATAAAGGCTACGGCGCCCAGTTGGAGGGCTTCTTCGGGAATCTGCGGAGCGGCGTACCGCCGGCCGTGACGGCATTCGACGGCGCCCGGGCGACCATCGTGTGCCTGGCGATCCTCGAATCCGCGCGAACCCAGTCACCCGTTCCCGTCCGCTGTCGGGACCTGCCCGCTTGAGATGAGAGTGGTTCTGCTCGGTCCGTACCCGCCCCCGCACGGAGGCGTGCAGACCAACCTCGTCGGGATTCGGGCATACTTGCGTCGCCAAGGCGTCGCCGTCTCGGTCATCAACCTGACCCGCTTCCGGGGACAGGATCGCGACGAGGTCTACTACCCCAAAAGTGCCTTCGAGGTCCTCCGCCTGCTACAGCGCCTCCGTGGAGACATTCTGCATCTTCATCTGGGCGGCAACTTGACGTCGCGACTGTTGGGCCTATGCCTCGCTTGCTGCCTGGTTCCGGGGTCTCGGACGATCCTGACCTTTCACTCCGGCGGATACCCGTCATCTCGGGGAGGCCGTACCGCGCGTCCAATGAGCCTCCGCGGCTTCATTTTTCGGAGGCTCGACGCGATCATCGCTGTCAACGGCGCGATTGCCGGCATGTTCCGCAAGTTCGGTGTGCCTCCGGAGCGGATTCGCCTGATCCCCCCCCATACGCCTGCGGCGCTGGACCCGGATGCCACCCTGCCCGGTCCATTGTCCAGCTTCTTCCGGACTCATGATCCGGTGTTGACCACGGTCGGCTTGCTCGAGCCAGAGTACGACCTCGGCCTTCAGATCGAGGCCTTAGGCCGGATTCGCGACTCCTACCCGATGGCTGGCCTGGCGATCATCGGCGCCGGCAGCATGGAGGAAGAATTGCGCCGCCTCATCGCCGCACAACCGTGGGGGGATCACATCCTTCTCTGCGGCGACGTCTCACGCGCCGCTGCATTGCGCGCCATCGCGGACAGCCGTCTCCTGCTGCGAACCACCCGCTACGACGGCGATTCCGTCGCCGTCCGCGAGGCGCTTCAGCTCGACACTCCCGTCATCGCCACCGACAACGGCATGCGCCCGGACGGAGTGCGCCTGGTCCCGCCCGGCGACCTTCAGGCGCTCTGCCAGGCGATCCTCCAGCGCCTCGCCGGGCCTGGCAGCCCGGGCCCCCGCCAGAACGATTCGGGTGAGCGCAACCTGGAGGCAGTCTTCGACTTGTACAACGAACTGATGAAGTCGTAGAGACGCCCTACCACGCCGACAACGCCGCCCTCCGCCACGTGCTCCACGCCACACAAACGTAGAAATGCGTGCCGTCGGCGGCCCACGATCCTGTCGTGCAAGGGCTTGTCGCGGTCGCCGGCACCTGAACTCGCAGCGCAACGACCGCCGAATCCACTGAGACACTCGTCTCACCGCCGGCTTCCGTGATCGCCACGCCGATGCCCCCGCGGATGTTCTTCGCGCTCAGAAACGCGCGTCTGTCGACGCCCCCGGCCGCATCCCACGCCCCGTTGGTGGCTGTCCAGGTGAACAGTGGCACGGAGTCCGGCGGAAAGGAGGTGACGGAACTGGTGGCCGTGCATCCCGAGCAGGTGAGCGTCACGTCGTGTCCGACCGTCAACGCGCCACCCGCCGCTACGTACACGTATGCCGTCCCGCTCCCAGCGCTGATCATCGCCGTGGCGGACGCGGTGAAGGTGTACACCGTATTTCCGAACCGCACATTGCAGGGGGTGGAGGCCGTGCAGTCCTGGCCGATGGTCAGCACTGTATCGCTCGTTTTCGCTACCTGGAAGTCGGTGAGCTGCGAGGTGGACGCGGCCCCGGCCCCCGCCACGTTTCCCGGCTCCCACTGCCAGAGCGAGTTGTTCCAGATCAGCACCTGCCCGTTCAAGGGCGCGGTGGGTGCGATCGGCTTGCCCAGCAGCCCGGCTACCGTCGTTCCCGTGATCGACCCTGAAACATCCCCGGCAAGCGTGTGCGAATGGCTGGCTGTGGCCTTGCCGCCGAGCTGGGTTTGAATGGAGCTGGTGACGCCGTCCAAGTATCCGAACTCGGTGTTGCTCACCGCGCCCGAACCGATCTTGGCGGCATCGACCCCTGCCGCGACTTGCGTGTTCGACACCGTTCCCGAGATTTGCGCGAACGAGTAGTCACCGGTCTGGGCCGTAACGATGCCAGTGCGCCCGAACACGCTGCTCACCGCGCCGCCCGCTCCTCCTCCCGATCCGTTGAGGACGCACTTGCCGCTCTGGGGCGCCGTAAAGGTGACGATCACATCAAACGTGCTTGGGTCAACCGTAACCGTGTTCGGCTCGATGCGGTTGGCCGGCGTCGCATCGTCGTAGCAGTCCACGATGAGGTTGGATGTGCCCAGGTTGTGTGTCGAGCCGGCTACTGTCACCGCAGTCTGTGAGGTGAACGGCTCCGCATAGTTGGCGGCGCCCGCGGCAGATCCACAGGGCGCGCCGGCTGAAACCAGGTTCCCGCCCGCGTCGAACTGCGCGCAATCACCGGCCGCCGTCGCGCCGCCGCCGAACATCTGCACCACGTTCGCAGCGCCCTGCTTCCCGTTGGCGTCGCTCAGGTCCGCGATCGACCACACTTCCTGCCCCTGCGAGCTGGTCAGCTTCCCGTCGGAGGTCAGCCCGGCATATCCGTTCAGCGCGTTCTTTTCCGTCCTTGCCTGGTACGTCCCGGACACATCGGGAATGTCCGAGGAAACCAGCGCGCGGAACGAAGGCGCGGCGGCCGCGCCGCTCGTTGGTCCCGCGTACACCCGGTTCGCGCTCTGGGCAGGCTTGGTCACCGTCAGCGTCCCCGAGGTCGTCACCGGGGACCCGCTGACGGCAAACTCCGCCGGCATGGTAAGCCCGACGCTGGTCACGGTTCCGCCGCCGCCACCGGCACTCATCGGTGTCCAGACGTTCGCGGAGGTGCAGCCGTAAATGTTCGAGCCGGGCGCCGCGTCGGTCTTGAAGAACAGCTCACCCACCGCACAAGTCCCAGGTAGAGCGATGCCAGTCTTCGACGGCCTGGTCGAGCTTGCGGCTGAGAAATCGACGTTCTTGCCCTGCGTCCGGAGGTCCACTTGGGTCTGGGCCCAGACGGGCACGCATAAAATCCCCGGCAGCAAAGCGTGGGTCACGAATCTGGAGAGAGTCATAAGTTCACACTCGGGCGGCTCGCGCTTGTGAGGATGCAAGCATCCCGAGCTGTAAATCACTCGCGGGTGCGAGCCGCTTCTGTTGCCGAGTGTAGCTGCCGGTTCTGTGAATGCCACAAGACGCCAACAGGCCGCCGCCCGGCGAGAATTCCCATAACCTGCTGAAAGAAAACGGGTAATCCGCCAAGGCCGAGCGGCCAAAGGAGGAGGAACGAAGCTTGTGACTGAAGAAATCGGGAGGCCCGCCTTCAGACGGACTCAGCGCCGGAATTCCATGGCCACGCCGCCCGAACCTTGGCGAGGACAACCTGCCGGTGCTCTTCTCGGAGGCAGGTCCGCCAGGCGATGCCGTAGTACAAGACCGCCGCCAAAAGGCCCATCGCGATCAACTCAACCCATCCGTCCCCGCGGACGCCTGCGAGCTTCGCACAGTAGAGAATCGCCAGCACGGGAAAGGCAGTCGCCACCGGACGCCAGAAGATCGACCGCATGTACTCGCCGAGGGGGAAGCGAAGGTGCCGGCAGAGAAGCCAGGGCGTGTAGAGACCTCGGGTCATCATCATCAACGCCGCGGTCAGCGCGGCGGCGCCGAGAATGCCCCACCGGGGGATAACTAAGATCATCGCGGCCACGCTGGCAGCGGCCTCGGCCAGCACGGCGAAGGCGTATCCGCGCTGCTTTCCCATCCCGAACAAGATCGCGCTCGAGCAGAACTGGGCCGCCTGCCCGGCCGCGAAGCCGGCGAACAATACCGGCAGCAGCGGCGCGCTGTGCATCGCAAAGCCGGGTTTCAACCAGACGGTGAACAGCTCCGAGCCGTAGAGAAGCATGTACAACAGCAGCGGCATGTACAGCGCAAGGCAGTATCGATTGGCGTAAATTCCCAACCGCGCAACCGTCGCGTGATCTCCCTTGGCGGCCAGCGCCGCCGACTGCGGCGCGGCTACGAACCCGACGTTGGAGATCGCCTCGGAGGCGTACTGCACCAGACGCAGCGGGAAGTTGTAGTAGCCGACGTCAGCCGTCCCCCGGAAGTACCCAATCAGAAGTGACGGGGTCTGGTCCAGCGAACGGGTTCCCATGGTGGCCAGGAACGTCTGCCCGCCATAGCCGGCCGCCTGCTTGAACACGGCGAGCTTGACGGAGCGGCGGGACAGTCTCCACTCGGGGAAGATCCGGCGGAAACAGTAGAAGTACGCCGCGAAAAGGACCACGCAGGCGACCAGCATCCACATCCCCATGGCGATCAGGCCGTAGCCCGCCAGCAACAGCCCCAGCCAGCCCAGCACCCGCAGGGCCGAGATGCCGATCCGAATGCGGTTCGACAGGTCGAATCGCTGGAAGCCCTCGACGCCGCCGGAGAAAACCCCCTGGCTCATCCCGATGGCGATGCCGAAGCCCACGACCAGGATGAGCCATCGGAACTCTTCCCGGTGAGCCGGCGACACGCGAAACAAGTCGCTCAACCAGCCGGCTTGCTGCCAGAGGACAACCGTCACCGCCATCAGCACCAGGCACACCATCGAGAAATACAGCAGCGTGGTATTGATCAACTCGTTGAGTTGATCGTTCTCTCCGCGCGCCCGGTGATGGGCCGCATAGCGCACGACGGCGGAACGCACCCCGAAGTCAACCAGCCCGTAGTAGCTGGTCATCGAATACACGAGCGCCCAGATGCCGTACCTCTCCGGCCCCAGTTTGCGAATGATCAGCGGCGAGATGATCAGGCCGGCCAAGAGCTGGACGGCGGCCCCGGTCCAGTTCCACAGCACGTTGCCGAGAAAACGCTCGGTCGGCTTGGCTTCCGATACCCTGGACACTTTCCTATTTACCCACTTTTCGCGTCTCACTGCGGCGATCGGAGTCCCCACGCGGCCCGCGATGCTAGCATCGAAGATTGAAACATCGACTTCGCGACTTGCTCGCCTGCCCGGAATGCGGCGCGCATCCCCTGGACCTGACCATCCTGGAAACCGGCACGAGTCCCGCGCCGTCCGGCCCGACACCCCATTGCAGCAGCTACTGCTCACTCCGCTCGGAGGCGTGGTCCGAAGAGTCGGAATACCCTTGCGCCGGCTGCTACACACAGGAAGTTCTCCACGCCATCCTTCACTGTGATCGGTGCCGTTGCGACTTCCCGGTCATCGACGGCATCCCACGCTTCAATCCGGATGCCGGAGCCGACTACCCTGAGTTCTTCCGGAGGAACGGATCCCGCTTCCGGTACAAGGCGCCTTCCGGCCAGGCTGTCTTCGAGCAGCTCCACGCCGGGACGAAGCGAAGCTTCGGGTTTCAATGGCTCCGCTACAGGGTGACCGACCACCAGGAAAACCGCGGCCATTTCTACCGGCGCACCGGCACTGTTCCCGGGCAATTGCGCGGCCAGCTCCTGTTCGAAGCCGGCTGCGGGATGGGAAGGTATCTGAAGGTCGTCGCCGAGGAGCCCGGCGCCGAGGTGGTCGGCCTGGACCTGAGCCTGGCCGTTAACCGCGCCGCCGAGGAGAACCGCAATTCCCCGTTCGTGCACGTCGTGCAGGGTAACTTGCTCCAACCGCCGCTGCGGCCCGCCGCATTCGATCACGTCTACAGCATCGGCGTTTTGCACCACACGCCCGACACGAAGCGCGCGTTCCTGAGCATTCTGAAGCTGCTCAAGCCGGGCGGACGCATCAGCGTCTGGGTCTACCACGTGTGGCGGCCGCCGGAGCTGCGAGGGTGGAAGGCGGCTCACGCAACTCTGAAGGGCGTGTTCGCGGACGGGCTTCGGCGGATCACGACGCGGCTGCCCCTTCGCCTGCTCCACTACTTGTGCTACCTGGCCGTGCCGATCGGCTGGCTCCAGCGTCGCATCCAAGGCTTGCCTCCGCTCCTCCGCGCGCTCTGTTCGCCGATCCTGCTCATCGCCTGTTCGACTCATCCCCAGTGGCGCGTGCGTCTGCTGGACACATTCGACTGGTACTCGCCGCGGTACCAGTGGAAGCACACCGTGGCCGAGGTCGCCGGCTGGTTTCGCGAGGCTGGATTGATCGACGTTGACACCCAGGGCTTCCCGGTCAGCGTTCGCGGGACGCGTCCGCCCCCCGGATGAACCGCCTTGGGTGGTGCGGCCATTCAGCCTGCCTTGCGCAGGCGGCCAAGGTCCGAAGACTGGTTGAGTTCGGAATTGGAAATGTGGTTTCAGTACTCCACCGAAACCAGGAACAAACCGCACGCGGGCGCGGTCGGGCCTGCTTTGACTTCCACCCCCGGCGCGAGCAGCCGCCGGATGTCTTCTTCGCCGAGGTTTTCTTTCCCCACCTCCAGCAGCGTGCCCACCAGGTTGCGCACCATGTGCTTCAAAAACCCGCTCCCGCGCACGCGGTAGAAAAGCAGGTCGGCGGCCAGCTCAAGGCGGGAGGAAAAAATCGTCCGGACTTTCGAGCCGCCCAGAGCATCCTTCTCGTCGGCGGCGGCGAAGGCGGAAAAGTCGTGCTCGCCTTCGAAGAGCGGCGCGATCTCTGCCATCCGTTCCTCAACGAGGGGATACGGATAGTGATGCACAAAGCGCCTCTCGAACGGAGAACAGATCTCGCCCCGGAAGATCCGGTACTCGTAGGTCTTGGCGACGGCATGATGGCGGGGGTGAAAATCGGGCGACGCTACTTCGGCGCGAAGCACGCGCACACTCGCCGGGAGCAGGCGGTTCATGGCCCGCCGGAGATTGTCGAGCGGGATCGGATTCTCGATCGTGAACGCCGCCACCTGCCCAAGCGCATGCACACCCGCGTCCGTGCGGCCGGATCCCGCGACATGGACCGCCTTGCCTTCGATCTCCGCCGTCACCACCTCGAGCGTGCCTTGAATGGTCGGCAAGCCCGGCTGGACCTGCCAGCCGTGGAAGTCAGAGCCGTCGTACGCGAGGGTGATCTTGACGCGACGGGGGTTCATGCGGAGGGGCGCGAGCCGGGCTTGATCGCCGGACTGCCGCCCCGGCACAGCGGGCACTCGCCGGGAGAATACGCGGTCACCTCGAGAGTCGCCAGCGCAACGCGGGGGACCCCCACGTCGGCCTGCCCGCCGCTACGGTCGATGATGGAACCGGCGGCCAGCACGTCGGCGCCGGCGGCGCGGAGCACCTCGACGACCTCGCGGGTGCTTCCCCCGGTCGTCACGACATCCTCGATGACAATGGCCGCCTCGCCCGGCGTAACCGTGAACCCGCGGCGCAGCGTCATCTTCCCCTGAGGATCGCGTTCCGTGAAAACGAACCGGGCGCCCACCGCGCGAGCCACCTCGTGCCCGATGATGAGGCCGCCGAGGGCGGGCGAAGCAACAAACTCGACGCGCCTCCCGGCGAACCGGCTTGAAACGTCCGCGGCCAACTCCCGCCCCAGCCGCTCCGCGTGCTCCGGGAATTGGAGCACCAGGGCGCACTGCAAGTATTCGGGGCTGTGCAGCCCGCTGGTCAGTAGGAAATGCCCGCGCAGGTATGCTCCGGTGCGCTCGAACAGCGCCAGTACGGCTTCCGCTTGCGAGGTCACAGATGCCTACTATAGCATTGAAAAATCAGGGAACTAGGCCGCCGGAGTTTTCGTTCTACCTAGTCTGAGAGGCGGTTTCGCCGAAACCTGTGTCGAGAAAGGACCATGAAACGAAACATCCTTGCATTCCTCCTTTGTGTTCTGCTGGCTTTTCCTCCCGCCTACGGACAACAGGGCGAGTCGCCCCAGAAGACCGCCCAGCCGGCGATTCAATGGCACTCCGGCCTCATCAGCGCGTACCAATACCGTGAGGAAGCCCCGATCCACCTCGGCAACTCCAGCCGGCTGGAATCGCTGATCCGGGCCGGCAAGATCTACCTGTCGCTCCAGGATGCCATTGCCCTGGCGCTGGAGAACAACCTCGACATCGAGCTTCAGCGGTACGGGCCGCGGATCGCCGACGCGGACATCCTCCGCGCGGAAGCCGGCGGCTTGCTGCGAGGCATCCCGGTGGACATCCAGCAGGGCGCCAGCAGCGCCGTGGCTCAGGTGACCGGAACCGCCGGCGGCGCCGCCGGCGGTGGAGGCGTAGCTGCCGGAGGCGGAGGCGGAGGCGACGCCATTACGACGGGCGGCGCCATCATCACCACGACGGGAACGGCCCTGCCGAATCTCGACCCGGTCCTCACCACCCAGTACCAGTGGGGACACCGCACCATCCCCCAGACCAACTCCTTCACCACCGGCACCAACTCGCTGGTGCTGGAAAGCCACTCCGGCAATGCCTTCCTCCGAAAAGGATTCCTGACCGGAACAACGGTAGACGTCGGTTTCACCAACACGAACGCGTTGAGCAACGCGGGCCGCCAGGACTTCAACCCCTCCACCTCGAGCGGCCTGAGCTTGCAGATCACCCAGCGGCTGCTACAGGGCTTCGGCACGGCCGTCAACAACCGGAACATCCGCATCGCCCGGAACAGCCGCCGCGTCTCCGACCTCCTGTTCCGCCAGCAGGTGATCGTCACCGTGTCCTCGGTGGTGAATCTGTATTGGGACCTCGTCAGCTTCAACGAAGACGTGAAGGTCAAGAAACAAGCGCTGGCCCTGGCCGAGAAGCTGTACAACGACAACAAGAAGCAGGTGGAGATCGGCACCCTGGCGCCGATCGAAATCGTCCGCGCCGAGGCGGAGGTGGCGCGCAGCCAGCAGGACCTGACCGTGTCGGAGACGCGCGTCCTGTTGCAGGAAACGATCCTGAAGAACGCGCTCAGCCGCACCGGCGTGGCCAGCCCGACCCTGGCGGAGGTTCGCATCGTGCTCACCGACCCCCTGCGCATCCCCGATGTCGAGCCGGTCACGCCATTGCAGGACCTGGTGGCCGAGGCGCTCGACAAGCGGCCGGAGATCGCCCAGACCCGGCTGAACATCGAGAGCACCAAAATCGGTCTTCAGGGCACCAAGAGCGCGCTGCGCCCGTCGCTCGACATGCTGCTGAGCTTCCAGAACAACGGCCTCGCCGGCGACATCAACTCCCTGCCTATTCCTCCGTTCCCGGGACTGCCGCCGGTCGAGCGGGACCCAAACAGCGTCGATCCGTTCTTCCTGGGCGGCTACAGCAAGGCCCTGGGACAGATCTTCCGGCGCAACTTCCCGGACTACAGCGTCGGCTTCCAGCTCAATATTCCCTTGCGCAACCGGGCGGCCCAGGCCGACATGATCCGCGACCAGCTTTCGCTGCGCCAGCAGGAGCTTCGCCAGCAGCGGCTCACCAACCAGATCCGCGTGGACGTCAGCAACGCCCTCACCGCGGTCCAGCAGGCCAGAGCCACCTACCAAGCGGCGCTGAAGGCCCGCGTCTTGCAGGAGCAGACGCTGGACGCCGAGGAGAAGAAGTACGCCCTCGGGGCGTCGACGATCTTCTTCGTGATCCAGGCCCAGCGCGACCTGGCGCAAGCCCGGTCTTCGGAAGTGGCGGCGCTGAGCGCTTACAGCAAAGCGCGGGTCGGGCTCGATCAATCGACGGGGCGCGTGCTGGAGTCGTACAACATCTCCATCGACGAGGCGCAGCGAGGCTCGGTGTCGCGGCCGCCGGACCCCATCCCGGCGGTGGTGCAGTAGCGCGAGGCGCGACATGAGGATCAGCGTGCGCCTGGACGACGCCCTGCTCGCACAGGCGATGCGAGAAGCCGCGCGGCGCGGTGATACCCTCGCATCCCTCATCGCATCAGGCCTTCGGCTCGTGTTGGCGCAGCGGCGGCCCGCCTCGCGCCTCGCCCGGCTGGAACTGCCGGTTTGCCGGGCGGGCGGCGGCGCTCTCCCGGGCGTCGACCTGGATAACACGGGAACTTGGCCCAGGACGCGTGGTTCGCCGCGCTGGCCATCGAATCGGGCTGCGAATGGATCACCACCGACCGGGACTACGCCCGTTTTGATGGCTTGCGGTGGCGAGCGCCATCTTGACGCGCGATTCCTGTTCAGGGGGTGCGCCCTGGCTACTGATTCACCTTGAAAACGGCGTATTCCTCCGCCGCGCCCGCGCCCTGGCGGACCACGGCCCGCAACTCGTATTGGCCCGCCGGGAATTTCTCCAGCGGAAATGACGCGATGTACGGGATCGCGCCCCGCTCGTTGGGCTCCGGCAATTGGGGGCTGATCGCTCCGAGGGGCTGGCCGTCCTTTGAGAGTTCGAGTGTGAGTTGAGGCTTGCTCGCCTCCGAGGCCTGCGGGTACACCACGAAGTAGAAGGAGAGGCCGCCGCCAGGCGCATTCTGCACCTCAGCGTCCAGCCTCGGCACGACTCGGTTGCCCTGGTAGTGGAACGGGTCGATGGATGCGGCGTCCGCCGACTGAGGATCCAGCCGCCGGATGAGGGAAATGCTGCTGATGTCGATTGCCGCCCGCGGCGGCGCCACCACCACCGATGTCTTCCTGGCGGCCGCTTTGTTTGCCTCGCGATCCATCACCGCCGATTCGACCGTATAGCGTCCGGGCGGCAGGCTCACCTGGTAGGTGTTCAGGAACTGGCGCTTGCGAAACTCCTCGATCCTGTCCAAGGGCACGTCGAAGGGGAAATCGCGGCTGAACCGCTCGACGACCTCGCCATTCTGGTTCTTGACCAAGGCAAGCACCGAGATCCGCGTCGTGTACTTCTTGTTCGGGACGTCTTCGGTAGCGGCGACGCCGGCGAGCGGCACCTCGATGGCCAGGGTGTGCTCCTGGCGCGCATCCTGCCCGTGGAACCGGAGAGCGGCTACCTGGTAGGAAACCTGCCTCGGCAGTGGATTCGCGTTCAATGCGTTGAACAGCGGCATCTCATATGCGAACACTGAGTCCTGGTTCGGCGGCAGAGCGAAGTAGCCGCTTCGCGACTGGACTTTCGCGTCCGGCCGGTTCACCTTTACCATCAGCCGGCGAAAGCGGCCGTCATACTGCTCGATTTGCGGCGAGTAAGCAAGCTCGTAATAGGTCATCACGTCTTCGTGGATCTGGCGGAACGGGTCGCGGAAGTCGTTCGTGTTGGAGACCAGAAATCCGCCGGTGCTCGTGGCCAGATTGCCCAGCGCCTGCTGCGTGTTGGCGTGGATGCTGTTCATGGCCGTGTCGAAGACCTTGACCTGCTCCGGAGTCACGCCACGCTCGTCTCCTTCGAGCTGCTGGGTCCGGCTCGCACTAACGGCCGACTGGAGCATGGACACGCTGGAAGCGTTCTGAGAATCGAGTGTGAGGCCGCGGGCGTCCACGCCGTAGACGCTCACCCCGGCGCGATTGGCCGCCGCGATGGTGCTCTTCAGGTGCTCGACCATGTTCTCCGGGACCTGGAGCCCGCGGGTGAAGTACACCACGGTCTTTCGGCCCGGAAGCGCCGCTTGTTCTTTGACGAGCGCCAGCAAGGAGAACAGCGAGGACCTCGACTGCTGGGAGCGCGTAAGCGCCTCCTCGAAGTTCAGGATGTTGAGCGTCGCCTGAGCCATTCGGGAGGCCGCCGAGGCCGGCCCGATGCCGCCCCCGCCGGGATTCCCCCGCCCGGGCAAGTTCGTCGCCGCACCCTGCGCCGCCGCCGTGACGTCTCCCTGAACCGCTTCCAGTTCCTTTCGGATCGCTTCGGACTCGGCCACGAATTGGGGATAGTGGGATCCGGTGGCCTTCTCCACCACCTTCCGGAGAAGCGCTGTGTCGTTGGTGAACGGCTGAAGCACTCGCAGGCGCTCGTCGATGACGAACACCGACACGTAGACGTTCTGCTCCAGCGCTTCCCGGAGGAAATCCATGGCGGCGTTGCGTACCAGGCGCCGTGCCTCGTTATCCAGGCCCTCGAACACCAGGCTGATCAGGCGCAGTTGCCGCATGGGGTCAAGCTGTTTCGGCCCGACCACGCTGGCGGCGGCCTCCGATCCGAGGCCGGCGGCGGCGGTCCCGGTGACCAGGCGAAATGCATTGATCTTCTGGGGGCTGCCCTCGTCGTACACCTCGATTTCCTCCGGCCGCAGATCCCGGATCAATTTGCCCTTCTTGTCCCGGACCACGAGATCGAGGAGGACTTCCTGGGTCGTCGTGCGGATCACGGTTTGTTCGGCGGGCGGGCGAGGGGATTTCGGCGGCTGCTGGGCCGCCACGGCGACTGAAAGCAATACGGCAAATAGGTGCATGGCCCGATTCACTACTTTCATTAAACCGCAGAGACGCGAAGTCTCCGCGGAGAAAGAAAAAAAGGGTGGCCGAACCCGGCCACCCTTGGTTGCGAAACTTCTCAGGCCGTAGCCCTTACCATCAGAAGTAGTACTTGATGGCGAATTGCATCAGCCTCCGGCCTCGTTTTAGCGTTGGTCTGCCGAACTTCTCAAGCGTCTCCTGACTCGGTACCCCGTTCTCGAAATCGAGCGCCAGGCCGGGGTCCGCGCCACCGTTGAAGAACGGCAGTGGATGGTTCGGGAAGTTGTACATCGAGAACCGGAACTGTAGCTTCTGGTGCTCGGTGAACTCCCAGTTCTTGAATACGGACAGGTCGTGGTTTTGGAACGCCGGGGTCTTCATGTACGGCATCCGGTAGGTGCCGTTAGCGCCGACCAACGGCGCCACGAAGCACGCGGCGTTGGCGTACTGCCCGTCCGCCAGCCCATCCCGCGGGTCACAGATCAGCCACGGGCGCGCCGGGGTGGCGTTCGTGCCGGTGATTCGCTGGTCCGACCAGTCCAGTCCGTCGGCCAGCGTACCGCTGAACCGGAACTGTGATTGGCCGGTGTAGCCGAGCGGCCCCCCGCTCTGCCACTGCGAGATACCGGACACCTGCCAGCCGTTCAGCGCCGCCTTGGCCGCCGGGTTCCGGAACGACCCCGGCAGCAGAATGTTGTACGCGACGCTCAGGCCGTGCGTCCGGTCGTACGGCAGTATCCCGTAGCTTCGGCCTTTGCGGTCAAACGGATCGGATGGCGTTCCGAAAGAGTCGCCGCCGATGCCCATCGCTTTGGAGAACGTGTAGGCGGCCGAGTAGTTGACCCGGCCGGTCTGCCGGTTCGCCGTCACCTGCAACGAGTGATAGTTCTGCGACAGGCCGTGCGAACGCACTCCGATCGAACCGTAGTTCTGGAATGGCCGGAAACTATTCGGGTCGGAGCCGGGCGGCGCCTTGAGCATCGCCCCTTCCGGAACTGCGTTCAGGTCCGCGCCGCAGTTGGTGCACACCATCTGGTGCGAACTCGAGTTGGCCACGTAGGATGCCTCGAACACGGTCGATGTCGGCAACCGTTGCGACAAGGTGAAGCTCCACGAGTACGTCGTCGGCACCTTGTCCTCGTTCGGCTGCAACACCGTCAGGTTGCTCTTGGCGATGCCCGGCTCCCGCGTCTCCAGGTCCTGGATCAACAACCCGCAGCAGACGTCGGTCGTGCGCCGCAGCGGTGGATTCCCGATCGTCCCGAAGACGTCTCCGTTGCGGTCGGCGTACTTGAACACGCCGCCGCCGCCCCGGATCACCGTGTTGCCACGCCCCGTCACATCCCAAGCGAAGCCGAACCGAGGCGATACCAACAGCGCCGGCGTCTTCCAGATGGACCTTGGCCCATCCCAGCCCAGGTGCGGCGATACCAGGCCAGTGTAATCGGTGATTTGCGAGTTCGGATCGTACCGCCTGGCGTCGAACCCGAACATATAGCCGTTCTTTTCGTACATCCAGCCCTGGTGCATGAACCGGGCGCCGTATTCGAGCGTCAGCTTCCGGCTCACTTTCCAGGAGTCTTGCGCGTAGCCCGAGAATTCATGCTTCCGGAAGTAACCGGTGACGTTCTTCGTCGCCTCGTCGTAGGCGCCCACCAACCCAAGCAGCATGTCGGCATAGGCATTGCCCGTCGAGTTGCCGCCCCAGTTGGTGAACTGGAACTCCCCGTGGTCGTTGGCGGTCGTCGGCTCATCGTTGCCCACAAACTCGTAGAAGCCGCCGAACTTCATCGTGTGCGTGCCGATGACCTT
This sequence comes from uncultured Solibacteraceae bacterium, assembly GCA_964483455.1. Classification (GTDB taxonomy): domain Bacteria; phylum Acidobacteriota; class Terriglobia; order Bryobacterales; family Bryobacteraceae; genus CAYZJD01. The sequence goes on from CAZACK010000004.1 coordinate 52,672, forward strand.
GGAGAAGTTGTCCCGGATACTGATCAGCGGCTTGTTGCCGATGATGGTCGGATCGTCCAACCCGCCCGGCTGAATGAAGTCCGCTACCCCACCGCCCCAGTCGGTGAAATTCGGAATCACGTCCGTCGTGTTCTTGAAGATCCCGCGGTACGGGTAGCCCAACGAGGAACGGGAAACCTTGTCCATCTGCCGGATCTTGTGGTTCATGCTCCAGTACGTGTAGGCGAACACCACTTCGTTTGTCGTCGACGGATCGAGCACGTTCACCAGGCTGGTGGAACTCGACCAGGTGTTGTAGCCGCCATGCAGATCCCCCGGCCAGGGCACGTCATTGGAGTTGTACCACCACAGCGTGAACGGGTACGGGCTCGACTGGTATTCGTGGTTGAAGCGCGTGTAGAGCTTCGTGTTGTCCGAGATGTTGTAGTCCACGCGCGCCAACTGCTGGTGCCGGTGCTCCGGATTGATGATGTTGGACGTGTAGTTGTAGCCCGCCGACTTCGTCGGATCCTGGTTCGGCAGCGGCAGCAGGTTCAGCAGGATCGAGCCTCCCTTGTTGATGAACGCCGGGTTTATCTTGCCGCCCTGGAGCATCTGCGCCGTGATCGGCACCCCGCTCCAGTTGTTGTTGCCTTCTTCGTCGTTCTTCGGCATCGAGTTCGCGTCGTAACCGTTCAGCGAGCCGAGGTACGCCGTGTCCGAGAAGTCTCCCGCGCGCATCGCTTGCGTCGGCACCGTCGCCGGGCGCACGCCGAGGTCGTGGTTCTGCCGCTGAATCTCCACGCCGGCGAAGAAGAACAGCTTGTCGCGTCCCTTGGTCAGCGGGCCGCCGATGTTGAATCCCGGGAAATAGAAGCTGTCGGTCGGCTTCTTCGTGTCGAAGAAGTTGTTCCGCCAGTCCCGGGAGTTCATCGAATGATGCCGGGCATAGAGATAGGCCTCGCCGTGGAACTCGGAGGTGCCCGACTTGGACACCGCGCTGAATACCACCGGCCCCAGGGAGTTCTCCGCCGCGAAATTCGACGTCTGAACCTTCACCTCCTGAAGCATGTCCACGTTGGGCGTCACCGCCGAGCCGCAGTTGCAGCCGGGGTCGATCACGTTGGCGCCGTCGGAAATGTTGGCGATCTGCGTGTTCCGCGTCCCGGCCACGTTATAGTTGCCGATGCCGCGGTTGAACTGGACCGTGAATCCCGCCGGCGTGTCCGGATCGTTGTAGACGACACCGGGCAGGATCTTGAGCAACTCGTCGGCGCTGCGTCCCAGCACCGACAGGTTGTCGATCTGTTTCGAGGTGATGACCTGCGCCTTCTCGCCGGTGTCCACCGGAATCACCTCAACCGACGAAGCCACAACCTCCACCTGCTCGGCGGCGGTCGCGACCTTCAATTCCGTGTCCGGCAGGCTGATCCTGTCGCCGGCGTGGAAGGTGATCCCAGTCCGTTCGTATTTCTGAAAGCCCGCGGCCTCGATGGTGACGGTGTACGTCGAAGCCGGAATTCCGACGATCGAGAAGTAACCGTCGGCGTTGGACACCGTTCGGCGCAGCGCCCCGGTGCCTTCGTGTTTCAGGATGATCGTGGCGCCAGGCACCACCGCCTTCGACTGATCGGTCACGATGCCGCTCAGCGAAGCCGGAAGGCCCTGGGCGTCCAGGTCCTGGAGGTAGCCCGCAAAAAACAGGGCCACCACGAGCAACAGAATTCGGAGGTTTCCGCTGCTCAGACTTGCCGATGCACTAATCCTCATGCATCAAATCTCCTTTGTTGTCTTTCCCCTTTAATTCGGGCCACGCTGCGTGTCGGCGGCATGGCAACCCCTAAAATGCCAAAAAGACCTTGAATCCTGGGTGCTCCCTACCCTGACTTGAGTTCCCCACTAATCTAGCAGATGGATGCTAGTGTGTCAATACTGTTTTGCCGTAGTTGGCGAGAAAAAGTGCGGTCTTACCGAAAATAGGAACCCACCTTGAAGTGGTGCATTTTGCTCCCTTCCTGATCTGCCGGATACGGGGTAGAATCATCTATTGAAAGCATGTTCCGCTGGGCACTCTATCTTCCGACAGGCATCCTCCTGTTGCTCCTTCTGCTGATCCACCTGAGGATGGCCCGCTGGGCGCTCGCGAGTCCGGGCGTGCAGCAACGTCCGGATCGCCGGATCTGGGTGGTGTGGGCCGCTGTGGGCCTCGGCGCGCTTCTGGTCGCCGGCTTCGCGGTGGGCGTACCCCGTGTCATCCAGGCTCTGCCTCCTGGCCCGTGGCTCGCGTGGCTGCGGGCGACGGCCTTGATGTGGGCGCTGGTGTCGTTGGGCCTGTTCTTCGGAGGCGTGGTATGGAGGCGCATCCCCAACTTCGACCCCCGCCGGCGCCAGATCTTGCAGGCTACGGGAGGCGCCTTGGCGGCCGCTCCGTTCGTTGCGGCCGGTTTCGGGGTGCTGATCCAGCGAACCGACCTGAGGGTCCGCCAGGTCGATCTCCAGTTGCCAGGGCTGCCCGAGGATCTGGAGGACCTCCGGCTCGTTCTGCTCAGCGACATCCATTTGAGCCCGTTCCTGACCGAAAAGGAGTTGGCCCGTGCCGTCGCCATGGCCAACGAGACCAAGCCGCATATCGCACTGGTTACGGGCGACCTGATCACCGGCCGCAGCGACCCGTTGGACGCATGCCTTCAACACCTCTCACGCCTGCGCGCCGACGCCGGCATCCTGGGCTGTCTCGGCAACCATGAGATCTACGCGCGGGCCGAGGGGCAAGCCACCGAGGGAGGCGCCCGCCTCGGCATTCGTTTCCTCCGGGGCGAAGCCCGCCCGCTGCGATTCGGCGGTGCGCTCCTCAATATCGCCGGCGTCGATTATCAGCGTTACCGCGGCCCCTACCTGCGCGGGGCCGAACAGCTTCAGCGCGAAGGCGCCTTGAACCTCCTCCTCAGCCACAACCCGGACGTGTTCCCGGTCGCCGCCCGCCAAGGATGGGACCTCACGCTGTCCGGCCATACTCACGGCGGGCAGGTGAACGTCGAAATCCTCAACCAGTCGGTGAATTTCGCCAGGTTTTACACGCCGTACGTATACGGCGTGTATCGGGAGGCGAGCTCCGCCATCTACGTCACCAGGGGCATCGGTACCGTGGGGATTCCGGCGCGGATCGGCGCCCCTCCCGAAGTGGCCCTGATCCGCCTATGCGCTACCTGATTCTCAGCGACATCCACGCCAATTGGGAGGCGCTCGAAGCGGTTCTGGCCGATGCATGGGGAGCCTACGACACGATCCTCTGCTGCGGCGATCTGGTCGGCTACTGCGCCGACCCCAACCGGGTGATCGAATGGAGCCGGGAGAAGGTCGCCGTCGTCGTGCGGGGAAACCACGATAAGGCGTGCGCCGGCTTGGAGGACCTGGAGTGGTTCAATCCGGTGGCGCGGTCGGCAGCGCAATGGACCCAAGGCGTGCTGAGCCCGGCCAACCTCGAATACCTTCGCAACCTGCCGAAAGGCCCGATCGACGTCGACGGCTTCCAGATCCTGCACGGCTCGCCGGTGGATGAAGACGAATACCTGGTCAGCACGGGCGACGTGCGCCAGATCACGGGCTACCTGGAGCGGCCGCTCTCTTTCTTCGGCCATACACACCTTCAGGGCGGATTTCTCTGGCAGCGGGGCGGCGTGCGGCGAATCGGCAAGATACCTCGCGACGCCGACCGCCAGCTCATCGACCTTCCGGACGATGCTGTTTGCCTGGCCAATCCCGGCGCCGTCGGCCAGCCGCGCGACGGCGACCCCCGGGCCGCTTACCTTCTGTATTCGCCGGAAGAAAGGGTGCTTCAATACCGCCGCGTTGCCTACGACGTGGCAACGGCCCAAGAGAAAATTCTGAGGACCTCGCTGGACCACGCCCTGGCCAGCCGGCTGGCGTCCGGAGTGTAGCAGGAGGGGAACTGACGCCTTGTTCGCCTGTCCGAGTCCAACGAGATGTCAGTTCCCTGATTCGACTCCTCTTCGCTTGTCCGCCACAACGTCCAGCTTTGGCAGCCCGGCCCCCAGTCGGAAGCCCTGTGGAAACGGGAGTGGCAGGCAGACCTCCGGGACAGGGCCGCATAGAGAGTCTCCTTCCAGTTCCCGCAGTTCTCTGTCCACGACGGCCCGCTCGATGGCCCAGCCCAGCTTCGGCGAGCCTTCTTGGATGCGGCGGCGTTGAATCATCTCGAGGATCGCAAATCCCCGTTCAAGTCGTTCTCGGATTGCCAGTCGTTTGCCCATACTGTGATCCCCATGTTGTCCGCGAACCGGTTTCAGGCCAATAGGCAGAGCGGTTCATTCTCCCAACAGGACCGTACTGGAACCTTCCCGCAGTCCCGTAAACCGGAATCGGTGGCCACCGTCAATCGGATGTGAGGAGAGTACCAGATGAGAATACACCGAGTACTGATGATTCTGCCCGCGGCGTTGCTGCTAGCCCAAGGACCGCCCGAGCCGATGGACCCGCCGGGCCCCCCCAGAACCGACGAGCTGAAGCAGGCGCTTGATCTCAAGGACGACCAGGTGCAGAAGTTGCTGGATCTGCGCCGGCAGGAACGCGACTCGTTGCGGCCGGTTTTCCAGCAGATCGGCGAGAAGCGCAGGGCGCTTCACGACGCCCTCGAGTCCGGCAGTTCGGACGCAGCCTCTCTCGGAAACCTGATGCTAGAGATGAAGAGCCTGCACAACCAGATCAAGGCGGCCAACGACACCTACAGGCAGCAGGCGCTGGCCATCCTGACACCCGAGCAACAGGCGAAATTGAAGCCGCTCGAGGACGCCGCCAAGCTTGCGCCGGCGCTGCATCAGGGGGTCGCACTCAACTTGCTCGCACCACCGGCTGGTCCGCGGGGGTTCGGGCTATTCGGCCCCATTGGCCCGAGGATGGGCGCGGGCCGGGGACCGGGCATAGGCCCTGCGATGGGCATGGGGCGACGCTACGGTCGCCGCCTCTGACAGCGAGGCCGGCCCAATTTGCCGCGCCGTTCTTCAACGGCCTCCCATCATCCCTCCCATCCACAAAAAGAAGAAGCCCCGGGTCTGGGCACCCGGGGCCTCACTCAGAGGGGCTAGCGACGAGCTGGGTCTCGCCGCTGGGGATGCTATAAGTCGATGACGACTTATTGTGCTTGTCAAGTTGCATTTTTCCTGCCAAACGCCGCGCGCCAAATGCCTTACACTTGCGGCATGTGGAGCCAAACCCTCGTTGAGCTGGGTGCGCAATTTGCCAACTGGTGTGGGAGCTATCCCCCAGAGCCGCGGCGCCGTCCTCCTCAGCCTCCCGCTAGTCGTGCGCCCCGCTCAAGGCGAGGCGAGCCTCCAGCACCTGCTCCACTGCACGGTGAATCTCGTCCACGGAAAGACCGCCGTCGATCCGGTGCAGCCTCGGCCCCGCATAGTACTCGCGTAGTGGGCCGGTGGACTGGTGGTAGGCTTGCAGGCGCTGACGAACCACATCTTCGGTATCGTCGGGACGCCGAATCAGCTCCGTTCCGTCCAGATCACAATACCCCTCCCGCCGCGGAGGCTGGTGCCGGATGTTGTAAATCCTGGCGCAGGCCGGGCACTGTCGCCGGGCGGTGATTCTCGCCACCAGCGTATTCTCGGGCACATCCAGGTACACCACTTCCGGTTGGGGCAATCCGTGCTCCGCCAGGAATGTCTCCAGGAATCGGGCCTGCGCGATGGTCCTCGGATATCCGTCCAGCAGGAATCCATGCCGGCAATCCGGCTTGGTCAGCCGCGCGGCGACCATTTGGTTCACGATCTCGTCACCGATCAAGCCGCCCTTGGAGAGGATTTGGAAGGCCTGGCGTCCCAGCGTTGTTCCCGCCGCGCACTCCGCCCGGAACATTTCTCCGGTGGAGATGGACGGGATGCCCAACAGCCGGGATATGAAGGCGCCTTGGGTGCCCTTTCCACAACCAGGAGGGCCGAAAAGGAGGATGATCATTTGTTTTCCCTGGCAGAATAGTGATTACTATGGTAAGAAGCTCTCAAACTCTGAAGATTTCCCTCTCAAGTTTAGCAGTTGCGGGAGGGGCCGGGGGTTGGCATTCGTCATGCAGCCCCTTCTGACGACTGCATCGGACGGCTAGGAGAAATGCCGGATGACCACTCTCGAACTCATTAATGACTTCCTCGGCCGGCAGCGCATCGCGTTCGTCGGTGCTTCGCGAAATCCGCGCGGCTTCTCTCGCGCTCTGTTTCGCGAGTTCGCGCGCCGCGGCTACGATGTGGTTCCTGTTCACCCGAACGCGTCCGAGATCGAAGGCCGCCGGGCATTCCAACGCGTGCAGCAGATCGACCCGCCCGTCGAGGGCGTCCTGGTGATGACGTCCGCCCCGGCGGCGTGCCAGGTCGTTCGCGATTGCGCCGAGGCGTCGGTCCCGCGGGTGTGGCTCTATCGCGCCGCGGGCGCCGGCGCCATGAGCTGCGAGGCCGTCAAGTTCTGTGAACGCAAGGGCATTCGGGTCGTCCCCGGATACTGCCCCTTCATGTTCTGGAGCGACTCCGGTTTCATCCACAAGCTCCATGGGCTCTTTTCCAGGCTGTCCGGGCGCTACCCGCGCTGATGCCGGCTTGCCGTTGGATCAGCCGAAGCACGCCCGGCCCAACCGGGAGAGCCAGCGCAGCAGCCGTCGCTTCTAATTGATTTATATGATTGGATTTACAGACCCGCTTCGCTTATATTCGTGTGTGGGTGTCTCGCACAGCAGCAAATCTTTCTTGGCTGACCTCGAGGAATACGAGTGTTCCCCCCGCGCACGGCGCCGCCTGGACCCGTCCCAAACGGGGAACGGAGGCGGCCACAGCGACTTGCCTGTCGGCCACCCGAACTGCGAGGATAGAAACCGAATGACCGTGGAAGACGTACTCAGCGAATTGTCCGGTGCGACGATGATCGAAAAGAAGGCGATCAAGGCGCCGGAGGTGTTGAACGAGGCCTACGACTACCCGCGACCCAGCTCTTTTTCCAGGGGACTGCGGGTGGACCTCGGCAATATTGTGATCCTGTTCATATCGGGGACGGCCAGCGTCGACGAGTTTGGGGAAAGCGTCCACATCGGCGATTTTCGCGCACAGTGCCGACGCACCTACCACAACATCACCGGCCTGCTGACGAGCGAAGGCGCCACCTGGAAGGACGTCGTCCGCACCACCTGCTACTTGCGAGACATCGACCGGGACTACAAGGAGTTCAACGAGGAACGGACGGCTTTCTTCAAGGCGCAGGGGCTCGATCCGCTCCCGGCCTCCACCGGCATCCAGGCGAAGCTGTGCCGCCCGGAGCTGCTGGTGGAGATCGAGGCCATCGCCATGTTCCGGAAGCCCGAGGGGCGAGCCTCAGACAACGGCTCAGGCCGGACCTAATCTCGCCGGCGAAGCAGCCCTATTGGCCACCACTCTGTTCGCACGTCCGCTCTATCTACCGGGACGGAGTCATGGAACTACCAGCGGTTCTTCCCGTCTACAGAATCCTCGGGCAACCCCGTGGCTCTCACCGCGCTCGGCGTGGAAGGGAGCTGGCGCGTTTGCAGTCTCTGCCAGTGACCGCGGCGCACCGTTGATGGCGGCCCGCGTTCGGCGACTTCCGGGTGAAGGACCGCGTTTCTTTAGAAAGCCGGCTAAGGTATCTCCCGCGGAGCAAGTCTCTGCGCGCGGGCGCGCGGCGATTCGACGGATGGGCTTCTGGTCAATATCGGGATGCGCGAATCGGCCCTTTTGGACGTTCGCCGGTTCGTGGGTCAGGAGCCCACGCCGATCCTAAACGTGTACGCGTACTTGCACGGCCGCCGCGCCGGCACCGTGAGCACCAGCCCGCGGTCCGTCTGCGTCCATTTCACGGGCTCCTTGAGCCCCAGCATGTCGACGCCGGTCACCTTGGTCCCCGCCAGCGTGGTGAGGGTCACCGTGTCGTCCTCCGGCCACTCGAGGGCGATGGCGTAGAGGGTGTTGCTCTTGCGGGTGAACCGGAAGTCACCGTCCTGGTGGGTGATCCAGTAGCGGCTGCCGTAGATGGCTTCCCCGTTCACTTTGAGCCACTGCCCGGCCTCGCGCAGGCACCGCTGCATCACCTCCGGGATCGTGCCGTCGGCCTTGGGACCGATGTTGATCAGCAAGTTCCCGTTCTTGCTGACGATGTCCACCAGGTAATCCACCAGCCGGTTCGGGGTCATGTATTCGCTTTCCTTCAGATTGCGGTTGTACCCCCAGGAGAAGGGGTCCAGCGAGTCGCACAGCTCCCACTTCTTTTCGGAGATGGCGCGGACGTTCTCGCGTTCGGGGGTGGAGAAGTCGCCGAGGAAGCTCCCGTCCGGCTCGACGCCCCACCGGTCGTTGGTCACTACCTGTGAGGGATCCGGAGAGTGGTTGTAGAAGTAGGCGATGACCTCCTTACTGTTCCAATAGTCGGGAGTGAGCGGCTTGCCGTTCAGGTCGCGGACTGGGCCGATGTTGACGTCGCCCCAGATCACGCTCGGCTGGTACATGTCCACCAGTTCCTTGATGGAGTTGTTCATGTAGTCGACCCAGTCGCGGCCGGGGTAGCGGGGGTCCCAAAACGTGTAAGTGGTGTTGTGGTAGAACCCCATCTTCATGCCGAGCGAGCGCACCGCCTTGGCGAGGTCACCGGCGAGGTCGCGTTTCGGCCCCATCTCCATCGCGTTGCGCTTGGTGAACTTCGTCGGCCACATGGCGAATTCGTCGCCATGCTTGGCCGTCAGCACGACGTACTTCGCCCCGGCGTCCTGAAACAGCCTGGCCCAGGCGGCGGGGTCGAACTTCTCGGCCTTGAACATCGGGATGAACTCGTCGTAGGCGAAATTCGGGCCCCAATTGTCCAGGTGGTATTTGAAGGCGTGCTCCCGGATCCTTGCTTTGAAGATGGCGTCCGGAAGATTCCCTTGGGTCGCCGTATAGGGCGGACCGCCGAGCAGGAAGCCGAAGCCGGCCTTCGGACTCATGAAGGCCACGTACCATTCGTGATAAGCGGGGACGGCGTAAGGCCCCCAATGGATGAACACGCCGAACTTGGCGTCCTCGAACCACTGCGGCGGCTTGTGCTTCCGAAGGGACTCGGTGGTGGGCTGATAGGGCGGCTCGGCGCGAAGACCACTCGCGGCCGCTCCCCAAAGCAAAGCCACTATTGCAGTCAGACAGCGATTGCTCTTCATGTCTCGAAATCCCGGCAAGGTAGTTTACACGATTTCCGGCTCCGCTGCCCCGCCCACCAACCGCCCAACCGAATAACCGAACAACCGAACAACCGAATAACCGAACAACCGAATAACCGGTTACCCCACCTCGATCACGCCCTTCCCCCACACCGTCTGGCGCCCTACCCCCGTCCACCGCGCGGCCCGGAGGTAGGGCAGGAACTCCGCGAGCGGCCCTTCGTACTCCGTTTCGCCCACAAATCCGCCGATCGGGTGCCGTTGCCCGGTCTTGGATGATCTCCGGCTCACCACTTCGCGCCGCAGCTCGCACCGCGTCATCCGCACCGCAGCAGCGCGCTCGCCCATCGCCCGAAAATCGATCTCCAGCGGCCCGGCTCCGTAGAGGGCGCGTAGCGTGCTCACCCGGTCCCGGATGCGCCCGAACAGGATCGGGAACTCGGGGCGCGACGCAGGCCGCTGTCCGCTCTTCAACTCCGTCGGCGTCAGAAAGCGCACCGTCACCCGATCCACCGGTCCCGGGTCCGGCGACAGGTCCAGCTCCACCGGCTCCGGTGGCTGCGCGAGGAGGAACGTCGCTCCATCGAAGATCTGGACGCGAGGCGCGCCGTCCAGCCCGAGCTGGTCAACGCGCACCAGGTCCGCCCGCCCGCGCCCAGGGCCCAAACCCTCCCGTGCGAGCTGCGCAAACGTCAGCACGAAGTACGCCGGCGCCGCCTGCATCAGGTCGAAGATGTGCACATCGAAGTGAAACGGCTCACCGGGCCGGATGGTCCGCCCGTCCAGGTGAGCCGCCCGAAACACGAACGGCCTCGGCGAATCGGCCAGGCCCGACGGGCCGATCCCTCTCGAAGCCGGCTCGAAAATCCGCCCGTAGCCGCATTCCGGCAGGTGCTCGCTGCACAACGCACCGCAGCCGCACGCCAGCTTGCGGAAGATCGCGCCGAACGCCCCGCGGATGATGTTGCCGCTCTTGCCGGCCGGAAAGTGGAGCGAATCCCGAGCGAGAAAAGCGAGGCGCAAAGGGTGGAAAAAGAGATTCAACCGTGGAGCCATCGTCATCGTCGAGCCGAGTGCCATGCGGGCGCGGAACCGGATTGTCTCCTTCGAGCTTACAGCGGAGCCTTTTTGCCGGGCAGGGGGGAGCAGAAGTGCATCCTGCCTGCCTGCCGATCCTGGCGGCGCGACGGAGCGACTCGGCGCTAGAATAATGCCAGTACAGCTACCTATGGCCCCGATCATCCGAAGGCGGCTCGGGTCGTGACAGGCCGCACGCTCGCGCATTACCAGATCCTCGACAAGCTCGGCGAGGGGGGAATGGGCATGGTCTACAAGGCCCACGATGCTCACCTCGACCGGCTGGTCGCCCTCAAGGTCCTGGCCGAGGACAGGGTCGCAAGCCGCGCGAGCAAGGAGCGGTTCGTGCGCGAAGCGCGCGCCGCGTCGGCTTTGAATCATCCCAACATCATCACCATTCACGATGTGGCCAGTGAAGACGGCGCCGACTTCATCGTCATGGAGTACGTGCAGGGCCAGTCGCTGGACGCCCTGATTCCATCGGATGGACTGAAGCCGGCGGAAGCACTTCGGCTGGCGGTCCAGATCGCCGACGCGCTCGCGGCGGCGCACGTCGCCGGAATCATCCATCGCGACCTGAAGCCGGGCAACGTGATGGTAACGGAATCCGGGCAGGTGAAGGTGCTGGACTTCGGGCTGGCCAAGCAGATCGAAATGGCCGAGACCAGCGACGCGCGCCCCACCCGGACGATAGGGCCGCAGACAGAGCAGGGGGCGATTCTCGGAACCATCGAGTACATGTCGCCCGAGCAGGCCGAAGGCAAGCCGCTGGATTTCCGGACGGACATCTTCAGTTTCGGAACGCTGCTGTACGAGATGGTGACCGGCCGCCGGGCCTTTGAGGCTGATTCCACGGCGGCTACGCTGGCCGCGCTGCTTCGCGAGAATCCCAAACTGCCGAGCCAGGTGGCGAAGGGCATCCCGCCGGAACTGGAGCGGATCATCGAGCGCTGTCTCCGAAAACAGCCGGAGAGGCGATTCCGAAGCACCTTTCATCTCAAGCTCGCCCTCGAGGACCTCGCTCACGATCTCGAGACCGGGCGGCCCACGAAGGCCGGCGGACGAGTTCAGCGTTCCGCGGCAACCCGGTGGTTGTGGCCGGCCGGCATCGTGCTGGCGGCGGCGCTGTTTGCCGCCATTTGGTGGGGCCGGCGGCCGGAGGAGGCCCCGCCGCCGTCGCCGATGACGCTGCTCACTGGCGACGCCAGCCTGTCGATCGACCCGGCGCTGTCCTCGGATGGCAAGCTGGTGGCCTATGCATCCGACCGCGCGGGAGACGGCGACCTGGACATCTGGGTCCAACAACGGGCCGGCGGCGCGCCGATCCGGCTCACGAAAGATCCCGGGGTGGAACGTGAACCACGGTTTTCACCCGATGGGAATACCATCGTTTACCGGTCCGATCGCGACGGAGGCGGCATCTACGTTATCCCGGCGTTGGGCGGAGAAGCCCGGCTGGTGGTGAAGGAGGGTCGGAATCCGCGGTTCTCGCCGGACGGAACCGAAATCGCCTACTGGGTGGGGCGCGGTACGCGCGGCCGCGTGCAAGTGGTTCCTCTCCGCGGCGGGACGCCCCGCGATCTGCTCCCCGAAACGGACCAGGCGGCCTATCCGGTTTGGTCGCCGGACGGCAAGCACGTTCTGGTGCGGGATTTCCGCGAGCAGCAGTACGACGCGTGGGTGGTTCCGGCTGCGGGCGGCCCGGCGATCCGGACGGGATTGTATGACTACCTGCGGGAGCGCGGCTTCGAGCCATGGCAGCAGCAGGTGGTCTGGCGCTGGCTGCCCGGTGACGTCCTGCTGTTCTCGGCGCGGCTCGGCGACAGCACGAACCTGTGGTCCATCCGGATCTCGGAGGGGTCGTGGAGGGTTACGGGAGAGGCCCGAAGGATCACTTCGGGCGCGGGGGTGGACACGTCCGCTTCCGCTGCCGCCGGCGTAATGGCCTTCGCCAGCCAGCGGCCCAGCACCGACATCTATGCCGCGCCGCTCGAACCAAACCGGGGCGTGCTCACCGGCGAGCCGGTTCGACTCACCGAGCGCTCCTCGCCCCACGAGACGCCCTCGGTGACGGAACGCGGCGACAAAGTGGCGTATCGGGCCAGCCGGTTCGGGAGCGTGGATATCTGGCTGCTGGACCCCGCCCGCGGAAAAGATACAGCCCTCACTTCCACCGCGACAGCAGAGTGGAACCCCGCAATCACCTGGGACGGCTCCGGTGTTATTTACTATTTCTGCGATCCGGCGGCGGATTGCCTCGGCTACCTGCTGCGCCAGGGCGAGGTCGTTCCCGAGGTACTCTGCAAAGGCTGCCGTGACCCGGCGCTGTCGCGGGACGGCGCCTGGATTCTCCATACGGACCCGGCTGTCCACGGGCTGTATCTTCAAGAACGCGCAACCGGACGGCGCATCGCGCTTGTGCGCGACGCCCGCTACAACATCTGGCAGCCCGGGCTGGCACCCGACGGGCGGTGGGCTTCCTTTGCCACCGAGAGGGAGCGCGACACGTGCCGGGTCCACATCATTCCGGCGCGCGGCCGCGGCCCGGTGGCCGAAAGCGATTGGATCACCATCGAGGGGGGGCGTTGGAACGACAAGCCGCGCTGGAGCCCCGACGGCAACCTGCTGTACTTCGTCTCGGATCGCGACGGCTATCTCTGCATATGGGCGCAGGATCTCGACCCGGCCACGAAACGGCCGCGTGGCGCGCCCCGGGCGGTGTACCATGCGCACGGTTCGCGGCGATCGCTCTCTAACAGCGAAGTCTCCACGCTGGAGATTTCCATCGCCCGTAACAGGCTCGTTTTCAACATGACGGAGCTGGCCGGCAGCATCTGGACGACGGCCTTACAGGAAAGCGTGGCCGAGGGGTCGCCGCCGGACCGTTGAAAAGAGGCAGACCCCTCTTTCGCTGTGGCTAACGCCAGCCCCGCCGATCATCACCGATCCATCGGCATTCCCGCTTGCCTTGGCAGGTGTCCATCGGCACGAGACTCTCGCCGCGGGCTATATTGGGGTTCTGGGGTTTGGCCGCATCCGCCATCAGTCCGGGCTGCGGAGCAACGCCTTCCTCCCCGAAACACCAGGGATCTTATGCCGGAGAAGCCGTACAACCACACCGAAATCGAGCTGAAGTGGCACGAGCGCTGGAAACACGCGGACCTCTTCCGCGCCGAGGATCGCTCCGTGCGCCCCAAGTACTACCTGCTCGAAATGTTGCCCTACCCGAGCGGCACCCTCCACGTCGGCCACATCCGCAACTACACCATCGGCGACACGCTCGCCCGCTATAAGTGGATGCGCGGCTTCAACGTCCTGCACCCCATGGGCTGGGACGCCTTCGGCTTGCCGGCGGAGAACGCGGCGATCGAAAATAACCGGCATCCGCGCGACTGGACGCTGGAAAACATCGCCTACATGAAGACGCAGCACCGCCGCTACGGCTTCAGCTACGACTGGGACCGCGAGATCTCCACCTGCGAACCGGAGTACTACCGCTGGAACCAGTGGTTCTTCCTGAAGATGCTCGAGCGCGGCCTCGCCTACCGCGCGAGCGCCCTGCTGAACTGGTGCCCGAAGTGCGCCACCGTGCTCGCCAACGAGCAGGTGGAGGAGGGCTGCTGCTGGCGCCACGGCGACACCGCCGTCGAGCAGCGGCAAATGGAGCAGTGGTTCCTGAAGATCACCGCTTACGCCGACGAGTTGCTCCGCGATCTCGGCAAGCTCGAAGGCGGCTGGCCGGAGCGCGTCATCACCATGCAGCGCAACTGGATCGGCCGTTCCGAAGGCGCCGAGGCGGATTTCCATCTCGAGGGATCCGGCGAACCGATCCGGGTGTTCACCACCCGCGTGGATACCATCTTCGGCGCGACCTGCCTGATCCTCGCCCCGGAGCACCCGTTGGTCGAAAGGCTGGTGCAGGGGGAAGCCAAGGGCCGCGTGAAGGCCATGATCGATGAGCGCGCCCGGCGCGATCCCGGCGACCTCGTCAAGGACGGCCTGTTCACCGGCCATTACGCGATCAACCCTTACAGCCGCGAGAGGATCCCTGTCTGGATCGGCAACTTCGTGCTGATGGGATACGGCACCGGCGCGATCATGGCCGTTCCCGCCCATGACGACCGCGACTTCGAGTTCTGCACGCGGTTCGGCATTCCGGTCAAGCCGGTGATCCGGCCGGTGGACGGCGAACTGGCTGATCCCGCCGCCATGACAGGCGCGTTCACCGGCGACGGCGTGTGCGAGAACTCCGGCGAGTTCTCGGGCCTCCCGAGCGACGAAGCCCGCCGTCGCATGGGAGCGAAAGCCGAGGCCGAGGGCTTCGGCAAAGCCTCGGTAACCTATCGGCTCCGTGACTGGGGGATCTCGCGGCAGCGCTACTGGGGCACTCCGATCCCCGTCGTCTACTGCCCGTCGTGCGGCGCGGTCCCGGTGCCGGAAAGCGAGTTGCCGGTGGTCTTGCCTCTCGACGTGAAGATCACCGGCGCCGGCGGCTCGCCGCTCGAAAACGTCCCGAACTTCGTGAAAGTCGCCTGCCCCCGCTGCGGCTCTGCGGCCAGACGGGAAACCGACACGATGGACACGTTCATCGATTCGTCCTGGTATTTCTACCGCTACTGCGATGCGCACAACGACGAGGCGCCGTTCGATTCCGCCAGGATCGCTTATTGGTTCCCGATCGACCAGTACATCGGCGGCGTCGAGCACGCCATCCTCCACCTGATCTACTCGCGCTTCTTCACCAAGGTGATGCGCGACCTGGGGCTGATCGCCAACGACGAGCCGGCCACCCGCCTGTTCACCCAGGGCATGGTCATCAAGGACGGCTTCAAGATGTCGAAGTCCAAGGGCAACGTCGTCAGCGCCGACGAGACGGCCGAGAAGTACGGCTCGGACACCGCCCGCTTGTTCGCGCTGTTCGCCGCGCCGCCCGAAAAGGACGTGGACTGGCTGGACACAAGCGTCGAAGGTATGTACCGGTTTGCGGGCAGGGTGTACCGCTTCGTTACCCGCAACGCGGGCGCCGGCGGCGGTTCCGGCGAAGCCGACACCCGCGTCCGCCGGAGGCTGCACCAGACGATCCGCAAGGTCACCGAAGACTTCGAGACGCGCTGGCACTTCAATACGTCCATCGCCGCCATCATGGGGCTGATGAACGAGCTGTACGCCTCCGAGGTTCAGATCTCCCGGGACGCGATGCGCGGGACGCTCGAAACGCTCGTGCTGCTGCTGGCTCCCTTCACCCCGTACCTCGCCGAGGAAATGTGGGAGGAGCTTGGCAAGACGGGGCCGGTGTTCAAGCAATCCTGGCCGGCGTACGACTCCGAGCTGGCGAAGGAAGAGCTGGCCGAAGTCGTCGTCCAGGTCAACGGCAAGTTGCGGGGCCGGATTCATGTGGCCTTCGGCACGCCGCGCGAGGAGCTGGAGAGCCAGGCGCGCGACGACGAAAAGGTGAAGCCGCACCTGGATGGAAGGCGGATTGTGAAGGTGATCGTAGTGCCGGACAAGTTAGTTAATTTTGTTGTAAAGGGATAGCACTCATGCAATCAAAGGAAACCAATCGCAGGGAATTCTTACTTACTACCGGCGCGACGCTTGCGGCCACCATTCTTACCGGCCGCGCCCAGGGCGCCAACGATCGCATCGCCGCCGCCTTCATCGGCATGGGCCGGATGGGCATGGCCAACCTCGAGTACGCCATGAAGCAGCCGAGCCTGGAAGCCGTCGCCGTCTGCGACTGCTACCAGCCGCACCTGGAGGCGGCCGTCGCCAGCAGCGGCGGCAAGGCGAAAGCCGTTCGCGATTTTCGGGAGATCCTCGCCGACCGCTCGATCGACGTGGTCTGCATCTCCACGCCCGATCACTGGCACGCGTACATGACGGTGGAAGCCTGCAAAGCCGGCAAGGACGTCTACGTCGAAAAGCCGCTGTGCGTGTCGATCGACGAGGGCAAGCGGATGGTCGCCGCCGCCCGGAAGTACAACCGCGTAGTGCAGGCCGGCACGATGCAGCGCTCGGGCACGCACTTCCAACAGGCATGCGACATCGTCAGGAGCGGCAAGCTCGGCAAGATTACCTTCGTCCGGACCTGGAACTACGGGCTGGCCAAGCCGGAAGGCATCGGCAATCCCCCGGACGGCGAGCCTCCCGCCGGCCTCGACTGGGATATGTGGCTCGGCCCGGCGCCGCGCCGCGCGTTCAACAAGAACCGCTGGGGCGTGGACCCGCAGGCGTTCTCCCACTTTCGCTGGTTCTGGGATTATGCCGGCGGCATGATGAGCGACTGGGGAGTGCACTGGCTCGACATCGTGCAACTGGCGTTCAACGAAGAGATGCCGCAGTCGATCGTCGCCCTCGGCGGCAAGTACTTCCTCACCGACAACCGTGACACGCCTGACACACTACAGGTCACTTATGAGTATCCCAGCGGCTTCCTGGCGACTTATGAGAACCGCAACGCCAGCTCCATCTCCATGTTCGATCGCGGCGGCGGCATCCTGTTTCACGGCAGCAGAGGCACGCTGTACGTGGACCGGAGTTTCTACGAGGTCGTCCCGGAGCCGAAGTCCGGGCTGGAGCCGGCGCAAGTCAAGCGATCCAACGACAGCAATGCCGCCCACTGGGCCAACTTCCTGGACTGCGTGAAATCCCGCGGCAAGCCCACCAGCGACGTGGAAACCTGCTTCCGCTCGACGGCCACCTGCCTGCTCGGCAACGTCGCCCTGCGCAGCAAGCTGCGCATCGATTGGGACGACAAATCCGGCGCCGTGCGCCAGCGCCAAGCTCGCAAGTACCTGAAAGCCAACCATCGGAAACCCTGGAAGCTGGAAGTCTAACCGACCAACCGAACAACCGAATAACCAAACAACCATGGATGTGACCAACCGCTTCGTGCTCGATTTCGCGAAGCGCGCAGGGGGCCGGATTCTCGACTACGGCTGCGGCGCGGGCGCCGTTGTGCATGCCGGACGCGCCGCCGGCCTCGACATCCACGGCGCGGATGTTTACTACGGCGGCTCGAACGCGCGCGCCGAGGCCGAGAGAGCCGACCTGCTCGGCGATGCCATCCGCGAGATCCGCGACGGACGCATCCCGTTCGACGAAGAGTTCTTCGACGTGGTCGTCAACAATCAGGTGATGGAGCACGTTGAGGATCTCGACGCGGCGCTGGCCGAGATTGACCGGGTGCTCAAGCCCGGCGGGGTCGTGCTCAGCATCTTTCCGTCGCGTGACGTTTTCCGCGAGGGGCACATCGGCATCCCCTTTTCGCACTGGTTCGCAAAGAATTCGACGACGCGGTTCTACTACACCCGGGCGCTGCGGTCGCTCGGGCTTGGGACCTGGAAGGAGCAGGCCCCAACCGCGCGCCAGTGGGCGCTGGACAAGCTCGCATGGATCGACCGGTACACGTGCTACCGCAACCGCCATGAGATCCAGCGGTCCTATGATCGCCATTTCCGGAGCGAATTCCGCGAGTCCGACTACATCCGCTACCGGCTTCGCGACAAGCGTTGGCGCGCGCCGCTGGCCAGACTGCTTGACCTGCCGCTGGTCCCGGCGCTGGCAACAACCATCTTCCGCAAGCTCGCCTTCCTGGTCATCGTCTCCCGAAAGCAGAGGCCGGGCATGCCCGGCCTCTGCACGGAGCCGCGCTCCACGCCGCAACCTCCCGGCCTGCCAAGATAGAGAACTTGTGAGGATCGCCTACGTCATCACGCGCGCCGACGCCGTCGGCGGCGCGAGCGTCCACGTTCGCGACCTTGCCCGGGCCATGCTCGACCGCGGGCACGAGGCCACTGTGCTCGTGGGCGGCGAGGGCCCGGTGACGGAGGAACTGGGGCGCGCCGGCGTTCCGTACCGCCCGCTGCGAACCCTGGCGCGTCCGGTGCGGCCGGTCGCCGACCTGCTCGCGATTCGGGAACTGACCGCCACGCTCCGCGACCTTCGTCCCAACCTCATTTCGACGCACACGGCCAAAGCCGGATGGATCGGCCGCGCCGCCGGCCGCCTCGCCGGCATCCCGTCGATCTACACGCCGCACGGCTGGGCGATCACGGATCGCGTCTCGGGTGCCCACGGCCCGGCATTCGCCCTGGCGGAGAGAATCGCCGCTCGTTGGGCCGGCGCGATCATCTGCGTCTGCCGCTACGAGCGGGAACTGGCGCTTGCCAGGCGCATCGCTCCGGCATCGAAGCTCCACGTCGTGCACAACGGCGTGCGCGACATCCCCGAAGCGCTCCACGCAGAGCCGGAGCGGAGCCCAGTGCGCATCGCCTCGGTGGCGCGCTTCGAGCCGCCCAAGGACCATGCGACTCTGTTGCGCGCCCTGGCGAGCCTGCGGTCGCAGCCGTGGGAGCTGGACCTCGCCGGCGACGGACCGGCGCAAGGCGCCGCCCGCGCATTGGCCGCCGAACTCGGAATCGGCGGCCGCATCCGCTTCTTGGGCTTCCAGTCCGATCCCACCGGGGTGCTGGCGAAGGCGCGGATTTTCGCGCTGTCCTCACGCTCGGAGGGCTTTCCGCGCAGCGTGCTCGAAGCGATGCGCGCCGGCCTTCCGGTGGTGGCGACCGATGTCGGCGGCGTCGCCGAAGCGGTCGAGCACGGCGCCGCCGGCCTGCTCGCACCGCGCGACGATGTCCGCGCGATGGCCGCGGCCTTGGCAGCTCTGCTCGAAGATCCCGGCTTGCGGAAACGCTTCGGATCCGCGGCGCGTCTCGCCTATGAGAGGAAGTTCCGGCTGGAACACATGGTCAAGGGAACGCTGGCGGTCTATGGTACGTTATTGGGCAGCAGCAAGGACTCCTGGGAAACCGACCGATGATGTTCCCGAGCGCCCAATCCGCTCCCCCGATCGCGGAACGACCGTCGCTGATCCTGATGCCCGCGCACACGGGCTTGTTGCGCCCGGGCGCCAGGCAGTGGAAGAGGGTCGTGGACATGCTCCTGGGGGCGGCGTTGCTGGTGGCGGTGTTGCCGCTCGCGCTGCTGATCGCGCTGGCGATTGTGCTCGACTCGCCAGGTCCGGTTTTCTTCGCTCAGAGGCGAATCGGCCAAGGAGGCCGCCGTTTCCGGCTTTGGAAGTTCCGCTCAATGTTGGAAGGCGCCGACGAGGTGCTCCGCAATCACCTGAAGGCCGATCCCGACAACGCGCGGCAATGGCGGCTCGCGCGGAAGCTCAGGAACGACCCGCGGGTTACCCGCGTTGGCCGCTTCCTCCGGCGCACGAGTCTTGACGAGTTGCCGCAACTTTGGAACGTGCTGCGCGGCGATATGAGCCTGGTCGGCCCGCGGCCGATCGTGTGCGAGGAAATCCGGCGCTACGGCGCGGCCTTCGCGCTCTACCGGCAGGTCTCGCCCGGACTCACCGGCCTGTGGCAGGTTTCCGGGCGCAACGACACCAGTTACCACCGCCGCGTGGTGCTCGACGCCTGCTACGTCCGCACCTGGACGCCGATTCTCGATCTGATCATTCTGCTGAAGACGATCCCCGTGGTTCTGGCCGGCAAAGGCGCCTACTAACCAACCGAAGCGTGATCGAGGCGGGCGGGCCTTCAGTCTCATGTTGCCCGGAGCACCGGTCCCGTGTCCCGCGCCCCTTATCTGTTCGACTGTTGGCGCTTCCAGTGGCGCGGCCCCTGGACCGCGTGCTCGACGCATGCCGAAGGCCTTTCCAAAGCGAACCGGTTGGGAGCGGGCCCCACCTGGCCAGCATGCGCCTAGTACCAGCAGGCCCGACGGGTGATTGATGGGGCCGCCCGCGCACGATACCATGAATCGATATGCTCGGAGGATTGCTCCACACACGAGGGACGACACGATGAAGCACGTACTCATTGCCGCCCTGCTGCTGACAGCGGCCGGCATGGCCCAGACGCCGCCCGGGCAGCCCGCAACCGGGCCGGGCGGGTCCGCTTATCCCCACACTGGCATGGTCACCAAGGGCCCCTTCATCCCCGCCGCCTATCCGGGCGACACGCGGTTCCAGTACTACATCTACGAACCAGCGGGGCCGAAGCCGCCCACGGCTCCAGTGGTCCTTTTCCTCCACGGGTATATGGGCCACTATCCGAAGGTCTACTGGGTCTGGATGGCCCACATGGTCCGGAAGGGACACATCGTGGTTTGGGTCCGCTGGGACCAGGGCATCGTCACGCCCTGGGATTTCGCAAACCAGGCCGAAAACCAATGGAGGGATGCGCTGGCCCGGCTCTCCAGCGTTTCATGGGACGGGGTCAAACCCGCCGAGGACGGTTCCGGCAACATCCTGACCGCGCACGTCGGGCACTCCGCGGGGGGCTGGCTTTCGGCGGTTCTGGCGGCCAGGGCCGCCCAACCGGGAAGCGGAATGCAGGCGCCGAGGGCGGTTGTTGCGGTATCGCCGGGAGGTCCCCCGCTGATCCCCGACGGGCCGTTTGAGGACATCCCGCCGTCCACGAAATTGGTGCTGGTGGCTGGGGAAGACGATACGCTGGTGTGCATCAACACCGCGCAAACGCTGTGGGAGCGAACGCCGCAAATTCCCGAGCCCAACAAGGACTTCCTGCTCGCGCAGACGGATGCCCGGGGCACGCCCCAGCAGATCGCCAACCACTACTTCCCGACAACCATCGCGAAGTGGGACACTGCCTCCGTCGATGCCCGTGACTACTACATCACCTTCAAGCTCTCCGTGGGCGCTCTGAATTGCGCCTTCAGAGGGTTCGATTGCGGCTATGCGTTGGGCAACGGCGCCCCGCAGCAGGTCGACATGGGACTCTGGAGCGACGGGGTTCCCGTGAATCCGCTGCTCTGGGTTGCCGACCCGCCAACGCTGACGGCCGCGTGCAGCGGGCCCTGAGTCGGGGGGTTACCGACCCGCCGGTGGTCTCAGCTCCGACTTCTGGGTCCCACCTCTGACCTTCAACACAATCGGCTGCGGTGCCGCGTAGGAGGTTTGGAGCGGCGAGCGGGTTTCGACCATTCCGGAAACATAGATCAGTTGCTCGACCGGCTCCGCCGTCGGCAGAGCCTCGAGCGTGACACTACGCCTGGTCTCGGTCTCGTTCAGCAGCACGCCGTTCAGGCCTACATCGAGGACCCGAACCCGGGGTGGCAGGTTGCGGACCTCGATCGGCACGCGGCCGCCGAAGTTGTTCTGCCTTTGGATGGCGACGGTCACCTCCGCCGTTCCGCCGGGCTCGAGGACAATCTCGCGCGTCTCGGCGGTCACCACCACGTCGGCCTTGGGCATGAGCGAGATCAGCTTTAGCTTGTCCTCGGGATTGGCGACGTGCTCGACCGTCCGCCCGCCGATCCTGGCGCGCCCGGCCACTTGCATGGGAATCGCCTGGTCGAGGCGCGCCCCTTCGTCCGCGCTGAGCAGGAGCGTCACGGTGTCCTGCCCTGGGGCGATCGCACCGCTGCTGGCGCGCAGTCCCGCCGGCAAGCCTTCGACGGCAACTTGGATCGGCCCGTCGAATTCATCAAGGCGCAGCGCCGTCACCGTCAGCGGAACCGCCCCGCCTGCCGGCACGTTCGGATTCCTCGGCGTCACGCTGAGGCGGAAATCCGGTCGAGGCTCGCGCACGGTCAGCCGGTAGGCGTAATCCTCCCCGCCGAAGCCGCGCACGTCCTGAATACGCGCGAGATACTCGCCGTCGGCGGGCGCTGTGAAGTGCACCAGCGAGTCCTTGCCGTATCCCGGCCCGCCGTCGTCGTTGCGGAAGTACAGCCGAACCACCGGCAGCCCGTTGTTGGTGAACTGTGCGCCGGGCGGGTAAATCTGCACCTTGTAGACCGGCTTGTCGACGCCGTGCGCCTCGGTGGTCGTATCGAAGAACGCCAGCCGCTGGCCGCCAAACGCTTCGAAGACCATATCGTCGTCCGGCGTCCGGGGCAACGCCTCGATGCGCAGGATCTCGCCGCCGATCATGACGTAGTCGCCGACGGCCATGCCGGACCAGGATTGCAGCCGGATGCCTCGCCCCGCGGAGTCGCGCTCGCTCAACGTGGTGGACGTTTCGAGCACGCTTCGCACAGTGGCTCGCTCAATCGGCTTGCCTGCCGCGTCCAGGACTTCCACCAGCGAATCGATCTCCGATCCTAGCCGCCTGGCGTTCACCTCGAGCACCAGCTTCTGCCCCTTGCCGGCGCGGAAGCCGAAGTAGTTCTCCACCGGCACGCCGTTCTTCGGCTGGCCGATACGGCCGTTGATCGTCACCGGAACGGAAACGGATTGCGCCGCGGCCGCCGACAGGTTCGTGCCGCTGGAGTCAAGCTCCGGCTCCCGCCCCAATGCCAGCTTCAAGTCGGAAAATGACACTCCGGCTTTGCCCTTCGGCCGGAAGGTGAGCGTATCCTCGCTTTCCTGCGACGGCTCGCCCTTCACCGCCACCGGCTTCGTGTCCACGTTGAAGCCCTTGAGGGCCACCTCGCGCGTCGCGCCCTTCTCCAGCCCCATCGGCCATGCGGCGGTGGCCAGCGGGAACTTGCCGGCCTTGAGGCGGTAGAAGTGGCTCGGCTTGCCGGTGCGCTGGTAATCGGCGACGCGGACATAGTAAGTGCCCGCTTTCTCGAACCTATGGGCGAAGTAAGACGCCCCCGGCCCGCCGTCGTTGCCGAACTCGGCGATCACCGCCTGGTCCTCGGCCAGAATCGACACCACGGGCTGGAGCGTCGAGCCGAGAGCCGTCGCGCCGTTCTCAAAAACCAGCTCCTCGCCGGCCTTCACTCTGATCTCGTACAGATCGGCGTCGCCGGGCCGCGAGATCGTGCCGACCAGAATCGCCGGCAGGTATGTCTCAAAGGCATTCTCGGGGATGTCGTTCGGTTCCCGGTCGGGGCTTTCCCCGTAGTACGGCTCGATCAGGAACCGGCCTTGCGGGCTTGTGCCGAGCGGGGTCTGCAACCGGAAGTCGACGGGGCCGATTTCCGCCTCCGGGTGGATGTCCAACTCGAGGGTGACCAGGTTTCGGGGTGGCAACGGACCGAGATCGACGGTGGACGGCGTGCCGGCCGAGCCGAGGCGCACTTCCGGCAGGTCGGGCAACTCCTTGACGCGCACGATCCGGCCCTTTACTCCGGGCTTGCTGAAATAGATCGCGCTGGCATTGGCGAGGTTCAAGCCCTCGACGGTCATCTCCACTGTCGTGCCCCGCGATGCGCCGAGGGGTGTGATCACGTTGAGGATCGGGGGCGTGGTGCGGTTGCCCGTCGGATGCGGCTCCTGCTGGGCAAGGAGAGCTGTTGTGATTCCCAGGAGCGGAAGGAACCTTCTCATACGGTCACCTCGATGCGAGCCGGCGGACAGGCGAGGCGGCTTGCCTTGGCCAGGCGGCGGTGTCGTAGAGGTCGAGCGAGCCGTCGAAGCGGCCCGCCGCCAGCGTCTTTCCGTCCGGTGAGAATTCGATTGCGTTCACCCAGTCGGGCTGCCCGGAAAGGGCTTTGACTTCCGTCAGGTCGTCGGCCCGGAACACTTTCAACGCCTTGTCGGCGGCGGAAGAAACCAGGGTGGTTCCGTCGGGCGACCAGGCCAGCTTGAGGATCGCATCCTCCTGGGCGATGAGCGAGGCAATCAGCGTGCCGCCTTTCTCGCCGAGCGACCAGATGCGGATCGTCTTGTCCAGGCCGCCGGCGGCCACGCGCGTGCCGGACGGGTCGAGTGCCAGCGCGTTCAGCCCGTCCAGCGGGTCGCCGAGTGTGTACAGGCGCTCGCCGGTCGCCGGATTCCATACTTTCACCGTGCGGTCCGCCGCCGCCGAAACCAGCCGCTTGCCGTCTGGCGTGAACGCCAAAGCGTAAACGGCGTCGATGTGGTCCTTTAGCGTCCGCGCCTCGCTCCCGGCGGCCGCGTCCCAGACTTTGATGAGCTTGTCGTAACTGGCCGTCGCCAATGAACCGCCGTCCGGGGAAAAGGCGACCGCGTAGATCGAGTCGGAATGACCTTCGACGGCGCGGACTTCGGTGCGCGTGTCGACGTCCCAGATCTTCAACTCGCCGCGGCGCGCCGCGAGCCCGCCGGCAGCGGCCAGGAACCGCCCGTCCCTGGAAAATGCGACGGAGCGCACCGCGCCGGCGTGGCCGGGCAGCGTCGCCAGGGTTCGTCCCGAAGCCGGCTCCACCAGCCGCACTTCTTTGTAGCCTCCGAGCGCCAGCATCTTTCCGTCGGGCCGGTAGTCCAGCGAGAAGATCTGGAACTTCACCGGTTGCCGCGGCTTGATGTCCGGAATCGCGGCGTCAGGCGATAGCGCCTGCCCCACCGCGGGCGGTTTGGCCCCGGCGTCGATCCATTTCCGGATGATCTCGATTTCGCCCGCCGCCAGCGCCTTCTGCCCGAGCGGCATGGCCGGCTGGGCCTTTCCCGCGACCATCAGATAGAGACGGCTCTCGGCGCTCTTGCCGGTCACGAAGGCCGCACCGTGGTTGCCGCCTTTCTGGAGCGCGTCGAAGGTGGACAGATCCAGGCCGCCGAGCTTCGTGCCGGCGGCGTGGCAGCCGAGACAATGAGTGGAGAAGAGGGCCGACACGTCGTCGTACGCAGGGCCCGGCTGCGCCCGGGCAAGTGAAATCAAAAGGCAAAAAGCAAGAATCAAAAAGCAAAAATGGCGGCGGCTCATCCCGGCCTCAGTGGTTGAATAGAAATTCTTTGCTGGTGAGCATGGCCCAGAGCATGTCTTCGACAGCCTGGCGGCGGGCGTCTAGTTTGGCCTCAGGCGTTCCCTCGCCGAGCCGCGATTGCCGAAGCGCGCCGATCATCGCTCGCTTCTCATCCTCGGTCGGATAGCGGCTGTAAGCCGAGAGAAACACGTGGTCCAGCATCCTGCCTTCCGACAGGCCCAGCTTCAGGAACAAGGAGACGTATCCGTTCGGCGCGCTGAGCTTCTTGTTCAGGGTGTCGCCGTTGATCACGTGAAGCGCCTGCGAAATGCTCGGGTCGCTCGACCGCTCGGCGGCGTCGCAGATCACGCGGTTCGGCCTGCCGAATACGGACAGGAACTGCGAGACGACCTGGACGTCCGGCAACTGGATCGCCCGCGTGCCGGCAGGGTATCCGCTGAAGACGGTGGGCACACCGGTCACCTGCGACATGGCGTCGAGGATCACTTCCGCCGGCAGCCGCTTCACGTTGTACTTCGAGTAGTAGACGTTGTCGTGCTGGTTGGTGGCGTTCGCCTCGGAGGAAAGTTGGTAGATCCCGGAATTCATGATCAGCCGGATGAGCCGCTTCACGTCGTAGCCATGTTCGACAAAGTCCTTCGAGAGCGCGGCGAACAATTCCTCGTTCGAGGCCGGGTTGGTCGCGCGCACGTCGTCCACCGGGTCGACCAGCCCGCGTCCCATGAAGTTACCCCACACGCGGTTCACCACGGAGCGGACGAAGTAGGGGTTATCCGGACTGGTGAGCCAGTTGGCGAAATGGATGCGCCGGTCCTCGGCGGAGTCGAGCGGGATGGGCGTTCCGTCGAGCGGCGTGGGCGGCAGCGGCCGCAGCAGCCTGGGGTGATTGATGTCGCCGGACGCCTTGGCGAAGACGATGACATCGCCTGGCTCGGATCCGTTCTTGATGCCGATCCGCGTGAACAGGTTCGCCATCTGGTAGTACTGCTTCTGCGTCCACTTCTCCATCGGGTGGTTGTGGCAGCGGGCGCAGGTGAGGCGCTGGCCGAGGAACGCCTGGGTGATGTTCTCGGTCAGCTCGATCGGGTCTTTGTGCAGCGCGAAGTAGTTGAGCGCTCCGTGCCGCCGGCTGCTGCCCGCGGACGTGAAGATCTCCCGCGCGAACTCGTTCCACGGCTTGTTGCGCTTCACGCTGTCGCGGATCCAGTAGTAGAACGCCCACATGGCGGTCGGGTTCAGCTTGCGGCTCGACACCAGCAGCAGGTCCGACCACTTGTAAGCCCAGTAATCGATGAACTCCTCGCGTTCCAGAATCTGCTCGATCAGCCTGGCGCGCTTGTCGGGGGAGGTGTCCTGAAGGAAGGCCTCGACATCTTCGGCCGCGGGCAGGACGCCGGCGGCGTCGAGAAAGGCCCGGCGGATGAAAGCGGCGTCGGAGGCCGGCGCAGACGGCGCGAGGTTCAAGGCCTTCCACTTCGCGAGCACCAGGTCGTCAATGAAGTTGTTGCGCCGGAACCCGCTGTAGGCTTCCGGAGGGACCTGGTTCGGATAGGGCACAGCCAGCCGCGAGTAGAGCACTTTGCTGGAATACCAGAGCGTCACCGCCGCCTCGCCGTGGCCGTTCATCTTCACGAGGCCGGAATCGTCCACGGTGGCTACGCCCTCGTTGTTGGAGCTGTACTTCACCCATCGGGTGACATCCTCCTTGCGTCCGTCGGAGTACTTCGCCAGGACGACGAGCTGCTGGGTGGCGCCGGGCTTCAGCGTCGCCGACTTCGGAAAGACCTCGAGGCCGGTGACCTCGGCCTCGCCCGCAGGCGGGTCCGGCGCGCCGGCCGCGATCCACTCGGCGATCACCCGGTATTCCAGCGAGTCCGTCGCCAGGCGCTTTCCGCCGCCGTGGGGAATGGCCATGGCCGGCTTAAGCAGCATCAGGCTTTGGGAGGGCTCGGCCAGCGACACGCGGCGTCCGGCGGATTGCCGGGTGAGCGTGTAGTAATCCGCTTCAGGGTCGTACCCCCGGAGCGTCAGCTTCAGGCCGTTCTTACCGGCCAGCGCGCCGTGGCAGGCGCCCTGGTTGCAGCCCTGCTTGGTAAGCACCGGGATCACGTGGTTCCGGAAGCTCCAGGTGAACGGGGCTTGAGAGCCTTTCACTCGCACTTTCACCGAGGCTTCTTGTCCCTGGGCCTTGGCCGTGATCACGGCTTCCCCGTCCCCGGCGGGGCGAACGATGCCGCCGGCGTCGACTTTGGCGACTCGCGGATTGGAGGAGACCCACTGTGCCTGGCGCGTCACGTCCTCGCCGGCTTGCGCGATCAACTGCTGCCGCGCCTCGGGTCCCCGGAGTTCAACTTCCGGCGGCAGGATGGCCAGTTGCTGTGCCAGGAGGGGCAGCGCGGCCAGGCCCAGGAGATAGGTGCAGGGCCTCGGGAATTTCATGCGAACAGCTCGCGGATCGGTTCGACGCCCCGGTCGACCAGCGGGATGGGCCGGCCCTGTGCGCCGGGCAACTCGATGTGGAGGTCAATGCCGAGCAGGTGATACACGGTGGCCGCGACCTCCGCCGGCGTCGTCGGCCGGTCCTTTGGATAAGCGCCGATCTCGTCGGATGCTCCCACCACCTGTCCGCCTTTGATCCCCCCGCCGGCGGCGACGATTGTCCAGCACTGCGGCCAGTGGTCGCGCCCGCCGGCCGGATTCACCTTCGGCGTCCGGCCGAACTCGCCGACGCCCAGCACGATGGTGTTCTGAAGCAGGCCGCGGTCGCTCAGATCCTCGAGCAGCGAGCTGAAGGCGTGGTCGAACATCGGCCCGACCAAGTCGCTGTAGCAGCTTATCGGGCTGAAGGGCTTCGAGCCGTGGATGTCCCAGGTGATCTCATCGAACACGGTTTCGAACATATTGATGGTGACGAACCGGACCCCGGCCTCGATCAGCCGCCGGGCCAGCAGGCAGCTCTGGCCGAAGCGGTTCATCCCATACCGGTTGCGGGTCTTGTCGTCTTCCCGGAACAGCTCGAAGGCGCCCCGCGCCTTCTGGGAAGACATGAGTGTGTAGGCCTGGTGGAAGGTCGAATCCAGGAGGCGCGCGTCCTGGGAAGTCTCGAACCTGCTGACGGTCTTGTCCACCATCTCGCGCCAGTTCTTCCGGCGGTCCACCCGCAGCGCCGAAAGATACTCGGGCGGGAGCATGTCGGGCACCTTGAAGTTCGGATCCGACGGGTCGGCGTTGAGCACAAACGGGTCGAAAGTTTTGCCGAGATAGCCGGCGTTCTGGCCGTGGGGCATGTTGCCGCCGGTGTTGCCAATGGGCCGGGGGAGCAGGACATGGGGCGGGACATCACCCTTCGGACCTTTGAGCTTCGCCAGCACGCAGCCCATGTGGGGGTGCTCGACCCCGCCCAGGAACAGGCGGCCGGTCTGCATCATCTGGTGGCCGGTGTCGTGGACCGCCGCCGCCGTGTGGTACAGGCTGCGAACCAGCGCGAACTTTTCGGCGTGTTTCGCCATGCGCGGGAAGTTCTCCGAGATCTCGATGCCCGGGACGTTCGTCTTGATCGGCTTGAACGGCCCGCGGATCTCGACCGGCGCGTTCGACTTCATGTCCCAGGTGTCAAGCTGGGACGGCCCGCCCACGAGCATCAGAAGAATACAGTTGACGTCTGTTTTGGCAGGCTCGACCGCGCCGAGGGCTTTCAGCCCGAACAGTTGCGGAAGCCCGAGACCGAGTAGTGAGAGTGACCCGGCATGAAGGAAATCCCGACGGCGCGAGCCGTCGCAAAACTCGACCGGACGGTCGGCATCCAGCCGCAACATCGCCAGCCTCCTTGGGCGCCCAGATTTGAGATGAGTGTATCACAGCACGGAGCATGGTCCCGCAGCAAGGCGAGAGGCAAGTATGACGCTCCAGCGTGGACTACCCGTCAGCTCTTCTCAGGTTTCGACGCGTAGTAGCCCGTTCGGCTTTGCACCTTCAGGTCCTTCCGGGTGGTCTTGACCTCCAGGCGGCGGAACGAGCCGTCTCGCGTTTGATTGGACGAGACGTATCCGATCGCGTACTGGCTGCGCATCTCCTCCTGAATCTGGTCGAAGATCTTGGTCAGCGGATTCTTTTTGTCCACGCGGAACAGGCGCCCCCCGGTCTCCTCCGACATCTTCTTGAGGTCGCCGTCGCCGGGAGAATAATAGCCTCCGGCGTCATAGTAGACCGACGGATCGACATAGTAGATGCTGTAGATGATGGCGTCCGCCTTGTGGGCCGCTTCCATCGCCTCGCGGAGCTTGACCCGGCTGCCGGTATCCACGCCGTCGGTAATCAGCACCATGGCCTTGCGGCCCACCTCGCCTTTCAGTTTCTCGTTGCCGGCCAGGTAGACCGCGTCATATAGGACCGTGCCGCGAGGCTTGGAGATCGTCGGCACCGGACCGGGGAGCACCCCGCCCGCCGGACCCAGCGGCCGCAGCTCATCCAGCGCGTTGTCCAGGAGTCTCTTGGAATTCGTGTAGTCCTGCAACAGCTCGACCTCTGGGCCGAAGCCGATCAGAAACGCCATGTCCTTCGGCCGCAGCACGCTCGAGAAAAACTGCGACGCGGTTCGCCGCTCGATGCCGATCAGGTTCTTCTGGCTCGGGCTGACGTCCACCAGCAGGCCGAGCGTCAACGGCAGGTCCGTCTCGCGGGCGAAGTACCGGATGGACTGCTCTTTGCCGTCCTCCTTGACGATGAAGTCTTCCTTCTGGAGGCCCGGCACCAGCGCGCCGTTCCTGTCGCGAACCGAGCATAGGATGTTCACCAGGTCGACGTCCACCCGGATGGTGGGAGCTTCTTCCTCCTGCTGGGCGAGCAGGGGCAGTGTGGCCAGCACGGCGATGGACGTTCGCAGCATCCCCAAACCGTTACAATGACATGGTACTGGATGCATTCCGCAACCGTTCCGTTTCCACAATGCGGCAAGCGATTGCACACTTGAAGCAGGCCGATCCCGTGCTCAAGCGGCTGATCGAGGAAATCGGTCCGTGCCGCATCCGCTATCTCGAGCCGGATTTCGAGGCGCTGGCCAAGGCGATCGTCTATCAACAGTTGAGCGGCAAGGTGGCTTCGACCATCTTCGGGCGGCTGGCGGCGGCTGCGGGCAACGGACGGGTCACGCCGGAGGAGTTGCTGCGGCTGTCCGCGCCGAAATTGCGGCGTGTCGGACTATCGAGGCAGAAGATCGCTTATCTGCGCGACCTGGCGCGCCGGACAGTGTCCGGGGAACTTGACTTTCGCGCCCTGCGGCGTCTGCCCGACGACCGGGTGCAACAGCGGCTCATGGAGATCAAGGGCATCGGCTCGTGGACGGTCCACATGTTCCTGATCTTTGCCCTGCGCCGCATGGACGTTCTGCCGAGCGGCGACCTCGGCATCCGCGCGGCGGTCAAGAAGGCCTATGCGCTCGAGAAGCTTCCTGAACCTCGCGAGATCGAGGAACTGGCGCGCGCCTGGAGGCCGTACGCCAGCGTCGCAAGCTGGTATCTCTGGCGCAGCCTGGAGACCGACGCCAACCTGTAAGAATCGGTGACCGGCTGCCCCGTCCCCAACTTGCGGCCCAGGGTCGAGGACTAGGCGCGCAGGTGCGGCTTCAGCGCCGCGTAATGAAACTCAATCTCCTGGACGGCTTCCGGGGTAAGGCGCTCGTCGGTGAGGCGCGACACGGTGGTCTTGAACACGCCCCGCTTCCGCATGATGTAGCGCAGCGTGCCGGGAATCTCCTGGTCGAGGTTGATGAGCAGCAAGAGCTTGCTGAAGACGTCGAGCGCCTGCTCCTTCCTGCCGGCCTGGTATAGGTCCCAGACGCGGACGTACACATCGGCCAGCGGAGAGGCCGGGCAGGTGCCGTCGCCGCCGAGCCGCATCTCGTACATCCAGCCCCGCCCATGGTTGCCGCTGAAGATGCCTTTCACGGGCGGGCGATGTCTGGCCAGATCGATCATCCGCGGGATCACCGGAGGGTACTCCTCCTTGACATACGCGCAGTTGGGAAACTCGCGGGCCAGCGCGACGAGCGCCTCGACCTTCGGATCGATGTGCTTCGCCCCGCCGCTGGTCTGGACGAAGATGGGACGCCTCGTCACCCGCGCCAGCGCCCGGTAGTAGTTCAGGAAGTCGTCGAGCGTATTGGCGTCGGCGGGCGGGATGGCGATGATGGCGTCGGGCCCGAGCTGTTCCGCCTGCCGTGCGTATTCGAGCATCGCCTCCGTGTTGGGCGCCTGCACCCCGAGGACCAGCGCCGGCCGCCGGCCCCGCGCTGCGCGGACAAGAAGCTCCATGCCGCGAAAGCGCTCTTCCTTGGTCAGAAGCCAGTACTCGCTTGCGAGCTGCGGCCAAACCATGCCGTGAACGCCGCAGCGGTCGAGGAAATCGACTTCCCTGACCAGATCGTCGAAGTCTACCTCCTTCGACCCGGTGAACGGCGTGGCCATGATGGGGAACACGCCGCGGATCGGCTTTTCCCCGGCGGCGTTGAGCGGGACGGCGAACGTTGACGGCGCGGCGAGCGCGGCGAGCAGTTGGCGGCGGGTGTAAGCAACGGGCACATTGCCTCCTGAGGTCACACAATCACACCAAGTTACCTTCTTTCATCGTAATGCGGCCAGGGCCCCGTGCGGCGCCAGCCGGAAGTGATCAGACTGGTCGAACATGGGAGTCGGCTCGAAGTCGCCAGGCTCGCGAAGATGATGGAGATGAGGTCGCGGGATCCCTCCTCCAGCCCGGGGGCCTGCTCGCCGGTCAGCACCGGAGTGGTGGTGGCCTCCCGGACAGTCGTAGAAATGCCGCCCGCGGTCCGCAGGAGCTTGCGGCGCGTGAGTCCTGCCTTCCTTTCGTCGGCTGTTGCCGGCTAAAGAAGGATACCGAAAGGCGGTCGGGCGGACAACAGACAGTAATCTACACTTCTTTTTTTGGCTTTTTCCTATGGTATCTGTGATACACTGACGCTCTCCGGGCAACCGGATCGAACAAAGGAGACGCGCGAATGGACAATACCACGCTGTCGGCAATTCTTTGGATCGCGGCCGGGGCGGTACTCGCCCTCTACCTGCTTCGCCGCCGGAAACGGAAGATGGCGGGCAAGTAATCCCGCCGGGAAGCTCGCAGGGCGCCTGCGCCCTTGCGGCGCGCCGCCGAGGCGCCGCCGGGGCTTCTTCTCCGGTCACCGCTCCGGGCTGCTGGACGGGTCAGGATGTGTGTCTGTGCTCAGCCGTCGTAGTTGTCTGCGCACTCTGGCGTCTTCCTTCGCCGCGCCGCTGGTCGCCAGGCCGCCGCGTCGTAATCTCGTCCTCATCCTCTCCGACGATCACCGCTATGACATGATGGGGTGCCGCGGGCACCCGTGGCTGAATACCCCCAGCCTGGACCGGCTTGCCCGGGACGGCGTGCTCTTCGAGAATGCTTTCGTCACCACCGCGCTGTGCTCGCCGAGCCGGGCGTCGATTCTCTCCAGCCGCTACGTCCATTCTCACGGGGTGACTGATAACGTGACGCCTCTGCCTCGCGGCCTGGTGACGTTTCCGCAGGTTCTTCAGCGGAACGGCTACCGCACCGGCTTCATCGGCAAGTGGCACATGGGCGGTGAGAGCGACGAGCCGCGGCCGGGATTCGACCGCTGGATTTCCTTCCGGGGGCAAGGCCAGTACCGCGATCCGATCCTCAACGTCGACGGCAGCCGGCGTCAGGCGGCGGGCTACGTCACCGACCTCCTTACCGAGGAGGCGCTGCGGTTCATTCGGGAAAACTCCGCACGTCCGTTCTTCATCTACTTGTCGCACAAGGCAGTGCACGCGGAGTTCGTTCCGGCGGACCGGCACAAGGACCTCTATCGGGACCAGCCCGTTCCGCACCCCGCCTCGATGGCGAATACCGAGGAAACCTACCGGGGAAAGCCCGATTGGGTCCGCCGCCAGCGCAATTCCTGGCACGGCGTGGACGGGATGTACGATCACCGGCTTGGGGGCTTCGACGACTTCTATCGCAGTTATTGCCGGACACTCGCCGCCCTGGACGAAAGCGTCGGCAGAGTCTTGGATGAGCTGGACCGGCTCGGCCTGTCGAACGACACCCTGGTCCTCTACATGGGAGACAACGGTTTCCTGCTCGGCGAGCATGGGCTGATCGACAAGCGAGCGATGTACGAGCCCTCGATCCGGGTGCCGATGATGGCGCGCTGTCCGGACCTGTTTCCGGGAGGCGGCCGCCCCGTGGGGATGGCCCTCAACCTCGACATCGCACCCACGTTCCTGGAAGCGGCGGGCTTGAGTGCGCCAGCCGGCATGCACGGTCGTTCCCTGCTGAGCCTCATTCGCGGGGCCCCAGGCTGGCGCACCGAGTTCCTCTACGAGTACTTTTGGGAGCGGGATTACCCGCAGACGCCGACCGTCCTCGGACTCCGCACGGACCGCCACAGCTACATGCATTACCACGGGATCTGGGATCTCGACGAGTTGTATGACATCCGGAAAGACCCTGACCAGAGGAACAACCTGCTGGCCGCCGTCCGGCTCACCACACAAAGCGGCCGGCTTGACAACCAGATCAAAGACCCCGAGTTGCGAAAGCTCGTCGCGGACTTGCAGGGGAGAATGAAGCGCATCCTGGCGGAGACCGGCGGGCGGGTGGACCCCACCTGGTCCTCGCTTGGGCACGCGTGGTAAGGCGTCCGTGTACACCATCACCTGGTTGTGGGGCCTTCGGCCAAGAAAGAGAGAACGACCGCCGAGGGCGCACCATCTCGGCGAGGGTTCCGCCAGGACGGTTTCGGCGAAGCTCACGGTGGAATAAGGCGCCAGGTGCTAGAATACTCTGGCTGCCGCCTTTACTAACTCATGGAACATCTTAAGCGACTCGTCCGGGAAGTCCCGGACTTCCCAAAGCCGGGCATTCTCTTCTACGACATCACGACGCTGCTGAAGGACCGCGCGGGGCTCAAAGCGGTTATCGATACCCTATGCGAGCGATACCGGAACACGACGATCGACGTGGTGCTCGGCATCGAGGCCCGCGGCTTCATCTTCGCTCCGGCAGTCGCCTACGCCCTCGGCGCCGGGTTCGTTCCGGTGCGCAAACCGAAGAAACTGCCCGCCGAGACGGCGCGCATGGAGTACGCGCTGGAGTATGGCACCGACAGCCTCGAGATCCACAAGGATGCCATCCAGCCCGGCCAGAACGTCCTGATCGTGGACGACCTGCTGGCCACCGGCGGCACAGCGGCGGCCGTCGCCAGGCTGGTCGAGCAGCTTGGCGGAAAAGTGGCGGGCATCGGCTTCGTCATCGAACTGGATTTCCTCCACGGCCGCGACAAGCTCGCCGGCCACGACGTCTTCTCGCTGCTTCACTACAGCCAATGAGCAGCCTTCCGCGTCGAGCCCGCGTCCGTGCGTGCGCGAAGTTGAACCTGAGCCTCAAGGTTCTCGGCAAAAGGCCGGACGGCTTCCACGAGCTGCGGACGGTGTTTCAGACCATCAACCTGGCCGACACCCTCGACCTGGAATTCATCCCGGCCCGCCGCACGAGCCTGGAGCTGGCCTGCTCGATCGACATCCCGAACAACCTCGTGGAACGGGCCGCGCGGCTGGTGATGGAGTCGGCTCGCGCAACAGGCCGCGTCTCGATGCGGCTCGACAAGCGAATCCCGATTGGCGGCGGCCTGGGCGGCGGTTCGACCGACGCAGCCGCGGTCCTGCTCGCGCTTCCAGTGTTGGCAGGCAAGCGGGTATCGCTGCTGGAGATGCTGCGGATGGCCGCCGATCTCGGCAGCGACGTTCCGTTCTTCCTTCTCGGTGGAACGGCAATCGGCCTGGGTCGTGGCTCGGAGGTCTATCCGCTTCCTGACCCGCCGGGTTGGCGCGGCCTGCTCGTCGCGCCCGGAGTGCACGTGTCCACTCCGGAGGCGTACGCCGGGCTTGGCCGCGAATTGACTTTGCTCGCGCCGCCCGATATCCTGAGTATTTTCCAGTCTTGTGTTTGGGTGACGGGAGCGCGTGTGCCGGCGGAGGCTTGGCCGGCGCCGGCGGAAAACGATTTCGAAGATTCCGTTTTGCGCCAGTACCCTCAGTTGAAGTCAATCAAGCGGACACTACTGAGGCAGGGGGCGGAGCCGGCGCTGATGACCGGCAGCGGTTCCGCTGTGTGCGGAGTGTTCCGTTCCCAGACCCGCCTCGAGCGGGCTCTCCGATCCTTCCGGAAGGAGAAGGTGTTTGAGATCGCGCCGGTGAGCCGCGCGCGCTACCGATGGCTGTGGTGGCGCGGCCTGCGGGCGCACATCGACGAAAAAACATGGCCGCCGCAAAGCCGGTACGAGCGCTGAGGCTCGAACGCCCGCCTGTGCAGGCGCTCAATTTCGACCGCCTGAAAGTCTTCACCGGGAACGCCAACCGCGCCCTGGCCGAGGAGATGTGCCAGTGCCTGGGAGGCCCGCTCGGCGACGCGCAGGTGAAATCGTTTTCCGACGGGGAGATCTATATCCAGGTCCAGGAGAACGTCCGCGGCGCCGACGTGTTCGTGGTGCAGCCAACCTGCACGCCGGTGGAGCGCCACCTGCTCGAGCTGCTGTTGATGATCGATGCGCTCAAGCGCGCCTCGGCCGACCGCGTCACGGCGGTGCTGCCTTACTACGGCTATGCGCGCCAGGATCGGAAAGACAAGCCGCGGGTCCCCATCTCGGCAAAACTCATCGCCAGCCTGATCGAGCGCGCCGGGGCAGACCGCGTGCTGGCGCTGGATCTCCACGCGGCGCAAATTCAAGGTTTTTTCGACGTCCCGGTGGATCACCTCTTCGCCGCCCCGGTGTTGATTGACCATTTCCGGTCGGCGGGCATGTCGAACCTGACGGTGATTTCGCCCGACGCCGGCGGCGTGGAGCGCGCGCGGGCCTTCGCCAAACGGATGAGAGCGCCGCTGGCGATCATCGACAAGCGCCGCGAGGAAGTGAACGTTGCCGAGGTGATGCACATCATCGGTCGCGTCCGGGGCCGGCACTGCCTGATCGTCGACGACTTGATCGACACCGCCGGCACGCTGGTCAAGGCGGCCGAGGCGTTGCTGAAGCAGGGAGCGGCGAGCGTTAACGCCTGCGCCGCCCACGCCGTTCTCTCCGGGCCGGCGGTGGAGCGCATTCAGTCGTCCGAGATCCGGGAAGTGGTTGTTACGAATTCCATCCCGTTGCGGGAGGAGGCGCGGCAGTGCGCGAAGATCCGCGTGCTGTCGGTGGCGCCGCTGCTCGCGCGGGCGGTTCAGTCCATCCACGAGGAGACGTCCGTCAGCACGCTCTTCGTTTGATTTATGGCCCGGCGCCGCAGCCCACGTCCATCGGACCTGCGTCCCGGCAAAAGGAGTTGGTAGATGAGAAAGGACATTACAGTCGCGGCGGATGTTCGGGAAGGCCGCGGCAAGAACGAGGCTCGCCGCCTTCGAGCGGCGGGAAGAGCCCCGGCGGTAGTCTACGGGGCGGCGAAGGAGACCCTGGCGCTCTCGGTGAATCCGAAAGAGATCGTCCGGATTCTGCATTCGAGCACCGGCCACAACACGATCTTCGACCTGGACATCAAGAATGGGGAAAAGGGCGAGAAAACGCCGGTGATGATTGTCGACTGGCAGTTTGATCCTGTCAGGGATAACCTGCTGCACGTGGACCTCAAGAGGATCGACCTGACCAAGCGGCTGAGGGTTTCCATACCCGTGCATACCCACGGCGATCCGAAGGGCGTCAAGCAGCAGGGAGGCTTGCTCGAGATTGTCACCCGCGAGATCGAAGTCGAATGCCTGCCGGATGAAATCCCGGAACATCTGACGATTGAAGTCGCCGATCTCATGATCGGCCAGAACAGGCGTGCTTCAGCGGTGCCGCTGGCCGGATCGATGACGCTGCTCAGCCCTTCGGACACGGTCATCGCGCACGTGATCGAATTGCGCCATCACGAGGAAGCGCCGGCCGCCGCCGCGGAGGCTGCCCCGGCCGCCGCCGAGCCCGAAGTGATCAAGAAAGGCAGGAAAGAAGAGGAAGCGGGCGAGGAGAAGAAGAAGTAGGCCGGTCGCGGAGTCGCCAAGGTGGAACGGGAAGGGGAGGGATCATCCGTGCCGAAGTCAAGGGCCTCGCAATCCGCCACCCGGCTGATCGTGGGGCTCGGCAATCCCGGCCCGGAGTTCGAGAACACCCCCCACAATCTGGGTTTTCTGGTGATCGACCGGCTGGCGGAGCGCCACGGGGTCCGGGTGAGTCGCAAGGAGTGCATGGCCCTGGTGGGCGCCGGACGCGTGAAAGGCGCGCGCGTCGTGCTGGTGAAGCCCCAGACCTACATGAATCTCAGCGGACATGCGGTGAAAGCGCTGCTGGAGAAACACTCGATTCCGGTGGAGGACCTGGTGGTGATCTACGACGATCTGGACCTGCCCTGGGCTTCGATCCGGATTAGAGCCAGGGGATCCTCGGGCGGGCACCACGGGGCGGAATCGGTGAGCCGCTGCGTCAGCTCGACCGGGTTCCCCCGTGTGAGGCTGGGGATCGCTGGTTTCAAAGTCGGCAACGGCGCGGCCTTTGTGCTGTCGCCGTTCCGGCGCGGGCAAGCGAAGGAATTGGACGAACTGCTGGACCGTGCCGTTGATGCAGTCGAGTCAATTATTTCCTCGGGCGTCGAAAAGTCCATGACGAAATTCAATCGTCGCGCCCGGGGTAAACAAGCTGAGGAAGAATGAGAGTCTACGAAGAGCTGTTCATTGTCAAACCCAACGCCGCTGACGAGGAGGTCGACCAGGTGATCGAGCAGATCTCGCAGGTCGTCTCCGGCGCTGGCGGCGCGGTCGAGAAGACCGAGAAATGGGGCGTCCGCAAGCTGGCCTATCGGGTGGCGAAGCACGATGAGGGCGGCTACGTCTTGGTGCTGTTCAAGTCGGGGCCCCAGGCGGTGAAAGAGATCGAGAGGCGCCTGCGCGTGTCGGACCTGGTCCTGAAGTATCTCACCGTCCGCATCGATGAGAAACAACGGCGGATCGACAAGCGCAGGAAGGAACGCGAAAAGCGAGCCGCGCGGAAGCCCCCGCCGGCGGCGCCGATGCCGCAGGCCCCCGCCGCCGAGGACATCATGGCCCGCGGCAGTGCGCCGGAGGAGGAAGAGTAAGCGATGGCGGAAACCAAAGGCAGGCCGATCAGCGCCTCCCAGAGGCCGACCGGCACCGACAAGGCGATCGGAAGCAAGAAGCAGTATTTCCGCCGCAAGAAGGTGTGCCGGTTCTGCGTCGAGAAGATCGACGATATCAACTACAAAGACGTGAGGCTGCTTTCCTCGTTCATCTCGGAACGGGGGAAGATCGTGCCGCGCCGGCTATCCGGCGTGTGCACGCCGCACCAGCGGAGGCTGAGCGAGGCGATCAAGCAGGCTCGGAACATCGCCCTGCTGCCGTTCGCCTCGCCCGTCTAGAAATTCGGTGACAGGCTGCGCAATCCCCAATTGCACCCGCCGGCAAAGTCCGGCGACGGCGAAATGGGGGATTGCGTAGCCTGTCACCGATTTCCAAGGAGATGCTCATGGAAGTGATTTTGCGAGAAGACATCGCCAAGCTCGGGAATCGCGGCGAGGTCGTCAAGGTCGCCGACGGGTATGCGCGGAACTTCCTGCTGCCGAAGCGCCTTGCCGTCCCCGCCACCGAGGGCAACAAGAAGATCATCGAGCAGGAGCGGCAGGCTCACCTCCGCCGCGAGGCCAAGGAGAAGGTGGACGCCGAGGACCTCGCCAGGATGCTGGCCGGGGTTACGGTCGCGATCACGCAGAAGGCCGGCGAGCAGGATCAGCTCTTCGGCTCGGTGACGGCGAGCGACATCGCCCGCGCGCTCGAGAAGCAGAATTTCACCATCGACCGCCGCAAGATTCATCTCGACGAGACGATCAAGCAGCTCGGCGAATACAAAGTGCAGGTGCGGCTCCATCGCGACGTGACCGCCGAGATCGGCGTGCACGTGCTGCGGGAAGAATAGGAGAGAGGCCGATATGGGCTTCTTCGACCTTACCGGTCAGACCGCGATCGTCACCGGCGCGGCTACTGGCATCGGTGAAGCCGTCGCGAGCCGCCTGGCGCAGGCCGGCGCGGCGGTGGCGGTGGCGGACATCGACCTGGAAGGGGCGAGCGCCGTCGCCCGAGCGATCGCCGCGGCGACAGACCGCGACGTTTTCCCGGTTCAGCTCGACATCACCGACGCGAGTTCCGCCAATAGGGCGGCGGCCGAAGTGCTGGCCCACACGGGCCGGATCGACATCCTCGTCAACAATGCCGGCATCGCCGGGCGGGCCGCTCCGCTCTGGGAGCAGACCGAGGAGGACTGGCAGAAGGTAATTGCCGTCAACATGACCGGCGTGTTCAATTGCTGCCGCGCCGTCGTCACCCACATGCGCGAGCGCCGTTACGGCCGCATCGTGAACGTGGCCTCTATCGCCGGCAAGGAAGGCAATCCGAACATGACCGGTTACTCGGCCACGAAGGCGGGAGTTATCGCATTTACTAAGTCGCTGGCGAAGGAGGTCGCCCTCGATGGCATCTGCGTGAACTCGGTCGCCCCGGCGGTGGTGCGCACC
Source organism: uncultured Solibacteraceae bacterium (assembly GCA_964483455.1). Lineage (GTDB taxonomy): Bacteria > Acidobacteriota > Terriglobia > Bryobacterales > Bryobacteraceae > CAYZJD01. The sequence goes on from CAZACK010000004.1 coordinate 92,122, forward strand.
AAGATCCTCGACCAGCTCACGCAGGCGCAAATCGACTACATGACCTCTCGCATTCCCATGCGGCGCACGGGGAATCCCGAAGAGATCGCCGCCGTGGTGCACT
>CAZACK010000005.1:0-40459 GCA_964483455.1 uncultured Solibacteraceae bacterium
TTCCTGAAGCCGGGGGACCGGGTGGACATCCGGTTCAGCCTGTCGCACGAAGGGTCGGCGACGAGCCCGACGTTCGAGATTCATTGGGGAGGAACGACGATCGTGTCGCGGACGTCCGGGTCGTCGGAGACGTATTTGGCCGGGCAAATCGAGGCCGGGGTGCACGACTCGGGGGCGCTGTGGAGCGTCGAAAGCTGGGGCGCGGCCCTGGCGATCGCGGCGGGCGCGGGGAGTGCCTCCGATTCGCTCGCCTCGGCGCTGGTGATCGATTTCCTGGGCAAGCTGTCGGGCGTCGTGTCGGGGAATTCGGTGACCTTGCGGAATTTCACCGTGGTGCGGTATCCGGCGCAGGCCAATCCGTAGGAGGAGGACCCGGTCGGGCCGGACCTTAAGTGGGTTTGTCCCGGCGCGCGAGGTGAAACCCCGATTGGCCCGCGGCCGCCGAACCGTGACGATAGAGGGGAGGAGCCGCAAGGAGGAGCGCGTGAGTGTTCTCAAGGAACTCTGGACGGACGAACGCGGGCAGGACTTGATCGAATACGCCCTGATGGCGGGGCTGGTAGCGGTGGCGGCGGGGGCAATGGTCCCGCCGATGTCGGCGTCGATCAGCACGATTTTCTCGAAGGTCGAGTCGGTGATCGCGGCGGTACCGTAAGCCGGTCCCGGCAACTATCGCGTAAACCACCACGCCCCGAGCATCGTCTGCTAAGACATGAACCAGACATGTGTGCGCATTCTCGGGGCGGCAATCCTTGTGGTTCTCGCCGCGACGGTCCTCACGGCCGGAGACGTGAACGGCAAGTGGATCGCCCAGGTTCCAGGACGCGGCGGCGAACTTCGGGAGGTCACCTTCAATTTCAAGGCCGACGGCGACAAGCTTGCCGGCACGATCACCGGGCCGCGAGGCGAAACGGAGATCTCCGACGGGAAGATCAACGGGGATGAGATCTCTTTCACCCAGGTGTTGGATTTCGGCGGCAACCAAGTGAAATTGCTCTACAAGGGTAAGGTTGCCGGAGACGAGATCAAGTTCACCCGCCAGCGCGAGGGTGGCGAACGGACACAGGAGTTTACCGCCAAGAGGCCATCCTGAGTACGGGCCCCGGGCGGGCGAAAGCGCTCGCCCATCCCGAAGCCTCAAACGCTTGCCGGCTCTGTAGGGCCAGGTATTCGTCTGCCATGGCCTCCTCATGATCTTGGCTACAATCTGAAATGGATTGAGCCAACCATGAAAGCCTCGCTGATTCTCCTTCTCGTCGTCCCAGCCATTCTTGCCCAAACCTACCAGCCCACGTGGGAGTCGATCGACAGGCGGCCGACGCCGGGGTGGTTCACCGACGCCAAGTTTGGCATTTTCATCCATTGGGGCGTGTACTCGGTGCCGGCCTATGCGCCGGTGATCCCTGGAAAGCTGGCCTACGCCGAGTGGTATTGGAACGCGATGACAAGCGGCAAGGATCCGAAGGCGGGTCCGGTGCAGACCGGCACTTGGGCTTACCACGTCAAGCAGTATGGCGCCGATTACCCCTATCAGGACTTCGCGCCACAGTTCCGCGCCGAACTGTTCGACCCCGATCACTGGGCCGATGTCTTCGCGCGGTCAGGCGCGAAGTATGTCGCGTTGACCTCGAAGCACCACGAGGGCTTTGCCCTGTGGCCGAGCAAGGAGGCTTCGGCGACGTGGGGCCGGCCGTGGAATGCGGTGGAGATCGGGCCCAGGCGCGATTTGCTCGGCGACTTGAGTGAAGCGGTCCGGCGAAAGGGTCTGCGGATGGGCTACTACTACTCGCTGTACGAGTGGTACAACCCGCTCTGGCTCACAGACAAGCCGCGCTACGTGCGCGAGCACATGTTCCCGCAGTTCAAGGACCTGGTGACTCATTACAAGCCGGCCATCATCTTCAGCGACGGCGAGTGGGACCTGCCTTCCTCGGAATGGCGCAGCCCGGAGCTCCTGGCCTGGTTGTTTAACGAGTCTCCGGTGAAGGACGAGGTCGTCATCAACGACCGCTGGGGGAAGGAGTGCCGGCACAAGCACGGCGGCTATTGGACCACGGAATACACGCCCGGTTTGAGCGGCTTGGATCATCCGTGGGAAGAGAGCCGCGGGATGGGTTTCAGCTACGGCTACAACCGCGCGGAGGGATTGGAGCACTACCACACGGGCCGCGAACTGGTGATCATGCTCGTGGACCTGGTCAGCCGCGGCGGCAACCTGCTGCTCGATATCGGGCCCGATGCCGATGGCACGATTCCGGTCGTGATGGAGGAGCGGCTCGTGCAGATGGGCGACTGGCTGAAGGTCAACGGCGAAGCGATTTACGGCACAAAGCCGTGGAGGCTCACGCGGCAGTGGAGCGCCGGTGAGGTGCCCAAGATCGAATACAACAAAGAGTTCGAGACCGCTTACGACGTGACGAAGCTCACGGCCAGGCCCGAGTCCGGCAAAGCGGCCATCGAAGCGTTCTTCACGGCGAAGGGCAACGACGTCTTCGCGATTCTGCCCCGGTGGCCCGGCCGGAGCTTTCACGTCAAAGATGTGAGCGGCGTGAAGTCGGCGACGCTGCTCGGCTCGGCGGCGCCGCTGCGGTTCAAGGCGGCAAGCGGCGGCGTGTCCCTCGATCTTCCGGAGTTGCCCGAAGAGCTAACGCAGCAGCCGGCGTGGGTGCTGAAGCTCAGCCGGTGAGGGGATTGAGTGGAGGCGGCCCCATGGGCCGCCTCACGCTGAACCTCGCAGGACGCGGCCCATGGGCCACGCCACCGATATACAATAGGTCACTTCGCTGACCCATGAACTTCGCCGCTCTCGCCTTTCTCCAGACCACTCCGTCGCGGCTGCTGACGATGAGCCCAGTGGACCTGGTGATCGTCGTCACCTACTTCGCCCTGGTGCTGGTCATCGGCTTCTACCTGAAGAAATACGCGCAGACCGGCGAGGACTTTTTTCTCGCCGGGCGGCAGATGACGGCGTGGGTGGCCGGGCTGAGCTTCATTTCGGCGAACCTCGGCTCGCTGGAAACGATGGGCTATGCCGCCGCCACCTACCAGCACGGGATGGTCATCGCGCACGCCTACTACATCGGCGCGATTCCGGCCATCCTGTTTCTGGCGATGGTGATGATGCCGTTCTACTACGTCTCGAAGACGCACTCCGTGCCCGGGTATCTGAAGCTGCGCTACGGCGAGCCGACCCGCGCCGTCTCCAGCGTCACCTTCGCGGTGATGACGATCCTGATGAGCGGGATCAATATGTTCTCGATGGCCAAGGTGATGCAGGTGATCCTCGGCTGGAACTTCGACGTCAGCATGTGGCTGAGCTCGTTGACGGTGGCGGTCTACGTGATGGCCGGCGGGCTGCTGTCGGCGATCTTCAACGAAGTGCTCCAGTTCTTCCTCATCTGGGCCGGCTCGCTGCTGATTCCGATTCTGGGGCTGATCGAGGCCGGCGGCTGGGACAAGATGGTGGCGCGGATTCAAGCCAGCTTCGCGGGCCAGGACTACACGCACCTGTGGCGGAACATGGGCTCGGCGGCGAACAATCCGATGGGCATCGATTGGATCGGCGTCGTGCTCGGCTGGGGCCTGGCGATTTCCTTCGGCTACTGGACGACGGATTTTCTGGTCGTGCAGCGGGTGCTGGCGGCGAAGGACCTGCGGTCGGCGCAACTCGGCACGATTCTGGGCTCGGTATTGAAGATGTGCGTGCCGTTCATCGTGATTCTGCCGGGTCTGCTCGGGCTGGCGGTGCTGCCCATGACGCTGGTAAGCGAACCGGAGGCGGCGCGCACCGGGCAGCACAGTTTCAACGAAGTCTTGCCGCTGATGATGGCGCGCTATTGCGGGCCGGGCTTGCTGGGGCTCGGAGTGACGGCGCTGATCGCCGGATTCATGTCGGGCATGGCGGGCAACGTCAGCGCCTTCGCCACTGTCTGGACCTACGACATCTACAAGGCGCTGCTCAAGAAGGACGCGAGCGACCATCATTACGTCAACATGGGGCGCTGGTGCTCGATCCTGGGCGTGTTCGTGAGCATCGGGACAGCCTACCTGGTGCGGTATTTCGACAACATCATCGCCTACGCGCAGGTGATCTTCATCTTCGGCATCGTGCCGCAGTTCGCGACGATTCTGCTCGGCATGACGTGGAGGCGGGGAACGCCGAAGGGCGGATTCTTCGGGCTGCTGGCGGGGACGATCACTTCGATCGCGCTGTTTGCCTGGGTCCGGCTGGATCCGGGCGCGCTGAAGTACGTCGCGTTTTACGAGAAAGCGAGCGAGATGGCGGACAATGTCTGGCGCGCGTTCTGGTGCCTGCTGGCCACGGTGCTGGTGACGGTCGTGGTGAGCCTGTTCACGAAGCCGAAGCCGGAATCCGAGCTGACGAACCTCGTGTACGGGCTGGCGAAGCTGCCGAAGGAGCATGGCCTGCACTGGTATCAGCGGCCCTGGTTCTGGACGGCGGTGGCGGGCGTGATGTTTGTGGCGATCAACGTGGTCTTCTGGTAGGTGGGACATGACCGGACACTACATTCCGATCTGGTTCTTCATTGGGGCGCTGCTGCTGTTCTACGGGCTGGTGATCACCGGCGCCGGCATCTACCACGCCTACGCACCGCCGGCCCAGGCGGTGGCGCTGGCGGAGTTGCACGCCCCGATCTGGTGGGGGGCTCTGATGGCGGCTCTGGGGGCGTTTTATTGCGTGCATTTCCGGCCGGGGAAGTAGATCTCACCGCAGAGGCGCAAAGGACGCAGAGCTTAACGCAGGAGGGTGGAGATGGCTTTGAAGTGTTCGTGCGTGGACACGCGGAGCCATTCGAAGACCACTGATTCCGTGTTGGCGACGATGACCCCGGCCTGGCGCAGGCGCTGCATGGCGTTCTGATGATTGGCCGGGCTGCGGGAGGACGTGGCGTCCTCGACCACGAAAACCTCGAAGCCGAGAGCATGTAATTCCACCGCCGTTTGGAGGACGCAGACGTGCGCTTCCATGCCGGCGATGACCGCCTGCCGACGTCCGGTTTCTTTGAGCGCGGCGACGAGGCCTTCGGCGGCGCAGCCGGAGAAACTCATCTTCTCGACACGCAGCGTGTTCTCGCCGAGGTGGCGGAGCACCTCCGCTTCGGTCGGGCCGAGGCCTTTGGTGTACTGCTCGGTGAGAAACCGAGGGACGCCGAGCCGGTTGGCCGCCTGCAACAGAATGCCCGTGTTCCGAATCACTCTTTGACGGGCGTCCTCCGGCATGGCGCGGGCGAGACGCTCCTGGATATCCACGACGAGCAGCAGTGAATCGTCGCAACGGCAGAGCGGCGTCCGACCGGCCGGCATATCTTTCGAGAGTAGCGTGCTACCCTTATGTCGAGGACTATACATAAATATGCCTGTGCATCGCACTACGGTTGTTCTTCCGGTCCGGCTGAAGCGGGCCGTGGCGGAGCTGGCGCGACAGCGTGGGATCTCCATGGGCGCGTTGCTGCGGCGCGTCTTGGAGAGGGAGGTGGCCGCAGAGGGCACTGGCGGCAGCGGCCATGATCCGCTTCTGGACGATAGCGCCGTCTTCCGGGGACCGTCGCCTAAAAATACTGCCCGTGATCACGACCTGTTCCTGTACGACAAATGAGCATCTTCGTCGACACAGGCGCTTTTCTGGCCCGCTATCTGGCCCGGGACGAATATCACCGGAGGGCCGTGTCCACGTGGCAGTCTTTGCGCGGTTCGCCGCTGTTCACGAGTAACCATGTCCTGGATGAAGTCTGGACGCTGCTGGCGCGAAGGGCCGGCTATGACTTCGCTTCGGAGCGGGCGCTGAATGTCTATGCCTCAACCGCGCTGGAGATTCTGTACAGCACCAACGATGACGAAATGGAAGCCGTTGCCCTGTTCCGCAAGTTCGGAGACCAGGCCGTGAGCTTCACCGACTGCATCTCTTTTGTCCTGATGAGGCGCTACCGCATCCGTTCGGCATTCACCTTCGACGAGCATTTCCAGCGGGCCGGTTTTGAGCTTGTAGCGTGAAGGCGCGGAGTTGAAGAAGACTGGAGCGCGACATTGTAAACTGGAGGTTGATCCATTCCGCCGGCAAAGCTGGGAAGCCGCGCCTGTCCGCGGTCAGCTACCTGAACACGATGCCGCTGGTGTGGGGCATGCTCCGCGGGCGCCAGCGCGATCTGTTCGACCTCGACTTCTGCCTGCCGTCGGAGTGCGCCGACCGGCTGGAGGCCGGCTCGGCCGACATCGGCATCGTGCCGTCGGTGGAGCTTTCGCGGCTGGATCTGGAGGTCATCCCCGGCGCGGGCATCGCCTGTTGCGGGCCGGTGCGCAGCATCCTGCTGATCTCGAAGGTCGCGCCCAGCCGGATACGAGCGATGGCGGCCGACACCAGTTCGCGGACGTCCACCGTGCTGGCGCAGATCGTGCTGGCGCGGCGCTACTCGGCCGAGCCGGCGGTCGTGCCGATGCCGCCCGATCTGCCCGCGATGCTCGCCTCCGCCGACGCGGCCATGATCATCGGCGATGCGGCTTTGCGCGCGGGCGCCGGCGGCGCGGGCCTTCCCTTCCACGTGCTCGACCTCGGCGCCGAGTGGTTCGACATGGCTGGCTTGCCGATGGTGTTCGCCGTCTGGGCCGGGCGGCCGGGCATCGCGACGCCCGGCCTGTCGGCCGCGTTCCTGGATTCGTGCCGCTACGGGCGCGAGAGAATCGATGAAATCGCGCGCGCGGAGGCAGGCCCCCGCGGGCTGTCCTTCGAGCTTGCCAGGACGTACCTCGCGCACCACATCGTCCATGAATTGGGCGAGCGCGAAATGCAGGGATTGCGGCTGTTTCAGCAGTACGCCTCCGAGTTTGTGGCGGAACCAACCGGGAAGGCCTCGGCATGATGACACACCGCGAAGCCGTCGGACTCCTCCAGGATCCTGACCTCATCGGCATCGGGATGGCCGCCGATTCCGTCCGCAAGCGGCTGCATCCGGAAGGGATCGTCACCTACATCATCGACCGGAACATCAACTACACGAATTTCTGCACCGAATATTGCACTTTTTGCGCCTTCTACCGGCCGATGGGACACGAAGAGGGCTACATCCTGCCGAAAGAGGTCGTCTTCCAGAAGATCCAGGAGACGATCGACCTGGGCGGCACCGGCATCCTGATGCAGGGAGGCCTGCACCCGGACCTGAAGATCGAGTGGTATGAGGACCTGATGCGCTCGATCAAGCAGCGGTTCCGCATCCACCTGCATTGTTTTTCGGCGCCGGAGATCGTGAACATCGCCGAGGTCAGCGGGCTGTCGCTGCGGGACACGATCGCGCGGCTGCGCGACGCCGGCCTCGACTCCATCCCCGGCGGCGGCGCCGAGATCCTGGACGACGCGGTGCGGCATCGGATCAGCCGCCTCAAGTGCTCGACGTCGGAATGGGCGGACGTGCACAAGACCGCCCACGCGCTCGGAATGCGCACCACCGCCACGATGATGTTCGGATGCGGGGAGACGCTGGAGCAGCGGGTGAACCACCTCGAGGTGGTCCGCCGGATCCAGGAAGAGACCGGGGGATTCACCGCCTTCATCCCGTGGACGTTCCAGCGCGAGAACACCTCGCTCGGCCGGTTCATCAAGGAAGAAGCGACCGCGGTCGAATACCTCCGGACGCTGGCGGTCTCGCGGCTGTACCTGGAGAACATCGACAACGTGCAGTCCTCGTGGGTCACACAAGGGCTGAAGACCTGCCAGCTTGGGCTCCGCTTCGGCGGCAACGATGTGGGCAGCGTCATGATCGAGGAGAACGTGGTCTCGGCCGCCGGCGCCCACCACTGCTCCACCGAAGAGGAACTCCGGCGGATCATCCGCGACGCCGGGTTTGTGCCGAAGCAGCGCGACACGCTGTACCGCACCCTGTTCCTGAACTAGCGCAGGCTGGTCCGATAGCCGCCGATGAACGCCGATGAACGCCGATTCCAGGCCGGTGTCCTGGAACTTCTTGAGCAGTGGCGTGAGCGGCGGTCCGCTCACGCGGGGGCGTTCGAGCGGTGGCTTGCTGAGTTCAGCGGCGTGTACGGAAGACGGTTTCTCGAGCCCGAGGAGAACCAATCCAAGGCCCTGGCGGCCTACTACGGCCTCGCGCAGAGCGCCGATTTCCACGAGCTTCTGTTCGCCGTCCACACCTACTTCGCCCAACTGATCCGCTCGGCTCTGGAAGACGCGGGCGTCCGCGGCTCCCGCGGCGGTGCGATGTTCGCCTGGTGTGGCGACTGGAGAATCCCTCCGCCGGGGAGCGCAAGCCTCGACCGGTTCAAACCGGCATACCAGTCGCTGGTTCCGCGCTCCGTGCGCCACGCGCTCGGCGAATACTACACGCCGGATTGGCTCGCGGACCTGCTGCTGGACGAAATCGGCTATGACGGCGACGCGGACCGGAGACTGCTCGACCCGGCGTGCGGCTCCGGCGCCTTTCTCGTGCTGGCAATCGACCGGGCAAGGAAGCGCGGCGTTTCTCCCGCTGAAATCCCGCGGGCGATCCACGGATTCGAGCTGAACCCGCTGGCGGCGCTGGCGGCGCGCGCCAACTACGCGCTGGCGCTCGGCGGCGACGTGCCGTGGGACACCATACCGGTGTTCCGGAAAGACGCGATTCTCGAAGCGGCCCCGGCCGAGCCGTTCGATTTCGTCGCCGGCAACCCGCCCTGGGTCCGCTGGGATTACCTGCCGGAGGACTACCGCCGGGCCACGACCCCGCTGTGGAAGCGCTACGGCCTGTTCACGCTGCCGGGATTCGACGCGAGGCTCGGCGGCGGCAAGAAGGACCTGTCGATGCTGTTCACCTACGTGTCGGCGGACCGCTACCTCAAGAACGGCGGTACGCTGGGCTTTCTCATCACCCAGGAAGTCATGAAGGCGAAAGGCGCCGCCGAGGGATTCCGGCGGTTCCGGCTCGGCGAAGACGGCCCGCCGCTGCGGGTGGTCAAAGCCCACGATTTCGTGAAACTTCATCCGTTCGACGGGAGTGGAAACAAGACCGCGGCCATCCTGCTGTCGAAGGGCGAGGAGACCAGCTATCCCGTGCCCTACGTCGTCTGGTCGCGGGAGGGCGGCTCGCTCCGCCGGACGGAGCTGCACGCCGAGCCAGTGGGCTCGCCGCACGGCCCGTGGCGAACTGCCGGCTCCGACGAGCAGCGCCGTTTTCCTCTCTGCCCGGCAAGCCCCTACAAGGCGATGCTCGGGGCGAACGCGAATCCTTACGGCGTCTTCTGGCTCGAGGTCCTGGAGGTTCTTCCGGACGGACTGGCGCGGGTGCGGAATCTCCCGGAAAGGGGAAAGCTCCCGATCGCGGTGCTCGAGGCCCGCATCGAGACGGACTTGATTTATCCCGCCCTGCGCGGATCGGACATCGGGCGGTGGGCGGCGACGCCTGGAGTTCACGTGCTCGTCGTTCAGGATCCGGAAACGCGCCGAGGCTACGACGAAACTGCGATGCGGGTGAAATGGCCGCGAACGCTGGAATACCTCAGGCAATTCCGCGAAATACTACTGGCCCGCGCGCTGTACCGCAAGTACCACCGCGAGCAGGATCATCCGTTCTGGAGCCAGTTCAACGTGGCGCCGGAGACCTTCGCGCGGCACAAGGTGGTTTGGAAGCGGATGAGCAACGACCTGTGCGCCGCCGTGGTTTCGGACTGGGCCGGGCCACTTGGCCGAAAGACGGTGGTGCCGCTCGAGACCACGTCGTTTCTCGCGGCATCCGGCGAGGACGAGGCGCACTACCTGTGCGCGGTCCTGAACTCGCCGCCGGTGCGCGAGTTCGTGCGGTCGTTCTCGGCGGCGGGCCGGGGCTTCGGCACGCCCACCATCCTCCGGCACATCGGGATTCCGCAATTTAACCCGGCGAATGAGGCTCATCAAGCGCTGGCCGCCTCGTCGCGCGCGCGGCGGGAGGTGTCGGCCGATCTTGTCCACGGCTCGATGCGCCAGTAGAATGACTGTTGATGACGGGCAAAGTCAGCGTCGTGATCGAGCAGGATGAGCATGGATACTACGCCTGGTGTCCGGAGCTGAAGGGGTGCCAATCGCAGGGAAAGACGGTCGAGGAGACCCTCGTCAATATCCGTGAGGCGATCGAACTGTTCCTGGAAACGTTGACTGATAATGAGCGCTCGGCGGCGCTGAGCCGGGAGATCCTCACCACCGCGGTCGAAGTTCATGCCTAGAGTGCCGCGGCTGAAGGCCGCGGACGCAGAGGCGATGCTGCTAAGATCCGGCTTCGCCTGGCTGCGATCCAAGGGTAGCTGCCGAATTCACGCAAAGGGCGGGCGAGGGTGGTGGTTCCATTCCACGGCAGCGCGACGCTGCATCCGAAGGTCGTCAAACAGATCCTCGCAGCAATCGAGGAGGCCTCCCCAGATGAAACCGCCTGCCGCCCGTTCCGAAACAGAGGGAAGCGTCGCCATTACACGGCAACCTCCACCTCGTGAACTGCGATCGTCAGCGGCATGGGTTTGCCCTCCTTGCTTCGAGGCACCCGGTGATCGCCTCGCGGATATTCTCCAGAGCCTCGTGCTCCGTGGTTCCTTGCGACACGCACCCGGGGATCGAAGGGCACTCCGCGACAATCATCCCGGTCTCGTCTCGTTCCAGCGTTACGAGAAGCTTCACGACTGGATCTTAGCCAAGGGCAACCTGGGGAGCAACACCCGCCGGGCTCCCCTCACGTCCGCCGCGCGTTCATCCACTCGATGGTCTCCTCCCACGCCAGCAGCCCGTCGGTTGATCCGATCCGCTGGACGGAGAGCGCCCCGACGGCGTTGGCGACGCGCGCGGCCTCCGCGTGGGAGCATCCGTGATGGAGCGCGGCCACATAGCCGCCGGCGAAACAATCACCCGCGCCGGTGGTGTCGACGGCACTCACCTCGAAGGCTGGAGAGCGGATGACTCCGTCTTCGGAATACACCGCGCAGCCTTCGCCGCCGAGTTTCACGACCACCGTCCTGGCCCCGAGCCGGCGGAACTCGGCCGCCGCCTCAGCCGGGTCGTCGAGCCCGGTCGAACGGCGGGCCTCGTCGGCGGTGGCGAAGAGGATATCCACGTGCGGCAGCCATGGGGCGAGGTCGGCCAGCCACCGCTCCAGCGGATCCCAGGCTAAATCGAGCGACGAGGTCAGCCCCGCCGCGCGCGCCCGCCGCAGACACTCGGCGGCGTGCGCTCGCTTGCGCGGCAGCGCGAACGGGTTGGCCAGGTGGTAATGCGAGATCCCGTCCAGCAACTCCGGTGTGAACTCGATCGGCTCGGGGAACGCCTCCGCGCTCACGCCGGGACGGTGCAAGAAGAGGCGGTTTCCGCCAGATTGCACGAGGGCAACGGTGATTGCCGTGGCCGCCGTGGCCGCTCGCTGCACGAACCGCGTATCCACTCCGGCGCCGGTGAGCTTCTCGAACAACTGGTCGCCGTACGCATCGCCGCCGAGCCAGGTGAGCAGCCGCACCGGAGTTCCGAGTTTGGCCAGCGCAAAGGAGGTGTTCGAGCCATTTCCACCCATGTGCTGCTCGATGCTCTCGACCCAGGTGCTGGTTCCCCAGACGAGCCGGTCCACAGGGCGCACAAGGATGTCGAAGACGGCATTGCCGCTGACCAGCACCCCGCCGCGCGGCCCGAGCGGTCGGTTCACAACGAGCCGCCCGCCAGCGTTTCGAGGAAAGCCTTCGGCAGTGGCCAGCGTCCGATGACGCGCACGTCGTCGCTGCGGAACGCGCCCGCCGTGAGCACGCCGCTGAGGTCCCTGGGATTCGGAGCCTGCTTTTCCCGGGCGATCATTTCGCGCAATACCCCGGTGAGCGTGCTGAGCTCCGCGACGACGGCCGAGGCGTCCCGGGCGGAAGGACAGTCAGCCTCGAGCAGCGCCTGAACCTCACCGTCGCTCGACAGAAGGGAAAGCACCACGCGATCCGCCCGGTCGAGCGCTTTGGCGAACAGGCGCGTTCCGGCGGGCAGGTCGTCCGCGGCCCGAATCCGCAAGCCGGGTATCGACAACCAAACCGGATGGCTCGGGACCGGGAAATCCTCCTCCGACGGCTTCCGCCCCATGAGATTCCCCGCGGCCCAACTGTCGGGACTGACGGCCAGCGCCATTACGTCGAAGCGCAGCGGGAAAAACGAGATCCGGCGCTCGCGCGTGCTCCCCTCCAGGCGGCAGAAGGTGTTGTGGCACTCGCCGTGGCGGCTTCGGGCGTATGCCTGGAGTTTCCGCCAATCGAAGCGGCCGCGGAGGAGAAACAAAGTGGCGTTCGGCTCGAAAGAAACGAGCGCCAGGTCCAGGTCCCGTCTGTAATCGAAGCCTGTTTCCTGAACGAAGCTGCGGTACTCGGGTTCCTCGGCCACTTTCGTTCCGGCCAGCATCGCCAGCAGGCCGGCGCGTCGAAGCGCCCGAAAATCGATTTGCAGGGTGACGGCAGCTTCGCGGTTGGGAACGTGAACCAGAAGATCGCCGGTGGTGGCGGTGGCTCTCGACCGGAACCAGGAGATGCCGGCGACCAGGCCGGCGCACAGCAAGATGACAACCGCGAGCAGCAGGCCCGGGTGGAGTTTGAATTTCACAACAAGAGGTTACACCGCGGCCACGGCTTCGGCCACTCGCGCTTTCGTCCAAAGGCTGACATAAGGGGCAAGGTCGTTCATCATCTTCCGGAACTGCGGGATGGTGAGCGATTGAGCGCCGTCGCTGAACGCCTTCTCCGGGCACGGGTGAACCTCGACCAGAAGCCCGTCGGCGCCGATCGCGACGGCGGCGCGGGCCACCGCCGGCACCAGGCTGCGCTTGCCGGTGGCGTGGCTCGGGTCGACCATCACGGGCAAATGAGTCAGCTCGTTCAGCACGGCGACCGCCGTGAGGTCGCAGGTGTTGCGGGTTTCCGTTTCGAAGGTGCGGATGCCCCGCTCGCAGAGCACCACGTTCGGGTTGCCGTGGGCGACGATGTACTCGGCCGACATCAGCAGCTCCCTGATGGTGGAACTCATGCCGCGCTTGAGCAGGATCGGCCGGCTGGTCTTGCCGAGCGACTTGAGCAGCGTGAAATTCTGCATGTTCCGGGCGCCGATCTGGAGCATGTCGGCGTATTCGGAAACCAGCTCGACATCGCCGTCGGACATCACTTCGGTGACGATGGAAAGGCCGGTCGCCTCCTTGGCCTTCCGCAGCAGCCGGAGGCCCTCAATCTCCAGGCCCTGAAATTCGTAGGGCGAGGTGCGCGGCTTGAAAGCGCCCCCGCGGAGGAACTGGGCGCCGGCCGCGGCCACCGCTTCGGCAGTCTCCGAGATCTGGCGCTCGCTTTCGACTGAACACGGGCCGGCCATGACCACAAACCCGTCGCCGCCGATTTCGTGGCCGTTGCACCGGATGACGCTGCGCTCATGCCGGAATTCGCGGCTGACGAACTTGTACGGCGCCGAGATGCGGACCGCCCGTTCGACACCGGGCATCGCTTCCAGCGATTCCAGGCACGCGGTCACGTCGCCGATCCCCACGGCGCCGATGACCACCCGCTCCTCGCCTTGAATCGAGTGGACTTTGTAGCCGAACTCGCGGATGCGGTCGCAAACGCGGTCGATTTCCTCCTGGGCGGCGTGAAGGCGCATCGATATGATCATGTCGTTCATCTCCGGGCGGCGCGTCGGACCGAAACAAAAAACCCACTCTTTCGAGTGGGTCGGCTTCGACGTCTGTGATTGCCCTCTTGTGCCAACGCCACTCGCCTAGGGCAGGCTAAAGCCCCAGTACCAAAATCGATACGAGCCGGCGCAGACAGAGTGCATCAATCTGCGATTATACCCGGCGGCGGGAAGGGGCGCAAGGCGTATGGTGGACTGGGCTGAGATACCCTATCGAGGAAAGGGTGAAGGGAATGACCGGGGTGGAACTCTTCGTACAGGAACTCCAGCGGCGCGGGGTAAGCTGGATGGCCACGCTGTGCGGACACGGGCTCGATCCGCTCTACCACGCCGCACGCCGGGCCGGCATGAGGCTCATCGACGCGCGCAACGAACAGACCGCCGGCTACATGGCGGAGTGCTACGGGCGCCTCACCCGCAAGCCCGGGGTCTGCGCCGTCTCGAGCGGTGTCGCCCACGTCAATGCGCTCACCGGCGTGGTGAACGCTTACTTCGACGGCGCGCCGATGCTCCTGGTCAGCGGCGCCGGCGCCCATCGCACGGCGGGAATGGGGAATTTCCAAGACCTCGACCAAGCCGCGCTCGCCGCCCCGGTCACGAAATACTCGCGCGTGATCGACCATGCGGACCGGGTGCTCGAAATCCTCGATGAGGCCCTGCGGGCGGCCGGGGGAGCCTCTCCGGGGCCGGTCCACCTGACGTTCCCGATGGACATCCAGACCACGGAAGTGCAGCCGGCCCGCCTCGTGCGGCCCGTCGCCGCTTCGACGCCGGCACGGCCCATCGAAGATGATCCGATGCAGGCCGCGCAGGCGCTGGCCAAGGCCGAGCGGCCGCTGATCGTCGCCGGCAGCGGAGTGTACTACGCCGGCGCGGGAGACGCCCTGCTGCGGTTCGCCGAGCGTTTCGCAATCCCCGTGGTCGTGCCGATCTGGGATCGAGGCTGCGTGGACCGCCCGAGCAGCGTGTTCCTGGGGGTGATCGGCGCGGCCACCGGCGGCCCGCGCCTTCTCGCCGACGCCGACTGCGTTCTGATGGCCGGCGCTGCTGCCGACTACCGGGTCGGTTTCCTCCAACCCGGAGCGATCCCGGAAGGCGCGGTGGTGCTCCACGTCACGGCCGGCTGGGCTGAGTTGCGGGCCGCCTGCGAGCGGCTCGGCGGCACGGCCCACGCGCCTTGGCTCGGCGAGGCCAGGCGACGCCGGGAGGAGTTCCGCCGTTCGGCCGAGGAAAACGCCGTCCGCCAATCTCAACACGGGACGCACGCCATCCACATTCTCTCGGCGTTGCGCGACGTCGTCTCGCAGGAGACGGTGCTGCTCATCGATGGCGGGAGCATCGGCCAGTGGGCGCACCAGCTCTTCTGCGACCGCTACCCCGGCCACTGGCTCACTTGCGGCCGAAGCGCGGTTGTGGGTTGGGGCATCGGTGGCGCAATGGCCGCGCGGCTGGCGTTTCCCGACCGGCCGGTGATTCTGCTTTCGGGCGACGGCGCGTTCACCTTCAACGTGGCGGAACTGGAGTGCGCCGCCCGGCAGCATCTGCACTTCGTCGCCATTGTCGCCGACGACCAGGGTTGGGGCATCACGCGGAGCGGCCACATCGAGCAGTTCGGAGAGGTGATCGCCAGCTCGCTCGGCCCGATCGCCTTCGACAAACTGGCCGAGTCGCTGGGCGCGCGCGGGGTGCGCGTCAACCGCCCCGAGGAGATGCGGCCCGCGCTGGAGAACGCACTGGCCGAACCTTCGGTGACCGTCATCCACGTGCCCATCACCGGCGGAAATCCGTGACAGGCTACGCAATCCCCATTTTTGCGCTTCCCGCCAACCGCTTATTCCGGTCATAGCTCCTCGCGGAACAGCGGTCGGCCGCTCAGGGAGGCGTGACACCCATACGCCGCCAGCCCCAGTCCCGACAATCGGCCAGCCGTCGTCAGTCCGGTGGGGTGCGTGTGGATGGGCACTGGCCCGCCGAACGAAGCGGCTGGGCCGCGACATAGCGCTATTCGGCCCGAGGAAGCCATCTCTCCACCTCGACCTGAAACCGAACGGGCCCGCCCTCGTGAAATCACCCCGACTGCCCTCGCTTTCCAAAGCCTACCCTTCAGCGCCTGTGCTGTCAGGATATTTCCTAAACATATCTGCATATCCTATTGACGCCCCCCCGGCAGGTGTAAAATTGCAGCTGCCGGCAAGCCGATGTCGACTGAAAGGAGCAGCCAATGGCAAAACGAGTTGGTCTTATCACCGCGATTTTCGTCCTATGGTCAGCCGTATGGCTGATCCACAACGTAAAGCGCCAATCACCTACCTTTGACCTGGTGGCGGCGCCATCAGGAGAGCAACTACCGAGTCTCTTCGCCGGGCTGAATCCCAACCCGGAGTACCGGGGCCGCGGAATAGTACGAAGAACACGAGGATCATGCGGCACAGAGCCGAGTGGCTTGGCTAAATGGATTCCGCAACTTCGGGGATTGTTTCAAACCACCGTACATGCCGAGGGGAACTGCTCCTCGACGCCATGTGCCGGAAATTACTGGCAGAATTACTCTATGCCTTGTCCTTCCGGCGTCGAAACGTGCAACGGCTCATATAATAACGGTTGGGACGGTGGGCGATTTAGATGCAAGGGCATCAGGAACACTGGGTACATTGGATGCGACGACCCCGTGACTGGTTGCCCATGTGACTGGATCACTTGCTCCTATCCGCCCGGGGAGTGCCAACCGTGATGAAGGAACAATGGTTGGACGGTCTACGAAAGCCAAGAGTGAACTGGAGGGAAACCATGTCAGCTATTCGTTCTTGGACGCTCACGTTCAGTGTTTCGATCGTGATCGGCGGCATGTCCGCCGCAGGTCTTGGTCAGACCGCTTCCGCGCCGGTCCCTTCTTTAGCATTGGTTGAAGAAGAGCACGCGCCCATCCCGTTCAGCATCGCATTGAAGAGCATACCGAATTGGTCCGGCGGCGCTCTCGTGATTGCGGACAACACTAGCGGCGAATACCCGAGGCTTCATGCATTCGGCAGGGATGGCGCCCTCCTGTCAGAGCTGTCGGTCGAAATCCCGGATTCCAGCCGGGTTTTCGTGCGCGGCTTCAAGCGGGCGTTCGATGGAACCCTGGCGCTGGTAGGAGCAGCTTTCAGCCCTGATTACAGGCGCGCGAGCTTTCTCGCCGTGATTTCGCCCGGCGGACAGCACCAGCGTATCGTCCGGTTGTCTTCATTCGAGCCTTACGAGGTGGCTATCGCGCCGGACGGTTCCTACTGGGTCGCAGGCGAGGAGGACAGCGACAGCCCGGACCACACGGTTCTCAGGCGATTCAGCGCCTCCGGGCAACAGCTTGGAGCCTATCTGCCCCTATCCGGTCTAAAGACCTATCGTTGCTGCCATCCCGGCGACGATTCGTTTCTCATGTCTTCGCGCGACCGGATCGCATGGTATTCCAATGTCGCCCGCGAGTACGTTGAGCTTTCCCCAGAAGGGAAGGTGCTGGCCCGAGTTCCCGGCCTGGCATTGGAGCAGTCTAGCCGGGTGGATGGCCTCGGTATCTGTGACGACGGATCTGTTTTTATCAGCGCCTTCCTGAACATTGCACCAGGCGATCGCAGTTCGGAAATTCTCAGTCTCGATCGCAGTTCCTCTTCTTGGAAGCCGGTTGTGCTGAAAAATTCCGGGGTATCAGCGTACAGGCCTGTCTCGTATAGGCCTGTCTTAGGTTGCGACGGCGACAAGCTGGTAACTCAAGCGCGGTGGCCGGATGAGTTGATGGGTTTGAGTTGGTCGAGACAGCAGTGAGCCAGGCCGCTCCGCTCTGATAGCGAACGTGGCCCCAGCGCTGAGGTCTGCCACGCTGGCCGTCTGTGGTTCCGATCGAGAAAGACAGATCGCCCGTTATGCCGTCCGGCCAGGGAAGCCAAAGGGGGCCGTCTCAACCTGCCCCCACCCCGCTTTCCAGCAGCCTGGGCGGTTCTCAGTATGAGATTGCCGTAGACGTGGACTTCCTAAGGCAAGGAGCCTTCGTGGCGCAGAATGTGGCGACTATCCAAACGTGAGAGCAGTCTGAAAGCTTGGTGTGCTCAAGAAACACCAGTTTGATCTCGTGTTTTCGGGCCTGCTGCGGTGGTTTGGACACAGCTATATATAAGATAGGCTTTCCTGATCATGACTTGGACTCGAGCATGCGGCCGGCGGACGTTCACGCAGCGGTCAGCACGCTCCAGTACACTGCGGCCGCCTTCTCCAAAGAGTGGTTCTCGCGAACATGAGCCTCCGCCCGACGGCCGATCTCGCGCGCGGCTTCGGGAAACCTCGCCAGGAAGATCATCGCTTCGGCGAGCGCGTCCACCTCGGCCTCACCCGCCGGGACGCGGAGGCAGACGTCATCGGGAAAGCCTGAATGCTCCTCCGCCTCCGTCAGGATCACCGGCTTGCCCTGTCCCATCAGCCGCACCGCGATGCCCGAAGTCTCGCCGGCGGAAGGATGGCGTAGATTGACACAGGCGTCGACGCCGGCGGCCAGCATCCGGAATTCGCCACGCGGAGTGTGTCCGACGCGTACGACACCCGGGGATTCGAGCAACGGAGCCAGCGCTCGTTCCAGGTCAATGGAGGCGAACTCTCCGGCGATCAGCAGCGATGCGTCACTCCTTGCTTTCCGGACCCTGGCGAAGGCGGCGGCGATCGAAGCGAGTCGCTTTGACTCCCGCAGATATCCGAGCAAGCCGAACACAAACGCATTGGCCGGAATGCCGAGCCGCTGGCGGAGCCGTAGCACCTCACAAACGGCCGGCCGCTCCTCGGCGGCGACAAAGTGAGGTATTTCCGTGGTCCTGGCCGCGGGCGCGTGGGCGGCGACCATCCGCGCGGCCGCCGGGTTGTGAACGATCACGGCGCGCGAAGCCTCGCAGATCCGGCGCAGCATCGGCCAGGCGAAGTACACCGGGTCGGACCCCGAGCGAGCGCGGCCGCCCCACAACTTGCCGGCCATCTCCCGATACCATTCCCCGTAGTTGTACACGAACTCCTCGATGTATCGGGCTTCGTCCAGGCACCCGAGGAAGAAATGGTGCAGCACCGCGTCATGCAGAACCACAACGCCGGGCCGCTCCAGCGCGCGCGCGTAAATGGAACGGTGGAGCTGGTTGTTGCCCAGGTGGTAAAGGTGAACATCAGCGCTCGCCGCGCCGGGTTCGACGTCGCCGAGCCGGCGCAAGGCGCCGAGCAGCGCGGCGGAATAATCGGCCACGCCCGTGCGGGCTGGAGGCAGCGGCGAGTGGTAACCGACCCTCACGCTCTCCTGCGCGGACCGAAGAGCGCCGTGCCGACGCGGACGCAGGTGGCGCCCTCCTCGATCGCCACTTCCAGATCGTGCGACATGCCCATCGAGAGGCCCGGCAAGCCGACTTCCTGCGCCAGTCGCCGCAGCCTCGCGAAGAAGGGCCGGGATTCCTCGGCGTCGTCCGACCACGGCGGCATGGTCATCAGCCCCCTCAACTCGAGGTGCTCGCAACCCCGCAGCGCATCAACAAGCGCGGGGAGTTCCTCCGGCGACGCGCCGCTCTTCGAGCCTTCTTCGGACAGCTTGACCTCGATCATGACCGGCATCCGCCGGCCGGCTTCGTTCAGGCGGCGCGCGAGCTTGGCCGTGTCCACGGTCTGTATCACGTGGAACAGCTCGGCGGCGCGCCGCGCCTTGTTCGACTGGAGGTGGCCGACGAAATGGAACCTCACGCCGGCAAGGCCGGAAACCTCCGGGTACTTACTCTCGAACTCCTGGACATAATTCTCGCCGAAGTCGCGCACCCCAAGCTCATAAGCTTCTCGAATCGCCGAGGCGGGAAAGACTTTGGTAACGGCGACGAGCGTGATCTCCTCCGGGCGGCGTCCCACGCGCCGGGCTGCGCGCGCGATGCGCTCACGAACTTGCCGGAGATTCTCGCTCAACACCATCGATCGTTGGACGCGCAGGCGGAATCGCCCGCGCCATTTGCTATCATACGGCTCGCATGTCTCCTTCCGCGGAAGGAGCCTCCCGGCGTCCGCCGGAGGAGGCCCGCGCGGCGATTGAGCGTTTTCTCAAGTCCAGCCGTCAACCCGAGCTCATCGAACCCGGAGAACCTCCAATCCCCCTCGAAGACGGACGCTACTCGCTCGAGGTTCGTGGCGGCCGGCTGACTCTGCATGCCTGGAGCGACCAGTCAAGCCTCGTTCGCCGCATCACCGGGGTTCAATTCGAAAAGCCCGGACGACTTGATGTCACCATCGAGCTGTTCGGCAAGAAGACCGGTCGCCTCAGCCTGATTGACCGGGCGCACCCGGGCTCCTCCGTTGCCGAGCGGCGCGGCGAGCGTCACATCTTGCGCGAGCAATTTCGCCTGTCACTCGCGCGCCAGTTTCCGGAATGGAGAATCGCCGAGATCTCCAGCGAGCAAAACCTCGAGGCGAGCCTCTCCCCCGTCTATCCGCGAGCCTTCCTGCGCAAGGGACGGACCGGCATCGCGGCCATGGCGCTTCCCGCTGATGCCGCCGGCTCGGCCGGCGCCCTGAGCTTCGCCCTCGTCTGGCTCGACTACCTCCGCAAGCGAGAGCGAGGCTTGATCGTGCAGGGCCTGGTTCTCTTCATCCCGCAGGGCCTGGAAAAGGCCACCTGCGCGCGGCTGCGATATCTGCACCCGGAGGAGGCCCGGATCTCGACATATGTCTGCTCGCCGGAAGGCTACGAGCAGGCCGTCGATCCGCGCGACTACGGGAACCTCGACACCCGGCTGGAGCCGTGCGTTCGGCCTTCCGGCGAGAATGCGCAACTCGAGGAGTGGATCGAGCGCCTCTGCCGCCCGCCCCACGTGGAGCGGATTCCCATGGGCGACGGGTGCGTCAGCCTCCGCGTCCGGGGCCTCGAATTCGCCCGCGCGGCCGGCGGCAGGCTTCTGTTCGGCCTCGAGAGGAAGTCGGTCGCCGCTGAAGGAAACCTGCCGGAAATCGGATTGCTCGCCGGGGAGCTGGCGCGGTTGCGAGCGCCCGACGCCGCGGACCGGGAGAACCCGATCTACCGCCTCCAGCCCGAACGCTGGATGGAATCGCAGGTGCGCTTGCACCTGGAAGAATTGGATGCTTCGCTCCTGCCGGCTCCGGTCTACGGCCAGGTGCCGGCCCTCGTGGGCCTGGAGCGCGGCGTGCTCGACCTGCTGGCGGTTGACACGTACGGCCGCCTGGCCGTGATCGAGATGAAAGCCTCCGAAGACATCCACCTGCCGATGCAGGCGCTCGACTACTGGATGCGCGTCCAATTGCCCGCGGAACACGGAGAATTCTCGCGTCACGGCTACTTTCCCGGCGTCTCCCTCTCGCGGGAACCGCCGCGCCTCTTGCTGGTGGCGCCCGCCCTCGAGTTTCATCCCACCACCGAGGCGATTTTGCGCTTCTTCTCGCCCGAGATCGAGGTCGAGCGGATCGGCCTCGGGGTAGAATGGCGGGAGAGACTGAAGGTCATGTTCCGCATGCGGGGCGCGGAGCGGCCTCAGTAGAAACCCCCGATGCCGGCGCGCATCCTGAAAGAGATTCGGGCGGCCATTCGCCATTTGAATCCGAACGTCGTCCGCGAACTCGCGGAAAGGCGCCCTTTGGTCGGCCTGGTGGCATCGAGCCCCGCCGCCCACCGCGCCATGGAGGAGTTCTTCGCTCCACCCGGCGTTTCCCGCCGGAAGCGGATGGAGATGCTCGAGTTGCTGCACCGGGTGGGGGATCCCGGCGCTCCGTCGAGCTTCGACATCCTGGTCCGCGAATTGGGGCTCCCGCCCGTTGCCGGCGCGGTCGCGTTCGATTTCGCCAATCCTGAGCGATCCATCCGCGCGATCCTCCGAACGCACAAGGAGTTCGCGATCGCCCTGGCCCGAAACTTCCCTCCCTTCCGGCGCCAGGTGACCGGCAAGATCATCCGTGACGTGTCGCGTGAAAATGCCTTCTTTGCTTTTTTCGCGGCTCTCCCGAACGTCATGCCGGGGCTTGCGGAACTGCTGTGGGCGCCCGCCGAGTTTGCCACCGACACGGCCTTTCTGACCGTCAATCAGATCCGCATGGCGTTCTTGCTGGCCGCGGCCAGCGACCTGGAAGTCGGCTACACGGAGCAGAAAGGGCAGGTCGCGTCGATCATCGCGAGCGCGTTCGGCTGGCGGGCGCTGGCCCGGGAACTGGCGGGCAAAGTTCCGTTCGGCGCCGGGCTGATTCCCAAGGCCGCCATCGCCTACGCCGGCACGTACGCGGTTGGCAGGAGCCTCGAGCGCTATTGCCGGATCGGGTACGGCTTCTCGCGAGCTGAGCGGGAAGCGGCATTCCGCGAAGCGTTCGAGCATGGCAAGGCCGTGGCCAGGTCCTTCCTGACAAGGACGAAACCGGAAACGGAATCCGAACGCGCGGCGTCCTAATCAAATAAGTTGGAGGAAAACCCATGAAATCGAAACTGGCCTTCCTGGGAGTACTGGCAGTCAGCCTGGCGTTCGCCGACCGGCTCACGTTGCGGAACGGACAGGTCGTGAATGGAACCTACCTTGGAGGTGATTCGCGGAGCGTGCGTCTCGCAGTGGGCGACAAAGTGGCGACCTATGCTGTTTCGGACGTCGCCACGCTGGAATTCGGCGAGGTTGCCGCCACGACCACAACGTCCACCTCGCCGGCCGAGAGCGAATCGGTGCGGCCGCGCGGTGGTGAGGGGGACATCCCCGCGGGCACGGACGTGGTCGTCCGCATGATTGACGACGTGGACTCCGACGTTGCGCGCGTCGGGCAGACCTTTCGCGCCAGCGTGGACGAACCGGTGGTGGCCGGGAACCGGACCGTCGTTTCGCGCGGGGCCGATGTTACGGTGAAGCTCGTCGAAGACCAGCAAGCCGGAAAGCTGACCGGCAAGACGGAACTGACGCTCGCCCTTGTGTCCATGGTGATCGACGGCAAGACGGTGGATGTGACCAGCGAGGAAGTTGTCCAGGCCAGCGAGTCGCGGGGCAAGAAGACCGCCAAGGTGGTCGGCGGAACGGCCGCGCTGGGCGCCGTGATCGGCGCCATCGCCGGCGGCGGCCGAGGCGCGGCCATCGGCGCCACCACGGGAGCGGCGGCCGGCGGCGCCGTTCAGGTGTTCACCAAGGGAGAGCGCGTCAAGATTCCGTCCGAATCGCGGCTGTCGTTCAAGCTGAAGAACCCCGTCTGGCTGTGACGACATTCCGGCCGCGAGCATGAAACTTGTCGCTATCGTCACCGGCGCCAGCCGCGGGATCGGCCGCGGCATCGCGATCGAACTTGCCCGCACGCATAGCGTCGTGGCCACCTACAAAGGCCGCCGCGACGCCGCCGAGTCGCTGAAGGCGGAAACCGGCGCGGAAATCTTCCAGTGCGACGTCAGTTCGGCTGCCGATCGCCGGGCGCTTCTCGACTTCACCCGCGATCGCTTCGGCCGCCTCGATCTGCTCGTAAACAACGCCGGCATCGCCCCTCGCGAGCGCCGCGACATCCTCGAAGCGAGCGAGGAGGTTTTCGATGAGGTCCTCGCCACCAACCTCAAGGGTCCTTACTTCCTGACCCGGCAGGCGGCCCGCTGGATGGCGGAACAAGGCGAAGGCCGGATCGTGTTCGTCACTTCTATTTCCGCCTACACGGCGTCGGTGAACCGCGGCGAGTACTGCATCTCGAAGGCCGGACTCAGCATGGCCGTCGCCCTGTTCGCGCAGCGGCTCGCCTCCGCCGGCGTCAAGGTGTTCGAGATCCGCCCGGGCGTCATCCGCACGGACATGATCGCCGCTGTGGAAAAGAAGTACGAGGATCGAATCGCCGGCGGCCTGCTGCCTCAGGGCCGGATGGGGGAGCCGCGGGACGTGGCCCGCGCCGTCCGCGCCATCGCCGACGGCCTGCTGGATTATTCCACCGGCCAGGTGCTGAACGTCGACGGCGGCTTCCACCTGCGGAGCCTCTAACGCCGCGCATACACTGAACCTTTCGCCGGCCGCTGCTCACTTGTGATATGTAGGGTGCGCATGCGGACGTTATTCAAGGCACAACTCCTCGCGTGGCTGGCGGCCATCGTCGTCTCGGCCGCCGGCCCGGATCTCCTGTCCCGGCCCTGGCCCGCGCAATGGATCGCCGCTCCGGGATCGTCCCCGTTCGACTACGGTGTCTATCACTTCCGGCGCTCGTTCGATCTGGCCTCTCCGCCGTCGTCGTTCATCGTTCACGTTTCCGCCGACAACCGCTACCAGCTTTTCGTAAACGGCGAGCGTGTGGCCTGGGGACCGGCGCGCGGCGACCTTTACCACTGGCGGTACGAAACTGTCGACATCGCCCGGCGCCTGCGCGCGGGGCGCAATGTGCTGGCCGCCGTGGTTTGGAACGACGGCCGCTACGCCGCGGTCGCGCAGGTCACGCACCGCACGGGTTTCCTGTTGCAGGCCGGCGACGGCATTGACGGCAAGCTTGTGAATAGCGGCAAGAGCTGGCGATCGGTCCAAAACAAGGCGTACAAGCCGATCCCGATCACCTATCAGACGGTGGACGGCTACGTCGCCATTCCGCCGGGCGAGGAGATCGACGGCCATGCCTACCCCTGGGGCTGGCAGCAGCCCGATTTCGATGATTCGCAGTGGCAGCCTGCCGAGGAGATCGGGCCCGGCGCCCCCCGCGACGCGCAGGACGCGCCGAACCGCTGGATGCTCGTGCCTCGACCCATCCCGCTGATGGAGGAAAGACCCGAGCGTCTTGGCCGCGTGAGGCGAGCCCAGGGGATCACACCGCCCCAAGGGTTTCCCGGCGCCGCCGCGGAGTGGACCATACCCAAGAACACCAGCATCGAGCTGCTGCTGGATCAAGATCGCCTGACAACTGCATTTCCGGAGCTTCTGGTCAGCGGCGGACGCGGCGCCCGTGTGTCGCTTCGCTATGCCGAGGCCCTCCGCGGCCCGGACAAGAGCAAAGGCAACCGGGATGAAGTCGAAGGACGGAGCCTCCTTGGCTACCAGGACGTCCTCCTTCCGGACGGCGGCGAGCGCCGCCTCTTCCGTCCGTTGTGGTGGCGGACATACCGTTACATCGAGATGAAGGTGCAGACAGCGGACCAGCCGCTGACGGTCGTCGATCTCAGTGGGACCTACACCGGCTACCCGTTCACGCGGAAAGCTCGCTTCGACGCCGGCTCCGACGAGTTACAAAAGATACTCGACACCGGCTGGCGGACCGCCCGCCTCTGCGCGCACGAAACTTACATGGACTGCCCTTACTACGAGCAGCTTCAGTATGTGGGAGACACGCGGATCCAGGCGCTGGTGTCGATTTACAGCAGCGGCGACAGCCGGCTGATGAAGAACGCCATCGAGCAGATCGACGCCTCGCGCACGGCCGAAGGCGCGACTTACAGCCGCGCGCCGTCGGCGCTCCAGCAGTACATCCCGCCATTTTCCCTGTGGTGGATCGGCATGGTTCACGACTACTGGCGGTACGTCGATGATCCTGAGCTTGTGCGCCGCATGCTGCCGGGCGCGCGCGCCGTGTTGTCATTCTTCGGCCGGTATCAAACGACGGGGGGCGCATTGGCCCGGATGCCCTGGTGGAACTTCCTGGATTGGGTCGAGCGCTGGCCGGCCGGCGTTCCGCCCTTGGGAGAGGATGGCTCTTCGGCGTCGCTCAACCTGCAACTGCTGCTCGCCTATCAGTGGGCGTCCGAGCTGGAGGAGCCCGCGGGCTCAAAAGAGCTTGCCGGACTCTATCGCGCGGAGCAGGCCGAGCTCGAAGCCGCCATCCGGAAGCTCTACTGGGTCGAGAAGCGGGGACTCTTCGCCGACACGCCGAAGCAGGATACGTACTCGCAGCACGCCAACGCGCTCGCCGTCCTGGCGGGTCTGGTGAAAGGCGACCAGGCGAAGCAGGTCATGGAGAAGACGCTCGCGGCGTCCGACCTGGCGCGGGCCACCATCTACTTCCGCTACTACCTCCACCTGGCGATGCGCGAGGCCGGTCTGGGCGACCGCTATCTCGAGATGCTCGGCCCGTGGCGCAACATGCTGGCCCAGGGGCTCACCACCTGGGCGGAAACCGACAACCCGGGCGTTCGCTCCGACTGCCACGCCTGGGGCGCCAGCCCGAACATCGAGCTGTTCCGCACGGTGCTGGGCATCGACTCGGCGGCGCCCGGTTTCCGCCGCGTGCGCATCCGGCCGCAGCCCGGCAAGCTGACGAAGCTCTCGGGCGCGATTCCGCATCCGAAAGGAGAGATCTCGGTGGCGCTGGAGATTATCGGCGGAAAGCTGGAAGCCGAAGTCCGACTGCCGCCGGGCGTGACCGGAGAATTCAAGTGGCGTGGAGAGACTCGGCCGCTGGCGAGTGGCTTCAGCAAGTTGTCTTTCTAACTCTGCGTCCTCAGCGGCTATGCGGTTGGATTCACCTCTTCCGCCTCGGCTCCGCCCAGCGTTCGAACTCCTCCTCCATCTCCTTCGTCCACTTACTATCGATCTGTCCCGGCGTGTACTTACCCTGCCGCAGCATCTCGTGGCCCCAGTCATCCTGTAATCGCGTCTCTTCGGAGCTTTGTGCCACCTTCTCCGCAAGGTGCGGAGGAATGAAGGTCACTCCCTCGGGGTCGCCGAGCACCACATCGCCAGGCATCACTGTCACCTCGCCGATGCGGATCGGGACGTTGATGCCCATCAGCGTCACGTCCCGGAGAGCGGACGGGTGGAAGTCGCGAACATAGCCGGTGAAGCCTTTGATCTCGAGAATTCCCGACAGGTCGCGGACCGCCCCGTCCACAACCAGCCCGGTGCCGGTCTTTGTGTAGATCGAGGTCCCAAGGTTGTCGCCGATGAACGTCCCGTCTTTGATCTTGCCGAACAGATCCACCACCAGCACGTCACCCGGCTGAAGAATGTCGATCACCCACGAGTTCTGGCCGCCGGCCTGGCTGCGGCCTTCCTTCTTGCCGTGGTCGCTGATCACCGCATGCACGTCCGGCCGCTGCGGCATGAAGACCGCGGTGACGGCACGGCCCACCAGCCGCTTGTCGGAATCCGTGATGATCTGCTGCCAGTTGCCCTCGAACTGATAGCGGTAACCGGCCGATTGCAGAACCGACCACGCTTCCTCGGCGGTGGTTTCGGCCATCCGCTCGAGGATCTTGTCCGGCACCTTCGGCCGGCCATCCTCAAACCGTTCGCCTCTCCATTCCCGAGTGAGGTCGATTCGCTGCTCGCGGGTGAACATGCCCAGTTGGGCCGAGGCGAGCGGAACAGACACCAGCGCTACGACGAGAACAGGGAAGAAACGCATGGGGAGCCTCCGAATCCCTAACGCTACGCAAGCGGCCAGGGCTTGTCAAGCCGTGTGGCGACCCAAGGTGCGCGTCACAAGCGGAAGCCGGCTCAGGCAGGTGACACCGCCCGCCCCACCAGCTTCTCCAGCCGCTCCATGGCCGGCTCGAGCCGCTGCCTGTTCTCCAGCACGGGCCGGAAGACGTCCCCCAGCCTGGCGAACCGCTCCTCGGCGTTGCGGATGTGGAACTGCTGCGGCGTCAGGCCGGGCGCCACCTCTTTCCACTGAAGCGGAGTCGCCACCGGCGCGCCGGGGTAGGCTCGCAACACGTACGGGGCGGAAATCGTCTTGCCGCGTCCGTTCTGCAAGTAATCGAAGTAGACCTTGCCCTTCTCGCGGCGCGCCAGCGGCCGTGGAGTGGTGAACAGGTCGGGGCGCTCCGCCGCCGCCAGCCTGGCGAGGATCTCCGCGAACCCCCGGGTCTGGTCAAAGCTGTAGACGGGTTCGAGCGGCACGTAGATGTGCATGCCGTCGCCGCCCGTCGTCTTCGGACATCCTTCCAGCCCAAGCGCTTCCAGCTTCCGCCGCACCAGTTGCGCCGCCTCGACGATCTTGTCGTACCCGCAATCCTGCGGGTCCAGGTCGATCAGCAGGAAGTCCGGCTGATCGAGCGATCCCACGCGGCTCATCCACGGATTCTGGTCGATGCAGCCGAGGTTCGCCAGGTACAGCAACGCCGCCCGGCTGCCGCCGATCACGAATTGCGTCGACTTGCCGAGCTCCTCTTCGGCGATCTTCTCCGTTCGGATCCAATCCGGAAAGCCCTGCACGGCGTTCTTCTGGAAGAAGTGCGCCTCCTCGATGCCGTTCGGGTAGCGGCGCAGCGACAACGGGCGATCCTTCAGGTGGGGGAGCAGCACGTCCGCCACCGCATCGTAGTAATTCAGAATGTCGCGCTTGGTGTAGCCCTCGCGGGGGTAGAAGATCTTGTTCAGATTCTTGAATCGGATGGTGTGGCCCTCCACATCGAGGGCCGCTTCCGCATTTCCGCCTGCCAGCAATGGTGGCCGCAAGGCCGCGGCCGCCGGCTGGGCGCTCTCGCGCACACATTCGCGCGGGGCGACGTCCGGCCGGAGACCGACAAACACCGGCGCGCGCAGCCGGCCGTCCTTGGTCCACGAGTGGAACCTCACCGTGCATACCAGCTCCGGCCGCACCCACGTCACGGGCTGCGGAAGCTGCGGCTCCGGCTCGAACGGGCACGGAGACCCGCCGAGCGGCTCGAGCATCGCGTGAAGGCTCTCGAGCAGCTTGTGGTCGAAGCCGGACCCAACGCTGCCCGCAAAGTCGAGCGCCCCGTTGTCATAGATCCCAAGCACCAGCGCGCCGAAATAGTCCCGCTCCCCGCGCGTGTAGCCGCAGACGACGAACTCCTGTTCGTGGGTGACTTTGATCTTGATCCAGTCGTGGCTCCGCCTGGCCTCGTAGACGCTCGCCGCCCGCTTGGCGACAATGCCCTCCAGGCCCTTGGCCCGGGCGGCCTCCAGCAGCTCCCTGCCCCGGTCCTCGAAGTGGTCCGAGTACCGCACCACCGCCGCCGGGCGCAACACGGACTTCAGCAGCCGCTTCCGTTCGATCAGAGGCGCTTGTCGCAAGTCGCGGCCGTTGAGATACAGCAGGTCGAAGACGTAGAGCACCACCGGCCGGGTTCGCGCGAGGTGGGCCACCGCGTTGGGGTCGGTGGCCATGATGCGCGGCTGGAGTCTCGAGAAGCTGGGCCGGCCTTCTTCGTCGAGCGCGACGATCTCCGCATCCAGGATCGCCGTCTCCGCCGCCACGAAGTGATGCAGGAGGCTCAACTCCGGGTATTGCCGGTCCATGCTGTTCCCGTTGCGGGAAACCAGCCGGGTGGTCTGGTCGCGCAGGAAGCAAAGCGCGCGCACGCCGTCCCACTTGATCTCGTACCACCAGTCCTCCCCGGGCGGCAGCTCGCTGGAAGAAGAGGCGAGCATGGGAGCGATCGTCTCCGGCATCGGATCGTTGGTGGCGGCGCGGGCGATGTCGCCTGCGGCTTGCTGTGTCTTCCGGGCCGGCATCTCATTCGCGATCTCCTCCTGCGTGCGCCCCGTCTTCACGCTCCAGGCATGGCCTTCCGGATCCCAGCCGGGCTGCGCCTCGGGATCGCGCTTCTTGATGAGCAGCCATTCGTTGCCCTTGCCGCGGCTCTTCATCCGCACCAGCGCGAACTCGCCGCGCAATTTCTCCCCGAACAGGCGGAACTTGAGATCGCCGCGCTCCAGTTGCGCTTCAACGTTCCTGTCGCCGGTCAGCTCGTATGTGCCCTGGTCCCAGAGCATGACGCTGCCGGCGCCGTAGTTGCCTTTCGGGATGTTGCCCTCGAAGTCGCCGTATTCCAGCGGATGGTCCTCGACCATCACCGCCAGCCGCTTGGCCAGGGCTTCAAGCGTCGGTCCCTGCGGCACCGCCCAGGATTTCAGCGCGCCGCCGATTTCCAGCCGCAGGTCATAGTGCAGGCGCCGGGCATGATGCCTCTGCACGCAGAACCGCCTGCCTCCGCGCTCCGCTCCTGAGGCCGGCTTCGGCTCGGGAGTCTTTTCAAATGCACGTTTCTTGGAGTACTCTTCGAGCGACACTTGAGGTTTCGTCCGCGGGCCGGATTGAATTCCTGCTAATTCTATGATAAATCTGGAGAAAGCCCGAGGGGCAGCGGAGGAATCGTATGGCGTCCAGTGTTTGGAAGGGCCACCTCACTTTCGGCCTGGTTTCCTTCCCGGTCAGGCTGGCCGTGGCCGCTCGCAGCGAGACCATCAGCTTCAACCAGCTCCACAAATCCGACAACTCGCGCATCAAGCAGGTCATCTACTGCCAGGCGGAAGACAAGGCGGTGCCTCGCAGCGAGTTGGTCAAAGGCTTCGAGTACGAGAAGGACAAGTACGTCGTCGTCGACGAAGAAGAAATTCGCAGGTTTGCGCCCAAAACCGCCAAGGTGATGGAGATTCTCGAATTCGTGAAGGCCGAGGAAGTCGACCCGGTCTACCTCGAGAGCTCCTACTACCTCCAGCCCGAGGAGGCCGGCGAGAAACCCTACACGCTGTTGTTCGAAGCGATGAAGCGGTCGGGCTATGTGAGTGTGGCCAAGCTCACCATGCACAACCGCGAGCACATCGTGATCGTCCGCCCCGGCAAGCAGGGCCTCCTGCTGCACACGATGTACTATCGCGACGAGATCCGCGCCGTGGACGAGTTCCGCACCGACGCGTCGCAGGTCAAGGACAAGGAGCTTGACCTGGCCATGACGCTCATCCAGACGCTGGCGGCCTCGTTCGAACCGGAGAAGTACAAAGACACGTATCGCGAGAACATCCGTGCGCTAATCGACGCCAAGATCCAGGGCGCGCAAATCGTCGAGCCGCCGGCGGCGCAGACGATGGCGCCGGTGGTCGATATCATGGAGGCGCTCCGGGCCAGCCTGGATCAGCTCAAGAAGCCCGTGGCCACGGCATTTGAGCCGGCCCGGCAGGTGGTGGTCGAGATGCCCGCCGCCGAAGCCGCCGGCGAGAAGCGGAAGCGAGCGCCGCGCCGGGCGGGCGCGGCGGGGTAGCCGTCGCCGGTCAATGCTCGGCTATCTGAAGGCCAGCCGCCTCAAATCGGCTGAAGTCCGCCTCCGAGGAGGCGACCGCCGCCCCAGCAAGCAAGGCTACTGCGGCTATCATGCAGTCGCATAGCGAGCCACGACGGCGCCCGGTCTGGTCAAAAAGATGCGCCGCGCTCGCGGCGGCGACGTGATCCAATGCTATCGGCTCTTTCAGCACTTGCAGCAGTTTCTTGGAGGCCGTCTGCTCCACCGGGCCGCACAGGAATTCCGCCCACGCCACAGCGCTAACTTGCGTGCTCTCGCCTTCGCGCAGCCATTTCCGAAACCGGTGATCTTCCGCCGAGCCCGGGATCAACGCCCGGATGAGGAAGCTCGCGTCAAGGTGGATCACCGCCAGGCGCGCTCCATACGCAGGGAGGAAGCACGCCGCTCAGCCCGCACTTCCTTCACCCAGCGATCAGCCTCAGCCGGGGTCAGCGCCATCAACTTCTGAACACTCTCCCAGGCTGCAAGCGCCTCCTGTCGCGGGTCGGGTAGCTGCTCTGCCGCTTGCCGGATGGCGCGCCGGAGCGCTTCGGACCTGGAAACATTGAGCCGCTTGGCCAATCGATCCAGGGCGTTCACCGTTTCCACGTCCAACGAGTATGTCGACTTCACGGTCGCTACGGCCATATGGTTATTATACGGCCTTACTGCCGCTCGACGATCCGCCTGGCCGTGCCTCCCGCCGCCACCTTCATCGCCAATCCCTCCTTCAGCTCACTCCCCAGCCGCACTTCCTCATTCCCCGAGTCCGGGTCCTGGACCCTGTACAGCGTGTTCTCGTCCACGGGGTACCACTCCGGCCATTCGTTGAGGCGCACGTAGTTGCGGCGGAGATTCAAGACCCGCCGGTGCCTGGCGTAGTCGAACACGACGTTCCCGGACCAGTCCCGCGCCGCGTGCACACTCACGTACAACCGCTCGCCCTTGCGCACGGCGCCGAGTTCCATGCCCGGCAGCCAGTCCCGCAAGTGGCATCCTTGCGTCTTCATCATCGCGTAGAGCAGCAGCGTGCGGCTCCAGTTGCCGTCGCCGTACCAGCGCTCGATCGTTCCATCCGGTTGTTGCCTTCCCAGGAGGATTCTCGCCTGGTGCTCAATCCAATCCAGGGCCTCGGGAACCGGCTCCCGCGCTACCAGGTACAGCGCGCTTTCCGCCGCGTCGGCGTGGCCGTCGGCGATGCCTCCCTCCCACTTGTAGTCCCTATACTTCGGGAGATTCGCCAGAACTCGGCGGACGGCGGTTCGATACTTCTCCTCTCCGGTTGCCTGGTAGAAGGTGTACACCGCTCCGTAGACGTAACCCCAGTTGTCCGTCAGTTCCTTGTCCAGCGGCTCCAGGTTCGCGGTGCGGACTGCGTTGTACAGGAATCCATCCGGATTCGCCGACTCGAGCACGCGGTCCAGCATCTTGCGGATCGCCGGCATCCATGATTTGCCGCGCGGCAGCTCCATCTCATTCTCGATGGCATGCACCAACGCCAGGCCGACAACCAGTTCGTTGCCGTGATCATCCAGGTGTGTGCGCCCCGTGTCGGCCTTCTTCGTGAAGTCCCATTGGAAGCCCGGCAGGAATCCGTTCCCGGGCAGGATCTCTTCGACGTACGCGTCGCCGATTTGCTCCGCCCATTCCCGGAACCGGCGGTCCCCGGTCATCGGGATCAGGCGCGCCAGCACCTGCAACACATCGCCGTTCAGCTCCACGCCCTGGTCCGGGAGGTCCCCAAACCGGGTCTTGACGGGAGCCCGCTCGCGAAACTCCGCCATCATGTCCACCATGCGGAAGTACCACGGGCCGCGCCCAAGCAGTTCCGTCACCGCAACCGCGCCGTCCTTCGAGTATTCGCCGGCTCCGAAGAAGCTCGGCGGGCCGAGCTTGCGGGTGCGGAAATCGAAATCGCCGGGAATCGCGCTGCCGGTGTTCGTATACCGGATCTCATTCCGGAGCATCTCCATCATCCGTCCGCGGAGCAGCACCGGATCGGTAAAGAACGCCGTCGCGATCAGGTAAGGGTAATTGTCCGCGCCGGAGTTGTGCGGCGTGTAAGTCGACTCGGTGTTCCGCCTGCCCCGCACTTCCCCGAGCAGCCGGTCGGGGAGCAGCAGCGTTTCCGGATCGGCGTGCGACAGCCACCCCTCCATCATCCGCTTCGTCTTCTGAAAGACTTCATCCACGACCGCGCCGTTGGCGAGCGCCGTCTTCCACGGGTCTTCTTGCTGGCTGTGGCCACACCACGCGATCAGAATCAGCGCGAGAACGCGAGTTCGAACGGACATCGTTCACCTCCGCACGTACAATGATAGTAGTCCCCATGAAGCGTATCGCACGGCTCGGATTGGCCGCGGGCGGCGTAGTTTGCCTCTCCGGCGCGGCCCGGGAAGCTCCCGCGCCCGAGCTCGTCGAAGCGCGCATGATCTGGAGCCGCGCCCCGCACAACGCATTCACGGACCTGATTCGCTTCAAGGACCGGTGGTACTGTGTGTTCCGCGAGGGGGAGAAGCATGTCTCTCCGGACGGCGCCATCCGCATCCTGACCTCGGCGGACGGCGAGGTGTGGGTGCCGGCCGGGCTACTCACTTCGAGGGACGCTGACCTGCGCGATCCGAAGCTCACCGTCACGCCGGACCAACGGCTCATGCTCACCGCCGGCACCGCCGAACGCATGGGCGCGGGTATCCTCCACCAGACCTACGCCTGGTTTTCGCGACAGGGCCGCGATTGGAGCGAGTCGGTCCGGATCGGCGACGAGAACTACTGGCTGTGGCGTGTCACCTGGCACCTGGATCATGCCTACGGCGTCGCCTACAGCACAAACGGCGAGCGCTCCACTCGTCTCTACGCGAGCAAGACCGGGAATTCCTTCACTCCGCTGGTGGACCCGCTGTTCACCCGCGGCTACCCCAACGAGGCCTCGATTCTCTTTCTGCCCGACAACCGCGCGCTCTGCCTGCTCCGCCGCGACGGCGACGAGCCCTCCGCGCAGCTCGGCTCGGCCGTCCCGCCGTATCGCTCGTGGACGTGGAAGGACCTTGGCGCTAAGATCGGCGGCCCACACCTGATCCGGCTGCCGGACGACCGGATCGTCGCCGCCGTGCGCCTGTATGACGGCCAGATCCGAACGTCCCTCTGCTGGCTCGATCCCGAGGCCGGCTCGCTGGCCGAATTCCTCAAGTTACCTTCTGGCGGCGACACGAGTTATCCGGGCCTCGTTTTCCACGATGGCTTGCTGTGGGTGAGTTACTATTCTTCCCACGAGGGCAGGACGGGCATCTACTTGGCGAAAGTCCGTTTTCCGCAGCCGGTGAAGGAGACCCGGAAGCGGTTCAGCTTCTAACGGATTCTTCAGCCGCCGATGGACGCCGATAAGCGCCGGTCCAGTCCGGGAGATTGGTCCCTGCTCATTCGGCGTCTATCGGCGTTCATCGGCGGCTACAGGTTCCTTTTCGGCTTCTCAGGCCGCCGCGGCAACTCGCCTCCGGCGGCGCCGCCAAAACTGTAGCGGAACCCGTTCTCGGACACGATCCGCAGCTCCTCCTTCCGGAATCCAAACTCCCGCGCGGCGATCTCGTACTCCCGCACCAGCGTCGTCCGGAACATCGCCGGATCGTCCGTGTTGAGCACAATCGGGACCCCGGCGTCGTACAGCCGCCGCACCGGGTGGTCTGCCAGTGACCGCACCGCGCCGGTGGCAACGTTGCTCGAAATGCAGATCTCGAGCGGGATGTCGCGGTCTCGCAGATGCTTCAGCAACGCCGGGTCCTCCACCGAGCGAATCCCGTGGCCGATCCGCTCGGCGCCCAACTCCAGCGACGTCCAAATCGATTCCGGCCCTGTCGTCTCGCCCGCATGCGCCGTCAGCCGCAGCCCGTTGCGCCGCGCGAACGCGTACACCTCGCCAAACCACTCCGCTGGCCCTCGCGCCTCGTCCCCGCCAATGCCAAATCCGACGATCCCCTGCCCCAGACGTTCCGCCGCCAGTTCCGCCACCCGCCACGCCGGCTCGACGCCGAACTGCCGGACTGCGTCCAGCAGCCAGCACACCGTCACCGGAGACCGCTCGCTCTCCGACCGCACCGCCTCGAAGATCGGCGCGAATTCCTGGCCGCGCCAGAGAATGACCCCCGCCGACAGGATGATCTCCGCGTACCGCACCCCCTCGACCTCCAGCCGGGCCAGCAGCGCCCGTGTCGCCAGCGCGTAGTGCTCGGGCCTCTCCAGCCGCGATGTCACCCAGGCGAAGCTTTTCAGAAAGCCCTGGAAGTCGTCGTGCCGGTATCGCGCCCGGATTTCCTCCAGCGTCAGATCCGGCGCGATTTCCAAGAGCGTCTCCGGCTCGATCGCCCCTTCCAGGTGCAGATGCAGCTCCGCCTTCGGCAATTCCTGGTAGAAGCCCGGCATCCCTGCCATAATATCTGCGATGACCAGATCGGAAATCGACGCTCTCGTCGGCGGCTATCACGGGGACCCGTTCGGAATCCTGGGACCGCACGCCGTCAACGAGCCCGGCGAGCCACCCGCCTGGGAGGTCCGCGCCTTCCTCCCCCAGGCCTCCGAGACGGCCGTGATTGTGGACGGCGAAGCATACCCGATGGAGAAGATCCACTCCGACGGGTTCTTCCTCGCCCGCCTCGCCGGGCGGCCGCGCCCCTATCTGCTCCGTGTCGCGTTGTGGAGCGGCTCCTCCGAGGACGTCGAGGATGTCTACCGCTTCCCTCCCCTGCTCACCGGCTTCGAGCTGCACCTGTTCGGAGAGGGCACGCACTACGAGGCTTACAACATGCTCGGCGCGCACATGACGTCGTGCGAGGGCGTCGCCGGCGTGCGCTTCGCAGTGTGGGCGCCGAATGCCGAGGCGGTCTACCTGGTCGGTGACTTCAATGATTGGGACACGCGCCGCAACCCGATGCGGCTCCGCGACGGCGGCGCCTGGGAGATCTTCATGCCCGGCGCCGGCGAGGGCGCCAGGTATAAGTACTTCGTCCGTTCCCGCCACCGCGCGTACCGGCAGATGAAGGCCGATCCGTACGGCTTCTTCTCAGAGGTCCCGCCCCACTCCGCCTCCGTCGTCGCCAACCTGGACGCCTACCAGTGGGGCGACGCCCAATGGATGGAAGCCCGCGCCCGCAGGGACTGGCTCAAGGAGCCGGTCTCCATCTACGAGGTGCACCTGGAATCGTGGCTGCGCGGGCCGGGAAACCAGCCCCTGACGTATCGGGAACTCGCCGCGCGCCTGGCCGACTACGTCACTCGCATGGGCTACACGCACGTCGAATTGTTGCCCATCATGGAGCACCCGTTCTCCGGCTCCTGGGGCTACCAGGTCATCGGCTACTTCACGCCGACCGCGCGCTTCGGACCTCCGCAGGACTTCATGTACCTGGTCGACCGGCTCCACCAGGCCGGCGTCGGCGTCATCGTGGACTGGGTCCCGGGCCACTTCCCCAAGGACGCCCACGGCCTGGCTTACTTCGACGGCACGGCGCTGTACGAGCATGAAGACCCGCGCAAGGGCGAACACCAGGACTGGGGCACCAAGATCTTTAACTTCGGCCGCAACGAGGTGCGCGAGTTTCTCATCTCCAACGCGCTGTTCTGGCTGAAGCGCTACCACATCGACGGGCTGCGCGTGGACGCCGTCGCCTCGATCCTCTACCTGGATTACTCCCGCAAGCCAGGCGAGTGGGTCCCCAACCAGTACGGCGGCAACGAGAACCTCGAGGCCATCGACTGCCTCCGCCAGTTCAACGAGCTTGCCCACCAGGCGCCCGGCGCCATCACCATCGCCGAGGAATCCACCGCCTTCCCGGGTGTCTCCCGCCCGGTGTACCTCGGCGGCCTGGGCTTCACCATGAAGTGGAACATGGGCTGGATGCACGACATGCTCGAGTACTTCTCCAAGGAGCCAGTGCACCGCAAGTTCCACCACAACGACATCACCTTCAGCCTCCTGTACGCCTTCAGCGAAAACTTCGTCCTGCCGATCTCGCACGACGAAGTTGTCCATGGCAAGCAGTCGCTGCTGAGCAAGATGCCGGGAGACGAGTGGCAGCGCTTCGCCAACGCCCGTGCGTTCCTGGCTTACATGTACGCGCATCCTGGCAAGAAGCTCCTGTTCATGGGCTCGGAAATCGGCCAGTACGAGGAATGGAACCACACGACGCAGGTGCGGTGGGAACTGCTCGAGTTCGACTACCACCGGAAGCTCCAGGACTTCGTCCGCGAGCTAAATCGCTTGTACCGAGCCGAGCCTGCTCTGTATGAAGTCGACTACCATTGGGACGGCTTCGAATGGGTCGACCTGAACGACGTGGACAATTCGGTGATCGCGTTCCTGCGCCGGGCGCGGAACCGCGAGGATTTCCTCCTGTTCTGCTGCAACTTTACGCCGGTGCCGCGCACGGACTATCGCTTCGGCGTGCCCGCGCCGGGCTACTACCAGGAGATCCTCAACTCCGACTCGGAGCACTTCGGCGGCAGCAACATGGGCAACGCCGGCGGCGTTGCTGCCGAGCCCATCCCGCATCACGGCCGGCCTCACAGCGTTAAAGTCACCCTGCCCCCGCTGGCGGTGGTAGCATTCAAGCGGAGGTGAGGACCGCCGACGATGAATCCCAAGTCTGGGGACTCGACCTTCCTGGGCCGAGTTCAACTCAAGAACTACAAGAGCATCGCGGCGTGCAGGGTGGATCTCGGCCCGTTGATGTTTCTGGTAGGTCCCAACGGGGCCGGCAAAAGCAATTTCCTGGATGCCCTGCGCTTCGTGGCCGACGCCCTGCGCACTTCACTGGATCATGCCCTGCGCGAACGCGGAGGGATTCATGAGGTTCGTCGCCGTTCCGGCGGCCATCCGACGCACTTCGCCATCCGTCTGGACTATCGTCTTTCGAGCGACACGTCTGGGCATTACGGGTTCCGCGTCGGGGCTCGACCCCAAGGCGGCTACGAGGTGCAGGATGAGGAGTGTGTCGTCGGCGAGGCGGAGTTACCGTCCGCGCACAGCTATTTTCGGGTCAAGTCCGGTGTTGTCACCGCCAGCGAGAAGGTGATGCCAGCCGCCTCCCCCGACCGCTTGTACTTGGTCAACGCATCCGGGTTGCCGCCGTTTCGTCCAGTCTACGACGCGTTGTCCAGGATGGGCTTCTACAACCTGAACCCCGACCGGATCCGGGAACTCCAGTCTCCTGACGCGGGAGAGGTCTTATCCCGCGACGGCGCCAACATCACCAGTGTCGTCGGGCAGATGGAGAAGCATGCGGCTCCGGTCAAGGAGCGCATCGAAGAGTACCTGTCCAAAGTAGTGCCAGGTGTCCATGGCGTGAAGGTGAGGGTCGTCGGCCCGAAAGAGACCCTGGAGTTTCGCCAGCAGGTGTCCGGATCCAATGAGCCATGGCGCTTTCTGGCGGCCAACATGTCGGACGGAACGCTTCGCGCGCT
The DNA here is from genome assembly GCA_964483455.1 of uncultured Solibacteraceae bacterium. Lineage (GTDB taxonomy): Bacteria > Acidobacteriota > Terriglobia > Bryobacterales > Bryobacteraceae > CAYZJD01. The sequence goes on from CAZACK010000005.1 coordinate 38,022, forward strand.
CGGCATTCTGGTCTCTCTCTTCCAATCCGGAAACGGGCGCGGAACCCGTGTTCCCCTGGTGGGTATCGAGGAGCCGGAAATCGCCCTGCATCCCGCCGCGGCCGGCTTGATCCTCGACGGCCTCCGCGAGGCCAGCCGCGGCACCCAGGTCCTGGTCACGAGTCATAGTCCCGATCTCCTTGACGACAACGGACTCGATACATCCATGATTCTCGCCGTGCATGCGGACCAAGGGCGGACCGTGATTGCTCCCGTCGACAAGACCGGCAAGTCGGCGTTGCGCGACCGCCTGTACACGGCCGGGGAACTTCTGCGTTTGAACCAGTTGAGGCCTGCCCCGTCCGGCGCCATCGCCGAGCAGCAACGCCTGTTCGACGTCGACTGATGCCCGTCACCATTGCTTGCGTCGTGGAAGGTCACGGGGAAGTCGAGGCAGTCCCCGTTCTCCTGCGCCGGGTCGCCATGGATTGCCTGCCGGGACTCGCCTTAGAGGTGCCGCACCCGATCCGGATCGCCAAGAGCCGGCTGCTGCGGTCGGGTGAGATTGAGAGGGCGGTGCAACTAGCCGCCAAATCGGCTGGGACGCATGGCGCGGTGTTCGTGCTCCTCGACAGCGACGACGATTGCCCGGCTGAATTGGCTCCGCAACTGAAGGAACGAGCCTCCGCCGCGCGTCCCGATGTCGCGCTCTCCATCGTACTCGCCAAACGCGAGTTTGAGACCTGGTTTCTCGCGGCGGCGGAGTCCCTCCGCGGATGCCGCGGCCTCCCGCCGGACATGGCGGCCCCAGCCGGTCCCGAGGCAATTCGAGGCGCCAAGGAGTGGATCGGCCGCCAGATGCCCAATGGATACACTCCGACCCTGGACCAGCCGGCGTTCGCATCGGTGTTCGACTTGAACGAAGCCCGGCGCTCCCAGTCATTCGACAAGTGCTATCGCGAGATTGCCCGCCTCCTGACCAAGCTGCGGCAACACGCGCCATGATCACCCATGCCTCCATCCCCCGACTTCCTCATCATCGGCGGCGGCCACAACGGCCTCGTTGCCGCCGCCTATCTTGCCCGCGCCGGCCGGAGGGTCCTCGTCCTCGAAAGCCGCGAGATGGTCGGCGGCTGCTCGGTTACGGAGGAGATCTGGCCCGGCTATCGCGTCTCCACCGCCGCCTATCTGACCAGCCTGCTGCACGAGCGCGTCATCCGCGATCTTGAACTCGAGCGGTTCGGCTACAAGGTCGATGCCAAGGACCCCGCCTTCTTCTCCCCGTTTCCCGACGGCCGCTGCCTCTTCATGTGGCAGGACCGCCAGCGCACGCTCGAGGAGATCGCGAAGTTCTCGCGCCGCGACGCCGAGCGCTACCCGGCCTACGAAGACCACATCGAGCGGCTCTCGCGCATTGTCGAGGAGTTACTGCTCGTCACCCCGCCGCAATTCCCGCCGGACGGCCTCGGGGACGTCTTCGAATACCTGAAGCTCGCCGCCCGCCTCTATCGGATCGGACGGCGCGATCTCGCCGGACTCGTGAAGATCTTCACCCAGAGCGCCGCCGACATGCTCGACGAATGGTTCGAGTCCGAGGAGCTGAAGGTGACGCTCGCCACCGACGGCGTCATCGGTGCCAACGGCGGGCCGCGTTCCCCCGGGACGGCCTACATCCTGCTCCACCACTCGATGGGCGGCGTCGCCGGCAAGCGCGGCCTCTGGGGATTCGTCCGCGGCGGCATGGGCGCGGTTTCCGAAGCGATCGCCGCCTCCGCCCGCAGCCGCAGCGCGATGATCCGCACCGGCGCATCCGTCGAGAAGATTCTGGTCCGGAACGGGCGGGCCGCCGGCGTCGTTCTGGCGGGCGGCGAGGAGATCCAGGCGGGCGCCGTCGTCTCCAACCTCGATCCGAAGATGACCTTCCTCCGCCTGATCGAGGAGAAGGAACTGGACCCGCGATTTGTCGAGTCGATACGCCGCTACCGGTGCGAAGGCACGTCGCTCAAGATCAACCTCGCCCTCAGCGGGCTTCCCCAGTTCCGCGCTCTGCCGGGCGCGCCCGGCCCGCAGCATCGCGCCACCATGCACATCTGCCCCTCGATCGAGTACGTCGAGCGCGCCTGGGATGACGCCAAGTACGGCCGCCCATCCGAGCGCCCGCTGCTCGAACTGACTATCCCCACCATGTACGATCCGTCGCTGGCCCCGCCAGGCAGGCACATCATGGGCATCTTCCTCCAGTACGCGCCCTACAGGCTCCGCGAGTCCAACTGGGACGAGCTTCGCGAGCCGTTCGCCAACAGGGTGATCGGCCTGATCGCCGAGTACGCGCCGAACATCCGGTCTATCATCGAGCGAAGACACGTGCTGACGCCGCTCGACCTGGAGCGCCGCTTCGGCCTCACCGGCGGGAACATTTTCCACGGCGACATGAGTCTCGACCAGATGTTCCTCATGCG
>CAZACK010000005.1:40559-72673 GCA_964483455.1 uncultured Solibacteraceae bacterium
TTGCGCCGATGCTATTCCCCCGTGTCGCTCTCCGCCGTCTCGGCATGGCTCGACTCCAGCCGCCCGCTGCCGCCGAACGCCGTCGCGGTCACCGTTGACGACGGCTACGAAGACGTTTTCGAGACTGGCTTCCCGGTGTTCCGCGAGCACGGCATCCCCTTCACCGTATTTCTGGTCACCGGATTCCTGGACCGGAACCTGTGGCTTTGGGGCGACCGCGTCGAGTATGCCGTGAACCTTTCAGGCCTCGCGCGGGCATCCGTAGAACTCCCAAACGGAGAGCGCCTCGCCTTTGCTCTGGCCAGCCGGGAAGATCGCGCGAAGGCAGCCTTCCACTTGAAAGAAGTCATGAAAAGGATGGATAACCGCGACCGGCTGCGCTTGCTGGAGAGCCTGCCCAGGACTCTGGACGTCGTGGTTCCCGCCGAGCCTCCGCCGGGATACCAGCCGATGCGCTGGGACCAAGTACGCGCGATGTCAGCCGCCGGGGTCGAATTCGGCGCCCATAGCGAGTCCCACCCCATCCTTTCCAGGCTCCCGGACGACGCGGAACTCCGCCGGGAGGTGGCCGGATCGAAAGCACGGATCGAGCAGGAACTGCGCTCCCCGGTTTCCCATTTCTGCTATCCGAACGGCCGCAGCGGCGACTTCGACCAGCGCGTGCTGGAGGCGGTCGCGGCGGCGGGCTTTCGCACGGCAGTCACCGCGGAATCGGGCCTGAACCACGCCGGCGCGGTGCGCTTTCAACTGTGCCGTATCGGCGTCGATCCCGAGCTTCCCGCGCCGTACTTCCGGCGTTCGGTCGCCGGCGTTCGCGTCTAACCATGCCTGACACACCCGCCGGGAGGTGCTTTTCGAGATGATCCTCCGCTTCGGCATCATGTGCAACGGCACAACGCTGGCCGCCTGGGAAGCGGCGTGCGTGCGCCGGTTGCTGGCCGTGGACGGCGTCGAAGCCGGCGCGCTCATCGTGGAGAAACCGCCGCCCCGCCCTGCCGTCCACCGGCCGCTGCTCAAGAAAGCAAAGACGTTGCTCACCAGCAGGAAGAAGCTGTGGCTGCTCTACGAGCGCCTGTTCGTCGAGGGCCGCATCCCGGCGCTCGAATCGGTTGAAATGCCGCTGGCTCTTGCTGACTTGCCGCGGCTGGAGTGCGAGACAGTGAGGCAAGGGAAGTTCTCTGAGTATTTCGGGGATGAAGACCTTGCCCGCATCCGGGCGCTGAAGCTGGACTTCATCCTGCGCTTCGCTTTCGGCATCATCCGCGGCGCGATTCTCACCGTCCCGCGATACGGCGTCTGGTCCTTCCACCACGACGACGAGGAGAAGTACCGCGGAGGACCCCCGGGATTCTGGGAAATCTATCACCGCGATCCCTGGACCGGGTCGATGCTGCAACGGCTCACGGACCGGCTGGATGGGGGAATCGTGCTTCGAAAAGAGCGTTTCCCGACGGTGGGCCGTTCATTCGTTCGAAACCGTGACGCATGCCTGAACGGCTGCACATCATGGCCGGCCGACGTCTGCCGGGAGATCCTCGGAGGTGACGATTCCCGCCTGTTCGCGCCGCCATCGCGATCGTCCGCGCCGGTCTACCAGTCGCCGAACGACTGGCAGATGCTCCGGTTCGTGTCCCGGATCGCGCTGAACCGGCTCCGGCCTCGCCCCTGATCTGATTCCCTCCGCTGTCCGGCGGCGCCCCAGCAGCCTTACCGGTGTTTCCGCTTTGAACGTGAACCTCGCACCAAATCCTGGTTTGATAACCAACGATGTAAGAGTACCGGAGAGCACGGGCCATATCATCCCCCGTTCCGGGGCTTGGCCGTTGAGAGAATGCTATCCGAAGTTGACGTTGTACCGTGCCCCGGTACCACGAAAATTGTACGAAAGATAGAGAGACAAGAAGTGCAAAATGAATCTAATTTTGAGACTGTGCGCACCAATATGTTGCCTGCTCACGGAGAGGTGTCTTCTCTGGAACGCCGGCAGGAGCACCGGCATGAGATTCGCCGGCCATGCTTCGTTTACCCGTGCGATCAGGAGCTTGCAGGGATCGAAGCGGTTACGAGGGACGTCAGCCGGCGAGGCATCCTCGTGCAATTCCCCGGAGGGGTCTTCCCGGAAATCCTGCGGCGAGTGGGCAATTCCGCCCGGATTTGGATCGATTTACCGTCAAATTCCCGCTACTCACGCCGTTATCTCGAGCACCAGGCGCGTGTCGTACGCGTCAGTGAGACGAAAAGATCGGTTCCACTGGTGGCGTTTGAAATCTACCGGGTGCGGGTGCGAAGCACCGCCGGCCAGTCGCCGATCGAGGCCGAGTTCCCGCCGCGTGTCACAACTCGAATTCAGTAGAACTTATGCCCCGGTCAAACGCCCTCCTGGAACTGCCTCTCCCGGTGAGCCGGGCGAAAGAGCCTGTGCCGATCAGCGGTTCCCGCGGCGAGCACCTGGACCTGTTCGAGAACGCCTACGACATTGTCTATACCCACGACCTGCGTGGCAGGTTTACCTGGATCAACAACGCCATTCAACAGGTCACCGGCTACACCCGCGAGGAGGCTCTGCGCATGAACGTCGCCGAGCTTTGGAGTCCGGAGTCGCTGGAGCAGGCCTGGCGATTCATGTTGAAGCAGCTTGGGGGAGGGGAAAGGGCTACCCACGAGATCACCATCCGGACAAAGGACGGGCGCAGCGTAGTCCTGGAAGTCAACTCACGGCTTCTTTTTGACGCCGGCCAGCCGGTGGGCGTGCTGGGAATCGCGCGCGATGTCAGCGAACGAAGGCAGTCGGAAGCGCATCTCCGGCTGCTGAAATCAGTGGTGGTGAACGCGAACGATGCGGTGCTGATCGCCGAGCACAACGAAGCGGACCCGGCGGGCTCCCGCATCGTCTACATCAATGATGCGTTCACGCGAATGACCGGGTACGCCCCGGAAGAGACCCTGGGAGAAACGTCGCGCATCCTCTGGGGACCGGAAGCAGAGGCGGCGCAGGTTGAGCAGGTGTGCCAGGCGCTGGCCGCCGGCGTGACGCTCCGGGTTGAGATGGTCAATCGGCGCAAGGACGGTTCGGAATACTGGGCCGACGTGAATTTCGTGCCCATCACCGACGAGCATGGGCGCCGGACGCACTGGGTGGCGGTGCAGCGCGAGACCACCCATCGCAAGCGCGCTGAGGATCTCGAGCGGGACCGCACGCGGATCCTGGAAATGGTGGCCAGAAACGAGCCGCTGGAGTCGATCATGACGCACCTGGCGCGGATGGTCGAGCGGCAGTGCCCCCATGTCGTCTGCTCGGTGCACTTGCACCGCCATGGCCAGCTCTATCCGGTAGCCCTTCCCGGCCCGTGCCCATGCGACCCGGCGGTGGCGAACGGCCTGGCGATCAGCCAGGCGCCAAATGGGCAGGTCAATGGACGCAGCCACGACGGCGGGGTTCAGGGTGAAGCCGCGGTCGGCGCGTCGTGGATCGGCGCCTCCCACCTGTCGCACGGCGACGATTGCAGCGCCGGATGGTCGGTCCCGATTTTCTCCGCGATTGGCACGATCCTCGGGGTGTTTGCGATTCACTACCGCTCCCCGCGGCGGCCGTCGGACGCCGAAATCGAACTGCTCGAAAAGGCCAGCCGGCTGGCGGCCATCGCCATCGAGCAGCGGCAGCTCACCGACCGTCTGGCGCACCAGGCGCAGCACGATATGCTGACCGGACTGCCGAACCGCGGGCTGTTCGAGGCGAGGCTGGAGGAAGCGCTGGTGGAGGCGCGCCAGCAGGGCACAATGCTGGCCGTCCTGTTCGTCGATCTGGACCGTTTCAAGCAGATCAACGACACCCTCGGGCACTCCGTCGGCGACCTGTTGCTCCAACAAGTGGCTAAACGGCTCGCTACCTGCGTGCGACGGACCGACATGCTGGCCCGCATGGGAGGCGACGAGTTCACCTTGCTCCTCACCGGCCTGGAGAACCAGCAGTACGCCGTGCGGGTCGCCCAGAAGCTGCTGGACGCGCTCAAGGCGCCATTTGCCGTGGACAAGTACGAGCTGTTTGTCACCGCCAGCGTCGGCATCAGTATCCATCCCAGGGACGGCAAGGACGCCGCCACGCTGCATCGCAACGCGGACAGCGCGATGTATCGCGCCAAGAACTTGGGCAAGAACAATTTCCAGCTTTTCGTCCCCGAGATCCACATCACGGCTTTCGAGTCCCTGGAAATGGAAAACGCCTTGCGAAAGGCGCTGGAGAACGGGGAGCTTCACGTGCACTACCAGCCGCAGGTGGATACCGGAGGCAAACTGACGGCGGTGGAAGCTCTGTTGCTCTGGAACCACCCCAAGCTGGGCCCGCTTTCGCCGGCGCAGTTCATTCCCGTGGCCGAGGAAAGCGGCCTCATTTTCCCGATCGGCAACTGGGTACTCCGCCAAGCCTGCCGGCAGAACGCCGCCTGGCTGAAAGCGGGCTACACGCCGGTCAAGGTGGCGGTGAACGTATCGGCGCTGCAATTCACCCGCGCCGGCTTCGTCGACACCGCGGCACGGGCGCTGGCGGAAAACGGCCTCAGTCCGTCCTTGCTCGAACTGGAGCTCACCGAGAGCATGGTCATGCGGGATGTCGAGGAGTCGACTCGCCAGATGCAGGGCCTGCGCTCGCTGGGGATCGGCCTCGCCATCGACGATTTCGGCACCGGTTATTCCTCGTTGAGCTACCTGCGGCGGTTCCCGATCAACACACTGAAGATCGACCAGTCCTTCCTCCGTGAATTGGATACCGAGCCCAATACGATAGCGCTGATCAACGCCATCGTGGCGCTTGCCCACAGCCTCCGGCTGTGCGTGATCGCCGAGGGGGTTGAGACCGAACGCCAGCACCAAGCCCTTCTCGAAGCCGGCTGCGACCGTTTCCAGGGCTACCTGTTCGGGCCGCCCGTTCCCGCCGAAGCAGCGGCGCGCTTGCTGAGCCGGCCCGGGCTGCCACTGCGCGCGCCGGCAGCATCGAGTGCCCAACGCCGCCCCCATTGGCAGGCCCGCCCGATCTCGCTCACGGGCCGCGCTAACCTGGCCGTCAACTGACTGGAGGGTATCGCATTGTGCCGGTCGTCTTGAAATCTCCCGTACTAGCACACGGATGGATCGGACTAGTACAATTCCCGCTCCCACGGCGCCAACGTCATCTTTACGCTGCCGGATGGACACTGCTACACTTCATCAGGGCGCATGAGCAGCACTGCGACCGGCTTGTTTCGCAAACGGGTCCGGAGTCCTGGACGGTATGTCCGTCGCGGCTCGCAGCGCTTCCTGCCGGGAGGTTATGGTGCCTGAACCGAAGCTTGTTTGTCCACTCTGCGGCCACGACGGCACGGCCGCAACGGCCACAAGCTCGCTGGAGTGCTACGGATTCAACTATCTCGAGGACGACGTCGTTTGCCGCGAGGTCCAGGGCGTGGACGAACAAGGCCGCCTCCGCCTGGGAGACCAGCTTCGGGCCGGGCCAAGCCCGGGCGGCAATCCCCGCATCGAGTGCCGTTCCTGCTGGCAGACATTCCCGCTGCCGGAGGGGCTTGGCGCAATGATGGACCAGCCGGTGCTTCGCGCCCCCCTGGCCACGGAGCCCACCCCCGCGGGAGCGGACCTCGACGAAGCCGGCTCCGGAATTCCCGACGCCAGTCTCAGCCAACTGGCCCAGCAAATCGCCGGTTCCCTGGTCGACTTGCTGGCGGGCGCGATCCAGGACGCACAGAGGCACTCCGAGAGCGACCTGAGAGACTTGCGGAATCAAGTGAGCGGCCTGGCATCGGTAGCCGAGAAGTTCCCCGCACTCGCCGAAGAGCTGGCGGCGCTGCGAAAACAGACGGACACCTTCTCGGAAGCCGAGCGCAACCTTTCCTTCAAACTCGCCAGGCTCGAGATCGCCTTGAAAGGGCATGAAGAGGGCCATCACCGCCTCGAGGAAGAGCTTCGATCAGTGTCGGGTGCCCAGGAGGGGATTCGCACGACGCTGGAAGCGCAGACAGGGATTCTCTCCGCTCTGGAACGCGTGACCGGACAGCTCGATGTGACCTTGAAAGGCCAGCAGGAGTCCATGGAGCAGTACTCGGCCGCCTCCCGCGAAGGAATGTCTCAACTTAGCGACCGGCAGACCGTGCTGGACGCGAGCCTCGCCGGGCAGTCGCAGGCCATTGACGGAATTCGGGAGGGCATCGGCAGGCTGGACGATTCGCACAAGACGCTTGAATCGCGCGTGGACAGGCAGGCGGAGGTGATCCGCTCCCTTCATGCCGCGGCCTCGGCACAGGCCGTGCGCAGCGACGAACTGCGGTCCGCGTTGCAGAGACTGGAGGAATTGGCGGGCGGGTCCAGCATTCCGCCGGCGCTACCCGAGGGTCTCTGAGCATCCGGAAAGCATTGCCAGGCAAGGGTGCCGCCCTAATGGCCACCTTCGATTTCATCGATGCCCACCAGTTGCGGCAGTCGCTCGAGCGCGACTCCGCGGAGCTGGTTGAATGCATGAAGGTCGGCGCCTGGAAGGCGGTCCATGTCCTTGCCGCCACCATCATTCAGGGGACTTTGACCGATCACCTTCGTGCCTCGGGCAAGGCGGACGAAGCTCAGTTGCGGGAACTGAGCGGCGGCGATCTGCTGGAGTTTTGCCGCGAGCAGCGCGTCCTCTCGCCGAGGACTGTGGACCTGTCCGAGCATCTCCGGCCCTACCTGAGCCGGATTCGCTCCGGCTCACCGCTGCTCAGCGAGGCGCCGGCGGACGAGAATGCCGCCCGGATCGCCCAGGCGCTGGTGGAAATCATCGTGAACGAGGTGGCCGGCCAGAAGCGAGGCGAATCCGCAACCACCGCCGAGCGGATCCTGGCACGGCTCCGCGACGCTCCGGAGTCATTCCGCGTGGGCGAGCTCCAACCGCTCGAGGAAACGGATCGCTGCGCCATCAAGGCATTCTTCTTCGAACAGCTCAACCGCTGGCACGGCGCCGGTCTTGTCGATGCCGCCGGGGGAATGGGCGCGTACTTGACCTCGGAACGTGAAGCGCGCGCTTTCTTCGTTCCTCTGGTCTCGGCCCTGGTGGATTCACAAAGCGAAGACGCGCGGTCCTCCCTGGCGCTCCGCATCGAGCAGGAGTACGCGATCACCTCCCCCGATAACCGGCGGGCCATCCGCCGCTGGATCCAACGCGTGAAAAGGTCCCTGGCGCGCCAAAACAAGACGGCGGCGCTCGCCATCGTCCAGGCGCTGGAGTCCAGGCTCATGGGCGCCGTGGTAACTCGGGACACCCGTCGCCGAAACGGGCTATAACCCTCGCATTCGCGTTTCCGGAGGATCGATTCGGGGCAGCCCGTTCTCCGGCCGGTCGAGATAGAAGTACGCGCAGCTCGACCAGTCGTCCCGCCGCTCGAACAAGCCGGACGAGAATTTTTCCCTCTCCACCAGGCCCGGGCCCGCCTGGTAGACCTTGTCGCCCGAGAGGTAGATGTCCCCGAACTGCTCCTTGCCGGCCCAGCCGATCTGCTGGATCGTCACCCGGATCTCTTTGCGGAAGTAGACCGGGTCCGGGATGTGGAACCGGTAGAAGCAGTACCGCATCTGGTCGTGGTTCGCGTAGTGACAGCCCTGGTACAGGTTCGCGTATTGCCCCTGTCCCCAACCCGTGCCGATGTAATCCTCGGTGCCGGTGCCGTTCAGCGTGGGAAGCTCGCCATCCCCGTCGAGGAACACTTTGACCTCACCCTCGCCCCACCAGGAGGAGCCGTAATGCTTCTTATCCGCGATCACGCCGGCATTCACCCCGAGGAACCGGCCCTTGCCCGGCACCCGGGGCAGCAATTCGTAGTCCTGTTGCAGCCTCGTGGGATTCTCGCGCCGGTAGTGCGCGTGAAAATACAGCACGCCCTCGCCGTGCTTGTCGCCGAGCGTGTAGTCCACGTCGTAGAAGAGCATCGCCAGGTCCTTGCCGCTCTCGTTCGTCACCGCGATCTTCATCCCGGTGCGGAATGGCATCGGCAGGTAGCAGACGAAGCTGCGGCCCTCGGGGCTGGTAAACAGCGCCGACTGGAAAGTCACCATCTGGCCCAGGCCCAGGCCGAAAAAATCGCCCCAAGGCGCGCTGACCGCCGGTGTCGCCGCCCCGTCCCAGAACATCTCGATCTTCAGTCCCCGCAGCATGGCCGGGCTGCGATCGTCGATCGTCGCCCAGATTCGCCGCACCGTCCCGCTTGTGCCGCGCACTTCGGCCAGCGTCAAGGACTCACCGGCCTTGACAGGCGTCATCGGCCGGCCCTTGCGGCCGGCGTTCACCGTCCCGCCCTTGCCTTTCTCCCCACCCGGGTTCTCCGGACTGGCCCAGCGAGTCTCCACCCCGTCAGGGATCGTGTACAGCGGCTGGGCGGAAATGCTCCGAGCCAGGCTGACGGCCAGCACCATCAGCGGAAGCTGGCATCCTCGCACATGCATTTGAATCCGGTCTCCTTTCCTCGCCTTCCGCCGCCGGATGATTGTGGGCGGCTCCGGCGGTTACTATGGATGATTGCCCATTCATCCGGACGCGGCCACCGGAGATTATACCGGCCAGCGGCCCGATGGCGGGGCGGAGTCCGCGGCGGGAACCGGATCGGAGTCCGGCGCCTGTACTGTTTGGAGGAACTTTGAGAATTCGCGCTGAATGGAACGGGATGCTCTTGCTTGCCGGCACGGTCGCCCTCTTTTCCCTGCCCGGTGCCCTGCAAGCCCAGAGATTCGAAATTGGGCCGGCAGCCAGCTACGTGAAGATCGGACAGCCTCTGCTCGGCTCGATCGACGACGAGGACCCGCAGGACGACGACTCCCGCATCCTTGGCCGCAACGGCTATGGCGTGCGCGTCACCTGGAACACGCGGGGCTACTTCGGCCATGAATTCGGCTACACCCGCACCAAGGCTGAGTTCGAGACGAAGATCCGGACGGGCGATCCCGTCGTCGAACAGACCCTGCGGGACCGGATCAACATTCACCAGGCTTCCTACAACTTCATGATGTACTTCATGCCGGCCGGCGAGCGCTTCCGGCCGTTCATGACCGCGGGCTTGCAGGCGTTCCAATACGACAAGCCGAACATCGAGGGTTTCGACCGGCCGCGCTCGAGGAACTACGGCGGCAACTACGGAGCGGGGCTGAAGATTCTTCTGGTGAAGAACGCGCTGGTGCGATTCGACTTCCGGCACTACGTTGGCGGCAGCCCTTACGGCCTTCAGTTCGGAACCGTCGGCGAGACCGGCGGCTGGCTTGGGACCCTCGAAGGCTCGGCCGGCTTCTCGATTGCGTTCTAGCTTTCCCACTCGGCCGTCCGGCGGCAGTAGATTAAGAAAAAGAGGGGGTCCTTAATGCCCGAAGTCAACGTCCACGAACGTGCCGGCGTCCAGGCCGCCGCCATGCCGGCGGTGCCGCTGACGGTGGAAGGCGCCAGCGTCCTGCACCAGATGTTCCGCATGCGCTGGCCGGCCTGGAAGGCGCTCGCGCCGGCCGAGCGGCAGGAGATCGCCGGGGAAGCCGCCCAAGTGCTCGCCGGCTGGGAAACGGACGGTGAGCGGCAGAGCGCGCTCTATTCCTTGCTCGGCCACAAGGGCGATTTCCTCGTGGTCCATTTCCGCCGAAGCTTCGATGAGCTGAACGAAGCCGAGCGGCGCCTCTCCAGCCTCAGGCTGAGCGATTACCTCGAGCAGACCTCCTCGTACCTGTCCGTGGTTGAACTGGGACTCTACGATTCCAGCGTGCGTCTCTTCCGCAGCCTCGCCGAGCGGGGAATCCAACCTGACACCGCCGAATGGAACGCCGAGATCGACGAGGCGCTGGCGCAGCATCGCAAGGCGATGGCATCCAGGCTCTGGCCGTCCATCCCGCCCAGCCGGTACGTCTGCTTCTATCCCATGGACCGCAAGCGCGCGGAAGCCAGGAACTGGTATCAGCTTCCCATGGCCGAGCGGCAGCGCCTGATGCACGAGCACGGCATGGTCGGCCGCAAGTACGCCGGCGAGGTGAAGCAGATCATCACCGGCTCCATCGGCTTCGACGATTGGGAGTGGGCCGTGGATCTGTTCTCGGACGATCCCTTGCAGTTCAAGAAGATCATTTACGAGATGCGGTTCGACGAGGCCAGCGCGGTGTACGCGCTGTTTGGGTCGTTCTATCTCGGCATCCGCCTGCCCGCGAGCCGGCTCGTGGATTGGTCGGAGTTTCGCTCCGCGGGGGAAAACCCATGAGCTACTTCCACCACCATCCGCATCACCCGCCGCCGCCCTCCTCGCGCCGCAGCTTTGTCTTCTTCGGCATGTTCGCCGGCGCCGCCGGCGCGGCTCCTTCTCAACAGCAACCGCCCCCGGGTGTGGTGCGATTGCCGGCGCCCGAGCGCGGGCGCCCGCGCCGCCGCGGGCCCGAGCCCCGCCGGATCTTCGACGCCCACCTGCACTGCCCGAGCGCCAAGGGCGACGTCTGGCAATGGCATCCGGTCACGCGAACCTTCGAAGAATTCGACGCCTACCTCAAGCGCACCGGAGTCCAGCGCGGCATCATCAATTCGGTCCGCAGCCAGCTTGCCAAGAACGCGACTGAATTTGTCGCCGGCAATCGCGAAGTAGCGCTCTACGTCGAGAAGAGCAAGGGGCGCTTTCTCGGCGCCTGCGTGGTCAACCCGCTCCTCATCGACGAGACGCTTCGCGAGATGGAGGAATGCCGCAAGCAGCACGGGATGGTCTGGGTCGGCGAGCTGTGCAATTACACGGTCCCCTACGAGTACACCATCAAGGAATTCGAGATGCTCGTGGATCAGGCGGTCAAGCTGAACATGATCCTCGACGTGCACACCGAGCTGGCCGAGATGGAGTACATCGTCCAGAAGTTCCCCAAGGCCACGCTCGTGTTTCCGCACTTCGGCGACGGGCAGGAGTACGACCACATCTTCAAGCGCATCGACCTGGTCGCCGCCCACCCGAACTGTTACCTCGACACCTCCGGCTACGGCCACGACCGCGTCGCCATGCTCGAGTACGCGGTACAAAAGGTCGGCGCGGACCGCGTCCTGTTCGGCTCGGACTTCTCGATCAACTGCCCGGCGACAGTGATCGCCCGCATCGAAAACGCCTTCCTAACCGACGTGCAGAAGGAGAAGATCCTCGCCCGCAACCTGGAGACCCTGCTTGCCCGGGCGGGGTGAAATGCGGCGGAGGGCGCTCTTGGTGACGGGCAATTTGTGGCGCACGCTTCAGCGCCGGGTCGAGACTTCCGCTTGCGGATCCGTTCCCGGACGTCTCAACCCTTGTCTACGGGCGAGCACAGCCTCGGACACGAGCAGCGAGGCGGCAGGCACGAGCACCCGCGCCACATCAGCCCCTCCCCATGAAGATCCCCAAAGAAGCCAGGATGCGATCGCCGTTGACGGAGGGCTTCTCAAAACACTCAAGGGGGTTCGCGGCGCGGGGGGAAGCTGCACATTCGATTGGATTAGTCCATGCCGCGGCGAACACCGGAGCAGAAAAAACGCTATGATCCTGGTATGGAGTCGCAGGTCCTACACATCAGCGAGGCCGACCTCGCCAACAACGCTCGCTCCATCCATTCTGGTTCGCCGATCAGAGTCCGAACGAGTCTCTGGTGATTCCCAGCGCCATCGGCCAGCCGATCCCAACAGCCACTCGGCGGTTTGGCGACTACGCAGCCAAGTGGTAGGATGCCGTGGGTCGCCGGATTGCCTGAGCGTTCATTCGGAAGCCCGTTCAAGGTCCAGGGCAAAAGCCAGCGCGTCCTTGAGCCGCTCCATTATCTCAGCGGAAATCCTGCCAATCTTGCGTTCAAGACGCACGGTGGGCGGCGATCCTAATCCTTGAACGTTCGCTACTGATTCACGATCAAGGCTTGGAAGCCGCGGCAGCGGCACCTCGTAAGGACTGTTCCTCCGCTGAGTGGTGAGGGGTACATACAAGACGAGAGATCGTGGCGGGTCGGGATCATGGCGGGAGACAATGACGACGGGACGCGTCTTGGCGGCGAGTCCCAGGTCTGCTAACCAGACCTCACCGGGTTGGGGTTTCATCGAGCAGGTCGAGGACCTCCTGTTCGGCAGCGCGCGAGCGCGCGATATCCAGGATGTCGTGATCGGCGAGCTCTATTACCTCAGTGATGCGCTCCCTGGCCTCTGCCGCCGTCTCCGGCTTCCACTCGCGTAATCGAGCATCCAGCTTCTCCGCTAATGCGTCCACGATGGCCTCCTGCTCTCGATCCTAGTTTAACGCCATGGGCCCTAGGCCTAGGGGATGTCGCCACGTACTCAACTCCGGGGGCATGGAGGCCCCAGTCATGAAGCGTGGCAAGAAGAGCCGGGCCAGGGATCTTCTCCGAAACATAGCCTGAGCCTGCCTGATCTTGACCAGGCGAGATCGGCGGTTCGCAACAGTCTACCCTCGAAGGAGTCCCAGCGAGGTTACCGGCACGCGATAGACGAGTTCATCGCCTGGTACTGCTCTGAACCTAGGTTGTCGCTCAACAAGGCCGTCGTCACTCGCTATCGAATTCACTTGGAATCACGTGAGCTTGCACCGGGCACGATTAACGGTAGGCTCGCGGCCGTCAGGCCCCTCGCATACGAAGCTGCCGATACCGGACTACTCAGCTCGGATCTCGCTGCCGGTATCCGCCGAGTGAAAGGGCCGAAGAACCTCGGCGTTCGTCTGGGCAACTGGCTCACGGCCGATCAGGCAAGGGCGCTCTGGCAAGTGCCTGACCCGAATACGCTCAAGGGCAAGCGAGATCGAGCATTGCTCTGCCGCCGTCGTTCATCGGCCGCCCGGTGGAAGTGCGCGAAACCCGCGACCACGTCGAGAGCGAACTCGATGCCCGCCACATCGTCAAGCACAAGCGGATTCCCACGCCCGACCAGGTGCGCGTGACCTTGCCCGAGCACCGGCCGCCGCGGGGCCAAGGACCTGGTAAGCGCGATCCCTATCCGGAGGAAACCGCGATCCTCGCCGCCGCGCCCGAGATCGCGCCCTATGTCGAGAACCTGAAGCGCCACGGCCGTAAGGTCATCGCGCTCGTGCTGCGGCAACTGCTGCGCCTGCTGCGGGACTATCCGCGCGAAGCCTTCCTCGGGGCGATCGAAGAAGCCGGCCGCTATGGCCTGTACGACCTCGACCGCGTCGAACGCATGATTCTGCGCCGCGTGACGCGGGAATACTTCCGCCTGGAGGACCACGATGACTGACGAGATCGAGCAGTTGCTCCGGAACCTCGAGCTCGGTCGCATGCGCTCGATCTATGACGAGCAACTGCGCGCCGCCGAAAAGCAGCAGGTCTCTTACTCGGAGTTCGTCGCCGCGCTGCTGCGCGCCCAGTGGCATCATCGGCAGGAGAGCGCGTTGGAATGGCGCATCCGCCGCGCCAATCTGCCCGAGCACTGGTCGCTGGAAACCTTTCCTTATAGCCGCCAGCCCGGCGTGAAGCGCAAACAGATCCAGGGCTTCGCCGAACTTGACTTCGTGGCCAAACACGAGAATCTGGTGTTCATCGGCCCCACCGGCGTGGGCAAGACCGGACTCGCCTGCGGCCTCCTGCTGAAGGCCTTGCAGAACGGACTCCGCTGCCAATTCATCCGCGCCCAGGATCTGTTCGACGAAATGTATGCCTCCCTCGCCGACCGCTCCACGCGCAAGCTCGTCAACCATCTGGCGCGGCTCGACGTCCTGCTGATCGATGAGTTCGGCTACCTCAACCTGAAGCCGGAACAGTCCAACACGTTCTTCAAGCTGATGGAGGAGCGCTATCACCGGCATTCCACCCTCGTCACCACCAACTTGGACTACTCGGAATGGCACAACTTCCTCGGCAACAAGTCGATGGTGGAGGCGCTGCTCAGCCGCTTGCGGCATTACTGCCACACGGTGCGCATCGACGGCCCGTCCTTGCGTGAGCCGCAAGGCTGAGCGTTCCATGAACGCCGCCGAATACGTACAGCGCGTGCTCGACGCCTATCGCGCGACGCCGGGCGCCTGCGGTGTGGTGCGCCAGCCGGACCGCACCTTCGCCCTGGCGCTCCACGCGCGCGGCGTGCCGCTGGATGCGGTAGAGAATGCCTTCGTGCTCGCCACGGTGCGGCGTCTGGTGCGCCGCCCCGACGCTCCACCGCTGGGCATCATCCGCTCGCTGGCTTACTTCGGTCCCGTGATCGATGAGGTCCTGGAGTCATCCGTTGGGCCGGATTACGATCGGTATCTCCGCCAGCGCTTGCCGCATTGGCTCGCCGCCCAGCGCTCCAGCAGCCGATAGCTGGCACGCCTGCGGCGTGGATGATAACGCTAGTTGGCATCGCAGCGGAACCCAGTCTGCGTCCCCCATCGGATAAATACCGAGGAACGTCAATGAGCCCCAACCCCAGCCCCTCGCCACGTCCATCCCCCCGTCCCTGATTTCGCCAATCCCACCTATTCCCACTTTTCCATCTCCAACAATCTAAACCACTTCTCTAATTTCCGCCAGCTCCCTCTCCCCACCCCCATGCTATAACCCAATCGATGAGCCGCTCCGCCAGCCGCGACGCCGTGCGCACCCTCCTCGACCTCGCCCAGCCCGCCGAGCCCTTCTGCTCCGACCTCGGCCAGCCCTTCTTCGCCCTCCCCCTCGCCACCGACGCCCGCCAGGCTTACCCCATCCGCCCCGACTTCCTCGCCCTTTACCTCACCGCCCGTTACTTCCACCACTGCGGCGAGCCTCCCCCCGATCCCGCCCTCCGCTCCGCCCTCCGTACCCTCGAAGCCCGCGCCTTCTCCGAGCGCCGCACCGAGCCTCTCTACCCCCGCGTCGGCTGGCGCCCCCACACGTTCTTCGGCCCCACCATCTTCCTCAACCTCGCCAACGACGACGGCGAGTTCATCGCCATCAACGCCGAACATTGGGAGATCGTCGGCAACTCACCGGCCTGCTTCGCCCACCACCGGGCCCAACTACCCCTCCCGCGCCCGCCCGAGCCTCCCCGCCTCGCCTCCACCCCGGCCGAAGAATGCTTGCCCGATACTCCACCCGACCCAGCCCCCGCCCCCGTCCAGCCTGATCCCGCCGCCATCGCCCGCCTCCGTTCCTTCTTCCCCTGCGACGATCCAGCCTGGCGCCGCTGCCTCGCCTGGCTCATCGCCGCCCTCCACCCCGCCATCTCCTACCCCATCCTCATCCTCCAGGGACCGCCCGTCTCCGGCAAATCCACCGCCGCCCGCTTGCTCCGCGCCCTCCTCGACCCCTCCAACGCCCCTCTCCTCGACCTCCCTTTCTCCCGCCGCCGCATCTACTCACTCGCCGCCCGCCAATGGATCACCGCCTTCGACTACGTCACCGATATCCCCCGCCCCGCCGCCGGCGCCCTGTGCCGTATCTCGACCGGCGCCGAACACCTCTCCCAGAACTGCAACTACCGCGACGAACCTTTCCTCCACCATCTCCGCCGGCCCGTCCTCCTCACCGCGCCCGCGGAACTCGTCATCCCGCCCGGCCTTGCCGCCCACGCCCTCCTCGCCTCCTTCCCCGGAATCCCGCCCGCCTCGCGCCGCTCGGAAACGGAGCTGTGGGAGGAGTTCGAACAGGAAGCCCCACGCATCCTCGGCGCCCTATGCTCCGCCGCCAGCATCGCGCTCAAGCAACTCAGCGAAGTCTACCTCGCCGAGCCGCCCGCCTGCGTCGACGCCGCTCGCTGGGCCGTCGCCGCCGCCCCCGCCCTCGGCGTCGCCGCCAAAGATCTGCTCGCCGCCTTCCAACCCTTCGAGCCCGACCCCCTCGCCGCCGCTCTCGCCGAATTCATGCGGAACCGCACAAACTGGCAGGGCTCCGCCAGCGCCTTGCTCGCCGAACTCCGCCCAGCGCTCGGAGACGCCGCCCCCGCCACGCCCAGGGCTTTTTCCCAGCGCCTTCGCAGCCTCACCCACACCGGCCTGGCCATCGAGTTCGGCAAGAGTCACGGAAATCGCTCAATTCGGGTGGCGCAAAGCATGCCGAAATCCCCCAAGTTTGCGCCACCCGACTCTCCATCTCCAAAAGGATCAAGAACTTACACATGAGAAAAATATGCACACACACCCGCTGCTTTGCGCCACCCGGTCCCCAACCGCCCAACCGAACAACCGCCCAACCGAACGACCGAATTACCGCAGTGAGATAATGAACTCCGTTGCTAGGAGGTCTTCGTGAGCCGACTGTTGTTCGCCCTTATCCTCTTGCCCGCGCTTCTCACCGCCGGCTCGCCGGTCAAGGTCTGGGAAGAACCGCTGGTGATTCCCACCTACGTCACCGGCCCGCCCGATCCCAACCCCATGTTCTACTTCGGCCGCGCCTACCAGGGCGCCCGGGGGATGATCTATCCCTACCCGCTCTACGACAAGCTCACCGACCGCAAGGAGAACAAGTCCTACAAGGCCGTCTACCTGGAAAACGAGTACCTGAAGATCTGCGTGCTGCCGGAATTGGGCGGGCGCATCTTCATGGGCGTCGACAAGACCAACGGCTACGACTTTTTCTACCGCCAGCACGTCATCAAGCCGGCGCTGATCGGCATGCTCGGCGCCTGGATCTCCGGCGGCGTCGAGTGGAACGTGCCGCACCACCACCGCGCCACCTCGTTCCTGCCCGTGCAATACAAGCTCGTCGAGAACCCCGACGGCAGCCGCACCATCTGGGTCGGTGAACTTGAGTTGCGCCACCGCATGCGATGGGCGATCGGCATGACCCTGCGCCCCGGCAAGGCGTACCTGGAGACTACGGTGAAAATCTTCAACCGCACGCCGCTGGTCCAGTCGCTGCTCTACTTCGCCAACGTGGCCACCCACGCCAATGAGAGCTACGAGATCATCTTCCCGCCCTCGACCCAGTTCGGCGTCCAGCACGCCAAGCACGAGTTTATTCGCTGGCCCATCGCCGACGGCATCTATCGCGGTGTGGACTTCAAGGGCGTCGACGTCAGCAAGTGGAAGAACCACCTCCATCCGATCTCGATCTTTGCCTGGAACTACGAAGACGACTGGCTGGCCGGCTACGACCACGGCCGCAAAGCGGGCACGCTCCACGTGGCCGACCACCACGTCGTTCCCGGCAAGAAGTTCTGGAGCTTCGCCAACGGCCCGGCGGGCAAGGTCTGGGACAAGGTGCTCTCCGACGAGGACGGCCCATACGTCGAGCTGATGGTCGGCGGATACTCTGACAACCAGCCCGACTATAGCTGGCTTCAGCCCTTCGAGACGAAGGTGCTGACGCAATACTGGTATCCGTTTCGCGAGACCGGCGGCGTGAAGAACGCCACGCTCGAGGCGGCGGTGAACCTGGAGGTCGCCGGCGGCAAAGCCCGCGTCGGCTTCCACGCGACGGAGGAGCACGCCGGGGCGTTGGCGCTTCTGGCGGCCGGCCCGAAGACGCTGCTCGAAGAGCGCATCGCCATCGGCCCCGGCAAGCCCTACTACAGGGAAGTCCCGCTGCCCGCCGGTGTCGATGCGCACGAGCTGCGCGCCTCGCTCTCCGCCGGAGGCCGCGAGCTGGTCGCCTGGCGGCCGGTGAGGCTCGAACGCAAGCCGATGCCCGATCCGGTCACCCCGCCTCCTCCGCCTGCCCAGGTGAAAACCAACGAAGAGCTGTACCTGATCGGCCTGCGCCTGGAGCAATTCCACAACCCGGCGCTCGATCCGGACCCGTACTACGAGGAAGCCCTGCGCCGCGATCCCGGCGACTCGCGCGTCAACACCGCGCTGGGCGCCTTGTACCTGAAGCGCGGCCGTTTCCGCGAGGCGGAAGAGCATCTCCGCCGGGCGGTCGCCCGCGTGACGAGAAACTACACCAGCCCCAAGGACTGCGAGCCATACTACTACCTCGGCGTCGCCCTCAAGGCTCAGGAAAAGCACGACGAAGCGTACGATGCTTTCTACAAGGCCGCCTGGAGCGCCGCCTGGACGGCGCCGGCGTACTATTCGCTGGCGGAGATCTCAAGCCTGCGCGGCGACTATCAGGCGGCGCTTCAGCACGTCCGGCGCTCGCTCGAGTTGAACGCGCTGAACAACCGCTCGCGCAACCTGGAGATTTCGCTGCTCGCGCGGCTGGGGCAGCCCGAGGAGGCGGCGAAGCGCCGTCGCAAGGTGGCGGAAATCGATCCGCTCGACGTCCGCACCGTCCTGCGCGACCACCCGTCTACGGGCTTCGAAAACGCCGTCGAGTACGCCAGCGCCGGCCTGTACGACGAGGCGATCGAGGTGCTGCGTCAAATGGACCCCTCGCCGATGGTGCGCTACTACCTCGGCTACTTTGCCGGCAAGCTCGGGCGCAAACAGGAGCGAGCCGAACAGTACGCGCTGGCGGCGAAGCTCTCGCCGGACTTCGTGTTCCCCTTTCAGTTGGAGGCCATCGCCGTCTTGCGCGACGCCATCCAGGCCAACCCGCGCGACGCCCGCGCGCCTTACTACCTCGGCAATCTCTTGTTTGATCACCAGCCCGAGGAGGCGGTGAGGCTGTGGGAGGCGGCCCGCTCGCTTGACCCGTCGTTCCCCATCGTCCACCGCAACCTGGCCCTGGCCTACCAGCACGGCCAGGGAGGGCTGGAGAAGGCCATCGCCAGCATGGAAAAGGCGGTTTCGCTGAACAGCGGCGACCCGATGTTCCTGTTCGAGCTGGACAAGATGTATGAAGCTTCCGGCGCGGCCCTCGAAAAGCGTCTCGCCGTTTTTGACAAGTACGATTCCACCGTCCTTAAGCGCGACGACACTCTGTCGCGCGCCATCTCCCTTCGCGTCGCCGCCGGACAGTATGACCGCGCGATCGAGCTATTGACAGGCCGCCACTTCCACATTTGGGAAGGCGGCGTGCGGTTCGGCGTCCACGATTCCTGGGTGGACGCGCACCTGCTCCGGGGCCACCAGCGGCTGGCCCGCAAGGACTACGCCGGAGCGCTTGCCGATTACCGGGCGGCCGCCGAGTATCCGGAGAATCTGGAAACGCCGCGCCCGCTCCGCGGCGGCCGGCTGCCCGAGGTGAGCTACTGGATCGGCGTAGCCCACGAGATGCTCGGCGACTCCGCCTCGGCCGCCCAAGCCTGGAGGCTGGCGGCGGCGCATCCGCTTGGCAGCGACGAGGACCCGAATCCGGGCGTCCATAACGGCGCCGAAATGCTCTACTGGCAGGCGCGCTCGCTCGAGAAACTCGGCGAGAAGGCCAAGGCGTCGGCCATGTACGCATCGCTCGTCAAGATGGGCCAGGCGGCGGTGAACGAGAAGGAAACCGTGGACTTCTTCGCCAAGTTCGAGACCCTTCAATCGGCCCGCGAGCGGAAGGCGCGGGCGCACTACATCGCCGCCCTCGGCTATCTCGGCGCCGGCGAGAAGGCCGCCGCCAACCGCCACTTCGCCGAGGCCAAAACCGTGACGGGCTACTCGATCCCCAACTCCGCCCCGTTAGAATGATCGAATGCTCCTGTCGCGCCTGATCCGTGTTTCCGTACTGGCTGCGTGCGCGCTGCCGCTGGCGGCCGAGGTCCTCGTGCTCAAAGCGGCCCGCCTGTTCGACGGCAGGTCCGACCGCCTCCGGGAACCCGGCGCGGTGGTGGTGAACGGCAGCCGGATCGAATCGGTGGGGTTGCCGGCCGCCACGCCCGCCGGCGCCCGTGTCATCGACCTCGGCGATGCGACCCTCCTGCCGGGCTTCCTGGATGCGCACACTCACCTGAGCGGCCAGCGAAGCGACGACTCGCTGGCCGACTTCGAGCGAGGCTTCACCCGCACCGTGCCCGAGCGTTCCTTGCTCGCCGGTTCGTTCGCCCGCAAGACCCTGCTGGCCGGGTTCACCACCGTCCGCGATCTCGGCGGCGACGACTTCATCGACGTCGGCCTGCGGGACGCCATCCGCCGGGGCTATGCCGAGGGCCCTCGCATGCTGGTGGCCGTGCGGGGCATCGGCACGACGGGCGGCCATTGCGACCCCACCAACGGCCTGCTGTTCGGCCTCCTCGACCCTCGCCAGGAATCGCCGGCCGTGGCCAACGGGCCCGACGGCATCCGCGCGGCGGTGCGCTGGAACGTGAAATACGGCGCCGATGTGATCAAAACCTGCGCCACCGGCGGTGTACTGTCGCTCAACGAAGATGTGGACTCGGCGCAGTTGACGCAGGAGGAAATGAACGCGCTGGTCGAAGAGGCGCACGCCAAGGGAAAGAAGGCGGCCGCCCACGCCCACGGAGCGGAGGGCGCCAGGCGCGCGGTCCGCGCCGGCATCGACTCCATCGAACACGGCTCCTTTCTGGACGAGGAGGCGCTGAAGATGATGCTCGCGCGCGGCACGTTCTACGTGCCCACGCTGATGGCGGTCAAGGGAATCCGCGAGTCGCTCGACAAGGGCGGGCGGATGGATCCAAGAACCGCCCAAAAAGCGCGCCGCGCCATGGACTCGATCGACGTCACCGTCCGCAAGGCGATCGCCATGGGCGTGCGGATCGCCTTCGGCACCGACGCCGCCGTGTATCCCCACGGGCGAAACGCCGAGGAGTTCGGCCTGCTGGTCGAGCGAGGCATGCCTCCGGCGGAGGCGCTCAAAGCGGCCACCAGCGTGGACGCGGAGCTGTTCGGCGTGTCGGACCGGCTGGGAACACTCGAAGCCGGCAAACTCGCCGACATCGTCGCCGTGCCCGGAAACCCGCTGGCCGACATCCGCGTCACCGAGCGCGTTTTCTTCGTCATGAAGGAGGGGCGCATCTACCGCCACGACCAGTAAGGGGACCTGAGCTCTTTTTGTTACGCTGATGGGATCCGCTTTCTGGGACCTCGTATGAGAACTCTCTTGCTGATGTTCTATGCCGCCGCCGTCCTGGCGCAGGACGGAGCCACGCAGGCCGACTGGCCAACCTATGGCGGCACGCACCGCGCCTGGCGCTACAGTGCACTGGATCAGATCAATACCGCAAACGTGAGGCGCCTGGTTCCCGCCTGGGTGTTCCAAACCGGCGATTACGCCGACGGCTTGCAGGCAACCCCGATCGTGCTGGACGGCGTGATGTACATCTCGACCGCCCGCAACTGGGTCTTTGCCTTGGACGCGGTGACGGGCGCTCCGATCTGGGAATACCGCTACCCGGCGCCGGCCGAATCGCCCTACGGCCTGCAAAACCGCGGCGTGGCGGTCGCCCACGGACGCGTGTTCATGGGGACCGTGGACAACCACGTCGTCGCGCTCGACCAAAAGACCGGGCGCGAGCTTTGGCGCGTCAACGCCGAAGACGCCAACCAGTGCGGATGCAGCATCACCGGCGCGCCGCTGGTGGTGAAAGACAAGGTGATCACCGGCGTCACCGGCGGCGATTCGGCCCACCGCGGATACCTCAGCGCCTACGACGTCCGCACCGGCCGTCTCGCCTGGCGTTTCTACACCATCCCCGCCCCGGGGGAGAAGGGCAACGAAACCTGGAGCGGCGACAGTTGGAAGTACGGCGGCGGCGCCACCTGGATGACCGGCTCGTATGACCCGGAGTTGAACCTGCTCTACTGGGGCGTGGGCAACCCGGCGGCCGACCTGTACGCCGGCGGCCGCCGCGGCGATAACCTCTACACCGACAGCATTATCGCCCTCGACCCCGACACCGGCCGGCTCCGCTGGTACAACCAGTTGATCCCACAAGACGTCTGGGATTACGACACCTCTTACGAGTGCATCCTGGTCGACCTGCCCGTCAAAGGCCGCCTGCGGAAGCTCCTGGTCCATCCCTCCAAAAGCGGCTACACCTGGGTGCTGGATCGCAGCAACGGCCAGTTCCTGGCCGCGTGGCCGTTTGTGAAGCACTCCAACTGGATTCAGGGCATCACCGAGGACGGCAAGCTGGTGGGCCGGAACGAACCGGAGTTGAACAAGACGAAGTTCATCTGCCCCAGCCTGGCCGGCGGCAAGAGCTGGAACCAGGCGGCCTTCTCGCCGCGGACGGGCCTGCTCTATTCGCCGTCGATGGAACTGTGCGGCAACGTGACCGCCCGGGAAGAAGATCCGCAGGAGGGCAAGGGCTTCTTCGGCGGCGTCTTTGACATCAAGCCTGCGCCTGGTGAACACAACTATGGTTATGTGGCGGCTTATGACCCGGTAAGCGGGCGGCGGCGCTGGTCGTACGCTACCAGGTACTTCGTGTTGGCGTCGGTGTTGGCCACCGCCGGCGACCTGGTCTTCGGCGGCGATCCGGAGGGCCGTTTCTTTGCTCTCGACGCCCGTACGGGCGAAAAGCTGTGGAGCTTCCAGACCGGCAGCGGCCATCGCGGTTCGCCGGTGAGCTACGCTGCCGGCGGCAGGCAGTACATCGCCACCCCGACCGGTTGGGGCTCGTTCGTCGGGCGATCAATGCGCGCCATCTGGCCTGAGCTGCCCGAGCCGCGTGGCGGCTCGGCTTTGTTCGCGTTCTTTCTGGCGGAGGAGCGGCCATGATCTGGCTGGCGTTCCTGCTTTCACAAGCGCCCCCCGATGCCGCCCTGGAGAAGCAGGGCGAGGCGATCTTCGCCAGGACCTGCGCGGTCGCATACTGCCATGGTCCCGCCGGCGGTCCGGGCCGCGCACCCAAACTCGCCGGGCGCCCGCTCGACCGTTCCAACGTCCGTCAGGCCGTGGTCAGCGGAATCCGCGGGACGGCTATGCCAGGCTTCCTCAGCACGCTGGGAGAAGACGGCATCAACGCCGTGCTCGCTTACGTCGCGCGCATCAGTAACCCGTCTGCCGCCGCCGCGACCCCCGCGCAGCCCGCCCCTGCCAGGCGTCCTCCGGAGGCCGAGGCCGGACGCGCGCTGTTCTTCGACGCCGCCCGGCTGCCCTGCTGCGGCGCCTGCCACTCCCTGGAAGGCTGGGGCGCCGCCATCGGGCCGGACCTGACCAGGTCCCCGGTCCTCGACGCAGACTCACTCGCCAAGCTGCGGCAAACCAGGGTGCGGACCGCCTACCTGTCCGGTGAGGATCCCTTCCCCGCCCTGCCGCACGCCATGGCCGACGGCTCGGTCACGGTCTACGACCTGAGCTCCCCGCTCCCCGTGCTGCGCACCTTCCTGCCGTCGGAGGTGACGATAACTGGAGAAAGCTCCTGGGCTCATGAATCCGCGACGCGAAAGTACTCGAAGCTGGAGCTGGAATCGATCCTGAAGTATTTGCGCTGGCTTTCCGGACGGTAGTCTCGCGGGCAGGGCCGGCGTTCTGCGGCAAGCTTCGAATCCCGCCGAACGCTGCCTGGCGTTCCCGCACTCGGCCGGCGTTGCCAACGGGGCGGCCGGGCCGTCAAAAGGGGCGAGAAAAACCGAAAGCGCGTCCCGAACGGCCACCTCCCCCGAGATCCTCCGTCCGGAACGCGCTTACCTTGTGTCTCCTCTCTTGTACCAGCCGGCCGGCTTGATTTCCAGCTTTTTCCGAATGCGCAGCCGCCCTTTTCAACAGGTATATCCTGCCCGTTTTCTGTCCCTTCCGGGGACTTAGTTGTGGGAAAATTGTGCATAAACCAGCGGCGATATGAAATGTACCGGCATCGACGTCAGCACAGGGGAAGCGGTCGAGATTTCCTTCAACCGCACGATTCTCGCCTGTGAGCCGGTGCTGGCTCCACTGCCCGACCCGCTGCTGCTCGCCCCGGGCTTCATCGATCTTCAGGTGAATGGATTCGCCGGGGTGGACTACAACCAGGCCGCCACATCGCACGAAGAAATCGCGCGCTCCATCCGCGCGTTGTTCACAACCGGCGTGACACGCTTCTACCCGACCGTGATCACCGGCCCGCCGGAGGCTATGCTGGCGGCGCTTCAGAACCTCGCCCGCGCGAAAGAAACGCTGCCCGAAGGCGAGGTGATCGAAGGTTTCCATGTCGAAGGCCCGCACATTTCACCGGAAGACGGGCCGAGGGGCGCGCATCCCCGGCAGTGGGTGCGGCCGCCGGATCTCGATGAATTCCGCCGGTGGCAGGAGGCCGCCTGCGGTTGCGTACGCATCGTCACACTGGCCCCGGAGTGGCCGGGCGCCGCGTCCTACATCGAAGCGCTCGTGGCCCGAGGAGTGGTGGTCAGCCTCGGCCACACGCAAGCATCCGGGGCGCAGATCGATGACGCCGTTCGAGCCGGAGCGACGATGTGCACGCACCTGGGTAACGGAGCGCACCCCGTGCTGCGGCGGCATCCGAACTACATCTGGGACCAGCTCGCCGAAGACCGCCTGGCGGCCAGCTTCATCGTGGACGGGATCCACCTTCCGGCTTCGTTCCTGAAAGTGGCCCTCCGCGCCAAGGGAATCGAGAGGTCCATTCTGGTCACGGACGCAGCCACGCCGGCAGGCGCCGTTCCAGGCCGCTACAAGCTGGGTGAACTGGACGTCGAGTTGACCGAGGATCAGCGCGTGGTCTTGGCCGGCACCGACCGGCTCGCCGGTTCGGCGCTCCGCATGGACCGGGGTGTGGAGAACCTCATGCGGCTGGCCGGCCTCCCCCTGCGTGATGCGATCGCCATGGCCGCCCGCAATCCGGCGCGCATCGGGCGGATCGCCAACCGGCAGCGCGGTCTGTCGCCCGGTGAGCGTGCGGACATCGTCCAGTTTGCTTTCGACCCCGTCGAAGGATCCGTCGCCGTCCGGAAAACATGGATCAGCGGCAGGTTGGTTTGGGAGGAATCGGCCGGTCCTCAGGGACCGTTGCCGGCCGGCTGAAACCCGTTGCCGGGCTTGGCGCGCCGCGCCTCTGCTTGCTGTGAAGTCCCATTGACCGTCCTTCGGGTTGGGACTGGGGTGTTCGGGTTACCGGCCCCTGAATAGCAGATCATCCGCCCGCGGCGGGCCGCGCAATCGGGCCTGCCGCGGGGGGACGAGTCCCTCGATTCGGAACCGGAACAACGCGCTTACTGGGACCTGCCGCGAGCGGAGATAGTCCAGGCCTCTTCCACGACTCCGCCGCGGAGGCAGAAGATCCGGTCGTAGAGGTTCACCGACGGGTCGCAGTGGGGAACGATAAACTCGACGCGGTCGCCGACGCTTAACGCCGAAGCCTGAGCGAATTGTACGCGCCCATGCTCGTCGCCGGCCCAGGAGTAAGTCAAACCCGGAACATCTTTGGCTTCGGGGACGAAAGGCTTGTCGGTCGAGAACGCCTTCAAACCTCCGTCCACAATCGCCAGGTCCTCGGCGGGCCGGCTGATGACCGTCGTCAGCACTGTTAGGGAATTCCG
Organism: uncultured Solibacteraceae bacterium; assembly: GCA_964483455.1. GTDB lineage: Bacteria > Acidobacteriota > Terriglobia > Bryobacterales > Bryobacteraceae > CAYZJD01. The sequence continues at coordinate 65,744 of CAZACK010000005.1, forward strand.
GAAATCGTCATAGACCGGGCCGCTGGCGCCGCCGATGCGGTTGTAGTCGATGTCCATGAAGATAAAACTGCCGGGCTGCAACTCGGTGACGCCGTCGATCTCGGAGTCGATATTGTAAGTGCCGGTCGAACCTCCGGTCAGCAGCGGGCAGGCAATTCCCTTCTTTGTTAGAAGCTGCTTCGTTTCGACCGCCTGGCCCATGACTTCGCGCGAAACTTTCCTGCGCTCCTCGAAGCCGATCGTGTGTGACGCCTGTCCCGCGTAAGCCTGGATTCCGGCGAAACGCAGGTTTGGCTGCGAGGCGATTGATTCGGCCAGCGCCGCCGCCGGCTCGCCGGGCCGGATGCCGGTTCGGCCTCCGATGTGCAGGTCCACTGCCACGTTCAGCTTGACCCCGGCGGCGCCGGCGGCCTCGTTCAGATCGCTGACATTCCGGCCATTGTCCGCGCACAGGATGGTGTCGGGCGCTTTGGCGGCAAGGCGCACCGCGCGCTCGATCTTGTGCCGGCCGATCACCGGCGTAGTGATCAGGATCCCGCGCACGCCGTCGAGAGCGAACGCTTCGGCCTCGCTGATCTTGGCCGCGCAGGCGCCGGCCGCTCCGGCGCGGATGAGGTATCGGGCGATTGCCGGGCACTTGTGGGTCTTTCCATGCGGCCGGACGGCACGGCCCCGTTGTTTGAGGTAGCCGAACATCTTCGCCACGTTGGCCTCGAACGCGTCCAGATCGAGCAGCAAAGCGGGTGTTGGAAGATCCTCGCGGCTGAGCTTGCCCTTGACGTCGCCCCGCGCCAGGATGTTCTCGATTTCCGCCCAGCTCCGGCCCGGACGACCGGTCGAGGCCCTTAGCAACGCCGGAGCGGCGAACGCGCCGGCGATCCATTCACGTCTGCTCTGCATCGTCCACTCCATCGGCCGCAGCCCGCTTTGCGGTCCCGGCCTGGGCCTGAGAACAGACCGGCTACAATCCCCGGGCGAGATCCGGCGCCGCACCGCGCGGCTTTCGCAGTGGACGGGCGCGAACTCCCGTCCACGCGCCGGCCGCCGGCCTCGTTAGAAGCTCACCCGCAGTCCAAACCGGAACACACGCTCGTCGATGCCTTCGCGGCCGGTATTGCGCGTCCCGCTCACTTGAAAGACACCGCTCCGGAACGTCCCGTCGGGGTTGAGCCGCAAGTTGGAAATGTTGTTGCTCGGGTTCGAGAAGTGCGGCGTGTTCGTGGCATTGAACGCCTCGGCGCGGAACTCCAGCTTGACCTGCTCGGTCAAATCAAATCGCCGGAACACCCCGAGGTTCAGGTTCACCACGCCGGGACCATGCAAAAGGTTGAAGGCGGCCGTGCCGAATCGCGCCTCGGTGACTGGAGCGAACCTCGTCCAGTCGTAGAAGGCCTGGCCGGGACCCACGCCTCCCAACTTCTTCACCTTGCCGCTCCCCACAATGTCGGCCCGCTGGCTGTTGCGCGGAGCGTTCAGGGACGTATCCGAGGCGGTCACGCTGAACGGCTGGCCCGAGTAGGAACTCAACAAGGCGTTCACCCGCCAGCCGCCCAGCACCGCGGCGGCGGCGCCATCGCTCGCCCAGCGCTTGCCGCGGCCAAAAGGCAAATCGTAAATGCTGGTCACTTCGAGATTGTGTGGGGTGTCGATGCCGCACAACGACCGGTTCAGGTGAAAAAACTCCGGAATCTTGATAGAGGGCTCGTCCCCGCTGTTGCCAACGCCGGAAATGCTGGTGCACTTGGACCACGTGTAGGAGACGTACAGTTGGTAGCCGGCCGAGAATCGCCGTTCCAGCGTCGCCTGGAGAGAATCGTAGTGGCTGTTGCCCACCGGCTGCACCAGCCGCGTTGCCGCCGTCCGGCCGAACCGCTGGTAGAACGGCTGGCTGTTCCGGCCGCCGCCCGGGAGGCCGTAATTCTGTTCGTAGAAACCCAGAATGTCGTTCTGGCGAGTGGCGACGTAGCCGGCCTGGGCGGTGAAATCTCCCAGTCTTTTCTGCAAGGTGAAGTTCCAGGACTGAATGTAGCCCCGCTTGAAGAAGTCGGCCAGGGTGTTCACGTCCACGTTGCCCCGAATGTCGATGATCCCGTTGCCGACGTCCGGTTGCGCAACCGCTGGGATGCCGTCCTTCAGCAGGCCCACCGGCGTGTAGGAGTTGGGGCCGTCCTCGGTCAAGGAGAGCAGCACCGGGTGATTCGCCCGCATGGGCCGGGCGATGTTCCACGGGTCGTTGGTGATGCCGTAGCCGGCCCGGATCACGAAGCTGTCCGTGGCGCGGAACGCCAGCCCGACACGAGGCGCGAACAGCTTCCCGCTCACATTGACGCCGCAGTCCTTCGGCACCGACCCCACGCCGCAGACGTGCATCTTGTTGGTCGCGAGGTTGTACCGCTCCAGGCCCCGGTCCTTTCGCACCGGCGTCGGGAAAAACTCCCAGCGCGTGCCGTACGTGAGGGTCACTTTGCGGCTGATCTGCCACCGGTCACGGACATACCAGCTATACATCGAGGTCCGCGTGTTGTATTGGTCGGGGAACTGGAAAATCTTGCCACGGGAGTTCGGCAGCCCCAGCAGGAACGCCGCGTAGCTGTTCCACATGTTGGCCGAAGGGCCGCCCTTGGTCGTCGTGATGCCCCCGCTGAAGTTGAACCCCCCGGCGCCGGGCTGGGTGCCGCCGTAAAATTCCGGCTGGGTGTGGTTGAGGTTTTGAAAAGAAAGCTCGGCGCCTGCGCGCACCTCATGGCCGTTCTTCAGCCAGTTCACGTTGGCCTGGTAGTTATGCTGCGGGTCCCAGCGGTAGTACGGCATGTAGCCCTCGGTTTCCCCCAGCACCGTGTAGCTGCTGATGTTGAACCGCGGCCAGCCGCCTTCAAACCGCCGTGGTCCGTTAGTCCCCGGAATGCCGAGCAGGTCCGAACCCACCTTCTGGTCGATTTGCTGCTGCGTCGCATTCTGAATGGTGACGGTCACCCCGACATTGGCGTCCACCACCAGTGTGGGGCTGACGACGTAGGTGCCCGCCCAGGTGGCGCTGTGTGTCCCGCCGTCTCCTTTACCTGGATTGGTGAACTGCCGCGCCACGTACGGTCCGTGCTCTCCAAGCGACGTCCGAAAGGCGCGGGCGCAGAGCTGGTCGAAGTTCAGGTAGCTGTAACGGCCGTACATCGAGAACTTGTCGGTGGCGTTGAGATTTACTTTCGTGTCGAGCGTGTGCCGGTCGAAGCTGAACGGACCCGCCCCGTAGTAGTTGTTCGTGAACTGGGTCGGGTAAGTCGGCAGCGGCGTCTGCTCCACCAGCTTCAGCGCGATCGGATCCATGCGCGCAGGTGGAACGATGTTCCCCTCAAAGGGCGTTCTTCCGCTGCCGTCCGCGTTCCCGGTCAGCGGATCGTAAATCGGCCGGTCGGATTCGGTCATGATGCCCTGGCGCGTCAATGCCGTCGGCACGGTAAAAAGCCCGGAGGCGAAGTCGCGCGTCGTGGTTCCTTCGTAACTGGCGAAGTAAAACAGCTTGTTGCGCACGATCGGCCCGCCAAGGGTGCCCCCAAACTGGTTGAAGATAAACTTCGGGTTCCTCTCCCCCGCCGGGATAAAGAAATTCTTGGCCTTGGTCTTGTTGTCGTTGTGATATTCGAACGCCGACCCGTGCATCTCATTGGTGCCGCTCTTGATCTGCACGTTGATCGCCGCCCCGCCGGCCAGCCCTTGCTCGGCATCGAAACTGCCGGTGACTACGTTCACTACCTCGATGGACTCCAGCGCCGGCACGTACGCGGAAATGTGCGGCAGCCAGATGTTATACTGCGTCGCGCCGTCCATCCGGATGTTATTCGATGCCGACACCGTTCCGTTCACCTCGTACTGGAGCGACCGCGACGGATTCGATGGAATCGAGTGGGCGTTCCTCGGCTGGGTGAAACCGGGAAGCGTCAAGAACAGGTGCTGGTAGTTGCGCCCCGGCGGTATCGGCATGTTCTCCAGCGTCTGGCTGGGGATCTCCGCCCGCACTTCCGCCCGGTCCGTCTGCAAAGCGGCGCCCGCCGCAGTGACCACCACCGACTCCGTGACCGCCCCCACGTTCAGCGTCACGTCGACCCGAGTCACACTGTTGATGGTCACCACCACTTCGCTTTGCTTGAATGTCCGAAAACCGTCCTTGGTGATCTGAAGCTCATAGGTGCCGCTCGGCACGGTAGGGAAACTGTAAGCGCCCGACACGCCCGTGGTCGCGGTTCGGCTCTGGCCAGTCTCCCTCTGCGTAATGGTCACCGTCGCCTCCGGCACCCCCGACTGGCTCGGGTCAACCACAGTACCAACGATGGAACCGTACAAAACCTGTGCCTGCGCCGGCTGAACCGCCACCAAGGCAACCAGCACGGTGCCAGACAAGAGAACTACTCCCCTTTGCATTCCCTTTCTCCTTTCCGAACTCACCAGACCGCGTAGGACCCGCGGCTGCGAATACTCGTTTCCCTAAACCTCTAGCCGAAATATAGTACAAGACGGCCCCTATTTACAATTGCGTCCGGCGGTTTATTTTTACATCAAGGGCCCGAGCGGCTGGGAGAAGCGGTTCGCCCGCTGCCGGGTTGCGTATCCTGCTGAAATTAAAGCCAGTTGTCGGACGGAAGCGAAGAACGTTTGCGCTTCGGCGGCCGGCGACGCCCCTCGTGGGAAACCGGCTCACCGCCGCCGGGCCGTCTCCTCCACCGCCCGCATCAGCCGCAGCGTATTCCCCCCATAGATTTTGTGGATGTCCGCGGCCGAAAAACCGGCCTCCAGCAGCGCGCGGGTCAGGTTGGCGTAGTTCGAGACGTCGTCCATGCCTTCCGGCGTGCACGTGACCCCGTCGAAGTCGCTGCCGATCCCCACCGCGTCGATGCCGGCGATCCCGACGACGTGCCGGATATGGGCGACCACATCGGCGAGCGCCGCCCGCGGGATCCTCTTTTCCGCCTCCTCCATCAGCTTCTTCTCAAGCGCCGCCCGCGCCTTGGGCTCCTTAGTCCGGCGCGCCGCGGCCCTGCGGATCTCGTCCGCCAGCCGCCGGTTCGACCAGGGTGAGTTATCGGCGGACTTCCGCGAAAGGAACTCGCAGCCATAATTGATGTGGATCACGCCGCCTTTCTTCGCCATCGCCGCGATCATCTCGTCGGTCATGTTGCGCGGGATGTTCACCAGCGCCCGGCAGGAGGAATGCGACGCCATCACCGGCGCCCGGCTCACTTCCAGCACGTCCCAGAAGGTCTTGTCCGAGACGTGGGAGATATCCACCATCATGCCGATGCGGTTCATCTCCCGAACGACTTGCCTGCCGAAGGCGGTGAGGCCGTTGTGCCGCGGGGCGTCCTGGGAGGAGTCCGCCCAGTTGTTTGTGTTGACGTGGGTGAGCGTGATGTAGCGCACCCCAAGGTCATGGAATGCGCGCAGCACGCGGAGGTTGTCCTCGATGGCGTGGCCGCCCTCGATGCCGATGAGCGCGGCGATCCGGCCCTGCCTGCGTGCGGCCGCGATGTCTTCGGCGCGCGTCGCCAGCGCGAAATCGTTGGGGTAGCGGGTGACGATATCGTGCCGGATGGTATCGATCATTTCCAGCGCGCGGACGGCGGACCGCTTCGACTTGACGTAGTCGGCGGCGACATAGGCCGAAAAAAACACCGCCCCGGCGCCCCCTTCCCGCAGCCGCGGCAAGTCGGTGTGGCCGTCGCGAGCCCGCTTGCCGATGTCGAAGCCCGTGATCGTCCGGCCGGTGACGTCGTTGTGGGTGTCGATGAGGATCGCCGAGCGCAGCACATTCTGGACTTCGGCGTCGGTAATTCGGCGTGGCTGCTGGCCCGCCGCCGCCAGAACCGTCGCGCCGAAAACCAGCAGGAACCTCGGCAGTCTGCTATTCCGCCGGCTGGTGACGGAGATCCTTGCGATAGAAGTACAGGCCGATGCATTGCGAGTCGATGAGCGTTCAGGCATACTTTTCGAGCTTCTTCATCCCTTCTGGCGCCTGGAGCAGCGGCGGACCGCCGCCGAGGCACGCGAATGTGCCGCCCGGCGGCGGCGCGCCCCATTGGGCTTCCCTGCGCCACCGTGAACCGCGCATTCCTGGCAGCCGCCCCGATGTTCCGGCCGTGTTTGGGGAAATCATCGGCGTTCCGCCGCTTACCGCGGCCGCAAGCCAATCCCGCCCGCCAATGCCGGAATCACGCCTCGGCGAGATCCTGTGGATCTTGTCAAGCTGATCCGGTAACGGCTCGAGGCACGCGTTCTCCTCCGTGCGGGAACAGGCCAACCGGTCCTCGGTTTCGGCCGCGTCCTCGACGACCCCGGCAACCGGCTGGTCCCAGGGAGCATCCGGTTTCTCCGCCTCGGTTCGAGGGCCTCGGTCTTCGGAGCTTCAGGAGACTCCCGGCAGAGGCCCGCCAGCGCCACAGCGGGCACGGTGGCCTCGGTCTGGCTCCCGATCGCGTGCATGCCGGTCTGCTGCCGGGGCGAGGCGGCGACGAACATCATACAATAGAGGACACGGCCCGCTCGGCGCCGGGCGGCATTTCAACTGGGAAACAGATAATCCATGCGCTCCTCCGACTACCGTGCCATCGAGCGCAAACTCTCCACTCTGGGACTCGAACGCCGGCCCGTGGCCGTCGCCTTTCTGGGCGAGCCGCCCGGCGGCGTGCCGAAATTCCAGGGAACAGCGCCCTCGGGGTGCAGCTACTGGAGGCTGGCGCAGGCAGGCCGTGTGTTCTACACAGTGGCCGGCGATCATTACAACTGCCGCATCGGATGCTACACGCACAACATTGCGTTGCCCCCCGAGCGCTCCCGTGAGCTGGACCAGACCCTCGGCCTGATGGCGGAGGCCGGCTATCTCAAGATCGAAGAGTTGGCGGGGATTCCGCGCCTGCCGCAGACGCCGGCGGCTGTCGTCTACGC
>CAZACK010000005.1:72773-75347 GCA_964483455.1 uncultured Solibacteraceae bacterium
CTGGTTAAGGCCCGGCTCAACGACTCGATGCAGGGCCGCGCCGGCAAACGGACCGAGTAGCCGCGCGATCAGGCCGTTCATCCTCCCGCCGCGCTCCTCGATGCCGGCCGGCTCCCCGCCCCGCTCTCCACGAATGATCCGCGCGTTGAGCCGATCGTCCTCACTGGCACGGCTCGGGCCGCCATCCCCCGGCGGCGTCGCCTGTCGCCCCGGCCCGCGGAGCGACGAAACCGGAGCGCGAATACCCTCGGCCGCCGGTGTTATCCTTCCACCAGGGGACGTGATGCCTGCCAACCTCACTCCCGAATATCTGGCGGCTGAGCAGGAGTACAAACACGCCGTAACTCACGCTGACAAGGTTGCCGCTCTCGAGCGCATGCTGTCCACGCTGCCCAAGCACAAGGGGACTGAGAAGCTCCAGGCGGACATCCGGCGGCGGTTGTCGCAGGCTCGCAAGGAGTCACAGAAGAAAGGCGCGGCTCACGCCACCCCGTTCTGGCTTGTCAAGAAGGAAGGCGCCGGCCAGGTGGCGCTGGTGGGACCGCCGAACTCGGGAAAATCGCGGCTGGTCTGCGCGCTGACGCACGCCCGGCCCGAAGTCGCCGACTTTCCGTTCACCACCCGCGCGCCGGTCCCGGGCATGATGCCGTTCGAGGACGTGCAGATCCAGCTTCTCGATCTGCCTCCCGTCTCCGAGGAATTCTCCGCACCCTGGCTGCCGCAGGTGATTCGCGGAGCCAACTTCAGCGCGCTGGTGGTGGACCTCAACGACCCCGCCGTCCTCGATGAGATCGAGTACATCCTTGGCAAGCTGGAGCAGCACCATGTCCCGGCGCCCGCGCTCCTGCTCGGCAACAAGCTTGACCTTCGCGGGGCCGAAGACAATTTCTCGGCGTTGCAGGACCTGTACGGCGGCCGGTTCCGATGCCTGGCCGTCTCCGCGGCTGCCGGCACGAATCTCGACCGCTTCTCAGAAACCGCATTCGAGCTGCTGGGAATCGTGCGCGTCTATACGAAGGTCCCCGGAAAGCCCCCGGACCTGTCGGCGCCCTACATCCTGCGGCGCGGCGAAACCGTGCAGGATGCCGCCCGGCACGTCCACAAAGACATTGCCGACCACCTGAAATTCGCCCGCCTGTTTCGTTTCTCCGGCGAGCATCGCGACGGCAGGATGGTGGACCGTCACCGGGTAGTGGAGGACCGCGACATCCTCGAGTTTCACACCTGAGCCGCCGGGCCGCGTCAGAACGGCGAGAGTCCCTGAGGCGGCTGGTAGTCCACCTCGCTGTCGCGCACCAGTTTGTAAGGGAGCGGCGAAATCCGGATCGCGTAAGCCTCCGACGGCGCCACATCTTCCGGAAGCCGGATTTCCAGGCTCGTGCCTCGCTGCGCCCAAGTCAGGTTTCCCTTGGCGCCCAACAACGTCACCGTACTGCCCTCGCCCGCGACCAGCGCTTCGATCGTGATGGCCGCCGATTTGGGCGGATCCAGCACCAGCGCGTACACCGCGTCTCCTTTGCGCGTAAACCGGACCCGGCCGCCGTCGGAGGTCCTTCCCTCGGCGCCGACCCACGGCCGCGTCCCGTAAATCGCTTCGCCGTTGATCCGCAGCCATGCGCCGAGCGCCCGCAGGCGTTGCCGCTGCAACTCGGAGATCGACCCGTCCGCCGCCGGTCCGATGCCGATCATCAGGTTCCCGTTCTTGCTCACGATGTCGGCCACTAAGTCCACAAGCTGATCGCCGCTGAGTAAGTGCTCCGGCCCTTCGGCCTGGTTGTATCCGAACGAGTAACCCAGGCCGCGGCAGGTCTCCCATTTCTTCATCGTGATCCGCGACATCCGCGCGTACTCGGGCGTGGTGTAGTCGGCCCAGGCCAGGCCGAACCGGTTGTTCACCACGCCGTCGGACTTCCGGTTGTAAAAGTCCGCGATGATGCCCCGGGCGTCGCCGGCCTTGGGGTACGAGATGTCGTTCCAGAGGATGTCGGGGTCGTAGCGCGCGAGCAGCTCGCGCCAGTGCGCGTCGGCGACCTTGACGTACTCCGCGCTTTGCGGAATCGTCTTGAAGACATCGGGGAAGGTGCGGACCGGCTCGGGGACGAATGCCCAGTCCATCCCCCCGGAGTAGTACAACCCCACCTTCAGTCCGCCGGCCCGGATCGCCTGCGTGAACTCGCCGACGTAATCGCGCTCGGCGGCCAGGTGGTCCACCTTGAGCTTGGGATGCTTCACGGCGGTCGGCCACATCGGGTAGCCATCCGCAAACTTCGAGGTCAGCACCGCGTAGCGAATGCCGGCGTCGGCAAACAGACGAGCCCACTCCTCCGGCTTCCATCGCCGTGACTCGCGCTGGAACAGCGGGATGAAGTCCGCGTAGGCGAATCCCTCGCCGTAGCGCTCCACATGATATTTCCAGGTCGGGGATTCCTTGATCTTCATCGAGTTCTCGTACCATTCGGCGTAGGGATTCTGAAGGAACCAGACCTTGAAGTCCACCTTTCCGAGTTCCCCGCTGGGCGGCGCAAAGGCGGGCACGGAGAACAGCCCGTAGGTGACCAGGACGCCGAGCTTGGC
>CAZACK010000005.1:75447-91576 GCA_964483455.1 uncultured Solibacteraceae bacterium
GAGGCGGGGCTGAGCAGCAGCCGCCGCTTCTGCCGCAGCGACTCCTCGTCGATCTCGCCGTCGACTCCGGCCTCGGTCTCCGCCAGCAGGAGCTTCAGGTACGCCTCGCGTTCCGCGGGGCGGGCCTCGTCCCACAGCGCCAGCCCAACGCAGAGCAGCAACTCCATGGCGAGATCGTGCGGGTCTGTTTCGGCGCAGGCCAGGTCGATCTCCAGTCCGCCGCCGGTGCGCGTCGAAAGCGACCGGATCTCTGCGTTCGCCAGGTGGTCGTGCAGGCGAATGCGGCACGGGCCGACGCGAGCGGCCAGCGGCCGCGGGATCGCCCGCACCGCCGGCCGGAGGAATTCCCGGATCACCGGCTCACCGCCGGCGGCGTGATTCGCCAGCATCCAGCCGTGCGCAAGCCTCACCGGGTCGCCCTCCGGAACGGCAGCCAGAGCAGAGAGAACACAGCCAGGGCGACAAACTCACCCGCGAGAATGTACAGCGGCCACGGGCCCAGGTAATCCAGCAGCGACGCGCTGGCCGGCTTTCGGCACAGGTACATGTAGTTCGTCTTGAAGATCGCGTTGAAGATTCCGACCGCCGCGGCGTAACCGTTCAAAAGCAGGAACACCCGCCGGAGACATCCCGGAAGCGGGCGCGCCTGCCTTACCCAAACCAGAAAGAGGATGGCGACGACCACGCCGCCGTGCGCCGCGAAGAAGTAAATCGTCGGGTACGAGGGAAAGGGCGCCCAGAGCTCCGGCGTAAGGACCGCCATAGTGGCCCCGCCGAGCCCCCCAAAGTAGGCGATTTCAAACGTCCATTGCTTCAGCGTCAGAGCGGCGGCGACGGTCATCCACAGGGTTAAGTCGCAAAGCTGGAGGGGAAGGCCTTCGGGGAAGCGGAAGCCTTCCGTGCGAAGCCGGTAGGCGTACCAGACCAGCTCGTTCACCAGCAGGAACCAGCCGAGGCAGAGTCGAATCCGGCGGGCGCTGAGTTCGCCGCCGCGGGCCAACACGGCCAGCACGGCGGCGGCGGCAGGAATGGCGGCGATGATGGCGAGGTGGGAGGGGCCAAAGAGGCGGAAGTCGGAGGGCATGTCGATCAGCTAACCGGATTGCCGAACTCAGAGTGCGACCGCATTCTCCAGTGCCTGAGCGAGGAACGAACCCGCATCCCCCGCCTGGCGCTCAAATTCGGCCTCCGAGCAAACCAGCGTATCGGTGGGGATGGCACGGCACTGGATCTGGTAGACGCTGCGCTCGAGCACATCGCGGAATTCTCTGCGGACCACCACAATCAGATCCGCGTCGCTCGCCGCCGTCCAGTCGCCTCTCACAAGAGAGCCGAAAAGGTACACACGGACAATCTCGGGGTGGCGCGTCCTGGCCTCCGCCGCGGCCTCGCGCAGGTCCGCCAGCACCCTTTCGCGGTCAAGAAACTCGACCGCGGCTGAACTGGATGATTGCCCGTGCATGGCGAAGTAACCGTTCGCTCGTCTTGTCGCTGAAGTAGTCCGAGGGACTGCCCGAGGCGAAGCCGTTCGGATAGCGGGAGGTCACGTACACCTGGTCCAGCTCGCGAGCGGCTTCCAGGATTTCCTCGGGCGGTTCGCCCTCCCCGAAGATCGCCCGCAAGATCGAGGTAAGCGAATGGCCGCGCACAGAGCCGTGAAGCGACTGCGCGAGCGCCTTCAAGGCCTTCTCGCCGCACTGTTGGGCGCCGAAGGCGGCCCACTCATGGAAGCCTGAGGCGGCGCTGTTTTCCGCCGCCGCCAAGTCCCTCTCCGCCTGCCTCAGCCAGTCCTGCGCGCGTTCCATTTCCTTTTCCGGGGAACATCGACAGTTGCCGGCGCTACGCCGCGATGGTTCCCTTCGATGCTAGCAGCCACTGTCTGACTTCATCAAGCAGGAACTCGTGCGGAGTCATACAGGAGCTTCCCTTCTCTCAACACCGTCGCCGGCAGTGAGGCGCGCACATAAGCGGCGCGTCCGTCGAAATCGCTGCGCCGCCACGGAACCACGTCCGCCGCGTGGGGGATGCCTCGTAGATGAGAATAGATCTCGCCGGCTCGCATCATTTTGGGCGGCGCATCGTCGGGAACCACCACCAGAAAGTCCAAGTCGCTGTCGCGGCCATCATCACCCCTCGCCACCGACCCGAACAGGTAGACGCGATCCGGCTGGTAAAAATCCACCAGCCTCCGGGTGATCTCCGCGATGGCTTCTTCGCGAGTCATCTCGAACCTCGTTTCTATTGAAGCAATTCCGAACGGCGCATGGGTGGCGCACCGCAGACCTCCGGTCCGCGAAAGGCAAGAGGCAAAAAATCAAAAGGCAAAAACCAAGAAGCAAAAATGATGGTGCGCCTCCGGCGGTCGTGCGGACCGAAGGTCCGCGGTGGGCAGACGCCGGCGACGCTAGGAAAGGAACAGGGCCAGGGTCGAAAGCAGTTCGTCGGCCTGGACCGGCTTGGGGATGAAGGCGTCCAGGCCGCTCTGCTCGCACAACTGGCGGACGTGGTCCGTGACATCGGCGGTCAGCGCCAGAATGGGTGTTCTGGCGCAGCCGGGCAGGGTGCGGATGCGCCGTGTCGTCTCGAGCCCGTCGAGGTCGGGCATGTGCAGGTCCATCAGAATGAGGTCGTAGACCCCGTCGGACACCTGTTGAAGCGCGGCCGCGCCGCTGCCGGCGCAGGCGACTTGATAACCCGCCCGCTCCAGCATGTGTTTGACGACGGTTTGGCCTACGGGATTGTCCTCAACGACCAGAATCCGCCACTTGGCCGACGATGGGAGGGAAGGGTCCCGATAGGCGAAGGACGAGCCTGCAACCGGTTCGACAGGCAATGCCAACGGGACGAGCACCGAAAAGAGGCTCCCCACCCCCGGTTTGCTGTCCACCGTGATGTCTCCCCCCATCATCTGGGCCAGCTTCCTCGCAATCGCCAGCCCGAGACCGAGCCCGCTGTAGCTTCTGGCAAAACCGGCATCCAGTTGGGTGAAGGACTCGAAAATGGAATCGAGCTTGTCCTCGGCGATTCCCACCCCCGTGTCCCGCACCTGGCAGTGCAGATGGAACGTTCCGTTGTCTTTGTGCCGGCCGGAGGCCTGCACCTCGATGCCGCCTTGATGCGTGAACTTTAGCGCATTGTCGAGCAGGTGAATCAGCAGCCGCTGAAGCCGGAGGGAGTCTCCGACGGCCACCGCCGGAAGCTCGGGGTCAAGCCAGCATGTCATTCTGAGTCCCTTGGCCTCGGCGGCCCCTTGATAGGATCCCACAGCAGCCTTGAGGGTTTCTGGAAGGGCGAACTCGATCTGTTCGAGCTGAAGCGTCCCCGCCGTGATGGTGGATAACTCCAGTGTGGAATCCAGCGTAGCGAGGAGGCTTTTGGCGCACATCCGGCCCATGTCGACATAGCTTCTCTGCTCTTCGTCCAGGGGTGTTTCCAGCAGCAAGTCGGTCATGCCGATGATGCCGGTCAGCGGCGTCCTGATCTCGTGGTTCAGGCTCACAAGAAACTGATTCTTCAGGAGATTCAGCTCATCTGTCTGGCCCGGGAGAGATATCACCACCAGGGTTCATCGGCGGAGGCGGTTGGGGAGATTAGGCCTCTGGCCCGTGGATTGCTTCGACGCCGGGGGGGAGTGTTGCCGATGAGGACAATGAGGTGTCGAGTTCTCCCCAGACGCCGGTTTCTGAAGACGACCGCCGTCGCCGTCGCGGCCGGACCGGCCCTCTCCTGCGGCGGTTCCCGGAGCCCCTGGCGGTTCTTCTCGGAGGCCGAGGCGGCAATCGTGAATGCCGTTTGCGAGCGGCTGATCCCGGCCGATCAGGACCCGGGCGCGGCCTGGGCGGGAGTCGTGAAATACATCGACCGCCAGCTTACGCGGCACTTTAAGAAGCACCAAACGGACTACCGGGCCGGGATCGCAGCGCTGGACAGGACCGCGCGATCGCTCCACGGCGTCCCGTTCCTCGAGCTGAGCGCCCCGCGGCAGGATGAAGTCCTGGCGTCGCTCGAGCGGGACGAAGCGCCCGCCGGCGTGTGGACCGGCATCCGGCCGCGCCAGTTCTTCGAGCTGGTGCTGGCTCACACGATGCAGGGTTTCTACGGCAGCCCGCGGCACGGGGGCAATCGCGACGCCGTGAGCTGGCGCATGCTGGGCGTCCCGGACCCGCCGCTGCGCGGCCGGCTCCAGTACGAGTTCAAGCCGAGGAGCTGAGGAGCACGTCATGGCCCTGCCACATCGAAACGCGGTCGTGATCGGAGCCGGAGCCGGAGGCGGAATTGTCGCCAAGGAACTCGCCGAAGCCGGCCTGAGCGTCGTGCTGCTGGAGAAAGGCGATTGGTACACGCCGTTCGATTGCCGCAAGGACGATCTCAGAAACCAGCGGACTTCACTGCTCGGCAACGCCTTCGGTCCGGACGACGACAAGGACCCGCGCGTGGTCGTGGACCTCAACGGGCGCGAGCGGATCGTGAAGGGGAGCGAGCCCGGGTATCACAACAACGCCTTCTGCGTCGGGGGCGGGACGTTCAGCTACGGGGCGATGGCCTGGCGTTTCATGGAGCGCGACTTCCGCATGCGCTCGAATTACGGCGCCCCGGAGGGGAGCACGCTCGAAGACTGGCCGATCTCCTACCAGGATCTGGAACCCTTCTATGAGAAAGCCGAGTGGGAGATCGGCGTGTCGGGCGACGACAGCAACAACATTTTCAAGGCGCCCCGGCGGAAGCCGCTGCCGATGCCTCCCCTTCCCCCGACGCGCGAGATGGAAGTCCTGAAGCCTGGCGCGGAGCGGCTCGGGCTGCATCCGTTCGACATCCCGATGCTGCGCAACAGCGTGCCGTACAACGGACGGCCGGCCTGCATGCGCTGCCGCTGGTGCGTGGGATTCGCCTGTGAGGTGGACGCCAAGTGCGGCACGCACAACACGGTGATCCCGAAAGCGCTGGCCACGGGGAATTGCGAGCTGCGCACCCGGAGCGTGGCCGAGGAGATTCTCACCGACTCCCGCGGGCGGGCTCGCGGCGTGGCCTACTTCGACGAAGCCGACCGGCGGCGCGAGCAGCCGGCGGACCTGGTGGTGGTGTCGGCATGCGCCATCGAGTCGGCGCGGCTGCTGCTGAACTCGAAGAGCAAGCTGTTCCCGAACGGACTCGGCAACCGTCAGGACTGGGTTGGCCGGAACCTCCAGGGTCACACCTACACCGGCGCGACCGGGCTGTTCGACTTCGAGACCTACGATGATCTCGGGCCGGGCGCGGGCATCGCCGTCTGCGATTTCAACCACGGCAACAAAGGGCTCCGCGGCGGCGGGATGCTCGCCAACGAGTTCATCCGCCTGCCGATCCAGTTTTTCAACCAGGGGCCGGACGGGACGCCCCGCTGGGGCAAGGGCCACAAGGACTTCATGCGGAATTACTACCGGCGAAACATCTCGGTGAAGGGGCCGACGCAGGAAATGCCGGTATGGGATTCGCGCGTCCAACTCGACCCGAAGGTCCGCGACTACTGGGGCATCCCGGTGGCGCGCCTGTCGGGCGACAAGCATCCGCACACGATCGAGATCGGCGATTTCATGGCCGACCGCGCCGAGGACTGGCTGAGAGCTGCCGGCGCGGTTGAGATTTGGAAGCGGAAGGCCGGGCGCGGCCTGAGCGGCGGCCAGCACCAGGCCGGCACATGCCGCATGAGCGCCGACGCCAAGACAGGGGTGGTGGATCGCTACTGCCGGGTCCATGACATCGACAACCTGTTCGTCGCCGACGGCAGCGTCCACGTGACCAACGGCGGGTTCAACCCGGTGTTGACCATCATGGCTATCGCTTACTACGCGTCGGATTACATCGTGAAGACTTGGAAAGGAACGAGGTTCCGCTAAGGAGAACGCGATGGAACTCGGCAAGCCGGCGGTTGTCTTGGGCGGCGTTGTCATCGCCGCCCTCCTGGTGATTCCCGGGGCGAGCGTGGTGTATGAATCCACCGCCGGCGCCTCCTGCGCACGGTGCCACGAGATCCGGCCGTCGTTCGAGGTGTGGACGGCGTCCACGCACCGTTCGGTGAACTGCAAGTCGTGCCACGGCGGGCTGCTCACTGCCGATCCCGCCTTCCACCTGAACAATCTCAACCGCGTGCTTGCGCACGCCGGCGGCGACATTCCCGAGCAGATCCGCATCCGGCTCGAGGACACGGACAATCTGGTGGAGCGGTGCCGCTCTTGTCACCAGCAGGAGTTCGCCGATTGGGAAGCGGGCCCGCATTCGATCACCTACGCCGACATTTTCCTGGACAAGGAGCACAACCAGAAGCGATTGCTGATGGATGACTGTCTTCGCTGCCACGGCATGCACTTCGAAGGCGCGATCCGCGACCTGGTGACGCCGGTGAGCACGACCGGGCCATGGAGGCTCAAGGATCCGGCGCTGGCGGCGCGGCCGGCGATTCCGTGCCTGGCTTGCCACTCGATGCACCAGCAGGGCCGCCCGCTGGCCAAGCCGCGGCGGAAGATCGAGAACCCCGGGCCAGGCCAGGAGATCGTCCGGCCGTCGCTGGCGTTGTTCGACCGGCGCGAGTCCCGGTCCGCGGCTGCGTCGAGGCTACCGCTGCCGCGGATGCTCGAAGGCGCCCGCCCGGTGAAGATGAGTCCCGACCAGCGGCAGGCCCTCTGCTACCAGTGCCACGCGCCGCTGGCCACGATGCAGGTGGCGAGCGGCGACGACCGGACCGGGATCGGTGTGCATGAGGGGATCAGTTGCCTGGCCTGCCATCAGAAGCACCGGCAGACGACGCGGGCCTCGTGCGCCACCTGCCACCCGCGCCTGTCCAACTGCGGCCTCGACGTCGAGAAGATGGACACCACGTTCCTGTCGACCAAGAGCAGGCACAACATCCACTTCGTGAAGTGCG
The DNA here is from genome assembly GCA_964483455.1 of uncultured Solibacteraceae bacterium. Classification (GTDB taxonomy): domain Bacteria; phylum Acidobacteriota; class Terriglobia; order Bryobacterales; family Bryobacteraceae; genus CAYZJD01. The sequence goes on from CAZACK010000005.1 coordinate 82,346, forward strand.
CGGACTGCCATCCCAAGGGCGTGCCGAAGAAGAAGACAGGCTGACCACCATGTGGCGCAGGCACTCAGCCTGTGCCCGCTCCTCAAACCTCGACCCGCAACTTCAACTCGCCGGCAACCCGCAGAATACACTCCGCCGACCGCCGAAGGTCATCGGCCAGTGACGGCCTCAGCCCAAGGTCGAGCCCCAGGTATCCCTCATACTTCATCCCCTTCAAGACGCGAAAGAACTCTTTCCACTCGATGACGCCGTTGCCGATCGGAAGGTGCTCGGTGCTGACGGGATTGTTGTCGGCGATGTGGATGTTGGCGAACCGGCCCTCCAGTTTGGCGAGCGCGAGCACGACATTCTCCCGCTGGGCGCAGAAGTTCGCCGTGTCAAAGTTTGCCTTGAAATTCGGCTGGTCCACGTCCTTGATGAGCCGCAGCATCGAATCCACCGAACAGATGGTTTCTCCAACTCTCGGCTCCATGAGGACGGTTTTGCCGTGGCGGGCGGCCGCGCTGGCGCAATGCCGGCACGAGTCCACCAGGACCGCCCATACGCGGTCCCATAAGAAGCCTCTCGGGATTCTGACCCGGATTTCGCCAGCAAACTTGTATCCCCCTTTGGCTCCAAGCTGATACGGCCTGAGATTCATGTATCGCACGGGCGGAGCATAACTAGCCAGATGCAGAGTCTCCGCGCCGAGCATGTCCGCCAGCTCGGCGCCCATCTGAAAGCGATCGAGGGCACGGGCCCGCCGGGCCGGATCGAGGCTGACCATGTTCGGGTCCACCACGCAGAGATTGTGGACATGGACGCCGGCGTCGTCCGCGGCCTGGATCAACTCCTTCCGCCGCCGGTAGAGCCGGCGCAGGAAGGGGGCGCCGAGCCCTTCCATCTCGAGGAACCGGAAGCCGAGTTTGCGGACCTCGGCCAGGGAGCGGAGGGCTTCGTCCACGGTGTGGGGGTAGCCGTACCGGCTGATGGCGTACAGATAGGTAATTCCGAGCCGCATGTTTGGAATATCCAGTCTAAGGCGTAAACCCAATTCGGGAGGTTCCATGCCATTGGGGAAGTAGATGTACAGCTCGGGGCCGATGAACGCCAATTCCTCCGGATCGGTCCGTATCCGCAAAATCGCGTCTCGGACCTCCGGGCAGGGATCCTCATTCGACCGTGGTCACCTTCGTGCCGATGGTGAACCGGCCGGGCTCGTGGCCGGCCAGGGTTGCCAGCGCCAGAGATATCATCTGCACCGGCAGCATTTCGAGGATCGGCGAAGCGGGCAGGCGGAACGGGCCGGGTTCCGCTGACTCGCCGACAAGCGCGGCGCGCCAGCCGGCGCCGCGGATGTCCATTGTCAGCTTCTCGTTCAGCGCCGACGTCGCCGGCGGGCCTGAGAAAACGAGAACAAACACATCCTCCCGCATCATTTCGATGGGACCGTGCCGGAACGAGGCTGCGCTCATCCCCTCGGCGTGAACGTGCGAAGACTCCTTGAGGATCAGCGCGCCATTGCCCACGCTGGCCAGCGACGGACCGCGCCCGACCAGGAACACGTGCCGCACTCCTTGCATCAGGGGGAGCAGAACCTGGACGTGCTCCCTCCAACTCGCCAGGTACTCCTCGGCCAGCCGGGCCGTGCGTTCGACCTCGTCCACCACCCGGTCCGGCGTCTGACCGCAAAGGGCCGCGCCCAGCCAGTCCAGGGCCGCCAGCGTCGAGGCGTAGGTCTTGCAGGCGACGGTATACTCGGGCCCCGCCCGCGTCACGATCGCCGCGTCCGCCTTCATCGCCAATGGAGAGCCGGCGCTGTTCGTGACCCCGACCAGGACCAGACGCGGCCCTTCGCGATCGAGCAGCCGAACGATTTCGACGCTCCGACCCGATTGCGAGACCGCCACCAGCAGCACGCGCCCCTCGATCAGTCTCGGAGCGTGATAGAGAAGCTCGCCGGTTTCCACCATCACCGGCCTGAGTCCGTGCTCGATCAGGCGGAGGTTCAACGGATGCAGCCCGTGATAGGAGGAGCCCATGCCGGTCAGCACGACGGCGTCGTACGTGCCGGATAGGACGGTTTGCAGCGCCGGCGTCAGCGCGAACCCGGCGGTCGTGTCCCGCAGCGCCCTGGGCTGGTCGAGCAGGTCGCGGACGTAGGGGTTGTTGTGGAGATCCGCCGGCAGGTTCATCGCCCGACTCCGGCGTCGAAGCGGTGGCTCCAGACGCGCGCGGCGCCGATCAGCCCCGTGTCGGATCCCAATTCCGCGTCGACGATCGCGGTCTTCTCGAACGGGACCATGGCGCAGTTGCGCCGGATCACTTCCCGGGCCATGGGCATGAACCGGTCTCCGCTCTTCATCACGCCGCCGCCCAGGGCGATGGCGTCCGGGCAATACATGATGATGAGGTTGGCGAGCCCCACTCCGACATAGAGGCCCTCGCGCTCGACTGCGCGCCTAGCCAGCGGGTCGCCCTGCCCGGCGAGAGCGAAGATGTCCGGCGCTGTAAGATCATCGTACGTGCCGGGCGCCTGGGACTTCATCCAGGCCACCATGGCCGGACCGCTCGCCAGGCTTTCCCAGCAGCCGTTGGCGCCGCAGTAGCACTTCGGGGCAGAAGCGTCGATCACGTGGTGGCCGATCTCCGGATGGAATCCGTCCAACCCGCGGTACAGCCTTCCGTCGGCGATCACGCCCACTCCGATTCCCGTGCTGATGGTGACGTAAATGAAATTGCGCTTGCCACGGCCGGCGCCCCAGGCCGCCTCGCCGAGCGCGGCGGCGTCGGCGTCATTCTCCATGGCCACCGGGACGCCGAATTCTCCGGCCAGCTCCCCGACGAGGTCGGAGTGCTGCCAGGTGGGGAGGGTGTCGGCGTTCAGGATGAAGCCGGTGAACGGGTCCACCGGGCCAGTGCTCCCGATGCCGATGCCGGTGATCTCGGCCTTTGCCTCGCGCGCCGCCTGTCGCAGCATCTCCCGGATGCGGCGCAGCCCATCCGGAAAGCCTCGCTCGGGTTCGGTCGGGCGATCCAGCCGCGACACGACCCGGCCATCCGCGTCCACCATGCCGGCGGCGATCTTTGTACCTCCAATGTCAACGGCGGCGATCAAGTCGAGTCTCCTTCCCTGACAGTGTCGCACTGTACCGGTTGTTCGGTTGTTCGGTGTTGGACTCTCGCGGCGTTTGCGGCTAATATCTCCAAGGTGGCTATTACCTATCTTGTTGCGGCATTGGCTGCCGCTTCCGTACCGAACAAAGTCCAGCCAACACTGACGCGGCCGGCCGGCGTTGAGTACCGCTTTGACGGCGAGATCGGCAGGCGGCTGCGGGCCAACCTGGAGAACTGGGAGCTGCGCGCGCCCCACGCCAATCCCGCGATGCTCCATATGTTCTACGATCGCGACCGCAAGCCGGATCGCGGCCTGCTGCCGTGGTCGGGCGAGTTCGCCGGGAAGTACCTGTGCTCCTCCATGCTCAGCTTTCGCATCCTGCGCGATCCCCGGCAGAAGCAGTTGATCGACTCCGTCGTCAAGCGCTTCATCGAGAGCCAGGGTCCCGACGGCTACCTCGGGCCGTTTGACCGCGCGCACCGGCTGGTGGGGAAGAACTGGGACATCTGGGGACACTACTGGGCGATCCGCGCGCTGCTTCTGTACCACGAGGAGTTCGGCTCCGAGGAGGCCCTTCGCGCCGCGACTCGCGCCGCGGATCTGCTGGTCGGGACGTACCTCGACAAGAACCTCCGCATGACCAACGACGGCAGCTACGGGGAGATGAACCACGCGGTGATCCACGCCTTCACGATGCTCTACCGCGTCACCGCGAAGCCCGAGTACCTGCGGATGGCGCGCTGGATCGTCGAGGAGTGGGACCGGCCGGGCGCGGGCCGCTACATGCGAAACGCGCTCGCCGGCAAGGAGATGTTCGAGTTCCCGGGACGCCGCTGGGAGAGCATGCACGACTTCCTGGGCATGCAGGACCTGTACCTGCTCACCGGCGAGGAGGACCTGGGCAAAGTCTTCCGGCACATCTGGTACAGCATCCTGAAAGGCGACCGGCACAACACCGGGGGCTTCACTTCGGGCGAGGCGACGACCGGCAACCCGTACGACCAAAGCGCGATCGAGACCTGCTGCACGGTGGCCTGGATCGACGTGAGCGCCGAGATGCTCAAGCTCACCGGGAACTCGCTGGTGGCGGATGAGCTGGAACTGTCGACGTTCAACGGGATGATCGGCGGCCAGCACCCATCGGGGCGCTGGTGGACTTACAACACGCCCATGAACGGCGAGAAGCGCGCCTCGGCGCACGACATCAACTTCCAGTGCCGCTCGGGCAGCCCGGAGCTGAACTGCTGCTCGGTCAACGGACCGCGCGGTCTGGGATTGGTCAGCGAATGGGCGGTGCTTCGATCCGACGACGGCGTGGTTCTGAACTACTACGGCCCCTCGACACTGAGGATCGATACTCCCGGCGGGCAGAGGCTCGCTCTGGAGCAGGAAACCAATTACCCGTCGGACGGCCGCATCCTGTTGCGCACGGGCCTAGCGCGCCCTGAACGCTTCCCGCTGCTGTTGCGTATCCCGTCGTGGTCGAGGTCGACGTCAGTCCAGGTAAACGGGGAGGGCCTGCCCGCGAAGCCGGGGACCTACCTCACCCTGGCGCGTGAGTGGAAGGACGGCGACCGCGTAGAAATCCGCTTTGACATGTCCCCGCACTTCTGGGTGGGGGAACGGCAGCTTGACGGCTGGGTGTCGGCCTATCATGGCCCGCTGCTGCTCGCCTTCGACCCGGCGTTCAACAGCATCGACGTCGAGGAGATTCCGGACCTGGATGCGCGCGGCTTCGAGCTTCGCCCGGTGACGGCGGACGCGGCGATTCAGCCGTGGGTGCTGTTCGCCGTCAAGGCCGTGAACGGAGCCGAGGTGCGGCTCTGCGACTTCGCCACGGCGGGGGCGTTCGGGAACAGCTATCGAAGCTGGCTGGTGATCCGGAACCTGGAGCCGGCGCGGTTCCATCCGGAGAGGCCGGTGTGGAACAACCGGCCGGGTGTTGCGGGGCGCTTAGAATGAGTTTTGAGCCGCCGATAGACGCCGATGAACGCCGACGGGGCTTCAATACCATCGGCGTTCACCGGCGTCTACCGGCGGCTGAATCATTCACTGCCCGCTCGCGGCGCTGATTTCCCCGTACGGCTTCTTCCCGGTGATTTCCTTGTAGGCGTGCAACACCTGCGCCGCAAAGAAATCGCCCGTCCAGTTCTTCACCGATTCGGGCAGCTTGATGGTGGTGGCTGACGGCTGGTCCCCCTTCATGGTGACGATGTCTTCGAGCTTCTTGCCTTGCTTGACGGCCTGCTCGACCGCTTTGCGCAGCTCGACGAAGAACTGGATCTGACCGGCCAGTATTTCCTTGCCGCCAGGCCCGCCGTGGCCGGGCAGCACGTGGGCGATGTCCAGTTTCTGCGCCTTGCGGAGCACGTCCGGCCAGTTGCCGATGTTGGCGTCGCCAGTGAAGTTCCAGGGGCCGTTCACCGCCGCGTCCCCGGTGCAGAGCACCTTCTCCTTCGGCAGATAGGCGAACCCGTCGCCCCGGGTGTGCGCCCAGCCGAAGAAGTGGAACTCGACGCGGCGCGAGCCGTCCTCGAGCACGTACGGGCTCTTCGAGAAGGTCTGCTTCGGCGGCTCGGCGGTCGGGAGGTTCAGCTCCGCGATGTCCTTCCGCGACTTCGCGGTGTCCAGCCACCGCTTCGGCTCCCGGATCTTCATCTCCTCGGCAACGCCGACGTAGGCCAGGGTGACCGCGCCCATCTTCGTCCAGACCGGGTTGCCGTAGGCGTGGTCGCCGTGGTGATGGGTGTCGAACACGTACTTCACGGGTTTCCTGGATACTCTTTTGGCGTCGGCCAGAACCAGCTTGGCGCCGCTCGGGAAGTTGGCGTCCACGACGATGAGGTGGTCCGCCATTTCGATGATGACGTTGTTGCAGTGTCCCTGGTCCTTGATCTCGCCTTCGCGGAACCAGACCCCGGGCACGATCTCTTTGAGCGTGCCGGGCTGCGCTTCCGTTGGCGCCACGTACAACGCAAGAACCGCAAAGCCGGCGAACAACACCGCCAGCCACAAGCGATTGAGGTGCATCGATCCCTCCGGCAACTTCCGCCCAGTCTAACTCACCGGAGAGCGAGAACGCCATGCCATAACGCACGCACCCGGCAGCCGCGCATCTGCGGGCCACGGGTGCGGCGCAGGAAAAGGGGCGGGACGGGGACACCCAACGCCTGGCTACGTTGCCCGGAACTGGCTGGGCGCGCCGGCAATCCAGCCCAGGTTGAGGTCAACCAGCTTCGCCCTTTCCGGCCGGCCTTCGGCGTCCCAGCCGGCCATGGTGTAGTGGAGGTTCAACATTTCCCGGAACTTCGCGCGGTCGATTCGCGCGCCCTGGTGGCGGCCGCTCCGGATCGGCTCCTCGTAGAGACGGTCCGGGAGCCGGTCGTCGTCCGCCGTCAGCCCTTCGCGGTAGTTGTAGCAGCGCATGAGCGTGTTCCGCCTCTCGCCGATGCGCATGAACTCGTAGCCGCTGAAATCCCAGCCGGTGACGGCGGCGACCAACCGCACCATCTGCGACAGCCGGAAGTAGCGCGTCGGCGCCGAGACGAACGGGCAGAGATTGATGCCGTCGCACGCGCTCCAGATCGTGTTCAGCACCTTGAAGTTCTTCACCTTCTCGGGCGACAGCTCCGCCATGGGCACCCGCTCGAAGATGCCCAGCGTGCCGGTGCGCTCCAGCGTGTGGGTCCAGCCGACCACGGTGTCGAAGTCCCAGTCGTGCTCGCAGATGTCGCCCTGCGGGCCGTTCGGCGCCAGCGCGAAGCCCAGCCCGAGGTTTGTCTGGCAGCGGACCTCGGTGTATGTCAGCTCGACCCCCTTCACGTGCATGGCGTACGCCTCGGAGCCTTTGCCGATCGACCGGGCGGCGCGCCGGACCCCTTCGGCCAGCGTCGCGCCCGCTCCTTTCCGGAACGCGATCTGCTCGACCAGGTCCACGACGTGCTTGTCCGCCTTGCCGAAGCCGAAGTCGAAGCCGAGATCCTCCCGGCTCAGCGCGCCCTTCTCGACGCACTCGGCGGCGAAGCCGAGCACGCCGCCGAGTGAAACCGGGTCAAGCCCGTAGAGGTTGCACTGCGTGTTGACGTCCAGAAACGTCTCCGCCGCCTGCAACTCGAGGTTCATGGCAATGATGCCGATCGCCTCGTAGTCGATCCCGCCGGCCCGGTCGTCCGGCGTCAGGCGGCGCGTGTTGAAGCGCTTGATGCAGTCGTTCGCACAGCCCGTACATTCGCTGGGACCACGGTAATAAGAGAGGTAGAGGTCGCGGCGGAAACCCTCCGGCATCGTGTAGTCGTGCGATTGGAAGTTGCGCAGCGCGGCGTAGCCCGGATCGACCACGATGTCGAGCCAGTACGAGATGCCCGCCGGGTCCTTCTGCCAGCGGTTCAGGGCGTTGTTCGGCAGGCCGTCCTCGCGGAACAGCTTGTCCAGGGCGGCGATCGCATCCGGATCGGCCACTTCGGGAGAGATCGGATTCCGAACCACGACCGCCTTCAAATTCTTCGATCCCATGACCGCGCCGAGGCCGCCCCGGTGCGTCGGATGGCTCCCCGCGGTCACGATGGTGGCGAAGCGCACGAGGTTCTCGCCCGCCTGCCCGATCGAGGCGACGTAAGCCCCGGGGCCGTGGCGCTCTTCGAGGACGGCGCCGGTCTCCGAGGTGTTCCTGCCCCAGAGGGCTTCCGCCGGATGGAAGCTGAGCCGGCCGCCGTCGATCAGCAGGTACCCCGGCTTCTCGATCCGGCCCCGGATCACCAGCGCGTCATAGCCGGTTCCCTTCAGCCCGCGGGCGAACGGGCCTTCGCCTCGGGAGTCGAACACGCCGCCGGAAAGCGGCGACTTGCCGACGACCCCGAACTTCGCCAGGCCCGGCCCGAGGTTCCCCCCGATCACGCTCGAGGAGAACACCAGCAGGCTCTCCGGGTCGAACGGATCGAGGCCCGGCGGCGTGTCCCGTAGCAGGTAATACGTGCCGATCAGTCCCGCGCCGGGATAGATCCGGTAGAACGTCTCGGGTGGCGTCTCCACATCAGAGGTCCTTGACGACAGATCGACTCGCAGGATGCGACCGTGGTATCCGCATGGCATGGAATTCTCCTCTCGATCTCGCAGGCTTCCGGCGTGTTGCGCGAAGATCTCGGATCGGCGACGCCGCTGGTTGTGTAAGGCTCGGGCATCCGCTGCCACGCCGGCCCGCCCACCGGCGGGGCAGAATCGATTGTACAGTGGTGATGGGTGGACTCTGCCACCCTCAGGGCGGCACGATGACGCACCGGCTGCTGTTGGTCGCTCTCCTGCAAGCAGGCTTGGCGGATTCGCCAGTCGAAAGCAAGCTTCACGAATACGAGATCAGGCCAGCGTATCAGCAGGGGCCATCGGAGGTCGCCCGCAGGTATCGAAGAAACCTGAAAAGGGGTGGAACATCCTATCACGCAGCGGACACCTTGGCCGGATTCTTAGCGCAGGCGTTGAAGACCGACAGGCTGCGAATATTCGGCCCCCCCTGGATTCACAATGTCCGATACGAGGTGTACTTCCGAACCAAAGAGGAGACAAGCGCACTGAGCCCGGTCCTTTTGAACCTGCTGTCGGAGAAATTCAAGTTGAAGTACCGGAAAGGCCCCGCAACGGTAGACACCTTTGTCCTCACGACCCCTGGCGGCGAGCCAGGATTGCCGCCGTCGAGGTCCAAGCGATGCGTTCGCGGGCCTGCGCCCGCTGAACCTGCTGCCTTGGACGCCGGAATCCGGGGCGCGCACGAGGGAACTGACCCGGACTCGCCAGCGGGAGTTTCCGTTCCTGACGGCACGGTGGTCTTCTATCGTGGATGTTTGATGGCGGATGTGAAAGAAGCTCTGGAGCGGCGCCTGGGACGGCCCGTGATAGACGAAACCACAACGAAGGGCCGCTACGATTTCGACCTCCACCTGCGACAGGGCCCCCGTTCCGCGGAGCATACCTTTGAACCACTTGCTGCTCAACTGAAACACAAGCTTGGAGCGGAGCTGAGACTCGCGCCTCGGCCATTGGACATGGCCGTGGTTATCGACAGTGCCACGGAGATCGGTGAGCCGCTTCGCTTTCGAGCCGACCTCACCAATTGATGCCACCCTTACCTGTGGAGCGCACGCGGC
>CAZACK010000006.1:0-88793 GCA_964483455.1 uncultured Solibacteraceae bacterium
GCGTGATCGCCAAGGGGTACGATGAAGTTATGGGCACCAAAACGCTGCTGACGGTGGATGACCTGGAGCGACTGCCCGACGACAGGACTCGCTACGAGCTGAGCAGAGGGAAGTTGATCACCATGCCGCCACCCGAGCTTCCGCACAGCCGGATTTCGAAGCACCTCTTCATCAGACTCCTAACGGCCGAGGAGCGGGGCGCGGGCGAGGTCTTCATGGACACGGCTTACATGCTGTCGAGCGAACGGCACACTCTGCGCGTTCCCGACGTGTCCTTCCTGCGGAGCGAACGTGCCCGAGATCTGCCGAAGGAGGGTTACTTGGAGGGCGCACCGGATCTCGTGATCGAAGTGGTGTCGCCCTCGGAGACCGCCGAAGACCTGGATCAGAAGATCCGGGAATACCTGGCGGCCGGGGCCGGAGTCGTTTGGGCGATCTATCCCAGGGCGAGGACCGTGCATGTCCACAAAGCTGACGGCACAGTGCGGATCATCGGCGAAGACGGTTTACTGGAGGCGCCCGACCTGCTTCCCGGCTGGAGCGTCCGAGTTGCGGATTGCCTGGGTTGAGCCTCCCGCCAGGGGGCGCGCGAAATCGAGGCGGTATCCATGGCCTCGGGCCTGGCTACCTTGTACCGGTTACGCGCCGCGCCGAAAATCGCCTCGGCGCGGGTGTCGAGACGAGTCTCGACACGCCACCCTGAAGGCCGCGCCCCATCTGTCTGGCGTCGTTGACTGAGGGGTAGGATCCATGTTATCGTTGATCGACGATTTGCCATGAGTTCAAAGGTCTCGAATACCGAGCTCTGCTGCCCGCCGGAGGCGGCCCCAGAGGCGATCAGCCTGGCAAGCCTTGAAGGAACCGAAGCGGATGAGGAGCTCGCGAAGTTGGCTAAGGCGATCGGCCACCCGGCGCGGGTCCGGATCCTTCGCCTGCTCTCCCGCAAGGAAGCGCGGGTGTGCAGCCAAATCGTGGACGAACTGCCACTGGCCCAATCCACCGTCTCCGAGCACCTGCGAATCCTGAAAGAGGCCGGCCTGGTGCGCGGTTCACAGGAGGGTCCGCGGGTCGGCTACTGCATCCACTTCGACGGTCTGCGCCGGTTAAAGGCGATGGTGGCGATCATTTAATCGTTAATCGTCGATATACGAAAGTCATGACACAAGCGGCTCTTCAAACAACGGCTCCGACCACGCCGAAGAAGATGAATACCTTCGAGCGCTACCTGAGCGCCTGGGTCGGCGCCTGCATGGTTGTCGGAGTCTTGCTCGGAAGGGCAGCGCCGGAGATGACCGACACTCTTCGCCGATTGGAGTTCGGCGCGGGGAGCCAGATCAACATCGCGATCGCGGTTCTGATCTGGCTGATGATCGTCCCGATGATGATGAAGGTCGACTTCGCCTCGATCCGGCAGGTCGGCCAAAGGCCCCGCGGGTTGTTCGTGACCTTGTTTGTGAACTGGCTGGTGAAGCCGTTCTCGATGGCGTTCATCGCCTGGGTGTTTTTCCGTTACGCGTTCGCGGGCTGGATTGCGCCGGCGGACGCCGATCAGTACATCGCCGGCTGCATCATTCTGGCCGCCGCACCCTGCACGGCGATGGTCTTTGTCTGGAGCTATCTGACGGACGGCGATCCGGCCTACACGCTGGTTCAGGTCTCCGTCAACGACCTCATCATGTTGTTCCTGTTTGCCCCGATCGTGCGCTTCCTGGTGAGCGGCGCTTCCTCCCTGCACGTTCCGTTTCAAGTGCTGCTCTATGCTGTCGTCATCTTCATCGTGATTCCGCTGGCGGCCGGGACGGCGCTGCGGACCTATTTCATTCGCGCCCACGGGCGGGATTGGTTTGAGCAACAGCTCCTGCCGCGTTTCGCCCCGGTGAGCATGGCCGCATTGCTGGCCACGCTGGTGTTGATTTTCGCGTTCCAGGCCGACAACATCCTGGGGAAACCGCTGCACGTGGTATTGGTCGCGATCCCAATCCTCATCCAGGTCTATTTCAATTCGTCACTTGCTTACGGATTGATGCGGTTGCTCAAGGTTCGTCATGCCGTCGCTGCGCCGGGCGCCCTGATCGGGGCGAGCAACTTTTTCGAGCTTGCGGTCGCGACTGCGATCGCCTTGTTCGGCGCGGGGTCTGGCGCGGCGCTGGCCACGGTGGTAGGCGTCTTGATTGAGGTGCCGGTAATGCTGTCGGTATGCTCGTTCTGCAACCGCACCCGGCACTGGTTCCCCCAGACAGGAATTGTTCCCCAGGCCCAGGCCTGATAGGAGGCGGCGATGCACTGTTACGAATGCTCCAGAGAAGGCAAGAGCCGGGAAGCACTCGGCCTTTGTCATCACTGCTCGGCTGCGCTCTGCTCAGATCACGCTCGCGTGGTTGCCGATCCGGTGACGACGAGCTATCCGATCGCGAAGAGGATTGCCTTCCCGAAAAAGGCGAGGCTGCTCCTATGCGTGACGTGCCTGGAGGCGCTCGAACAGGCGCGCTCCGAGAACCCGATCTCGATGTCGAAGACGCCCTGTACTCCGGCGCACGCGTGACTGGGCGGACTGAATCGAAGGCAGCGAATGAGGAAGCAACGAATACTCGTGCTCTGCACCGGCAATTCCGCCCGCAGTCAAATCGGGGAGGGTTTGTTCCGATACGAGGGCGGCGACGTCTTTGAGGTATTCAGCGCCGGCACCAAACCTGGCCATGTTCGGCCGGAAGCCATTGCGGTGATGCGCGAGATCGGCATCGACATCTCCGGACACCGCTCGAAATCGGTCGGCGAGTTTGCTGGGCAGACGTTCGACTACGTCGTGACGGTGTGCGATCACGCCCGGGACAACTGCCCGGTGTTTCCCGGCGGCGCCAAGCGAATCCACTGGAGCCTGGAAGATCCCGCCGCCGTCCGAGGCTCCGAAGAGGAGTGCCTGGCCGCGTTTCGGCTGGTTCGCGACCAGCTTCACGATCGCGTGAGGACATTCGTTCGGGAGCAGGCGTCCGGCGGCGTTCGTTAGGGGACGAGCGCGCCGGCGAGTGCGCCCAGGTTCTCGCCGCGGAAATCGCGCAGGACCACGCTGACGCGAAAAGCCTCGGGCGGCATCGGAACGGCTTTGTCGAGGCGGAACACCTCGCGCGGATCGGCGGCCCCCAGCGCCTCGCGGTTGAGCTCCGCGCCTGTCCGGTCATAGAAGACGGCCTCGGCGGCTGCGGGGAGAAAGACGCCGAAGACGCCGCGCAGAACCGCGCGCTGTCCGTCGCTCAGGACAGAGAGCGGCTCGCTGGTCACGCCCGCCCAGGAGGCGGCGCGGATCGGATTCGGGGCGCGGACCGGCATCCAGTAGACCGGGAAGGTGTACTCCTCGCCCGGGTCGAGTTGCGCGAACGGGCTCAAGACCTCGGACTCGAAAAAGTACGGGGTCTGGGCGGGGTCGTCCGGCAAGGTTGTGCCCGAAACGGTACCGGGGCCGTTGTTCCAGAATTCAATGGAAGCGCCGTCGGGATACTCCTGGTCCGGGAAGTAGCGGAATTCCTCGACGAGCGCCGTGTTGGTCTGGCCGTTGACGACGGCCAGCCAGCCGGCGTTCGAATCCGCGCCGAGCTTGCCAACCTGGTACAGGTAGCGGATCGTCAGCATCGGAGGGTCGCCCGCGCGCTGGTAACTGGGATGGCGCGGATCGCCGAACATCACCTTGAAGCCGCCGGGATGGCGGCTGGCGGGATTCGCCGGCGCGTAGGCGTACAGGTCGGGATTCGGCTTGGAAGCATCCGTCGTGTCGGCGGCGTTGTGCTGCATGACGTGCCAGATGCCCCAGCGCACGCGGCGCTTGCTGATGTTTCGCATGGTCTGATCCACGCGGACGCGCGTCGTGCCGGCGTAGACGTGGAAGGTGCGCGAGAACCGGATGCCGGTTCTCGGGTCGCGCGGGCTGGTCACTCGGAGGGACACTTCGCCCGAGTTGTTCGAGACCACCTCGGGGGCGTAGCGGCTTCCGTCGAGGGTGTAGTGCGGCGGCCCAGGCCACTGGTCGTCGCCGGCCCAGCCTTGCGGCGCGGGCCAGACCTTATCTCCGCCGTAATTCGCCCAACCCGCCTTGGGGTTGTTCCGCTCCTCGGGCAGCACTTTGCCGGCGAGGTCCGGGTTGACGAACAGCAGTTCCTGGTCGCCAAGCTGAAGCTGAATCACTCGACCGCCGATGTCGGGGGTTACGATCAACGTCACGAGGCCGTTGGACAGCCGGTACGCTTGCCAGCCACGATAGGCGGATTTTTCAAGCCTCGCCGGGAAGGACTGCGCCAAGGTCAAAGAAGAGCAAGCCAGCAGGGCCGCTGCCAGGGTCAGGGGTTTCATCGGAACAATGATAGACGGTTGGACGGTTGGGCGGTGATCAGCGCCCGCTGGAGCCGAAGCCGCCGGCGCCGCGGCGGGTGTTGTTCACCTCTCCTTCGTCCCATTCGACGCGCTCGCAGCGGGCGAGCACGAGCTGTGCGATGCGGTCGCCGCGATGGACGTGGTAAGGCTCGCGGCCGAGGTTGAGGAGGATGACCTTGATTTCGCCGCGGTAGCCGGGGTCGATCGTGCCGGGGCTGTTGGGCAGGGTGATGGCGTGCTTCAAGGCGAGCCCGCTGCGCGGGCGAACTTGCGCTTCGAAGCCGGGCGGCACCTCGATCACGAGGCCCGTCGGCACCGTTTGCGGCACACCCGGCTCGAGGACGGCGTCCTCGAACGCACGGAGATCCATGCCGGCGTCCTCGTCGGGGCCATGAGCGTACTCGGGAAGGAACGCGCCGGGATCGAGCCGGCGGATTCGAATTTTCATGAATCCGCTATGATAGCGTGAGTCATGACAGCCGACCGGCCGCCGCGCGTAATCTGCGTCGCTCCGATGCCGCCGGAGAAGTGCGCGTTCGCGCTGGCGCGCTACAGCCGGTCGCCGGACTCCATCCGCCAGTCGCTCGATTGGGTGCGCACACACGACTCGCAGAAGTTCCTGGAGCACTACTACTTTCAGTACGGTCACGCCTCGATCGCCGATCTCGGGCACGTGGTGATGTGCTTCGAAGGGATCTCCGAGCTGGCGGCGACGGAGATTGAGGACGAGCCGCTCTGGGACGGGCAGGCGAAGTCGTCCCGCTACCAGGATTTCTCGCGCGGCGGTTTCGTCGTCCCGCCGGAGTTCAGCGCGGAGGAAGCGGAGAAGTACCGGGCCGCAGGCGAGAAGCTTCTGGCCGCTTATGCGCGGGTTCATGCGGCGGTGGCGGCGTATCTGACCGAGCGGCTGCCGCGCCCGGCGGAGATGAAGCCGGAGGCGTACCAGCGCAACCTAGCGGCGCGGGCGTTCGACGTGGCGCGCTATTTGCTGTTCTTCGGCGTGCCGACCAACGTCGGGCAGGTGACGAGCATTCGCACGCTGGAGAAACAGGTGCGGCGGCTGAAGGCATCCGACTACGGGGAGATGCGGAGCGTCGCCGATGAAATCGCCGCGGCTTGTGCAGCCGCGCCGGGCTGCGCGTGGGAGGACAACGCGGCGCACGGGCCGGTGGCGCCGACGCTGGCGCGTCACGTGGATGCCGACCGCCACCTCGCGGAGTCGCGCGCGGACGTGAAGCGTTGGGCGGAGCAGAACCTGCCGCCGCCGGCGGGCCTTGCTGTGGACGATGTGGATCTTCTGCGTCCCGCGGACAGCGTGGCGGACATCGTGGCGACGCTGCTCTACCCGGTGACCGACCGGCCGTTTCGCGAGCTGTACGAGATCGCTCTCGGCTGGAGCGCCGCGCGGCGGAATGAAGTCATCGACGCCGCGCTGCGGTCACGGACCCGCCGCAACGAACTTGCC
Organism: uncultured Solibacteraceae bacterium; assembly: GCA_964483455.1. Classification (GTDB taxonomy): domain Bacteria; phylum Acidobacteriota; class Terriglobia; order Bryobacterales; family Bryobacteraceae; genus CAYZJD01. The sequence continues at coordinate 5,825 of CAZACK010000006.1, forward strand.
GGCGGATTTCGCGGCGGGCCGTACGTCTACGACATCGTCATGGACATCGGGGCGTACCGCGACCTGCACCGCCACCGGCGCTGCCAGCAGTTGCGGCAGGCGTACGCGGGGCGCCTCGGATTCGCGACTCCGCAACCGGTTCAGGACGCGGGGCTGGAGGAATTGTACGCGGGGGCGATGCGGGATGCGCTTGAGACCATGCATTCCCTGCCGGAGCCCGGCGCCCATTACCTGATCCCGTTCGGCGCGCGCTCGCGGTTCCTGTTCCGCATGGACTTCGCGGAGGCGGAGTACATCGCGCGGTTGCGCAGCGGCGTCAAGGGACACTTTAGCTACCGCGAGATCGCCTGGAAGATGAAGCAGAAGATGGAGGAGGTGGAGCCGGAACTGGGACGGCTGATCGAAGCCACGCCGCCGTGGGTGGAGGAGCCGCTGAAGCGGTAGCCGAGGCGGCGCCCCGCGAACGCGCCTGTACTGGCAGGCAACGCACCTTTATACTGGGAAAATGTCTCGTCGGATCGTATTGGTGTTGCCTTTCTTGTTCGTTGCCGGGTGGATCCACGCGCAGGCGGAGCCGGCCCGGAAACTCGTGCCGGAGGAGCTTAGGGCGATGATCGAGAAGAAGGAGCGGTTCTTCTTTCTCGACGTGCGCGAGCCGGATGAACTCGAGAGGCTGGGGACGCTGCCGGGGTATGTCAATATCCCGCTGAGCCAGCTGGAAGGCCGCCTCTCGGAAGTGCCCAAGGGCCGCCTGATCGTGACCACGTGCAACCGCGCTCATCGCGCGGCCACGGCCGCGGGCATTCTCGAGAAGCACGGCTACAAGCAGATCGTCCTGTGCGCGATGAACGACTGGAAGGCAAAGGGCTACGAGGTGATCTACCCGAGGGGGACCGGCGGGAAGGACTGATTCTTGCCACCGAAAACAAGAACCGCACCCGCCATCGGCGACGAAGCCGTCAAGGCGAAGACCGGCAGGAGTTGGTCCGAGTGGTTCGCCGTGCTGGACGAGGCCGGCGCCCGGAAGATGCCGCATCGTGAGATCGCGGCCTTCCTGGAGAGCGAACACCGGCTCGGCGGCTGGTGGGACCAGATGGTGACGGTCGCCTACGAGCAGGCGCGAGGACTGAGGGACAAGCACCAGAAGCCGTCGGGTTACGAGATCAGCGGTTCGAAGACGGTCGGCGCCGCGGTGGGCCTTCTGTACGAGGCCTGGGAGAACCCGAAGCTCTTGCGGAAGTGGCTTCCGGACGGAGCGGCGATGACCGTCCGCAAGGCCACGTCGGGCAAGTCGATGCGGATCACGTGGGCGGACGGGACCTCACTCAACGTGTACTTCGATGCGAAAGGCGGCGGCAAGAGCCAGGTGGCGGTGCAGCACGGCAAGCTGCGAAACGCCAGGGACGCCGCGCGGATAAAGGCGTACTGGGCGGAGGCGCTGGAGCGTCTGAAGGCGGTTGTCGAGGGCTGAGGATCAGACCCTGTAGGTGTCCGGGCGCCACGATTTGACGGCGCGCTTGATGGCGTCTTCCGACAGGTTCTCCTCCGCGGCGCGGCGAGCCAGCTCGACGAACTCGGCGTCGGAGGCGAAGCGGAGGCCGATGATCTGGCGGACGCTGAGGCGCGGGTCGAGCAGTCTTCCGGCCAGCACGAAGTGGCGGAGATTCTCCTCGGCGCGAATCGCGCGATCCTGGGCTTTGAGCGCGAAGATCCGGCAGAAGAAGAAGAGCATCAGCAGGCAGACGTCGAGCACGACGATCAGCGAGGCGCTGTACAGCCGCTGATGATCGCCGAGGGACTTGTAGAGATTCACCAGCGAGCCGACGAGCGTCAGCACGATGATCCCGAAGAGCACGATGTGGAACATCGGAACGTAGCGCCTGTGGTTGGCGTAGCTTTGTTCGGTCACGTCATGTCACCTCCGAACTACTATACAGGCAGGCGGCGCGGAGCGTTGCTCCGCGGAAGGCAGGCGAAAGCGCCTGCCGCACCCACCAGGGAGTTAGAATCCAACTGATGATGTATTGGCTCGCCGCCGCGGTTGCCGCGGCCGTCGCGGTGATAGGGTATGCGGTCCGCGCGCGGCCGGCGAGGCTGCTGGCGCCTTCGGTGTGGCGCGGACCGTCCGGGCGCCGGGCGGTCGCGCTCACCTTCGACGACGGCCCGAGCGAGTCCACGCCACAGCTTCTCGATCTGCTCGCTTCGCACGATGTCCGGGCCACGTTCTTTCTGTGCGGCCACAATGCGCGGCAACTGCCGGACATCGCGCGCCGGATTTGCGACGCCGGGCACGAGATCGGCAACCACGGTTTCGGCCACCCCTATTACCCGCTGAAATCGCCGGCCTGCGTCGGGGATGATGTTCGCCGCGGGCAACAAGCGATCCTCGAGGTGACCGGCGCCGGGCCGCGCTGGTTTCGCCCGCCCTTCGGACTGCGCTGGTTCGGACTGCGCCGGGCGTTCCGCGAACTCGGCCTCGTGGGCGTCCAGTGGACCGTGATCGGCGACGACTGGAGGCTGCCTGCTGCAAAGATCGTCGATCGCATTGCGCGCCGGGTGGAGAACGGCGCCATCGTGTGTCTCCACGACGGCCGCCGGCTGGAGAGGAATCCCGACATTCGCGCCACGCTGGAAGCGGTCTCGGAATTGATCCCGCTGTTGCGGTCGCGGGGATTCGATTTTGAAACGGTCGGAGGACTGCTCGGCGGCGCCGCGGAGCGGGGCGCGGAGCGCTCCGCGGCTTGATGCGCACCTCCCTGGTCGGTCTCGTCGCCGCCGCCATCTTCCTGGGCACGATCCTGAGCCCGCCGTCGCTCATGGACGACGTGGATTCGGTGCACGCGCAGGCGGCGCGGACGATGCTCGAATCCGGCGACTGGGTCACCGCGCGGCTCAATGGGGTTGTGTATCTCGATAAAGCGCCGGCGACGCTCTGGATGATCGCCATCTCGTATGCGGTGTTCGGCGTCCACGACTGGGCCGCCCGCATTCCGTTCGCGCTCGCGGCGATTCTGCTCTGCTGGCAGACGGCGCGCTTCGGGGCCTGGGCGTTTTCCGCGTGGGCCGGAACGTGCGCAGGGCTGTGTTTGGCCACCTGCGTCGGGCTGTTTCTGTTCACCCGCGTGCTGATCCCGGACGCGACGCTGACGCTGACGACGGCGCTCGCCATGTGGTCGTTCCTGCGCTGCCTGGAGCCTGACGAGGCCCACCCGCGGTTCTGGTCCGCGGCACTCGGGGCCGCCATCGGCGCCGGGCTGCTTCTCAAAGGGTTGATCGCGGCAATCCTCCCCGCGGGCGCGGCGATTTCGTACTTGCTTCTCACGCGGGGATTCTTCGCGCGCGACACCTGGCGTCGCCTGCGGCCGTTCTCCACCCTTGCAATTGCGCTGGCGATCGCCTCGCCGTGGTATGTTCTGGCCACGCTGCGCAACCCGCCTTACTTCGATTTCAGCCTTACGAGCGAGCCGGGCGTGTATCGCGGTTTCTTCTGGCGCTACTTCATCAACGAGCACTTGCTCCGATATCTCGGCCTGCGCCACCCGCGGGATTACAACACGGTTCCCCGGCTGTGGTTCTGGCTGTCGCACCTGGTGTGGCTCTTTCCATGGTCCGGCTGGATCCCGGCCGCCTCCAGGCTCGGCTTCCAGGCGGTAGATCGCGCCGGCCGAACGCGGCTGCTCGCCGTTTGCTGGGCCGGCTTTCTGCTTCTGTTCTTCAGCTTCTCAACCACGCAGGAGTACTATTCACTGCCGGCTTACCCTGCTTTCGCGCTGCTGATAGGGGCGGCTGTCGCCGGCGCGGGGCGCTGGTCGCGCTGGGGCCCAAAGTCCGCCGCCCTGACTTGCGTGCTGGCGTTCCTGGCGGCGGTTTCCATCCTGTTCTACGTCCGCGGGATGGAGACTCCCGGCGACATCTCCGCCGCGCTCAAGCACAACCCGGAAGCCTACACCCTGTCGTTGGGCCACATGGGCGACCTGTCGCCGGCCTCTTTCGCCTACCTGCGGGCGCCGCTCGCGCTGGCCTGCATTGCCTTTCTGATCGGGGCGACCTCCTGGCTGGCGCGAACGCCGGCGCGGGCGGTCCTGGTCCTTTCGGCGATGATGGTGGTGCTGGCGCACGCGGCCCGCCTGGCCATGACGGTGTTCGACCCGTACCTGTCCTCGAGGCCGCTGGCGGAAGCCATCAAGCGCGAGGGTTGCGACCGCCTCATCGCCGGCGATCCGTACTACACGTTCTCCTCCGTCTTCTTTTACACGAACCGGACGGCGCTGATCTGGGAGGGCAGAATCAACAATCTGGAGTACGGCTCCTATGCGCCTGGAGCCCCGCCGGTCTTCATTCGGGACGAGGAGTTGCTGCGGCACTGGCGCGGGCGGGAGAAAGTGGCCCTGCTGGCGCCTGGACCGCGCCTGGAGCGCGTGCGCAAGCTGCTCGGCGAATCCAGCCTGCACCTGGTCAAGGAAAGCGGTGGGAAGTCGGTGTTTGTGAACCGGCCGCCGCAGGCCGTTGGCCTGCGGAAGGCAAAAATCAAAAGGCAAAAATGGAGGTGCGCCTTCGGCGGTCTTCACTTCTTGTTGGCCGGCCAATCGGGGTAGGTGTTGATGCTTCTCGTCGTCCTGGCGCTGCTGGCGGTCGTCGCGGGCTCGTGGGTGTACTGTGTGCTGGTGGTCATCGCGTCGTGGAGACACGCGGCGGTGAAACCGCCCGTTGGGAACGCAACGCCTCCCATCAGCGTCCTGAAGCCGCTCTGCGGGTGGGACGACGAACTCGAGCAGAACCTCGCCAGTTTCTTTGAGCAGGACTACCCAGCCTTCGAACTGATTTTCTCCGTCCACGATCCCGGGGACGCCGCGGTGAGTACCGTCGAGCGGTTGCGCGAGCGTTATCCCGGTGTTCCCTCCAAGCTGGTTGTGACCGGCGAGCCGCCGATCCCCAACCGGAAGGTGTGGAGCCTGCACCGGATGGTGGAGGAGGCGAAGCATACGATTCTCGTGACTGGCGACAGCGACGTGCGGGCCGGGCGCGGCATGCTGCGGACGGTGGCCGCCGAGATGGAGGACGAGCGCGCCGGCCTAGTGACATGCCCCTATCGCGCCGAGCCGGGCCGCTACAACTGGTGCTCGCTGGAGGCGGTCGGGCTCAACACCGACTTCCTCGGTGGAGTGCTGGCGGCGGCGATGCTGGATGGCGTGAAGTTTGCGCTCGGCCCGGCGCTGGCCGTCCGCCGAGAGGCGCTGGAACAGATCGGTGGGTTCCTGGCGTTCCGGGACTACCTCGCCGAGGATTTTTTGCTCGGGCAGCGAGTGGCGGCGGCGGGTTGGAAGACGCGCCTTTCCTCATTCGTGGTGGAGCACCGAATTGGCGCGCCGGGCCTATGGCGGAGCCTGAAGCACCAGCTTCGCTGGGCGCGCAGCACGAGGAGGTCTCGTCGGGCGGGATATGCCGGGCTGCTGTTCACCAACCCACTGCCGCCGGCTCTGCTCGCGTGGATGGTCCGGCCGGAGCTTTGGCCGGTTGTGGTGGCGGCGGGGGTGTTTCGCGCGTCGGCCGCCTGGGCAACGTCGCAGCACGTGCTGAAGGATCCGCTTGTGCGCCGCCGGTGGTGGCTCGTTCCGGCACAAGACCTTGTCAGCTTCGCCGTTTGGATCGCCGGGTTCTTTGGGCGAACAGTGGTTTGGCGCGGGCGGCGGTACCGGCTGCTTTCGGACGGCCGGTTCCGGGCGGTCTGACAATTTCTTGCCATCGCGGTGGGGGAAGTCGGAGGCGCGCACGGGCCAGCCACCTCTTCGCTTGGCTCGGGGGAGGGGTTGTGTGGGTTCTTAGCGGGAACAGACAGTTACAAGGGATCTGCGAAGAGCAACGTGACAATGTTTGGGGTCGTTGGCGGGGCAACCTCACTCCCTCGAGCCTTGGTTCGAATTGTCACGCCCTTCCCGTGAGCAATCCGCTCGCCAGACGGCAAGTTGTTCTCTATCAACCAGTTCCATGCGTGAAGGAGGCTGGGCAGGGGTGACAAAGTTACATCGGAATGAGAAGAGGTGGCGGGACTGAAGGCTAGCCGCCGGCCTTGCCGGTTCCCTCGACGAGCCTGGTGTACTTGCCGAGGGGGAGATCGGTGAACCGCTCGACGCGCCCGCTTGGCAGCGGCCACTTGATTTCCACCCAATCCAGCTTGTCCGCCGGTCCCAGACCGAGCACGTCGCGCGGATCGTGCGAGGACAGGTAGCTCCCGCCACGGTTCTTCTGTCTGGTCCGGGTGACGCCACCGGCCGACCATGTGATTCGCGCGCCGATCGCGTCGCGGTTGCATTTCACACCTTCCAGGAGCAATCCGACCCAGTGGCTGCCCTGGCCGGCATTGTTCTTCAGGAGAAGCGGCGCATCGCCCAGGTTGCCGATGACGACGTCGATCCGCCCGTCGTTGTTGTAGTCGCCAACCGCCATGCCGCGCGCCGTCAGTTGCTTCTGAAAGACCGGGCCGGCTTCGGCGCTGACGTTGCGCAACTTGCCGTTCTCGTTGTGAAACAGCAGCGGGGGCTCCTTCCACTTCACGCTCATCGAATACGATTCGACCATGTCGTCCGGGTGGCCGCACGCCTGGAACAGGTCCACGTCTCCGTCGATGTCGTAGTCGAAGAGCTTGACGCCCCAGCCGCTGAGCTTGCGCGTCGCCTGGGCGATTCCGTGTTGCGCGGCGACGTCCGAGAAGACCTCTTTGCCCCGGTTCTTGTACAGCGAGAACATCTCCTGGTCGATATTGGCGACGTACAGATCCTCCCAGCCGTCGTGGTCGAAATCGGCGGCCTCGATCCCCATCCCGGAGCGGGGCTGGCCGTTGGCGCTATAGCCCACCAGGGACGACAGGCCGATCTCGTCCCACTGCTCGTCGGCGCGATTCACAAACAGGAAGTTCTGCACCGTGTCGTTGGTGACGAACAGGTCCAGGCGGCCGTCGTTGTTGATGTCGGTGGCGACCGCGCTCATGCCTTTGCCGAGAGCCTTCTCGATCGCCGTTCCCTTGGTGACGTCGGTGAACGTGCCGTTTCCGTTGTTGCGGTACACGTAGCTGTGCGCCGGGTTGAAAATGCGCGGCACGCAGTAGAACTTCTTGCCCAGCTTGTTGCCGCCGCAGGAAACCTCCTTGGTGTATTCGCAGAAGGCCAGCAGGTGCAGGTCCGGCAAGCTGTCGTTGTTGTAGTCGTAGAAGACGCCGCTGGTGGTCCACGGGATCTGCTTGAGTCCCGACCTGGCAGTGATGTCGGTAAACGTACCGTTTCCGTTGTTCTGGTAGAAGTTGAACCCGCCGTAGCCGGTGACGATCAGGTCCTGGTCGCCGTCATTGTCGTAGTCTCCGACGATGGCTCCCATCCCGAAGCTCCTGGTTTCCGCCACGCCGGCCTTCTCGGCCACGTCCGTGAAAGTGCCGTTGCCGTTGTTCTTGTACAGCGCGTTCTTCAACGGAGTCTTTGGCTGGTAGTAGTCGCACGGCCCGGTGTTGACCAGGAAGATGTCCATCCAACCGTCGTTGTCGTAGTCGAAGAAGGCGGCGCCGGGGGGCATGGACTCCGGCAGGTAGTGATCCTCCGAGATCGCGCTTTCGTGGACCCAGGTGATTCCGGTGGCCGCGGACGGCATCTCCTCGAACAAAGGCGGACCCTGGCTGCGGAGGAAGGTAGCCGCCGAAAAGAGGGCTGCAAAGGTCGCCAGTCTCACCAATTGTGCATTGCAGCTGCGGATCATCGCTTTCTACTAGGGTAATACACACGAACTAGTGTCCGCATGTGATGTCGCGTGACGTGGAAACCGCCTTGCCGAGGTGGCGTCGATCCTCGCCAGCGCGTTTCTCCCGCGCGTGCCATTGTCCGATCCGCCCACCAGTGGCACAATGAAGCTTCAGCCAATGGAGAACATTACCCGATTTTCCGCGGTTCTCCGATTGGCGGCACTCGCCGTCGCCGCGGCGGGACAAGAGCCGCCGGCCGGCGAGAGCTTCGCGCGCGCGGTTCAACTGCACCAATCGGGCGACTACCAGGGCGCGATCCGCGCGTACGAGGAGTTCCTGGCCGCCTATCCGGATCACGTCGAGGCGAGGTCGAACCTGGGCGCAGCGTGGTCCCGTCTGGGTGATTTCGGGCGCGCCATCCAGGAATACCAGCGAGCGCTCGAGCAAGATCCGGACAACGCCGGCGTCCGCTACAATCTCGGGCTCGCCTACTACCGGTCCTCGAAGATCCCGGAGGCGGCGAGTGAGTTCGGCGGCGTCCTGGCCGCGGATTCCGGAAACAAGCCCGCCGCCCTGCTGCTGGCCGACTGCCACCTCCGCATGGGCGAGAACAAGAAGGCCATCGAACTGCTGGAACCCTTCGCCGTCGCCGGACACGACGACCGCGCCCTGCTATACCTGTTGGGCACCGCGCTCATTCGGGACAAGCAGGTGGAGAAGGGGCAGGTGCTGATCGACAGAATCCTTCGCGACGGGGACTCTCCGGAAGCCCACTTGATGTTGGGCAGTCTCCGGATGCTGGACTTCGAGAATCAGAAGGCGCTCGAGGAGTTCGACCGGGCGATCCAGCTCAACCCCAAGCTGCCGTCGGCGAACGCACTGCGCGGCAAGGCGCTGATGGCGGTGGGAGACACGTCCAAGGCGCTGGAGGCCTTCCGCCGCGAATTGGAAATCAATCCCACCGATTTCGACTCGAACTTGTATGTAGGGGTGTTGCTCAAGCAGGAGCAGGAGTTCGACAAGGCGCTGGAATCCTTCGAACGAGCGCTCAAGATCCGCCCGGGCGCTCCCGCCGTGCGCTACCAGATCGGCAATGTGTACAGCCAGACCGACCGGCTGCCCGAGGCCCTGAAGATCCTGGAGGAGGTGGTAAAGGAGGCGCCGGATTTCATTGAAGGCCGGGTGAATCTCGCTTCCGTCTACTACCAGCTTGGGCGTAAGGAGGATGGCGACCGGGAACGGGAGATCATCGCGAAGCTGAACGAGAAGAAGCAGGCGGCGAACGTCGCTCTCGGGCGAGGACTGAGCAAGGGGCAGAGCGCCGAGGTGGCCCAGGGAGAGCCCCCCAAGCCGCCGCCGGCCAAGCCGGCACCGGCCCAGCCGGCGACCGGCAAGCGGGCCCCCGCCAAGCCAGCCGCCGCCCGGAAGCCGGCCACGTTCGAGGAGTTGTCCAAAGCCGCCGACGCGGCGCGCGTCGCCGACCGGATCGAGGAAGCCATCGACCTTTACAACCGGGCGCTGAAGCTCAAGCCTTCCTGGGCGGAGGGTTTGTGGTACTTGGGCTCGCTTTACTACACGGCCGATCGCTACTTCGAGGCCCGCGACGTATTCTCCCGCCTGACCACACTCAAGCCGAAGGGCGGGGTGGGCTGGGCCATGCTGGGACTCTGCCAGCACCAGCTTCGGGAGTACGAGCGCGCACTCGAGAACCTGCAACGCGGGCGCACACTCGGCCTGCCGCAGGGCAGCCAGCTCTCGCTGGTTGCCCGGTACCACGTGGGGCTGCTGCAAAACCGCTTCGGAGAATCGGAGTCCGCTCTCCAGCTTCTGTATGGCCTGGCGCGCCAGGAAGGGGAAAAGCCGGCACTGGTCGAGGCCATGGGGCTCAGCGCCCTCGCGCTGCCGTTCCTGCCGCAGGAGCTTCCCCCGGACAAGCGCGAAATGGTGCTGCTGGCCGGGCGCGCTCACTTCTATGCCGCGTCCCGGCAGTGGGAAAAGTCACGGCAACAGGCCGACGAGCTGGTTTCCCGTTACGGCGACCAGCCGAGCGTCAATTACACCAACGGCGTGCTGCTGATGAAGGACAACCCGGACGAAGGTCTGGAGGCATTCAAGCGCGAGCTGACGGTGTCACCGTCCCACGCGCTGGCGCGGATGCAGATGGCCTTCGAGTACATCAAGCGGGCCGAGTTCGAAGCGGGACTGCCGCTGGCCGAGGAGGCGGTGAAGCTCGCGCCCGATTCGTTTGTCGGGCGCTACGCGCTGGGCCAGGTCTTGCTCGGTCTGGGCGAAGCCGACCGGGCCGTCGCCGAACTGGAGATCGCGTTCCGGCTTGCCCCCGACAGCCCCGAGACCTGTTACCAGTTGGCGCGCGCCTACGCCGCCGCCGGCCGGGACCAGGACGCCGAACGGATGCGGAACGAGTTCGCCCGGCTGGACAAGATCCGGCGGGCGCTGCGCGAAGGGCCGCAGTCGATCGGCCTTCCGGCCAGCCCGCCAAAGCAGTCCCCGCCCGGCGCCTGACCCAGCCTAACAATCTCCCATCAACCAACCGAATAACCGACCAACCGAATAACCACTCAACCGAACAACCGCTACACTGGTAGCTTATGTCGATTGTTGTCGTCGGTTCGGTGGCCTATGACGGCGTGGAAACGCCGCATGGCCGCGCCGATCGCATGCTGGGCGGGGCGTGCACGTACATCTCCCTGGCCGCCGCCTATTTCGCCCAAGTGAAGATTGTCGCCGTCGTGGGGGATGATTTCGATCCCGCAGACGTCGCGCTGCTCGAAAGCCGCGGGATCGACCTCGCGGGCCTGGAACGGGTCTCCGGCAAGACCTTTTTCTGGGCCGGCGTCTACTCCGAGGACATGAACGACCGGACGACGCTCCGCACGGATCTCAACGTTTTCGCGGACTTTGCTCCAAAGCTGCCGGAGCACTACAAGACACAGCCGTACCTGATGCTCGGCAACATCCAGCCCGCACTCCAGCGCACCGTGCAGGAACAAATGAACGGTTTGCGCCTGGCCGGCGGCGACACCATGAACTACTGGATCAGCGACCACCGCTCCGAATTGTTGGAGACGCTGAGACATTTGGATTTTCTGTTAATCAACGACGGCGAGGCCCGGCAGCTTTCCGGAGAGCGGACGCTGCGAAAGGCCGCGCGGGAGATCATGGAAATGGGCCCGCGCTTCCTGGTGATCAAGCGAGGGGAATTCGGCGCCGTGCTCTTTCACGACGAACGGCATTTCAGCGTCCCCGGGTATCTGCTCGACCAGGTGTTCGATCCGACCGGCGCGGGGGACGCGTTCGCCGGCGGCTTCATCGGCTGCCTGGCGGAACGCGGGTTCAACCCGGCGCAGGGGGACGTGAATCCCCGGGACCTGCGCGCCGCCGTGGTCTACGGTTCGGTGATGGGCAGTTTCTGCTGTGAGCGTTTTGGCGTGGACCGCTTTCGCACCCTGACGCGGGCGGAGATCGATGGCCGGTTCCGGGAGTTCCAAGCCTTCACCGGGTTTTGATCTCGCGTTCGTGCTGCCGCTGCTGGCGGCGCTCAGCACGGCTTCCGCGGCCTGGTTCCTGGGCCGCGGATATGTGCTGTACTACGGCGACGCGCAGGCCCACCTGAACATTGCGCGGCGCGTGTTCGATTCGCGCACTCCCGGTTACTACCAGATCGGCACTGTGTGGCTCCCGCTGCCTCACGCGCTGATGCTGCCGTTCGTGGGAAACGACGAGTGGTGGCAAAGCGGACTCGCGGGTGTCGTGCCGTCCGCCGCGTGCTGCGTCATCGCGGGGTGTTTCTTCTACGCGGCAGTCCGGCGCGCGCTGGCCGGCCGGGCGGCGGCGGTCGCCGCGCTGGCCGTGATGGCCCTGAATCCGAACCTGCTCTATCTGCAATCCGCGCCGATGACGGAGCCGGTGTTTCTGGCGTGCCTGGCGGCGCTGCTGTACTTCACCGTGCGGTTCGAGCAGACGCAATCGGCCTGGTGCGTGGTTGGCGCCGCCGTGGCCGCGCTCGCCGGCACGCTGACGCGCTACGAGGGCTGGTTCCTGCTCCCGTTCGCGGCAGCCTTCTTTCTGGTGCGCGCCAATCGGCGCCGCTGGCTGCTTGCGCTGCTGTTTTGCACGATCGCCTCGCTCGGGCCGCTCTACTGGCTGTTCCACAACTGGTGCTGGTGGGGGGACGCGCTGGAGTTCTACCGGGGACCGTTCTCCGCTAAGGCGATCTATGAGCGATCGCTCGCCGAAGGCATGGCGCGCTACCCGGGCGACCATGACTGGGGCAAGGCCTGGCTGCACTTCCACAACGCGGCCCGGTTGTGTGCCGGCTGGCCGCTGGTGTGGCTCGGGCTCGCCGGTGTGGCGGCGGGCATCATCAAACGAGTGGTCTGGCCCTTGGCGCTGCTGGCGCTTCCGGCGGCGTTCTATGTGGCGAGCCTGCATTCAGGGGGCACGCCGATCTACGTCCCGCAGCTTTGGCCCAACACGTACTACAACACTCGCTACGGGCTGGCGGCGCTGCCCTTACTGGCGCTCGGCGCTGGAGCCCTGGTGATGTTAGCGCCCCGGCGCTTCCGGGCGCTTGCGGCGGGCGCGATTATCGCCGGCGCCCTCGCGCCTTGGGCGATCGCTCCCCGGCCCGAATCCTGGATCTGCTGGAAGGAATCCCAAGTGAACTCCGAGGCCCGGCGGGCCTGGACGAAGGAGGCGGCGGAATTCCTGCGGGTCAACTATCGGCGCGGTGCAGGCATCTTCCTGTCGTTCGGCGATCTCGCCGGCATCCTCCAGCAGGCGGGCATCCCGCTGCGCGAGAGCCTGCACACGGGCAACGTTCCGCATTGGGATGCTGCCATACTGCGCCCCGATCTCCTCTTGTGGGAAGAGTGGGCGATCGCCATCTCCGGCGACAAGGTGTCGGATGCGATGGTGAAGCTGCGGAAAACCGGGCCGCGGTATGATTGCGTGAGAACCATCGCAAAGAAAGGTGGCCCGGTCATCGAAATCTACCGCCGAAAACCGGTGACAGGCTACGCAATCCCCATTTTCCCGGTACCATAGTTCATCTCCATGCGCATCCCCTTCACCAAGGCGCACGGCGCCAAGAATGATTTCGTTCTTACTTGGGCGAACGAGGCGCCTATCGAGAACCTTCCGGAAATCGCGCGGGCCATTTGCAGCCGGAACACCAGCGTCGGCGCCGACGGCTGGATGCTGGTCGCGGCGCCCCACAGAGGTGCGGATTACCACGGTGAAATCCGTCTGTACAACTCTGACGGAAGCAAGGCGGAACTATCCGGCAACGGCACGCGGTGCGCGGCGGCTTTCCTGATCGACGCCGGGCTCGACGCCGGGATCGTCCGGCTACGCACGGCGGCCGGCGACCGGGATCTGCGCCTGATTGAGCGCAACGGCCTGCGATTCCTCTTCGAGATGGCGATGGGCCGGCCGGAGTGGGATCCGGCCCAGGTGCGATTTCCGCTCGATGTGTCTGGCCGGACCCGCCAGGTGACGATCCTGAACACCGGAAATCCCCAGTGTGCCGTCTTCGTGGACGACTTTGACTTCGACTGGCGGAAGCTCGGCGCCGCGATCGAAAAGCACCCGATGTTCCCGGAGCGCACGAACGTATCCTTCGTGCGCGTGGTGGAGCGGCACATCCTCGACGTCCGGTTCTACGAGCGCGGAGCTGGTGAGACGATGAGTTCCGGCACCGGCTCGACCGGGGCGGCCTGGGCCGCGGCCCTGCGGGGTTTGGTCGACTCCCCGGTGCGGGTGCAGACTCCCGGCGGTCCCCTGGATCTGCGATGGGATGATCAGGTCTACCTCACCGGGCCGGCGGAGATCGTCGCCGGCGGCGTGTTCTACTTTGGAGGCTGAGAGGCATGAACTGGAAGCAGCAACTCGAGGAGAAGATCCGCAACCGCATGGCCCAGGTGGGCGTCATCGGCCTGGGCTACGTCGGTCTGCCGCTGGCGGTCGAGTTCGCCAAGGCCGGCTTCACGGTGACAGGAATCGACGTCAGCCGGGCGAAAGTCGAACGATTGAACGCCGGCGATTCCTACGTCCAGGACGTTGCAAGCGATATTCTCGCGCCCTTGGTTACGGCCGGAAGCCTGCGTGCCACCACAGACTTCGGCGCCGTCGCCGGCTTCGACACCGTGAACATTTGCGTGCCCACGCCGCTGCGCAAAACCAAAGATCCGGACATGAGCTACATCGTCTCCGCCTGTCAGGAAATCGCGAAGCACATGCACCCGGGCATGCTGGTGATTCTGGAGTCCACGACGTATCCCGGCACGACGGACGAAGTGGTCCGGCCGATGCTCGATCGTTCCGACCTCCGCCCTGGTCACGAGTTCTTCCTCTGCTTCTCGCCCGAGCGGGTCGATCCGGGCAACCCGCGGTACCAGACCGCAAACATCCCGAAGGTGGTCGGAGGTACCACGCGGGACTGCACCGAAGTGGCGACCCTGTTCTACAGCCAGGCGATTGAGACCGTGGTGCCGGTCAGCTCCACGCAGGTCGCGGAGACGGTGAAGTTGCTCGAGAACACCTTTCGCATGATCAATATCGGCCTGGTGAACGAAATCGCCATGATGTGCGACCGGATGGGCATCAATGTGTGGGAGGTGATCGAGGCGGCGGCCACCAAGCCGTTCGGCTTCATGCCGTTTTATCCCGGCCCGGGTCTGGGCGGGCACTGCATCCCCATCGACCCGTTCTATCTTTCGTGGAAGACCAAGCAGGCGGGGATCGAGGCCCGCTTCATCGACCTGGCGGGTTACATCAACGGCCACATGCCGGAATTCGTGGTCGCCAAAGTGCAAAACGCCCTGAACGACCGCGGCAAGCCCGTCAGGGGCTCTCATGTGCACATTCTCGGCGTCGCCTACAAGAGAAACATCGACGACGTGCGCGAATCGCCCGCGCTGGACATCATCCTCATGCTCCAGCGCCACGGCGCCCGGGTGACGTACTCCGATCCCCACGTGCCCCGTCTCAGCGAAGACACCATCAAGCTGTGCTCGGAGCCGCCGGAAGCCGCCGCCGGGGCTGCCGACTGTGTGCTGATCGTCACCGACCATTCCGCCTTCGACTACCCGGCGATCCACGAGAAAGCGAGCCTGATCGTGGATACGCGGAACGCCCTGAAGGGAGTGGCGTCGGAGAAGATCGTGAGGCTGTGACCGGCTGCCTCAGCCTGCTCGAGGATGTCGCCGCCACTGGTCACAAAACGCGGTCGCCTGCTAGCCCGTGGGACAGGCCGGGCCGGCTCCACCTGATCGGCGCCGGCTGGCTCATCCAGGGCGAACAGAAGGACTTGCGGCCGTTCGTCCAGATCGGTTTGGCATGGGGCTTTGAGAGATACCATTGGCAGGGGACGTTCCCGGGCCGACTGCCGGGCGACCCGCCGGTCTATGTCGATCGGGATTTCACGGAACGGTTCCATGGCCCGGCGCTGAGTGCAGGTTTCACCGTTGGCATTCGCCGGCGGATGTTCCTCCGGCCGGAGGTGGGGTGGAAGTTCATCGCCCCCGGTCCCATGATGTTATTCTTCCCCGCTGTCAGCTTTGGCTGGCGGCTCTGACAACTTGGTTTGCGGCGCCCGCGCTACCCACCCTCCATCCCCATTTGCGACAGCCGGTAACGCAGCGCGTTCCGCGTCAAGCCCAGCAGCCGCGCCGCCTGGCTCTTGTTGCCTTCGGCGCGCTGGAGCGCGTCGCGGATGAGGGCCTGCTCGAACTGGTCCAGCGTCAACCCTTCGGGCAGGGCGAATCCCGAGGCCGCCGGCCGCGGGCGCGCCGCGGTGTCGAGCTTGATATCGGCGGCATCGAGTCTCGTGCCGCCGCAAAGCACCAGGCTGCGCTCGATCACGTTCTCCAGTTCCCGCACATTCCCCGGCCAGTGGTACTCGAGCAGCCTCCGGATCGCCGCGTCGGTGATCGCCTCCACTTGCGAACCGGAGTCGGCGGCCAGCTTCTTCACGAAATGCTCGGCCAGGAAGGCGATGTCCTCCTTGCGCTCGCGCAACGGCGGGATGTTGATGGGCACGACGTTCAGGCGGTAGTACAGGTCCTCGCGGAACGTCCCCTGCTCCAGCGCAGCGCGCAGGTCCTGGTTGGTGGCGGCGACGATCCGCACGTCGATCTGCCTCGTCTTGTTGCTGCCCAGCCGCTCGAGTTCTCGCTCCTGCAAGATGCGGAGCAGCTTCACCTGCACCGTGCCCGGCACGTCGCCGATCTCGTCCAGGAACGCCGTCCCGCCGTCGGCCTGCTCGAACTTGCCCGGCTTGGAGGCGACGGCGCCGGTGAACGCTCCCTTCTCGTAACCGAACAGCTCGCTCTCCATCAAGTTCTCGGGGATGGCGGTGCAGTTGATCTTGACGAACGGGCGGTCGCGCCGCGGCGAGTGGAAATGGATCGCGCGTGCGATCAGATCCTTGCCGACGCCGCTTTCCCCGGCCAGCAGCACGGTGGCGCGGGTCGGAGCCACGCGGGTCACGGTGGCGAAAATCTCCTGCATCGCTCCGCTGCGGCCGACGATGTTGGCGAACTCGTAGCGGTGGCCCAGCTCCTCTTTCAGCTTGATGTTCTCGTCGCGGAGGGCGCGCACCTCCAGCGCCTTCTGGATCACCGCCGTCAGGTGGTCGAGCGAGAACGGTTTGGGCAAGAAGTCGAACGCCCCCTCCTTCATCGCCTGGACGGCGCTCTCCACGGTGCCGAAGGCGGTCATCACGATCACCGGCGTGCGCGAGTTCTGCCGCCGCAGCAGCGCCAGCAATTCCAGGCCGCCCATGCCGGGAAGCCGCAAGTCGGTGAGAATCAGGTCGGCGCGGTCCGCCAGCCGCAGCGCCTCCTCGGCTGAGCCAGCCTTGTCCACCTCGAAGCCTGACGACTGAAGCTGCAGCTCAATTACCCGGCGCAGCTTTTGTTCATCTTCGACCACGAGAATCCGGGAATTCACGGGGTGTCTTCCCTGTCGAAAGTTGTACGCTCACCGGCCCCTCGTTGCACAATTGGACGCAACGCAAGGCGCTGCTTCCCCAGAGTGAACGGATCATCTTGGGCCGCCGATGAACGCCGATGATCGTCGATAGTGCTTCGTCCCCATCGGCGATCATCGGCGTTTATCGGCGGCCCACAATTCCCGCGGGCGGTCATCAGGATTTTTCTCCGGCGGGCAGATACACCCGGAAGACGCTGCCCTTGTCCACTTCGCTTTCGACCGCTATTCTACCGCCGTGTTCATCTACGATCTTCGAGACGATCGCCAGCCCCAGGCCGACACCGTCGGGCTTGGTGGTGAAGAAGGGATTGAAGATGCTCTCCCGATCCTTGGGGTCGATGCCCGAGCCGCGGTCGATCACCGAGATCTCGACTCCGCCGTCGGTTGCGCGTGTCTTCACCGTGATCGCGCCGCCGGCCGGCGAGGCCTGAGCCGCGTTCAGAAGCAGATTGTAGAAGACCCGCTCCATCAACTCCACGTCCAGGGGCGCGGGCGCGATATCCGGCGAGTAGTTCCGGTAGACCGTGACGCCGTTGTTCGCGGCATCGCGTTCGAACCGCGCGACCGCGCGGTCGATCAACTCGCCCACGTCGGCCGGCTGGAGGCGCAGCTCGAGCGGCCGCGCGAATTCCAGAAAACGGCCGACCAGCGAGTTGGTGCGGTCCACCTCGGTGGAGATGAACCCGGCAAGCTCGCGCGCGACCTCGCGATCCGGCGGCACGTTCTTCATGAGCATCTCCGCCGATGCCCGGATGGTGCCGAGCGGATTGCGCAGCTCATGGGCCAGGCCCGCGCTGAGCTGGCCGAGCGCGGCCAGCCGCTCGGTGCGGCGCACGGCGGCTTCCGCCTTCTGAAGGCTGATGTTGGCATCGGCCAGTTGCTGCGCCGCGATCTGGTATTTCCTCGCCTCGACGCGGTTCGCCTCGGCCAGCCGGTTCGTGAGAAAACCTACCACCGCCAAGAAAGCCAAGCGCAGCGAGAACTCCCGCCAGTCTCTGGCAGTGATGGCCCACTGTCTCCAATCGACGTAAAGCAGGAAGGAGGCGTAGGTCCCGCACGCCAGCAGCACGAACAGCAGCGTGCCGCGCAAGCCGAGCGTCGTCGCCGCCGACACCACCGGCAGCAGCAGAATCAGGTAATAGCTGCTGTTGATTCCGTACGTGTACCCGATGAGCAGGTAACCGAGGGAGAGCTTCAGAAAAATCGCGGCCAGGTTGCCTCCTCGCGAGGCAAGAGCCGGGATCCGCGTTTCGACGAGTTGGAGGATTGCCAGCGCTGAGAGGATCCACAGCTCCTCCGGGTAGCGGGTCGGGCTGACCACGGCCAGCCCGGAGAACAACAGCATCCAGATGAGGTCCTGCGCCCGAAAATACTGTAGGCCGCGCCGGATTCCCACGTGAGCCATCTTATCCGGGATTGTGGCAAAATGGAGGACTACCTCGCTTCCCCCATGAGTCACCCCGCTTCCCCAGAAACCGATGTCGAGGCGCGGACTGCGCCGTCGGAGGATGCTTCGTTCGCCCGGATTCTCTCGGAATTCGAGCAGTCGCACCAGCAGGAGGCGGGCAGAGCCGCCGAGTCCCGTCGCGCCCGAGTTGTTGCCGTCACTGCCGATTCCGTCTTCGCCGACATCGGCCTCAAGATGGAGGGCGTCCTGCCGCTCGAAGACTTTCGTGACGCCAAGGGTGAAGTCAAGGTCAAGGCCGGCGATGAGTTGGATGTCAGCATCACCGGCAAGGATGCCGAGGGCTATTACAAGCTGTCGAAACTCAAGGTCGAGCGGCCCAAGGACTGGTCCTCCCTTGAAAAGGCCTTCGCCGGAGGTCACGTGATCGGCGGCGTCGTGACGGGCGTGGTGAAGGGTGGCTTGAGCGTGGATGTTGGCGTGCGGGCGTTCCTGCCCGCCTCGCGCAGCGGCGCCCGCGACGCGGCCGAAGTGGAAGCGCTGGTCGGGCAGGAAATCCGGTGCAAGATCATCGAGCTGAACGTCGCCAGCGAGGATGTCGTGGTCGACCGGCGTGCGGTCTTGGCCGAAGAGAAGGAGAAGGCCCGGCAGAAGGCGTTCGAAGAACTCCGGGAAGGCGCGGAAGTGGAAGGCACGGTCCGCAGCCTTACGGAGTTCGGTGCGTTCCTGGACCTGGGTGGGTTCGACGGGCTGCTTCACGTCACCGACATCGCCTGGGGACGGGTCGGCAAACCCTCCGACGTGGTTGGGGTCGGCGACTCGCTGCGGGTGAGAATCCTCAAGATCGATCCGGCGACCCGGAAGATCTCGCTCGGCCTGAAGCAGCTTAGCCAGGATCCATGGACGCTGGCCGCCGAGAGATACACCGTAGGACAGAGGGTACGCGGCAAGGTGGTCCGGCTCGCCGACTTCGGCGCGTTTGTCGAACTCGAGCCGGGCGTGGACGGGCTCATCCACCTTTCGGAGATGTCCTGGTCGCGAAAGACTCCCAAGCCGCGCGATATCCTCAAGCGCGGCGAACAGGTGGAAGTCGTCGTGCTCGGAGTCAACCAGGCGGAGCGAAGGATCGCTCTCGGACTCAAGCAAGCCCTGGGAGATCCTTGGGAGCAGGTCGATGCCCGGTTCCCCGCCGGCAAGGTGGTCGAGGCGTCCGTCGTCACCCTGGCCAATTTCGGAGCCTTCGTGGACCTTGGGGACGGCTTTGAGGGCATGATCCACATCGGCGACATCAGCCGGGAGAAGCGGCTGAAGCACCCCAAGGAGGTTCTCGCCGTCGGCCAAACGGTCAAGGCCCAGGTTCTGGGGATCGACCGCGAAAGGCGGCGAATCCGCCTCGGCATGAAGCAGTTGGAGCCGACCACGGCTGACGAGTACATCGCCGAGCACTCTCCCGGCGACCTCGTCACGGGGCGGCTGAGTGCCGTCACTGGCGGCATCGCCCGGGTGGAACTTGGAGAGGGCGTCGAAGGCCGCTGCCAGGTTCCCGCTGAGCCATACGAATCTTCGCCCACAGAGGGAGGCAAGGCTAATCTTGCCACCCTAACCGCAATGCTTTCATCAAGATGGAAGCACGGCGCTTCATCGCCCGCGGCGGTCAGGCGGGAGCCGGTCCGCGCCGGGCAGGTGCGTAGCTTTCGCATACTGACTATCGACCGCGAGGCTAAGCGGATCGAGCTCGAGTTGGCCGGCTAGCACCGAGGGCGTACTCTGGCTAGAGCCGGCCCGGCAGGCCCCCGCCGTGACATTCCCTGCCGTCATACGTCAAGATAACTGTTGACGATTCAACGTGAAGCCTCATTGGCAGGCAATTTGAACGGAACGGCGGAAGCGGACGAGGCAACCTGGATCCGGGCCGCGCAGCAAGGCGACCAGGACGCGTTCGGGCAACTTGTGCGCGCCTACGACCAGAATGTTCTCCGGCTGGCCATGAACCTGCTGCGCAGCGCGGAGGACGCGCATGACGTCTACCAGGAGGCGTTCCTTCGGGTGTACAAGAATCTGCACTCGTTCCGGTTCGATTGTAGCTTTCACACCTGGCTGTACCGGATCGTCACCAACCTCTGTCTCGACCTTCTTCGAAAGCGAAAGGTGCGGCGGGAGGAATCCACGGTGATCGACACCGACGACGGTCCGAAGGACACGATGCAGATGGTGGCCGAGGAAAGACCGGAGTCCGATCCGCAACGAGCGCTGATGAGCCGCCAGTTGGGCAGGCGGATACAGGAGGTGCTGGGGAATCTCACGCCGCGCGAGCGGATGGTTTTCGAGTTGCGCCACTACCAGGGGATGAGGTTGAAGAACATCGGGGAAGTCCTGGGCACAACCGAAGAGGCCGCCAAGAATTGCCTATTTCGGGCGACGCAGAAGATGCGACACGCCCTGGGAGATTTCGTATGAACTGCGAACAGGCCGCAAAGGAGATACCGCTTCTTCTCTACGACGAGCTTTCCTTCGAGGCGGAGGAGCAGCTTCACCAGCATCTGGAGCAATGCGAAGGGTGCCGGCAGGCCCTGGCTCGCGAGAGGGCGATGCACGAGGCACTGGATCGGCTCGAGGTGCAGATCAGTTCCGATGTGCTGACGAAGTGCCGCCGCGACCTTCGCGACCGCCTGTCGTCCTCCGCGGGCCGCTCTGCCGGTTGGCGGGAGCTATGGTCCTTGCTGACCAGGCCGATCACGATGCCCTGGCTCAAGCCCGTGGGCGCGCTGGCGCTCGTCGCACTTGGATTCGGAGCCGCCCGGATGATGGAGCAGCCGCGAGCAGCGGACTGGCCAGCCGCGGAGCCGCTCGCAACCCACGTCAGATACCTCGCACCGGACCCGGACTCAGGCGAGGTTCGCATCGTCCTCGACGAGACCAGGCAGCGTGTATTGACCGGCAGCCCGGAGGACGCGGCGATTCAACGGCTGGTGCTGAACGCCGCCCGGGAATCGAGCGATCCCGGACTTCGCGTGCTGTCGATGGAGATGCTCACGAACAGGGCGCCGTCGGCGGAGGTTCGAGCAGCGCTCTTGCGCGCGGTTCAGACCGACCCCATCCCCGGCGTCAGGCTGAAGGCCATGGAAGGGCTGAAGAAGTTCGGTTCCGACCCGGAGATCCGCCAGGCGCTGGCCAGTGTCCTTCTGACGGACGACAACCCCGGCGTCCGGATTCAGGCCATCGACCTGCTGACGGAAAGCCGGGAGGTCGACGCGGCTGTCCTCCAGGAACTGCTGGAGAAGGAAAACAACAATTACGTTCGCTTGCGGTGCCAGAAGGCGCTTCGCGACAGGAACGCATCGGTGGAGACGTTCTAAGGACATGAAAGCAGTTTGGCTTCTTCCTGCCGTCGTCTGGATCGGGCTCGGACAGACACATGGCCCGGTCACTCGGGAGGGCGCCTACTGGTGGCAGACTTCCCAGCGAACGGTGAGCTTGCCTTCCGGGGTACGCTCTCTCCGGGTGGGATCCTCGGGGCCGGTGACCGTGCGCGGCGCGAGTGGGAGCGCGGTTGTCTACTCGTTAAGGAAACGGGTCAAGACCCGCACTCAGAAGGAAGCCGAACAGCTTCTCAATGAGTTCACCATTAACCTCAAGACGCACGGCGATGCGGCCCGCCTGGAGCTGGAACTCCCCGAGCGCGGCGCAGCCGTGGCCGAGTTGGAGATCCAGGCTCCGCGCAGTCTGGCCCGTGTGGACGTCGAAACGGAAGCGGGTGGGGTAGAGGCGTTCAACCTGGAGGGGCTCCTGAACGTCGAGACTGGCGGCGGAATCGTTCGGGTGGACGGGATTGGCGGCGACGTGGACGTTCGCACGGGCGGCGGCGAAATCGACTTGGGGAAGATCAATGGCTCGTTGCGCTGTCTCTCGGGGGGCGGAACGATCCGCGCCGATTTCATCGGCGGCAGAGCCTCTTTCGAGACAGCCGGCGGCGAAATCTTCCTCCGGCGGATCAAGGGTCCGGTTGAGGCGACGACTGCCGGCGGAAATATTTACATCGAAAAGGCAGGCTCCTCGGTGAAGGCAAACACGTCGGGCGGCCTCATTGACGTGATGTATGCCGGCGGACCGGTCACGGCGGGAACGGCGGCGGGTTGCATCAAGGTCGCTTCGGCCAAAGGCGTGCGCCTGGAGTCCGCAGCCGGTCCGATCCAGTTGCGCGGCGTTTCCGGCCCGCTGAATGTGTCCACCGTCTCCGGCAATATCGTTACCGAACTGTACGCGAACCTCCCGCTCGAGGATTCCTTTCTCAACACCGGGGCCGGCGACGTGACTGTCTACATCCCGTCGAACTTGTCGGTGACTGTCCAGGCCAGGAATGAATCGCTCGGCCGGGTGAAGACAATCGTCACCGACTTTCCGGAGATCCGGGTGAGGCCTGCGGGCTTGGCGGCCTCCAGCCCGCTGCTGGCCGAGGGCGAGTTGAACGGAGGCGGTCCGTTGCTCCGTATCCTTGCCTCCGGAGGAACGATTTACTTGAGAAGACAAAGGTAGCTTTTCACAGCCGGCCGCCCCGAGGGGCGGCGGAAGGAGAGAAACGATATGAACAGGATTTCAACCTTGAGCGGACTGGCCGCGACCATCCTGGCGGCGGGAAGCCTTGGGGCGCAGCCCGAGTTCAACTACTCCTTCGAGATGGACCCCGAATTCTGGACCGCCGAGGCGATGGAAGAGCCCTGGCTGCTCGAAGAAGGCGACGCGGGCCCCAAGCTGCTGATGCTCGGCAAGCGGAGCTTTCTCGGAGTCAATGTCAGCGAAATCGACTCCGAACGGGCCAAGGCGCTGAAGCTGAAGGAGGAACGCGGCGTGGAGATCACGCGCGTGGAGGAAGGCAGTCCCGCCGACAAGGCGGGCCTCAAGAAGGGCGACGTGGTGCTCGAATATAACGACCAGCGCGTGGAAGGCACCGAGCAGTTCGTGCGAATGGTCCGCGAAACCCCGGCCGGCAGGCAGGTGAAACTCCTCGTCAGCCGGGAAGGAACCACTCAGACGATCGCCGCCACCATCGGCAGCTCCAAGGACCGCGCCATCCACATTGCGCCGAAAGTGGACTTCAAGCGGTTGAAGAAGGATCTCGAGGAACTCAAGGAGTTCCGGGTCCCCGAAATGCCGCATGCATTCATGTCGTGGAAGAGTACGATGTTGGGGATCGAGGCCGAGTCGATCGAAGCCCAGTTGGCCGAGTACTTCGGGGTGAAGGAGGGAGTCCTGGTTCGCTCCGTTCTTAAGGATACGCCTGCCGAGAAGGCGGGAATAAAGGCCGGCGACGTGATCGTCAAAGTTGACGAAGAGAAAGTAACCACGCCGCGCGAGGTCTCACGTGCGGTCCGCACGGCCAAGGCCAAGAAGATTTTTCCCATCAGCGTCTTCCGAAAGGGCAAGGAAATGACCCTGTCAGTGACCATCGACGGCGAGGAGCGGTCCTCGCAAGAAGCCCCGAAGGGTGAGAGGATCATCCGCAAGACGGAACTGCGATATTAACCGCGCAACGCGCGTTGTTCCGCGCAATCGCCGGCGGTTCTTCAGTTGCTGGCCGCGATGCCCCGCCTAATCAGGTGTTGCTAGTTCAAGTCTCCATTCCCTTCGTGCCGCCAACAGTACCCGGTCCGGAAGATGGTCAAGATCCGGCATGCGAGCTTCGGGCCCAACTTGCGCCGCAGCCGTTGGATGTGAACGTCCAACGTCCGCGTCCGCGTCTGGCCTTGGTAGCTCCAGATGGTCCGAAGGAGAAACTCCCGCGTCAGGCATTGCCCCGCATGACGCTGCAACAACGCGAGAAGCTCGGATTCCTTGCGCGTCAACCTGTTCGGGAATCCCTGATGCGATGGGGCTGGTACAGGCGCCTGAAGCAGGTCTGCACCGCTGGCGATTGCCGGAAGGGGATACATGCAGTCTCACCTCTCGATATATGCATATACGTTCTTTTGTTCCAAGAGTTACGAAAAAAGTTGTTAAAAAGGCAGCGTGAGGCGGGCGGCGACCAGCCTGGACAGGTATCCGATGTGCCCTGGCGCGGCCCACCGGGGCGCGCCACTCATGGCCGGACGATCACTTTGGCGAGGCCGGCGTTGTCAGCCGAGTCGTAGACCCGCAGGACCACTAGGTGCTCGCCGGCGGGCACGCTGTCCAACCGAAGGCGGAACTTCTCCTCCCGCGAGTCGATGATTCCGTCGGCCGCTTCGAGTGGGGTCCAGGGGCCTGCGTCCACAGAGAATTCGGCGCGCCGCAGGGCGCCGGCGGCGTCGGAGGCTTCGAACTCAATCTCCATGCGCGGACCCGTTCGCTGGGGGCGTCCGGGCGCAACTGAGGGCGGCGTGTTGTCAATGAGGACCGGCGCGCTCGAAAGCTCGGCCTTGCGGGCGGATGCGGGGGGATTGCTCGGAAGATCGGAAGCGATTACGCGGAAGAAGTACCGGCCATCGGCGAGCACGTCGCCGTCGAGCGTATAACTGGACTCCGCGACGTTGTCCTTGATCAGCTTCCATTCCTGCTCGTCTTCGCCGCGGAAGTGCAGCGTGTAGGACAGGCGATCGCCGTCGGTGTCTTCCGCCTGCCAGGCGATCTGCACCTGTCGAGTGGAACTTCGAGGAAGGGTTTGGGTCGGCGTGCCTGTCGAGGTGGCGGGGGCGGCTTCGCCGGTGTCGGTGACGGTGATGCTGTAGGCGGCGGTTGCAGCAGTCGGCGCCGAGGTTTTCGCTCCCGTTGTCGCCGGCGCGGTCTGGGCCGCCACTTGCACGCTCTTGACGGAAGGCGGAGTGTTTTGGGGCAGATACGCCACGGTGACGCTGTCCAGCACCGGCGCATTTCCGTCGGAGCCTGCGAGCTCGACCTTCCACTGAATGTAGCGGGCGTTTGGGCTGGCCACCGCCCCGCCGTTGTCCCGGATCGGGCCGGACCAATCGCTCCAGGTCAGGTCAGGCCGCGACAAGTTGCCGGAGCGCGTGCGGAATTCGAGACGCGCGCTGCCGCCGGCGGCGTCGGCGCGCCAACTCAGGCGGCCCCAGCGCGCCACCGTGCCGGCGTCGTGTACCGGCGATTCGTAGACGCCATTTGTTCCCGGACCCTTGCCGAGACGGAAGATCCGCCCGAGATTCGCCGTCGCCGCCAGCAGGCCGCCCTCGGTTTCGACAAGCTGCGTCGCCTCGCTTTCGTTCGTCTGCACGAGAAGCGTCGCTTTCCGATCTTCGGTCAGCCGGTAGACACGGCCCTGGCCGTCCGTGGCGATCATCAGTTCTCTCCCAAAGGGCAGGATGCCGTAGGCATTCTCGTCCTTGGAACTCCACAGCGTCTCGACAGTGTGGTCCGGCGAAATGCGGTAGACGGCGGACTTCTCGATCCCGGTCAGGTCCACCACCGGGCTGAACGCGGCGGTCACCTGCGGAGTCGCCGCCGACGGTTTGGCGCCTTCCGGCTTGGGCTTGATGTCCATGCCGCCCTGGGCAGGTTCTTCCGCCACAGTGATGGTGGTCGCGGCGGCGGCGGGCGGCGGCGCGCCCGGGGCGCCGGGAGCGACCGCCGGAGCGCCGAGTCCGCGCCGCAGGGAGGACCCGCCCTGCGCCGCGGCGTACACACTGCCCTCGGGCGTCACGGCGAGCGCGTGGATTTCTGGCAGGTTCGCGTCGTACAGGACGAAGGCTCTGTCTTTCGCGTTGATGCGGTACAGAACGCCGTTGGGATCCGTTCCAGCAAGCAGCCGCCCCTCCCTGTCGAGGGCCAGGCAGATAACGTGTGTCTGGCCGGTTTCGTAGTAGACCTCGCCCTTGCCGCCGGAATCGATGCGAAAGATCTTGCCCCGATCTCCCGTGCCTACGTAGAGCGTGCCGTCTCCAGTGAATTTCAGCGACCAGATGTAAGTGGCGCCGGGGTCAAAGTACTCGCGTGCTTTGCCGTCTTCGATCTTGTACACTCTGCCGTTGGGGGACGTCGCCGCGTAAAGCACGCCTTTGCCGTCAAAGGCCACGGCGAAGACTTCCGGCTGCTCGGCGGTCCACACGATGGAACTCTTGCCGGACTTGTCGATTCGGACGACCTGGCCGCGGTGTCCGGTGCCGGCATAGATGGCGCCGTCCGGTCCTTGGGCGATGCTCCAGATGACGGGCTGGTCTCCGGAGTAGACGGTGTCGGCTTTCGGGGCGAGCGTAAGCCGTCCGTCGCGTGTCAGCGAGACGCCGGTGAAGCGTCCGCGCAAGAAATCCTGGTAGCTGTTCATCTCCCAGGCCGCGGTTCCGGCCGCCTGCGCGAGAGCCGGCAGGAGAGCCAGCCAGATGATGGGGCGTTTCATTCCTTGATTTCCACCTGCACGGTCTTGGAGCCGGCGATCACCGCCTCGCCCGCGCCGATTTCGATCTCGCCGATCTTGGAATTGCGCCAGGCGATTCCCCCGCCGAGGGCCGCCTGGTTGCGCGACAGGATTTGCGCCAGCGACGGAGGCGGCGACGGCAGGTCCTCGCCCTGCACGTCGAAGCTGGGATCGGCGCGCCAGATCCGGACGTAGGCCTTGGTGTTGCCACGAAGCGAGTTCAGGAACGAGACGAGTTGCGCGGGCGATCGGGGCGTCGATCCGATAAGCTGGCGGAACTCGGCGAAGTTCGTCGTATTGCCGTCGGCGACGGTGAAATAAACCGCGCCGGCGGGCGCGCCCGAGGGGATCGTCCATGGGACTTTCCGCGCTTGTTCCGCGCCGTTCGGGCCGGTGAGCACCACCGTCAGTTCCACCGTCTCGCCCGGACGCGCCTCGCGCCGCGAGACCCAGACCTGGTCGATTTGAAGCTGCTTCTTCTCGTCGAAGGACTCGATGTCGAGCTTCACTTTCCTGAGCTGAAGCCGCTCGAAACCGCTTTGCAGCGCGTAGGCGACCGGAACCGCCGTGGCCAGGGATACTTGTTGGGGCAGGCTGTACTCGCCGGCGTACATGTTGCTGAGACGGATGGGCGCGGTTCCGTCCTGGAATTCCACTTCGCCGCGGATCGACAGGGTCGAGCTGCCGACGTTTCGCTCGGTGGCGTCGAGGGCCGAGTAGACGGCCATCTGAAGAAGAAACGGCGCCAGGAAGCGATCGCGGGCCATCTCGATGTTGTAGTCGGCTCGGGCGCCGCCCGGCCGTCGAGTGACGGTGATCGCCAGGGGGACCATCGAGGCGCGGCGGCCGAGCTCGCCGGACACCGCCGCGCTGCGATCCTCAGTGATCGTTCCCATCCATTCCCGCGGGGCAGAGATTTTGAACGAAGCCGCGAGGTTGGGCAGCACAGCGAGAACGTCCGAGCGGGCAAAGGGAAGCTCGGTGGCGCCGATCGAGAGAAAGCGGTGGCCGAACGCGTAGACCTGTTTGCCGTCGATGTGGGTCACGGTGCCGTCGGCGCCGATGCTGAGATCGCCGCTCATCAGTTGCACGCTGATCATCGAGCCGGGGACCAGCTTGGCGGGATCGCCTAAGCCGGGCGGAGGATTGCCGCCGCCGGCAATGCCCTGGCGCGGTTCGAGGCCGAGGGCGCGCAGTTGCGGGGAGAAGTCTTCGATGGTGTTGCGTGTGAATCCGCCGAAGTGGATCGGCGTGGCGATGTCGGTCAACAGGGCATCGCCGGCGGCCACGGTTTCCGGGCGTGCGAAGCGCTGCGTCAAGTCCTTGTCCCACAGGCTCGCCTTCGCGAGGACCGGGCGGGAGTCCGTGGACCTCGTCACGCGCAGAAGCTCGCCGATCGGGCGGATGGCGGCGATGGGCTCCTTCGAGAACGAGAAAGCCAGCGCGACCGCGCCAAGGAGCTTACCGTCGATGTAGACGGGGCTGCCGCTCATCCCTTGCAGGACGCCGGTCTTGTCGAGGGGGCCGCCGGAGAGCCGGGCCAGCACCAGGCTCTGCTTGGGGCCGACATTCTCCATCGTGCCGAGGATCTCCACCTGGAACTCCTCGGTCCGGTCGCCGCTAAAGACCGTCCGGCCGGTTCCGCGCATGCCGGGTTTCACGTCCTTGAGGGGGAAGAAGGCGGGCTTCGCCAGCAGCAGCGAGGCGGCGAGGATCCCGGCGAGGAACTGGACGGGCACGACTACATTCTACCGCCGTGGATTAGTAACAACGGCAGGCGCGGGCGAAATGGAAAAAAGGGGGAAAAGGCGTCCGATCCCTTTCAGGACGGCAGCGTTTCCAGCGTGTGGCCGACGTGGGCGACCGCCGACATCACCTTCTCGTAGTGCATGCGCATCGGTCCGAGGACGGCGACTTTCGCGGTCAGGCCTCCGGCGGTGGCCACGGTGACGCCGATGAGCGACAGTTGCTTCATGGTGGGATGGACGTCCCCCAGCCCCACGTGGACGCACACCGCTCCGGGCGGAGACTCCAGCAGGCTGTCCAGGATCTGGAGGATGCGCCGCTTTTCTTCGAGCGCGCGCAGCAACTCGCGCATGCTCTCGCGCGTCAGGTGCAGGTCGACGTCAACCAGGTAGGCGGCGCCCTCCAGGTGCACCTCGGGATCGAACTCGATGTCGAGGAAGCCCCGGCTGTAGAGCAGGCTGAGCCTCTTCAACAGCGCGTCGTACCAGGCGCCCTGCAACTGGAGCCGCCGCTCCAGTTCCTCGCGCGCCTCGGACAATACCCAGCCGCTGAAGTGGTAATTGAGGTAGTTACGGATTGAGTTCAGCTCGTCGGCAGACAGTTCCTCATCGAGCGTCACCAGGCGGTTGTGAACCGTACGGTTGCCGGTGACCACAACGACGAGGACGCGGCGGTCAGCCAGAGGGATCAGTTCCACGCGGTCCAGCACCTGCGCCGAAGCCGGGATGGCTGCGGCGATGCCGACGTTGTGCGTCAACTCGGTCAGCACGTGCGACGAACGGCCGACTCCGTCCTCCACGCTTCGCACCCCGCGAAAGCCGTGCTGCATCCGCTCGACGTCGGCCGCCGACGGCCGGCGCACAGTCACACCCTGAGCGAACGCGTGAAACGCCTTCTCCGTCGGGACGCGGCCGGCGGAAGTGTGCGGCTGAGACAGGAAACCTTCCTCGCACAGTTCAGCCATGACGTTCCGGATCGACGCCGCGCTCAAGGCGGAGCCCCGCCTCCGGGAAACCGTCATCGACGCCACCGGCTCGCCGGTTTCGATAAACTCGCGCACGATGGCGCGGAGAATCTCCGCTTTGCGTGCCGTCAGGACAGTTTCGCGCAACATCTCCTTTGAAATGGGCAGACCGCCCTACTGTTGTATTTTATGTGGAGCGCATCCGAGGGTCAACGCCGCGTTTCCTCGATGGCAAAATGGCAATACAATGGAGTAGCCATGCGAGTCCTAGCTCTGATCGTCCTATCCGCCGTGGGCCTGCCGGCGCAGGAAGCCGGGCAGACTCTGCCGCAGCAGCCGTCGCAAACGGTGATCCGCGCTACCGGGCAGGAAGTCCTCCTCGACGTCATTATCCGGGACAAGAAGGGGAAATCGATCCTCGACCTGAAGCCCGAAGAGATCGAAGTCAACGACGAGGGCGGCAAGATGAAGCTGACGGGCTTCCGGCTGGTGACTGGAACCGCCGAGGCCGGTCTCGCGCCGGAGTCTGAGGCCGCGGCCGCCCCCAAACGGTATGACCCCATGCGCCAGCTTCGGCTGGTGAGCCTCGTCTTTGAGGGGTTGGACAACGAGGCCCGGCTGCGGTCCCGAGCGGCCGCCAACGAGTTCCTCAAGAATGAGTTACAGCAGAACGTGTACCTGGCGGTCTTTACGATCGATCAGCGCCTCCACGTGATCCAGCAGTTCACCAACGACCGCGGCCTGCTGGCCAAGGCGATCGAGCGGGCGACCACCGGACATCTGCTCGACTTCACAGCCCAGTCGGACGCGATCCGGAAGGAGTTGGAACAGGTTCGCCGAAGCCAGTCCGCCTCGGCCGAAGCGGCGGCTGCCGCCCAGCCGGGCCGGGGCTCGCCGGGCGCGGGCTCCGCCGCCGGCAACTACGCCGAGGCGAGAATGGCCCAGCTTACCCTCGACATCCTCTCCTTCTCCGAAAAACTCACACGCATGCAGGCCTCCCGCGCCTCCATCTTCTCCATCTTGTCGCTGGTGAAGGAACAGGCCCCGCTTCCCGGGCGCAAGACCGTGGTCTACTTCTCCGACGGCATCGAGGTCGAGGAGAGTATGGTCGAACAGTTCCGCAGCATGATCGGAACGGCCAACCGCGCCGGTGTCAGCATTTACGGGGTCGACGCCCGCGGACTGACCCTGGAGGCGCAGACCGGCGCCAGCACCGGCATGCTTCGCGAAGCCGCCGGATCCAGCATGGCTTCCACGGAAGGAGGCTCGGTGACGTCGGATCAGGTACGGATCTTCGATACTGCCCGCGGCAGCATCCACGCCAATCGCCAGCAGTCCCTGGAGAACCTCTCGCAGAGCACCGGCGGTTTCATGATCGCCAACACGAACGACCTGCGCGCGCCGTTGCGGAGAATCTCCGAAGACGTCCTTACCTTCTATGAGCTCGCCTATACTCCGCCAATCACCGACTTCGACGGCAAGTTCCGGCGCATCGAGGTGAAAGTCAAGCGGTCCGGCTTGAAGGTGCAGGCGCGCAGCGGCTATTTTGCCCTGCCGCCCAACAGTGATTCCGTCTTCGCCTACGAGGTGCCGCTCCTCCGCGCGCTCTCCTCCCCGCAATTGCCGGCGAGTGTCCCCTACCGCACCGGCGCACTGCGCTTCGGCAAGCAGGAAGACAAGATCGAATACTCGCTGGTGGTCGAAGTCCCGCTGAAGGGCCTCAAGCCGGTGGAAGACAAGAAGAACAAGCGCTACAACACCCGCCTGTCGGTTTTGGCGCTCGTGAAAGATCAGCAGGGGCAAATTGTCCAGAGATTCAGTCGCGACTATCCCTTTCACGTGCCCAAGGACAGGCTGGCGGCATTCCAGGAGCAGATCTTTCTCGAGAAAGTCCCGATGAGCCTGGGACCGGGAAGGTACACGCTGGAGTCCTCGGTGATGGATGCGGAAGGATTGCAGGTCGGGGCGAAACGCGCTTCGCTGGTAGTGCCGCCGCCGGTTCCGGGCGTCGCCATCAGCAGCCTGGCGCTGGTTCGCCGCAGCGACCCCGTGCCGCCTCAGGCCACCCCCGATTCCTATCACTATCAGGGGACGCGGATCGTTCCGACCTTGGATACCAATGTCCAGGTGACGCCGGGCGGCGCGGTTTCCTTCTTCTTTGTCGTCTTTCCGTCGCCGTCGATCCCTGACAAGCCGCTGGTAGTGTTCGAGCTCTCCCGGGAAGGGGTTTCCCTCGGCCGGCTCAAGCAGGAGCTTCCCGACCCGGACCAGCGGGGAGCGATCCCGAACCTGGCTTCCTTTCCGCTGGACCAGCTCAAGCCCGGACAATACGAACTGGTGGTTGTAGCGCGGCAAGGCGCCTCGCTGGCGGAACAGCGCTCCGTGTTCGTCGTCAACCAGTAGGAGGCAGGGGTGGCCACCCGTCTCGCCGGGTCACTGGTACAATAGCGGGTTGCGTCCAGCCATCGGGTTGGAACCCCTTGTGGGAGAGTTTGCGTGGCGCTTTTCCGAGATTTTCTCCGCTTGTATTCCCTTCTGTTCCACGGACTGTTCGCCGTGTTCCTGCTCCTGCTGGCGGCAGTGGCGTTGATTAGCGGGACTGGCAGCTTCTGGTTCGAGATCCTCCCCTGGTCCGGGGAGAAGCTGGCCTGGTGGCTGCTCGGCCTGGCCGTTGGCGGTTTGCTCTTCGTGTTCCTGGCCTGGCGTGGGAAACTGAACGGGCTGTTCCTCCTGTGGACGCTGGTGGTGCTGGCGCTGGTCGTCCGAGGGTATTTCTTTTCCGACTACATGTTTTCGCCGGGAACCGATCAATTCCGGAACGCGTTGTTGATCATCGGCGGCGCGCTGCTGGCGGTTATCGGCGCCAGGGACGGCGCCGGCAGGCGGTCCCGCACGGGACTGGCGTAACAACCACCCGGCTGGGGTCATAATGTAAGGAAGCGCAACCCTCCGGGGGCGAAGCGCGTCGAAAGGGCGGTATGAAAGCTCTCTGCATCCTGGCGACGGCGATTCCGCTGGCAGCCCAGTCGTGGTGGCCCAAGCACAATTTCACGGTCGGCGGCGGGGCCGGGCTGCCTCGAGCGGACCTCGACGGCTTCTTCGGATCCAGCCCCGGCCTGTCGGCGAGCTACGGCTACCGGTTCCACCCCAACTTCCAGTTGGACTTCGGGCTGGACACCCTATTCGGCGCCGCCGGCGTAAGAGATTTTCTGCCGACGCAAGTCGGCTCCTTTCGCATCAAGGACTACCAGTTCCTCGTGCCGTTCGGCGGCCGGGCGATCCTGCCGCTGGCCCGCGGCCGCGTGTTGGTCTCCGGCGGCGGGGGCGGCGCCTATCTGCGCTATTCGGAGAGAGTCCGGCAGCCGAGTTACTATTACTACATCGAATGTCCCGTGTGCCGGTCGCGCGACGGCTGGGGCTATTACGCACTGCTCAGCGCGCGCGTCGCTCTGGACCAGAGGAGCACGTTCTGGCTGGGAACCACGACGAAGGTCTACCGCGGCCGGACCGAAGGCGACCCGTTCGGAGATCTGCCTTACATCCGCACGCGGGACCACTGGGTGAACCTGGCAGGGGAGTTCGGAATCAGCTTCTGAGGCCGCTTGACTGCCGGGCGGGCAGGCCTGTTGGATGTCCTGGGACGTAGCTCTCAGGCCCGTCCCATGATCCGCCCGGGGTGATGCTCGGCTGACTTCGATCGGGCGAGTTAGTCCGGCCGCCCTCGGCCAGACATCATTTGAACTCCAATTTCTGACAGGAACCGTTCCCGCAGGTCCTGAGCTTCGCAAGCCATCCCTCGTGAATCTGGCGCTGCTGCTGCCGGTCCGGTGAGAGGTCATTATGCAAGCTCATTGTCTGGTGCGTATCCACGGCCATGTCGTAGAACTCCTTGGCGCCATCAAGGTAGCTGACGTAAAGTTGGTTTGGAACGTTCACCGTGGTGCTGCCCGTTCTCACGGCCGCGTAATCGGGGACGGCGAAGGGCTCAGTCCCATCGCCGCACGCCGAGGATTCTATCAGAGCCCTGCTCCTCCACCTCTGGCCAGGCTTAGCCAACAGGGGTGTCAACGACACCCCATCGACCGCACGGGAAGGCCTGGCCTGAGCCAGGGCGGCAATCGTCGGCGCCAGATCAATGTTGGTCACGAGCGCCGGCTCAGTGGCCGGCCCTTTGAGGCTGATGTACAAGGGAACTCGAATGGACTCTTCGTGGGGCGTGTTCTTGGACGACAGGCGATGTTCTCCGTAGAACCAGCCGTTGTCGGAAGTGAAGATCAGAACCGTGCTTTCGTATTTCCCCACTGCATGGAGCGCGCTTGCCAGCCTGCCGACGAGATCGTCCACGGCCCGCAGGGACGCCAGCCGATCCTGGTACTGCCGCGTCAAGTACGAGATGTCCTGTGTCGTCAAGAGAGCCTTTTCCTGAATCCAGGCGGGCTTGTCGGTGACATCAAGCTCATTGAAGTTCGGCGAAGCCGGCAACGGCAACGAGACACTGCCGGCGTGTCGCGGAGCAGACCGTACATCCCAACGCCAGGCATCCGTATACTCATCAGTAGTTCCCTGGTCGGGGAAGCATTCCACGTGAGGCGCGCCAGGAGCGACCACCAAGAAGAAGGGCGAGTCGCCAAAACCAACGGAACGTCCAATGTAATTCTCTGCCCGGGCGGCGAGCACATCCGTCTGGTAGTCCTCGGGATCGCTGCCATACGGTACGACAATCCCGTTGTCAGAAACCCAGTAATTGTACTGGTTTGGATTGTCCCACCAAACGCTAACCTGCCCTCCGCGGCCCAACATCGGAAATGGAAGAACAAATGCCTGCCAGTCGTCCCAGCCGGGGGGAACATGAATCGCATCCGAGTGATTGATGACGCCATCTCTGTTTACATCCGTATAGCCGTATCCATCCATATACTTTCCGAGCAGGGCGGTCCGATAGCCGGCATTCCGAAGCCAAACGGGCAGCGTCTGGCGCGCATCGAAGATCGAGACTCCACAGCGATCAAGAAGACCGAGGTTATGTGAATACTGCCCGGTCAGGAAGGAAGCGCGAGAGGGGCAGCCCCGGGGATGTGTGACAACAGCGTTGCTGAACGTTGTACCGCGACTCTTGAATTGCTGCTCGATGTTCGGCATCATGCCGTCGGCGATCATCGTTTCCACGGATCCTGTATCCAAGTCGTCCGCCATGATCACGACGATGTTGGGCCTAGTAGCGGCGACAACAATATGAATGGGACATGTCACCGTCACCAGGAGTCCGGCAAGAGGAAGTGCAGAGAAAGTGATGCGCCGGGGGATAGTGGAGCGTTGACCCCGGCCACTCCAATCGTTCGGCCTAGTCCTGTTCATTCAGCCTCCAATAGCTGGCAGGAACCGCCCGCACAGGCTTTTAACGCCGCGAGTTCCTGTGCGTGAATCAAACGCTGCGAGGTTCGAAGCGGTGAGGGATCCCCGTGCAGGCTCTCCAACTGGTTCGGATCGGTCCCCAAGTCGTAGAACTCCAGGGAACCATCCGCGTACTCAACATAGAGCTGGTTCGGAACGAGCTGGTCCTCTGGCCCGGAACGGACGGCGGCATAGTCCGGAACCACAAAAATGCCTTGCTCTGGAATGGCCCAATGCTCGACAAGAAATCTCTTTCGAAATGACATGTTAGGCTCGCTCAACAAAGGAACCAGCGACTTGCCGTCCACGGGGAGGCCGGGGACCACGCCGGCAAGCTCGGCAATCGTTGGAGCCAGGTCAGTGTTCAACACGTATGCGTCTGTTACCCCGGCTTTCTTCACCCACAGTTGGCGCACATAGAGGGGAACTCGAATCGACTCCTCGTACGGAGCCTCTTTTTTGGCTAGCCGGTGCTGCCCGAGCAGATAGCCGTTGTCTGACGTGAAGAGGAACACGGTGCTCGACCATTCACCCTTCTTGTTGATGGCGTTCAGCACCTTTCCGACCATGTCATCCACCGAACGGATTGCTGCGATCCGGTTCTGGTATTGGCGCGTCAGGTTAGCTACGTCAGCGTCAGTGAGCAAGGGGCGCGCCTGGACCCAGAGCGGTTTGTCCGTCACATCCAGCTCATTGAAAGACGGTGGCTGGGGGAGAGGCAGCACTACCGACCCAAGGTGCCTCGGGGCTGGCCGGATATCCCACGCCCATGCGTCGCTGTATTCGTCCCAGAATTCGGGCCCGGAGGGCACCTCGACATGTGGAGCGGTTGGCGCGATCAACAGGAAGAACGGCATGCTGTCGTATGCCTCGGCTTCATTGATGAACTGAACGGCACGGGAACCGATAACATCGGTCTGGTAGCTTGAACTGGCGCTTCCGTACTGCACCAAGACTCCGTTGTCGTTCATCACGTAGTCATACTGGTTTGCATGACCTAAGTGCGTCTGCCAGTCGTCCCAGCCTGGAGGTACGTAGATCCTGTCGAGCTGGTCCACTACTTGGTCGTGGTTCATGTCTGTGGAGCCGTACCCGTTCAAGTATTTCCCGACTATCCCTGTTCGGTACCCCGAATCGTGAAGCCAGGTAGGCAGTGTCGGGAAGTCATTGAGAAGCGAGATGTCTGCCCGGTTTGTGGTTAGTCCGTGGTTGTGGGAGTACTGACCGGTAAGAAGAGTAGAGCGTGAGGGACAGCAAACCGAGTTGATGACATGGGAGTTGCTGAAGGTTACTCCATGGTCGATGATGTAACGTTTTAGGTTCGGCATCAGGCCTGCTTGCACCGCCTCGGTCAACGACCTCCCGTCCAGATCATCGAGTGTCACAACGACAATGTTCGGCCGGGCGGGGCCAGCCCCGGCCGGTGTAACCTGTTGGGCTTGCACTGTTGGGACGGCAGCGGGTCCCGCGTTGACGCGCCTTCCTGTCTGCCCTAAACCAAGCGCGAAGGACGCCAGTACAATCGCTGCCAACAGGTTCGGCAGCAAGCCGGCGAGGGCCGGCTCGCGCGGCCCGCCGTACAGGTCTTGGAGATACATCCTTTGCCGGCGTCCTTCCAGCCTGGTATACAGCACCTTGTGCTCTCCGTTATCGATGACCCACTCGGCATAGTTGCCGGCGAACAAAGGCGAATTCCGAAGAATCGGGTCATAGGTGGACATGTGGTCGTCGATGAACAGGTCCAATCCGTCCGGAGAGACGAAGGCGCCGCTGGGGGGATCGATCTCAGATACCCAGGCGTTAGCGTCCCGGTATCGATCATGGAAGACGGCCATGTTGACTGCACTATTGACTTCAATGTCCACATAGGCGACGGATGGCGATCCGACCGGCATGTCATCCACTTGGGACCGCGCCGCGCCGGCTGCCAGCACAAGTGCAAGCAACGAGGCGCTTGGTCTGCGAAGCCTAACCCTAACAATAGGAAGCTCGGAAGAAGTGATGTTTCGAAGGACGCCGGAGCGGCGAACTTGCGTCCTACAATCGTTCTGCCATGTCCTGTTCATGATGACCTCCAGTAGCTGGTCGGGACCGCTTCGCACAGCCCTCAGTTCGGTAAGCCTCCGGGCAAGAATCGAACGATGCGCAGTCTGGCCTTCTTGCCTCCCCACCACCACTCTGTCGTGGTTCACGCGAATAAAGCGGCACTTTCGCAGACCTGACCCTTCTTACGGCTGCCACCGCCGTTTTTGGCGGTCTCCCTCACCCGGATTAGCGAAGCACCCTAGGTGTGGTAACGACTAGAAAATCTCAAAAGGGCCCGCGGCGCAAGCGAACAGATGCGCCCGCGCATCTCTTCATGCCGGATGGCGGGTGTTCGGTCAACTCAATTGCCTGTAATCCGCAAGTCATTCGGTTATTTCCAGGCAATCTCTTGACACGGAAGGGGATATGCATTAAGATTAACCCGGCGCCAACATCTTTACCTCGGTCCTTCCGCAGTCACCGTTATGAATCAGAGCCCGAAGGTCGGGAGCGGATTTCGGTTCGGCGTGTTCGAGTTGGATCTCGAAGCCGGGGAGTTGCGCAAGCACGGCCTCAAGGTGGCCCTCCAGGATCAACCCTTTCGGTTGCTAGCCCTGCTGCTGGAGCGTCCAGGCGTGGTCGTGACCCGCGAGGAACTGAAACAGCACCTTTGGCCGGCAGACACCTTCGTGGAATTCGACCGTAGCCTCAATACGGCCATGGCCAAGCTGCGGGAGGCTCTCTCCGACTCAGCCGACAGGCCACGGTTTGTGGAGACAATTCCCAGGCGAGGCTATCGCTTCCTGGCGCCCGTGGTTGTTCTCAGCGCAGCCAACCTGCGAGAACCGCATCGCCCAACGGTTTCGGGAGTCAGGTTCTATGAGAACAGCGCGTTCTGGATCTGGACTCTTTCAGCGGCCCTTCTGGCAACCGCATGTCTTGCGGGGTGGCAATGGCTCCAAGCACGACGCCCGGTTGTTCGGAATCTGCCGCTTCGTAAATTCACGCTTGTTCCCCAGGAAGCTGAGCCCGTCCGTGCGCTCGCAATCTCGCCCAGCGGAGAGCAGATTGCGTACCTCACCGGTAGCCGCGCCGACAGCGGAAGTCATCGACTTTGGGTCTGGCGGCTGAGCGTGAGTGAGCCTCACGAGTTGGCCGCCTTGGCCGGAAGCTGGACTCCTTTTGGAGCGCCGCTGTTCTGGGGTCCCGGGGAGAAGTCTGTCGTGATTGCCTCGGCTGGGCAACTGAAGAAGGTACCCGTCGACGGAGGCCCTGTGACGACGCTCTGCGGGATTCCCGGCGGGCTGTTTTTCGGTGGCTTCCCGGCGGTGGACGGCGACGCCATTGTGTTCGCTGCCGGCCCGCCTAGCCGGCTGTACGAGATATCTGTTCAGGGAGGCAGCCCACGGCTGTTGGCTGAGCATCGGCAATCGACGGCGGACTTCTCCGCGCCTCAGGCCCTGCCCACCGCCGCGAGACCACGCCCGCTGCTTGTCTCCGCTGGCGCATTGGAGCAGGTCGTGCTCTATGACTCGACCAGCGGAAGGCGGCAGATTCTCGCAGCCGGGTTGCGGCCCGTCTATTCCCCCAGCGGCCACGTCGTGTTCGAGAAATCATCGATGAGAAGCGAGGTTTGGGCCATCCCCTTTTCCTTGCCAGAACTGCGGCCGACTGGCGACCCGTTCCCTGTGGCGGAGGATGCTCGGTTTCCCAGCGTGGCGCTGGACGGCACGCTGGTTTATCTTCATCCGGGCCACCCTGGCGGAAAGCAACTGGCTTGGCGAGATCGCCAAGGCAAGAAGCTCGGCTTCATCGGCCAGTCGCAAAAGGAAATTTGGTGTCCATCGCTCTCTCCCGACGGCCGGTTCATCGGCGTCGAGGGCCACGAGGAGGCGACCGGAGAAGATCTGTGGATTCATAGTGTCGCCCAGCGCACGAAGACTCGGCTGACGCTCGATTCAACCAGGGATTCGCGGGCGATCTGGTCGCCGGATGGAAAGGAAATCGCATTCTGGTCGCTCGAAAACGGAATTCCAGTCGTATTCCGCATCCCCGCGGACGGAAGCAGTGGCAGGAAGCCGGTAATGGTGGATGGCCGGCCGCTTCAGGGATTTCCCGACGCCTGGTCGCCGGATGGCAAGTATCTCATCTACGCACCCCCGTGGACATGGACGTTGTGCCGGGTGGAGCGGAACCCGCAGGGCGATTGGGGGAACAGCACGTGCTGGCCGACTTCTTCTTGGGAGGTAGCAGCGAGCATCTCGCCGGACGGCCGTTTTCTCGCTTATGTCTCGGGAGAGTCGGGGATGTCAGAGGTATATGTCCGGCCGCTCCTGGACGGTGGTGAGAAATGGCGCATCTCTACGAACGGGGGCTCACAGCCACGCTGGAGCCGGGATGGGAAGGAACTCTTCTATGTGGAAGGCAACACGTTGCTTGCGGTAAGCGTCAGCACCAAGCCGCCGTTCTCGTTCGGCGCCGCCACCCGCCTATTCTCCGACCCTAACCTGGACTGGAACTATGGCCATCCGATCTATGACGTGTCCGCCGACGGCCGCCGCTTTGTCCTGACTGAACCCGTCGGCGAATCCCGGCAAGCGTCCATCCATGTCGTGCAGAACTGGTTTGCGGAGTTCAAGCGGTGACAGGCGCGGCCTAGCCACAGCCTCGACGCTCCCTTTACCGAACGCGGCGATCGTCGGGGCCAAGGGACTGATTCCACGTGAACGCAGACGGGTGAACAATGCGTCTGACCCTTCTTCGCGGATAGTGGATCATGCCCGAGACTCAGGCGCTCCATGTCGGCACCTCGGGATGGAACTACGGGGACTGGAAGGGGATCTTCTACCCGGAGAAATTGCGCAGCAAGGACTATCTGCGCTTCTACGCGGAGCGCTTCGCGACCACCGAGGTGAATTATTCCTTCTACCACCTGCCGAAGCCTTCCACCTACGAGAACTGGGCCGGCTTGACACCCGAGCGATTCGTTTTCGCGGTCAAGGCGAGCCGCCACATCACTCATGTCCGGCGGCTGCGGGATGTCGGGCTAGAGTGGCGTAGGTTCCTCGACGGCGCGACGGTTTTGGGGCGGAAGCTTGGTCCGGTGCTGCTGCAATTTCCCCCGTCGATGCGAGCCGACGGGACTCTATTGCGGCAGTTCCTGGAACTGGAGCGGCCCGAAGCGGTGAAGCTGGCCTGTGAGTTCCGGCACGCAAGCTGGTTCGCTCCGGAGAACCTGGAGATCCTCCGCGAGCACCGGACGGCGCTGGTGGTCGCGCAATCGGAGCGATACCCGCAGGCGCCGGCGCTGCCCACCGCCCCCTTTCTGTATCTTCGCTTTCACGGCCCGCGACAACTGTTCGCCTCGAAATACTCGGATCGGGAACTGGAGGAGTGGGCCGGAAAGATCCGCCAGTGGCTGGATGAGGGGAGCGCGGTATACGCGTACTTCAACAACGACGTTCATGGATACGCCATCGAGAACGCGCAGACGCTGCTGGAGCTTGTCGGCCGGTAGACGGCGGCGGTGCCACAGCCGCGTGCTATATTCCAGAGACGGAGACCAAACGTTGCGCCTCAAGCTGATCGCCTGTGAAGTGCTCTACCGGGAGTTCTGTCACGTGATCGCCCGTTCGCGGAACCAGGTGGACGCGGAGTTTCTGCCGAAAGGACTGCACGACCGGGGCAGCCAGGCGATGCTGGCGGAGCTTCAGGGCGCCCTCGACCGGGTGGATCCCACCCGGTATGAGGCAGCGCTGTTCGGCTACGGCCTGTGCGGCAACGGGCTCGCCGGGCTTACCGCGCGGTCGATCCCGGTGGTGCTGCCGCGGGCTCACGACTGCATCACTTTGTTTCTTGGCAGCCGGGAGCGCTACATCGACTACTTCAATGCAAACCCCGGTGTCTATTACAAGACCACCGGCTGGATCGAGCGCGGCGCGGCCAAGAATAGCCTGGACCAGCAGATCAGTTTCGGCTATGAGGAGCTGGTGAACAAGTACGGCGAAGAGAACGCAAAGTATCTGTACGAGGAGCTGACCAAGCATTACCGGCAATTCACATTCATCGAGATGGGCGTCGAACCCGACGGCCGCTTCGAGAATCGCGCCCGGGCGGATGCCGACCAGCGCGGCTGGGCCTTCGAGAAGATCCAGGGCGACCTGGGCCTTTTCCAAAGGCTGGTGGACGGGCCCTGGGACGAGGCGGATTTCCTGGTGGCGCCGCCCGGCCGGCGCATCGCCGTTACTCACGGCGACGGGATCATCCGCGCGGAAGCGGCGGGGAACTGACGGAGCCGCCCGGCGCGCGGTAGAATACGATAACCAGTCCGAAACATCCGGGATATCGAGGACAATGATCCAACACGCGAAGGGGCGACGCGCCCGTGTTCTGCTGACGTCGGTTTTCGGGCCGTTTGCCCAGGATGACGCGTTCGGCAGCCGCGCCATCAACCCCATGGAGCTGTACCACAACCAGGTGACGAAGGCGCAGGGGGCCTTTTCGCTGCGAATGTTCCACCGCTCGTGGGGCATTCTGATGATCCAGCACAACATCAGCGCGCCCTCGACGGTGCTCGACTTCCCGACGCGGGAGATTTTCGCGCGCGAACTGGCCGAGCAACGCTACGACGTCGTCGGCATCTCGTCCATTATCGTGAACGTCGGCAAGGTCCGCGAGATGTGCCGCATGGTTCGAGAGATCTCGCCCCAATCCACGGTCGTCGTCGGCGGGCACGTGACGGCGATCCCGGGCATCGAGTCGATGATCGACGCCGATCACATCGTCCGCGGCGAGGGCATCGCCTGGATGCGCAGCTACCTCGGCGAGGACCCGGAGGCTCCGATCAGCCATCCTCCCATCCTCTCGGGATTCGGGTTGAGGGTCATGGGCATCCGGATGCCGCAGTCCCACGATACGGCGGCCACGATCATCCCGTCGGTCGGCTGTCCCATGGGGTGCAACTTCTGCACCACGTCGGCCTTCTTCGGCGGCAAGGGCAAGCAACAGCATTTCTTCGAGACGGGCGACGAATTGTTCGAGGTGATGTGCGAAGCCGAGGCCGCTCTGCGAGCGAACTCGTTCTTCGTGATGGACGAAAACTTCCTGCTGCACCGCGGGCGCGCGATGCGCCTCCTGGAGCGGATGAAGGAGGGCAACAAGAGCTGGGCGCTGTACCTGTTCTCGTCGGCGAATGCGATCGCGAAGTATTCGATGCGCGAACTGGTCGAGCTCGGCGTATCCTGGCTGTGGCTCGGGCTGGAATCCCCCAATTCCAGCTACTCCAAGCTCTCCGGGGTCAACACCCTGGAGCTGGCCCGCGAGCTTCGCAGCCACGGCATCAAGCTGTTGGGATCAACCATCGTGGGGCTCGAGCACCACAAGCCCGAGAACATCGGCTCGGAAATTGAGCATGCGATCGCTCACGGAACCGATTTCCATCAATTCATGCTCTACACCCCGGTGCCGGGGACGCCGCTGTACGCCGAAATGCAGCAACAGGGCCGGATGCTCGGGGATGTGGACCTGGCCGATATCCACGGGCAATACAAGTTCAATTTCCGTCACGAGTCCATCTCGCGGGACGACTCGCGGCGATTCCTGGACTGGGCCTTCCGGCGGGACTTCGAGCACAACGGCCCGAGCCTCTACCGGATCTGCCGCACGACGCTGGAAGGCTGGAAGCGGTACAAGCTTTATCCGGACGAGAGAGTGCGGCGGCGATTCGAGTGGGAGGCGCGGAACCTGAAGTCGGCCTACGCGGCCGCGCTGTGGGCGATGGAGAAGAAGTTGCGCAAGACGAACGCCGCGATCAGCGACCGTATCCTGCTGCTGCGGCGGGAATTGGAGGCCGAGTTCGGCGCGGCGGCGAGGTACTTTGCTTCCTTGCTGGGGCCCGCGCTGCTGTGGACCAGCCGCCGCGAGGAGAAGCGCCTGGAAAAGGGCCGGACCTACGAGCCGCCGAATTTCGTCGAGCGGAGGAACTGGCAAGAGGCGTAGCCGCGGAGCGTCGCTCGGCGCAAGGCTAGCGGCAACAATGCCGGTGCGCCTTCGGCGGTGGTTGTTTCTATTCACCGGCGGCCCCACGGATCATGTGTTGGCGGATCAAGAAAGGCCAAACTCGATGGCGCGGTATGTTTCTCCACGGGCCGGACCACGGGGCGAAGACAACGCGCCAGGGGAGCCGTTGATTCGACATGAACGGGAAAGAACGAATCCTCGCGGTTTTGGCGGGCCGGGAGGCGGACAGCCTTCCGCTCATGCCCATCACCATGATGTTCGCCGCCGACCGGATCGGCGCGAAGTACCGCGACTACGTCACCGACCACCGGGTGATGGTGGAAGCCCAAGTGCACACCGCCGCGAAGTTCGACTTCGACTACGTGTCCGCCATTTCCGATCCCGCGCGCGAGGCGGCCGACCTCGGGGCGGCCATCGAGTGGTTCGACGATCAGCCGCCGGCCGTTGTCGAGCAGCAGGCGCTGCTGTCGGAGAAGTCCACCCTCGGCCAGCTTCGGTTCCCCGATCCTCTTGGCGGCGGGCGCATGCACGACCGGGTGAAGGGCGTGGCCTTGCTCCGCCAACGGACCGGCGGCGAGAAGGTGGTCGAGGGCTGGGTGGAAGGACCGTGCGCCATGGGGGCCGACCTGCGCGGCATCAACACGC
Source organism: uncultured Solibacteraceae bacterium (assembly GCA_964483455.1). Taxonomy (GTDB): domain Bacteria; phylum Acidobacteriota; class Terriglobia; order Bryobacterales; family Bryobacteraceae; genus CAYZJD01. The sequence continues at coordinate 49,095 of CAZACK010000006.1, forward strand.
TCATGCTTGACTTCGTGGACGATCCGGCGTTCGTCCGGGACCTGTTCGAATTCTGCGTCGAGATGGAACTCCGCTTCGCCCGCGCGCAGGTGGAGGCGGGCGCGGACCTCATCGGGATCGGCGACGCGGCGGCGTCTCTGGTCGGCCCGGCCATCTACAACGAGTTCGTCTGGCCTTTCGAGCGGAAGCTGGTGGACGGCCTGCACGGCATGGGCGCGCTGGTGAGGCTCCACATCTGCGGCAGCACCAGGCGGATCTTCGAGGGCATGGGCCGGCTCGGCGCGGAGATCGTCGATCTTGACTATCCCGCGCCGGTGGGCGAGGCCCGCCGCCAGATGGGCCCGCGCCAGGTCCTGCTCGGCAACATCGATCCGGTGAAGGCGCTTCGCAACGGCACTCCGGAATCCGTCACGGAGGCGGTCGCCGGGTGCCACCGCGAAGCGGGCGCGCGGTACATCGCCGGCGCGGGCTGCGAGGTCGTCCGCGACACGCCCGAGGAGAATGTCCGCGCCCTGGCGGCCTATGCCCGGTCGCAGAGTCCGCAGGCCGCCGCATGAGCGATCTTGTCCGCATCGAGCTTGAGCCGCTCGGCCAGGTGCTGGAAATCAAGCGGGGCACCCCGTTGCAGGATGTGCTGTTCGACTACGGGGTCGAGTTTCCCTGCGGCGGTCAGGGTGACTGCCGCGGCTGCCGGGTGAAGCTGCTGAGCGGCGCCCTTCCGGTGACGCCGGACGAAGCACTCATTCTCACCCCGCAGGAAATCGACGAAGGCTGGCGGCTGGCCTGCCGCAACCACGCCGAGGCGGACCTGCGCCTGGAAATCGCCCAGTGGGAAACCGTCATCCTCGAAGACGCCAGGCGATTCGAATTCACCCCGCGCGAGGGTCTTGGGATCGCCGTCGATCTCGGCACAACGACGCTGGTGGCGCAGTTGGTCGACCTGTCAACCGGAAATGTGCTCGGCGTCCGGACGGGGCTCAATCCCCAGGCAGCCTGGGGCGCGGATATCATGAGCCGCGTCGAGAGCGCGCTGCGCTCCGGCAACGGCGCCCGCCTCACCGGCGCGATCCGCGCCAAGCTCGGCGAGATGGCCTCGGAACTCGTCGCGTCCGCCCGCGCGGACGCGCGCGTGCGCGAGGTGACGGTGGTGGGCAACACCGTCATGCACAACCTGTTTTGCGGCATCGACGTCGAGCCGCTCTCCCACGTGCCGTTTCATCCGGCGCGCGACGGCCTCGAGCTGTTCGCTCCTGCCGAGCTTGGCTGGCAACTGGACTCCGGCGCGCAGTTGCGCTTTCTTCCCTGCCTCGGCGGATTCGTCGGCAGCGATATCCTGGCGGGCATCCTCGCCACCCGCATGCACGAGTCCGACAAGCTGCTCTGCCTGATCGATCTTGGTACCAACGGCGAGATTGTCGTCGGCAATCGCGAGCGCATGATCTGCGCCTCCACCGCCGCCGGGCCGGCGTTCGAAGGCGGCCGCATCTCGAGCGGCATGCGGGCCGCCACCGGGGCGATCTCTGAAGTGCGGCTGGAGGACAGCCGCCTGAGGTGCCACGTGATCGGCGGCGGCCCGCCCCGCGGCATCTGCGGCAGCGGCCTGGTCGACGCCGTGGCCGCCGGGCTTCAGTTGGGCGTGGTTGCTTCCAACGGCCGGCTGAATGCGGGCAACGGACCCTGGACGCTGGCGCCGCCGGTCAGCCTCACGCAGGCCGACGTTCGCGAGCTTCAACTCGCCAAGGGCGCGATCGCCGCCGGCGTGCGCATCCTGCTGCGGCATTGGGGCGCCTCGTCGGGCGACATCGCCCGCCTCCACCTTGCCGGTGCGTTCGGCAATTACATCAACCGCTCGAGTGCCCGCCGCATCGGCCTGATCGACTTTCCCGAGGACAAAATCGAGCCCGCCGGCAACACCGCCCTCCTCGGCGCCAAGCTGGCCCTCTTCGCCGGCGATGGCAAGTCGGATTTCGCCGATCTCTGCCGGCGCGTGGAGCACATCTCGCTGGCCGAGGACGCGGAGTTCCACCAGATCTACGCGGAGGAGATGAGGTTCCCGTAACCGCCGTAGAGCGGCAAGCGAGCGCCGGCATCAGCAACTGAGAAAAGACCGCCGAAGGCGCACCTCCATTTTGCCTTTTGATTTTTGCCTTGCGCCGGCCGAAGGCCGGCGTTTGGGCGGAGCGTCGCTCCGGGCTTACGGCGCAGCCTCCGCATCCAGCCCCTGTTGCGTGACTTCGCGGCGCTGGAACACCGCCTGCTCCCGGCGTGACTTCTGGCTTTGCAGCCGCCGAAATTCGGCCAGCGCCTTTTCCTGCTCGGCTGCGTTGCCAAGCGCCTTGTAAGCTCGCCAAAGCTGGAAATGGGTCACCTCGTTCTCGCGGTTCATCGAGACGGCCTTTTGAAGATGCGGCAGCGCCAGGGCAGGTTGATCGAGAGCGATGAGCGTCTTCCCGAGCCCCACCTGAGCCTCTTCAAAGTCCGGGTAGTTCTTCAGAGCAAGCTCGAAATGCCGGCGCGCTTCCTCGATCTCTCCGGCTTTGCGGTGGAGTTCTCCCAACTCGTAGGCGGCATTGGCATTGGTGGGATCCACCTGAAGCTCTTGCTCAAATGCTCTCCTTGCCTCCTCCGGAGAGCGCGACAGCAGCGCCCGGCCCAGGCGAAAGTGGATGCCGGGGCGGCCCGGGTCCAGCGCCGCCACCTGCCGGTAAGCGGCGATCGCAAGCTCGTAGTCCCCCTGGCTCTCGTAGGCTTCCCCCGCGGCCAGATGCCTCCAGACAGACTCCGGGGCCGCCGCCGACAGCTTCCGCAGCGTCAGGTAGGCGAAGTTCGCGTAGACCCGGCTGGTGTGATACAGAATCTCCGGATCCTCCGGGTACAGCCGGTCCAGCTCCAAGGCGACTTCCACTGCCTTGTCGTCCTTCCCCAAGCCCGTGTAAGCGCGCTGCAACTGAAGCCCGGCCATGCGCTTGAGTGGGGCATCGGTTGACCGCTGGAAACCTTTCTGCAAACCCGGCAACGCCTCATTGTAGTGGCCAAGCTCGGACAACGACATCGCCAGGAGAGTGTCCACGTTCGGCAAACCGGGCTTGAGTTTCAGAGCCTGACGCAGAGCCGGCACTGCTTGCTCGAACTTCCCCTGCTGAAAGTAAATCACCCCGAGCCTGGCGTGCACTTCCGCGGTTCCCGGGTCCAGTTGCCGGAGCTTCTCGTAGGACTTCTCGGCGTCGGCGTACCGCTTCTCCGCCAGCGCCGACTCCCCTTCCCGAAAGTGCCGCTCCAGCAGAGCCGGATCGGACGGCTGAGCCAGGAGGGCCGCCGCACACCACCACAACAACGCGATTGCTCGTCGCACGACGATGTGAGGATACCTCAGACAGAAAAAGCCCGCCAGGCCTGGTCGGGTCTGGCGGGCTTCCGTGCAGGACCTTCACCAAATAAACTTGAGCCCAAGCTGGTTGATGCGAGCCGATCGAGCGGAAATGATTCGGCCGAATCGCGAATCCGCCACACTGCGGACCGGACCGCCCCATTGGGTGTGGTTCCAGGCATTGAACGACTCAAACCGGAACTGCACGCTCACGCTCTCGGCGACACGGAAGTTCTTGAATAACCCCGTGTCCCAGTTGTTGGTGCCGGGCAGTTCCAGGATGCCGCGGCCGGAGTTTCCGAGGAAGCCCGCCGCCGGCTGCTTGAACGCCTCCGTAGCGAACCACTTGTCGGTGGTCTTCTTGAAACCGCTGGGGTTGATATCCCCGACCACGTCGGCCCGGTTGGTGCCGAAGGTGTCGTTGAGACCTCCGACGTCGGCGGCCGAGATGGTCATCGGGAACCCGGCCTGGAAGGTGATGATGCCGTTCACCTGCCAGCCGCCCACCACCAGGTCCGCGGCGCGCCCGACGTTGCTGAGATACTTGCCGCCGCGGCCGAAAGGCAGGTTGTACACGACGCTCGTAACCAGCCGGTGATCCACATCGAACTCCGAGCGGCCCCGGTCTCGCCTGACATCGTGGTTGTTCAGGAATCCCTGCCAGCCGGCGACATCGTTGCCGATCCCGGCGGCGGCGGATTTGTTGTCGATGCTTTTCGCCCAGCGATACACCGTGGTGAAGATCATCGAGTTGGTGCGGCGCTCGATCCTGGCGTTCAGCGAGTTGTAAATCGAGTTCCCCGACCAGTCGCTGTCGATGTACACGACAAAATTCGGGAATGGCCTTCTGGCAAGCACAGGGCAGTCACCGGCGGTTGGGGTGGCGGCACAGAGAGCGGGATCCCTCGGCGGCACCGCCTGCGCGATATTGCGCCGCATCAGCAAATGGGTCCCCTTGTTTCCGATGTAAGAAACCTCGAAGGTGGTGTTGCTGCTGAGCGCGCGCTGGATGCCGAAGGACCACTGCATCACGTATGGGTTGCGCGGTTCCGGCGACATGCTCACCGCCAGGAAGGTATTGGCCGCCGGCGACGCGGCGCCCAGGCCGGCGAAATTGGGGAACATCTGGTCGGTCGTCTTCGGGTTGGCCTGCCCCAGGGTCTGGATATAGTTGCCACGGCTCACATAGGGGTAGATGTCGGCGGCGCCGTCGATCTCGCGACCTTCGGCGGAATCGAAGAAAGCGCCGGCGCCGCCACGGATCACGGTCTTGTCGTCGCCGAACGGCCGGAAGGCGAAACCCAAGCGAGGAGCAAACACCCGCTTGGAGGCGTCATAGGGATTCGGGCGGCCGGCGAACCGGTAATAACTCCCGTCGCCGACAATGCCCTTGTCCACCAGGACCTGATCCGCCACCAGCAGGCCGCCCCGCGGATTGGTGAGATCGCGCCAGCCCATGCGGTCGTTCAATTCGTTGGGGACAGTGCGGAAGTCCCAGCGAAGCCCGAGGTTCAAGGTGAGGCGGGAACTCACTTTCCAGTCGTCCTGGATGTACGGCGCCAGATACCAGAAGTTGAACTGGCGCGGGTTGCCCGACTTGCCAGGAACGCTGAAGCCGGCCGGCTGAAACACGCTCGATCCCGAGAAGTACCCGAGCAGCATGTCCGCCACCGCGTGGTCCCGGGTTTTGTTGCCCGTGAAAAAGCCGCTGAAGGTGAACTGGCCGTTGAAATCGTTCGCCAAGTCGCGTTGGAGGTTCCATTTGCGGTAGTTGGCGCCGAAGCTCAGCGTGTGGCGGCCGCGGATCCAGGTGGTAGTGTTGCTGACGTCCCACATGGGCTGGTAGCTTGACTGGTAGTCGTTGACCGCGCTCCCACCGCCGGACATGCCTGAGCCCACCCCGCCGAAGCCCACCGCCGGGTACGAATTCTGATCGGGATTCAGGTCCGTGAAAACGCCGGTCAACTGAAGCGCCGCGATATCAGCCGGATCCGCCGGAGCCCCGTGCTGGACGGCCGTGCCCCCGACGTAACCGAACCGGAACTGGTTGACGAGATTCGTGCCGACGGGCACCGAATGGGAGATCTGCCAGTTCCGCGCCTTTTGAACGAAGAAGACGTCCCCAAGTTCGGTGGTATTGCCCACGATCGTGTTCGTGTAGTCGCCATTGGTGAACCGGCCGAAGACCGTTCCATATTTCCCGAGTTGCTGGTCCACCCGGAAGGTGTACTGATCCGTGTCGGTGGGCAAAGACCTCGCTCGAATATAGTTGCCTTGCGGGAGGCTGGCGTTCGGGGCCGGGATGAACTTGGCGACCGCCAGCTTGGCCAAACGCGAGTAGCGGTTCTGCGGGACCGTGTTGTTCCCGAAAGGAATGCCATTGAGGGGGTCAATGATCTCGGATGTGAAGCGTCCGGCCAACTGGTCCGGGGTCGGGATAATCAGGAAGTCCTGGAATCCCCTTCGCGTCCGCCTGCCTTCGTAGTTCGCCAGCCAGAACGTCTGGTTGCGTCCATCGTAGACTTTTGGGATGTAGACCGGGCCTCCGGCAACGAAGCCCGGCTGGTTTTGCCGCAACTTCGATTTTCCGCGCCCGACCAAGTTGTTGAAGAAGTTGTTGGCGTCGAGAGCGTCGTTTCTCAGGAACCAGAACACCGTCCCGTGCAGTTCGTTCGTGCCCGTTTTGCTGACGATGTTGATCTGGTTGGCGCTGAAGCCGTATTCCGCCGAGTAGGTCGCGGTCTGTTCCTTGAATTCCTGGATGGCGTCCACCGACAAGATAGCGGTCGGGGTGCCCAGCGCCGTGTCGGTGTTCGAGGTTCCGTCCAGCAGGTAGTTGTTCGACGTCGGTCTGGACCCGTTGATGCTGATCGCGTTGCCGGCGTCCTGCCGCATCGTGCCCTGCTCTCCGCTGGTTTCGACGGCTCCGGAGCCAAGGAACAGCAGTTGCAGGAAATTTCGCCCGTTCAGGGGCAGCTCCGTGACCTGACGTTGGCCAACGAGGTGGCCGACGGCGGAGGTCTCCGTGTCGATGAACGTCGCCGCCGCCTGCACCTCGACGGTCTCGGTCACCGCGCCTACCTCCAGCACCAGGTCGATGCGGATGATTTGATCGACGTTGAGCCGGATGTCGGACCGCCTGGCGAGGCGGAAGCCCTGCTTCTCCGCTGAGACCGAGTACAGCCCGACAGGCAGCAACGGAACCACGTAGTCGCCGCTGTCGCTCGTGGTCGCCTCGCGAGTCAAGCCCGTGAGCTGGTTGCTCACGGTGACCTTGACCTGAGCCATCACGGCTCCGGTGGTGTCCCGCACGGTGCCGGTGATCTGGCCGGTCGCCGTCTGGGCATTTAGCACGCCGGACATGCTCAGAAACGAGGCGAGCACGGCGCACAAGACTGTTTGTTTCACGGTGAAGTCTCCTTTCAAGAAATCAATGAAGACATTTCCGAGCATGTTCAAACATCTCGGCTGGTAAAACCCCTTCACCCGTCACGTACAAATCCACGCGCAACCCGCGGGAAGCTCCTGACAAGCTGTTTTGGGGCAATGATGATTCATCCGGTCCTTGGAAGCAAGCTCGAAAGGCAAGACTCGCAGAAATTCCGAAATTCGGAATCAAGATGTAAGATTTTTAAGGAAAGAATTTTTAGCTGACGTACATAACCCGTGTAGAATTTTCCGCATCGCGGAATATCGTCGCAACTACCGTAACCGGCCGTCGCTGCTTTTTTGCCCTCCGATCGGTTCGGGACGATCACCGGGCCCCTCGCTGGCTTGACACCGCCCAGGGGTTACGATGACACCTGAATTATGCACGAGCCGGCAGCGTGTAGCGCGTTTGACGCCTTGCTTTGGCCCTGGCTTTGACCCCTGCTTTCCCTGCTTCGATCTGCTTCCAATGACCTCCTGCTTCCTAACGTGTTGATCTTGCTGGTCCAAGAGTGCATCAGGTTTTATGCACGCTCCTCGTCAGGTGGTGTTCTCGGGGAGAACGAGCGGGGCTTACTTCCTGGCCGAACCCTAGCCTGGCCACTGCTAGCCGCAATACTGATCAGATAGACCCGCGTCGCGATGCCGGTCCGCTCGCTACCGCTGGTGCTGCCGCCGCAACTCGCGGGGGTCGTCCATCGGCGGCGACGGTTCGGCGTCGAGCGGCTCGCGCGCCCGCTCCGGATCGAACAGGCGCGAGTCGACGGTCAGCGCCCTGAACGGCGCGAAGTCCGGCTGGCTCGTGAACATGTCCGATAGATCGGAGGCGACGGCGTCGAACAGGTTCAGCGGTGGCACTCCCAGGAGGCGGAAAATCGTCTTCAGCAGTCCGGGAAAACTCGAGTTCACATGCGAAACGAAGTTCTTCTTCGCATATGGGCTGACGGCGAGCAGCAGCGTGCGATGCGAGTCGATGTGGTCGACGCCGCCCTGCGCGTCGTCTTCGGTGATGAAGACGGCCATCTCCCGCCACCACGGGCTGTGGGTCAGATACTCGACGATCCGCCCGAGCGCGTAGTCGTTGTCGGCCATGAAGGAGGCTTCGTACGGATAGCCGTCGCCCGGGCGGGGACTGGCCAGGTGGTCGTTGGGAAGGTGGATGAACACGAACCGTGGGAACGGCTCGCCGCCCTTCGCGTATTTGCGCTCGACTTCGGCAATGAATTGCGTGGCGCGGTACTGATCCGGAATGTTCGTGTTGTACTGTGGGTAGTCGCGCGAGGTGTTGCGGTAGAGCGGGTCCGGCATGGGCACGTTGGTGAGGAAGCGCGCTCCGGTCGGCTTCAGGCCTTCGCGTTCGTCCACGCCGGCGAGTTCGAATCCCTCGCCGTAGTTGCGGAAGCTGACGCCGTGGCGCTCGAGGTGGTGCCAGATCGCGCCGGCTTCGAGCTGTTCCTCCGGGTGCAACGACGAGTTCCCCATGGCGAAGTGGAGGCGGCCCGGCGCGCTGGTCGGCAGCCGGAAATCCTTCTGCCCGCCATAGGCGGCCATCAGCGAGCTTTCGGTCCAGGCGTTGGGATAGGAGCCGGCCAGCCAGTGGTGCCCGTCCACGCTCACCTCGGAGTCCGCGTAGAAGTTGTCGCTGAAGGCCCAGCGCATAGCCATCTCGCGATGATTGGGGGCCACGTTGATGTCGCGGAGGCTGAGGCGCTGCTGCAACCCCCGCGGATCGGACAACGCCCAGCCGTACTGTCCGAAGCGCGCCAGCGCCGGCAATCCCGCCACCGGCCCGTTCGACGCGTTCCGGATGTCGCCGAACACTTCGTCGAACGTTCGGTTCTCCTTCACGATGAGGACCACGTGGCGGATTTGCGGCGGAAGCGGCGGCTGTGCCTCTTTCCGCGGGACAAAGCCGTTGGCGACCATCACGCGAGCGGTGAGTTTGCCGAGGTCGTCGGGGCCCGGCAGCGGGAAGACAGTGATGGTACCGCGCCGGAGATCCCCATGGAAGCTTGCCGGCAGCGGCCCCCGCCGGGTGGCGTTCGGCCCCGTTCCGTTGCCTTTGGCGTTGGCGACGAAGACGTCGTCACCGAAGACGCCGACCCGTGTCGGGAACCACCCGGCGGGCAGGTGACCGAGCACCCGCATGGCTCGCACGTCGATCACGCCGATGGCGTTGATGCCCGCCTCGGCCGCCAGCAGCCAGCCGGACGCCTCGTGCCACGCCATCCCGAGAGGCAGGACGCCGCGGAGGTGCTCGAGGCCGGGAATGCGCAGCGGGATGTGGCCGAGCAGGCGGTGGTCGCCCGCATCGATCACCGTGATCGTGTCGTTGTGCCCGTTGGAGACGAAGATCCGGCCGGCGGCGGCCAGAACGCCGGAAGGGCTGCTCCCGCCGAGGCTTCCTTCGCCGAACGGCAGCCCGGTTCGGACGAACGCCTCGACTCGCGGCGCGAGCGGATCCTCGACGTTGACCACCGCCAGCGAATTTGACTCGGGCGCGTTCGGGTCGCCGAGACCGGGAACCTCCACCGTGCCGGTGGCCGTCTGCCGCCGGACGCCTGTCGCCGCTTCCGGGGAGGGAAAGCCGAACGCGGGGAACGGCAGGCCCGTCTCCCTCGGCCGTTTCGGATCGGCGCCTGGGATCGGCTTGTATTCGAACATGCCGAGGTTCGTGACGTAGACCCTGCGCCCGTCCGGCGAAAGCGCGGCGGCAAACGGCAGGCGTCCGACGCGAACCGAAGAAATGACTCTCCGCTTGCGCGCATTCACAACGGCCAGGCGGAAATTGGCCTGGTCCACGACGTACAGCAGGCGCCGCTTTTCGTCGAACGCCAGATCGCCTGTGAAGCTGTCGGCGTAGCCGCCCTGGTCGAGATCGATCGTGCGCCGGCCGCGGCCGTTCGCGGGATTCAATATCCGCACTCGGCCCGAGTTGCCTTCCGAGGCATACAGCGTTTTCTCGCCGTCGAAGGCCAGCCCCATGGAAACGCTGCGCCAGGTGTCTTCCTCATTCGATTCGGTCTCGTCGGTCTCAGCCAGGTGGCGCCGGATACGCCACTGGTCCTTGCCCCGCAGCAGCACGGTGACGGAAAAGCGGTCCGGACCGCCGTCGGCGGACGCCACCATCTTGCCGCCGGGACTGATGGCGAGTCCAAACGGGCCGGGTCCTGTGTGATACTGCTTTCCTAGCGGCGCGATCAGCCGCCCGCCCGGCAGAATGCTGTCGGCGCCGGGACGGGCGATAGCGGGGCGAGCGCCCGCCGGCGCGCGGTACTGCGCCGTCAGGGTCGCCGTCAGGGAAAGCAGAATTGCCACGGGGCGGGCCGCCATGGAAGCAAATTGTTTTATAACTTGATAGGAAGCGCCAAGGCAAACGAGGACCGGATGGATCGAAGATCGTTCATGGGGTTGCTGGGAGGAGTGGGAATGTGGCCGGCGGCCGAACTGGCCGCGGCAGCCGGGGACCGGAAGAGCCGGCTATACCTGCTCGAGACGTTCCAACTCAAGCAAGGGACGCAACTCCAGCGCCTCCATGACTATCTCAGCCAGCATGCCCTTCCCGCGCTCGGCAAGATCCACTCGGGGCCGAAGCTGGTGCTGGAGGCCCTGGTGGCGCCGCACATGCCACAGGTGGCGGTGATCCTCGGTTTCCAGTCGGTGGAGGACATGTGGAGCCAGCGCGCCAAGCTGTTCGAAGATCAGGAACTCCTGAAGGCCTTTGAAGCCTGGCAGGAGGGATCCGAGCCGCCGTTCGAGCAGCAGACGAACGTGCTGCTCGAAGCGACGGACTACTCACCGGAACTCGTCACGCCCGACCCTCCTCCCAAGTCGTCGCGCATCTTCGAGCTCCGCGTGTATCACTCGCCGACCTACAAGCAGCTCCAGGCGCTCCACGACCGGTTTGAAGGGCCGGAGATCAAGATCTTCCATCGGGTGGGAGTGCACCCGGTTTTATACTCGTCGACGATCATCGGGCCGAACATGCCCAACCTGACCTACCTGATCCCGTTCGACGACCTGGCCGCGCGGGAGAAGGCATGGAACGCATTCGCCGCCGACCCGGAGTGGATCAAGGTGCGCAAGGAGTCGATCGAGAAGCACGGCCAGATCTCCAGCGTGATCCAAATCTCCATCTATCGAGCGACGCGGTACTCGCCAGTGCAGTAAATCGGTGACAGGCTGCGCAATCCCCAATTTCGCGGCCCGCAGCGCCACGGCTTCCCCAGCGGAATTGAAGAGTGCGGAGCCTTTCACCGATCTAGCCCGGCAGGATCTTCGCGATGTCGTTGTAGAGCACGAAGACCATCAGCGCCAGCAGGAAGGCGAAGCCGAGCTTGAAGACGGCTTCCTTGACCTTCAGGCTGAGGTCGCGGCGGATGAACATCTCCACCAGCAGCATGAGAATCACGCCGCCGTCGAGGACCGGGATCGGCAGCAGGTTGATGACGGCGAGGTTCAGGCTGACGGCGGCCATCCAATTGAAGAAGGCGAACGGGCCTTCCCTGGCCATGGCGCTGGAGACGCGGGCGATTCCGATCGGACCCTCGATCGATTTCGGCGACATGCGCCGCTCGATCACCCCCCGAAGGAACCGATAGATCAGGGCCGCGCTATCGACGTTCTGCCTTACGGATTCCTGGAACGCTTGCGGCAGGGGAAGGCTGATGTACACCCGGCGAGGCTCCGGCGCGACGCCGATCATCCAGCGCTGCGGACCGTCGATGGAGGAGAACACCGGCTGCACGGTGACCTTCGCGCGGCGCCCTTGCCGGAGGTACTCGACCTCGATCGGCTTGCCGCCGCTGGCGCGGATCACCTGGTGCAGCGTGTAGCTGGAGCGGATCGGGTAGTCGTTGATGCTCAGGATCTGATCGCCGATCCTGAGGCCGGACTTGGCCGCCGGCAGGCCGGGTGAAAGATCTCCGACGAGAATGTCGGTTTGCTCCGCCCATCCGGCGAATCCCAGGCCCGTGCGCTCGTTCATCGTGGGCGTGACGGAAGCCTGGATACGCTGTCCCGCGCGGTCCACGATGACCGTCACAGCCCGGCCGGCGCTCTCCAGTTCTCTCAGGACGATTTGCTCCCAGCTTGGATTGGCGGTGTCGCCGATTTGAACGATGCGGTCTCCTTCGCGCAGTCCCGCTTTGGCGGCCGGGGTATCCGGCATCACGTGGCCGATCCGGCCGGCGAACCGCTGGTCGACCGGCCTCGGAAACTTGTACGTGTAGAGGCCGGTCAGCAAGGCGACCGCGAGCACCACGTTCATGAACGGGCCGGCGAAGGCGATGATCAGCCGCTGCCAGCGCGGCTTGGCGAGAAAGCCTCTCGGGTCGGTCACGCCCTCGTCGCCGGGCTGCTCGCCGGCCATCTTGACGTACCCGCCGAACAGAATCGCCGAGAAGCGGTAGTCGGTTTCGCCCCGCCGGAAGCCGAACAGACGCGGTCCGAATCCGAAGCTGAACGCCTCCACGCGGACGTCGAAATAGCGCGCCGCCCAGAAGTGGCCGAGCTCGTGAACGAGGATCATCACCCCGATCAGCACCAGCAGCCAGAAGATGCTTTCCAGAATTCCCATGTTCCCTTCAAGCTCTCGCCGCCGGGCGCCGCTCCGGACGAGCGGACCACTTCCCGATCAAACCTCGAGCGACGAGACGTGACTCCTTATCGATATCCAGCACCTCGGCTATGGATTTCGCACGCCGGCCTTCCACGCTGGACAGCGTCTCCTCCACGATAGCAGCGATTGACGAAAAGGGGATGTTTCCCTCGAGAAAGGCCTCGACAGCCACCTCGTCGGCGGCGTTCAGCGTGCACGTGGCCGACCCGCCCGCCTCCTGCGCCCGGTAGGCGAGCCGCAGGAGAGGAAACTTATCGAAGTCCGGAGGCAGGAATTGCCAGCTTCTCGCCGTGTCCCAGTCGAGGCGTGGGACCGGCGCGGCCTTCCGTTCCGGGTAGGTGAGCGCGTATTGGATCGGCATCCGCATGTCGGCGGCGGAGATTTGTGCGATGACGCTGCCGTCCAGAAACTCGACCATGGCGTGGACCGTGGACTGAGGATGGATGACCACTTCCACCTCGGACGGGGAGAAACCGAACAGCCAGCAGGCTTCGATCACCTCGAAACCCTTATTCATCAAAGTAGCAGAATCGAGAGTGATGCGCGGCCCCATCTTCCAGGTGGGGTGATTCAGCGCCTGTTCCGGCGACACGGATGCCAGTTCTTCCTTCGGGGTGTCGCGGAACGGGCCTCCCGATGCCGTAAGGATCAGGCGTGTCACCTCGCCTCGCCGCCCCGCGCGCAGGCACTGATGGGCGCCGTTGTGTTCGCTGTCGACCGGAATCAGCTCAGCGCCAGCCTCTTGCGCCGCCGGAATCACCAGTCCGCCTCCCGCCACCAGCACCTCCTTGTTCGCCAGGCCCACCGTTTTCGCTTTACGCACCGCCTCGTAGGTCGCCTCCAGGCCTGCGACTCCGACGATGGACGACATCACGAAATCGACTTCAGGCGCGGTGGAGGCTGCCACCATCGCACCTTTGCCGGCGCACAGCTCCGGCCATTCGCTTCTGTCGAGTGAATCCGCCAGCCTGTTCCTTAGATTCCCGAGAACCTGTTCCGTTGCCACCACCGCCACCGACGGGCGAAACTTAACAATCTGCGGGATGAGCGCATCGAGGTTCCGGCCTGCCACCAGCGCGAACACGCGGTATTGCTCGGGCGCCCGAGCGACGACATCCAGGGTGCTTGTCCCAATCGAACCCGTGGAGCCCAGAATGGTGAGGTTCTTCATGGATCGGGGGAGCAGAGACGTGCCCTTAGAGAATCATAGCAGGACTCTGGGGTGGGGGCGCCGGGGAGGATTGCTTCAGGGGTCTTTAAGTTAGAGGTTAGTCTCGCTTTGGTGGGAGTTGCCTCCCCGGCTTAATTCCAATTGTAGAATATGGCATTGCGGAAAGCAACAGAAATCTGCGGATTTTTGTATTTTCGCTACGGCTTCTTCACTTCGACCCCGGCCCATCCCTCTAAAACATTGATTGTAGAGCAGATATCGTCCTCGGCATGTCCCGTCGCCATGGCTGCACGGAAGATCTGCTGGGTGATTCCCGTCAGGGGTAATGGAACTCCCAGTTCGCGGCCCGACTCCATCACCAGGCCGATGTCCTTGTGCATCCACTTCACGGAGAAGTTCGTCGAGAAGTTCCTGGAGAAGATGTACGGCGCCTTGAAATCGACTAGCCCGCACTTGGCGGCGCTGTTGGTGAGAATCTCCAGCATCAATTGCGGATCGATGCCGCCCTTGGTGCTGAGCACGATGGACTCGTTGAAGGCGATCATGATGTTCGACAGCAGCAGATTCTGGGAGAGCTTGGCCTGCAACCCCATGCCGGGCCCCCCGCAGTAGTACAAGCGCTTGCCCATCGGTTCGAAGTAGGGGCGCACGCGCTCGAAAACTTCCGGGGCGCCTCCGATCATGAAGGTCAACGTGCCCGCTTCGGCGCCGGGCCGCGAGCCGGTGCATGGCGCATCCAGCAGGTGGAGGCCCCTCCGTGCGATGGCCTCGCCGATCTGGCGGCTCCGGCTGGGAGAGACGGTGGCGGCGTCGACAATCACGCTGCCGGCCCTGGCCCCTTCGGCCAATCCGCCCGCGCCGAGGATCACTTGCTCGGACATGCCGGTGTCACCCACGATCAGGAACGAGCACTCGGCGAATTCGCCGACTTGCTTCGGCGTGTCGCAGTAGACGCCCTTTTCCGCCTCGGCCAGCTCTTTCGCCTTGGCCGCCGTGTGGGACCACAACGCCACTTCATGCCCGGCGCGGAGCAGGTTGCGCGCCATGGGGTAGCCCATGATCCCAAGCCCAAGAAAGCCGAGTTTTGCCATGCATGCCTCCGCTGGTAGATGAAAGAACGGCCATTGTACGACGCGGGTGGGAGTGGCGACAATGGGGGGAGGACCACCCATTCGTTGTGCCTAAGGCGCCAAGACCGCAGGTGTGTAGCTCGGACTGAACAAGAATTGGACGTCCCGAGGAGATTCGACATGGCGTACGTGATCCAATGCGTGTGCGGTCACCAAGAGGGGTCGCCAATAAGCGTCGGTCGTCAGGACCAGGCAGCCTAGCTTATGCGCTACCTGGCGATAATTGATCGCGGCGAGAAGAGCCGGGGATCTCACGTCCCGGACCTTCCCGGCTGCGTTGCCGTGGGCGAGACCAGGGACGAGGTGCTGCGCCTCATCCGTGAAGCGGTTGACTTCCATATCGAGGGCCTCAACTCAGGAAGGTTCCCCGCGCCTGCGCCAAGCTCCGAAGGTGAGTTCGTCGAAGTGAGCGCAGACTGATGGATCTTCGTGGCGGCAACCGCCTTCGATTGCTCGAGCCCAATTTCGTCACCCGGCTGGAGGATCGCCGGACGCAGATGGACTGGGTGGTATAATCCATTTCGGACGAGGACACGCTGTATGGTGACCATCACGTTCCAGGACCGCAAGACCGAAAAGAAGGCGCTGGCCTTCCTGCTCGGGCGCTTCTCCGGACGGGTCCTCCGTTCCGGCGAACATCTGGTACCCGAGGCGGCCTTGGAAGCCCTCGCCGACCAGAATATTCCATTCACAGTCAAGGGCAAGACAACCTATGAGCAGCAAGTGGCGGCGATTCGAGGTGCTGCTCCCCCTTCAGTTCAATGACGGTCGGGATGTTCCTGCCGAGTGGCTCGCGGAAGCTGTCCTTGAGCTCGTCGACCATTTCGGCGCCGCCAGTTACGAGACACAGAAGCTCGAAGGCCACTGGCGTCACGGTGGTGTCCTGTACCGTAACAATCTTGTGAGATGATCGCAGACGTCCCGGACACCGCCGAGAGCCGTCGTTGGATGAAGGATTTCAAAGGGCGCTGGAAGGCCCGCCTGGAACACCTTGAACTGTGGATGATAAGCCATCGCATCGAGGTGGAGTAGCGCCCAAGCCGACAACGAGCAGCCAATTCCAAGGCGGGTTTGTTAGGAAACGGATCAATCGACCGCGACCATTCGAATCGTCCCTCCCATGAAACCCCTCATCCTCGTCACCAAACGTATCTATCCCGAAGCAATCGAATTCCTGAAATCCCGCGCCGAGGTGGACTACGAAGACTCGCATGACGGGCTGACGCCGGCGGCGCTGCGCGAGCGCGTCCGCGGCAAGCAGGCGGTGGTGAGCCAGCTCACCGACAGCTTCACCGCGGCGGTGATCGAAACCCTCGACGGGGTCCGGGTCCTGGCCAATGTCGCCGTGGGCTACGACAACATCGACGTTCCCGCAGCGACCCGGAAAGGCATTTTGGTCACCAACACTCCGAACGTGCTGACGGAAACGACGGCCGATCTCGCCTTCGCGCTGATGCTGGCGACCGCGCGCCGCCTCGTCGAGGGGCATCACTACGTCCACTCCGGCAACTGGCGGCGCTGGGAGATCGATCTCCTCGTCGGTCAGGATGTGCACCATCGCACCCTGGGCATTTTCGGCATGGGCCGGATCGGGCAGGCGGTGGCGCGCCGGGCCCGCGGCTTCGCGATGCGCGTGCTCTATCACGATGCGCGCCGGGCGGAGGATGCGGTGGAACGAGAACTCGGCCTGGAGTTCGCGCCGCCGGACCGAGTCCTGGCGGAGTCCGATTTCGTCAGCCTCCACGTGCCTCTCTCGGAGGCGACCCGGCAGCTCATCGGCGCCGCCGAACTTCGGCGGATGAAGCGGACCGCGATCCTGGTGAACACCTCCCGCGGCCCGGTCGTCGACGAGGCGGCGCTGGTCGAGGCGCTCGAGAACGGGATCATCGGCGGAGCGGGCCTGGATGTGTTCGAACAGGAGCCGCAGGTGCACCCCGGATTGCTGAAGCTTGCAAACGTCGTGCTCGCGCCTCACATCGGCAGCGCATCGGTGTCGACACGCAGGGGGATGTGCATGATGGCTGTGGAGAACGCGATCGCCGCGCTGGAGGGCTGTCGCCCGCCGAACCTCGTCAACGTCGATCTCTGGAGACCATAGGCTCCTGTCCGAAATCCTTCACCACGCCGGGGTGGGTCCGAGCTACACTCTCCAGTGGAGAGTCTTCATGCCACATGTTCATGCCAAGGATTATCCTCACCCGCTGCGGCCGCCGACGGCCGTCCTGACCCGCGGCTTCGATCCCAGGCTGTCCGTGGGCTCGGCTCGCCCGGCGGTCTTTCGATGCTCGACGTTCGTCTTCTCGAGTCCCGAGGCGGCGGAACGGGCGTTCGCCATCGCCAGCGGCGCCGTCCAACCCCAGCCCGGGGAGCAGGCGGAACTGATCTACGCGCGGCTGAACCACCCGAACGCCGAGATCCTCGAGGACCAGATGACGCCGCTGGAGCCGGGAGCGCAGGCGGCGGCGGTGTTCAACTCCGGCATGGCCGCCATCATGACGGCGTTCCTGACCTTTGCGCGGCCCGGAGACAGCGTTGTCTACACGATCCCGCTGTACGGCGGCACGCATCGACTGATGCACGAACTGCTGGAGCCGTTGGGCATCCGGGCGATCGCCGTGCCCGCTGGACACTGCGAGGAACTGGACGAAGCGATCGGGTCAGCGGAAAGCCTTCGAGTGGTCTTCATCGAGACCCCGGCCAATCCGACGATGATGATGACAGACATTCGCCGGGCGGTTGACGCCGCGAGTCACCGTGCGCCTCGTCCGTGGGTCATGGTGGACAATACGTTCCTCGGGCCGACGTTCCAGCATCCGCTGCTATGCGGCGCCGACCTCGTGTTGTACTCGGCGACCAAGTATCTATCGGGATTCAGCGACCTGATTGCCGGCGCCGCGCTGGCGCGGGATCCGGAGTTGATCGCACAGATGCGTCTTAAACGCGGCCTGTTCGGCAACATCCTGCCGCCGGATGAGTGCTGGCTGCTGGACGGCCGCCTTCCCACGGTCAGCTTGCGGATGAACCGGCAGAGCAAGAACGCGCAGCGCATCGCCGAGCGCCTGGTCGAGCACCGTCGTGTCCGCAAGGTGCACTACCCGACGCTGTTCGACGACGCCGAGCAGATCAAGATCCGGCTGGCGCAGTGCCACTTCCCGGGGGCCGTCTTCTCGATGGATCTCGATGGCGGCAAGCCGGCCGCGTTCCAGTTCTTGCGCAGCCTGAAGATCGCCAGGAATGCGGTGTCTCTCGGCGGAGTGGAGACCCTTGCCTGCCACCCGAGGACGACCACCCACTCGGTCCTGACACCTGAGGAGATCGAGAAGTCGAAAATCGGCGACGGACTGGTGAGGATCTCGGTCGGGATTGAGGACTGGCGCGACCTCCTGGAGGATTTCGAGCAGGCGCTGGAGTCGATCTAGCAGAGCTCCGCATCGGGCCAACCAGATTCTTTCGCCGCCGATGAACGCCGATCAACGCCGATGGCAAGGAAGGACTTATCCGCGCTCATCGGCGCAGTCGGCGGCCGAGAATGACTTGTTCCCCGAAAAGCAGTGCTCCCATGTTGCGCTAGTCCCTCACGTTGTACAGGAACACCAACTGGAGCCGGATCTGGAGCCCCTGAAACTCCGGCGGGAGCGGCGGGAACGGGTTGGAGGCGCTGATGCCGGCCACCGCCGCCCGGTCCAGCGCCTCGGTGCCCGACGGGCTGGCGATCACCAGCTTCGGCACCCTGCCGTCCTTGTTGATTGCGAACTGAATCGCCGTCTTCCCGCGCCGGCCCAGTTTCGCGCTCTCCGGGATCACCGCGTACCAGTTTCTCCGGACGGACGAGAGGACCATGATGAGGTAGGGCCGGAAGTCAACGCCCTGCGGATCGCTGAGCAGTTCGAGCGTGCTGCCGCTCTTGCCCGGAGCGGGCGGCAGGTTGATCGCCTCGCCGATCCCGCCGACTCCGAGGCCGATATCGCCGACCACTAGCCCTCCGGAGCCTCCCCCGCGCGCCAATTCGCGGCCGATCTCCGAGATGGAACCGCTTGGAGCACGAAGCGCGCCCCGGCCGGGCTCCGGACTCCGCACCTGCGCAAGCGACTCAAACGCAAGCTTGGGTTTTTCTTCCGCCTGGATCTGCGGCGGAGGTACAGGCAGGCCTCGCTCGACGGCGAGCGGCGCCTGGCCCAGCGATCCCGATGGCGTGTCGATGCGTGGCGGCTCCGGCAGAGCGGGCACGGGAAGTCCAGGCGAGGCGGCGGCCGGGTGGGTCGAGGAGGGGACCGGCGGAGGCGAGAAGAGGCGCGGCCGCGGCAGGAGGTCCGCCAGCTCGAATTCTCTCCCGATCTTTCCCCGGTTGGGCGCCTTCTGGGTCAGTTCCGCCGGCGGCGCAACCAACCTGGTGGGATTTCGCAGCGAAGCCAGGATCTCGGCGGCATCCCGCTTCGGGCCGCTGCCAGCGGGTAGCGAGAATAGGACCGTGACCGCCAGGATGTGGAGTCCGACAGACGCCAGCGCGGCGAAGCGAAGCCGGCCCGCGTCCTCCGTCCTCCTGCTCCAATCCGGGAAGATCCGGAGCTCGGCGTCGAGTTCATTGAGAGGCCGGACCGCTGCTTCCATCCGTCTTCCCCAAGGTTGCCAGCGATTGCGCCACGATGCGGGAGTGCACTTCGATTTTATCAAGAATAGCTAGAGCGACCTCTAAAGCGCGGCAGGCGTCCTCGCCGTTTACGCGCGGTCGGGCACGCCGCTCGACGCATTCCAGGAAGGACTCGAGCTCCAGCTTGAGCGGCTCGTCCTTCTCCATCGGCAAATGGTTGGACGCAATGCGGCGGTCCCGGGCCACTTCCAGCGCGAAGGCTTCCTGCTTGCCGTAATCCACGGAGAGGTACTGATGGGGCTGGAACAGGCGGAGTTTCCGGACCCGCTCGGTGGAAACGCGGCTGGCCGTGAGGTTTGCCACGCAGCCTCCCGGAAACGCCAGCCGCGCGCTGGCGATGTCCACTTTTGGAGTCAGGATGGAAATGCCCGCCGCGCGAACCTCCTCCGGCATCCGTCCGGCCAGCGACAGCACGATGTCGATGTCGTGGATCATCAGGTCGAGCACGACATCGATGTCGAGGCTTCGCGGCGTAAAAGGACTGAGCCGGTGGACCTCGAAGAAGAGCGGCAACCGCACCGCCTGCGTGAGAGCCGCTACCGCCGGGTTAAACCGCTCCAGGTGGCCCACTTGAAGGATGCGGCTATTCGCTCCGGCCGCTTCGACCAGCCTGCCGGCCGAGTCTAAGTCGGCTGCGATCGGTTTTTCGACGAGAACGTCGATGCCGGCGTCCAGGAGTTCGCAGCCCACCTCGGCGTGCGACGCGGTGGGCGTCGCCACAACCGCCGCATCCACGCGGCCGATCAGCGCTCTGTGGGAGTCAAACGCTTTACAGCCGTATTGGGCCGCGAGCGCCGACGCCCGGCCGGGGTCGATGTCCGCCACTGCCACCAGTTCCGCTCTTGTCGCCTGGCTCAGCACGCGAGCATGATGTTGGCCGAACTGGCCCGCTCCGACGACGGCGACACGGATTCTGCTCAACGAAGCCTCCTCTTCACTCCTCGGGCGGGTATCCGGCCACGGCGATACCGGCAGCATCCGCAGCGCGCAGCATCTCCTCCCGGTCGAGGAGCAGCGTGCGGCCGGCGTCGATAGCCAACGCGGTCGTGCCGGTTTCGCGCATGACGGTGATCGTGTCCGGGCCGGCCACGGGCACATCGAACAGCAAGTGCCTGCGCCGCCGGGAGACCTTCACGAGGCGCAGCGGCTTGCCGTTCACCAGGCTCGCAGCGCGCCGCAGCATGGCGTCGGTGCCTTCCATCGCCTCGACCGCCACGCAGGCCCGCCCGGCCACGGCCACGCTTTGGCCGATATCGAACCCGGCCAGCGCGTTCGCGACCCGCCGTCCGTAGGCGATGTCCGCCTCCTCCTCGCCGTCAGGCTTGCGCTTGCCCAACGAGCCTTCTCCCGCCAGCAGCGGCTTGAGCAGGAAGGTGGAATCGACCAGCCGGATCCCCTCGTCTTCCAGGGCTCGCGCCACGCCGCCGATCAGCGCGTCCGTGTTCTTTTCCTTCAGCGACGCGAGCAGTTTGAAGAGTCGCCAATCCGGCCGGATCGACGAGAAGATCTTCGCGTGCTTCACCTGCCCGGCCATCACGACTTCGGCGCAGCCTTCCTGCTTGAGGATCTCGATCAGGCGGCTCAGTTCGCCCAGCGAGATCCAGTGGAGCTTCGGCGCCAGCGGCTCGATCTCCGGCCAGGTTTCTTCCTTGATGGCGATAACTACGACGTCGTGGCCGAGCTTGCTGGACTCCTCGAGAGCCAGGATCGGGAAGCGGCCATTGCCGGCGATGAGTGCGTATTTCATGACATGCGCAGACTTGAAGCCTGCGCCACCTTACTTTACAACACCACGCTCGGAGGACTCGATGAACTCGATCAGTTCCTCGACCTCCGGCGACGGCAGCGCCTCGGCGCGAATCCGCTCGATCGCCTGCGACGTGTTGAGTCCGGAGCGGGTGAGGAGCCGGAACGCCTTCTGCAAACGCTCGACCGCTTCGGCGGAGAAGCCGCGCCGTTCCAGGCCGGTCTTGTTCGCTCCGAAGACTTTGATCGGACGATCGCTGACGGTCATCGAGTACGGCAGGACGTCCTGCGTCACCACGCTGTATCCGCCGATCATGACGTGACTGCCCACGCGGCAGAACTGGTGGACGCCGGTGAAAGCGCCGATGACCGCCCAGTCGCCGATGGTGACGTGCCCGCCGACGGTGACCCCGTTCGCCAGCACGGTGTGGTGGCCGATCCGCACGTCGTGCGCGACGTGCACGTACGCCATCAGCAAGTTGTCGTCGCCGATCTCGGTCAGCAGGCCTCCGCCTTGCGTGCCGCGATGAATGGTGACAAACTCGCGGACGCGATTCCGGTTGCCGATTCGCGTTTCCGCGCGCTCGCCCTGGTATTTCAGGTCCTGCGAGGCCACGCCGACGGTCGAGTACGGATAGAAGATGCAGTCCTCCCCGATCCACGTGGGACCTTCGACGTAGACGTGCGCCATCAGCCGGGTGCGGGCGCCGATTTCCACTTCCGCGCCCAGGATCGAATACGGTCCGATCTCGGCGCTGTCCGCGACGCGCGCCGCCGGATCAACGATCGCGGTGGGGTGGATGGCCATCGAGCGGAATCAAGAAGCCTCCGGCTCCTTGTCGGCGAGGGTACAGAGCACTTCGGTCTCCGCAACGAGCGTGCCGTTCACGGTCGCCTGCCCGTGAACCTTGGCGGCGTTCGCCTTGCGCTTGCCGATCTTCATCTCGATCCGAAGCTGGTCGCCGGGCAGCACCGGCCGGCGGAACTTGGCGCTCTCGATCGCCGCCAGGAACACCACCTTCTTCGACATGTCCGGCACGTCCTTGAGCACGAGCACCCCGGCCACTTGCGCCATCGCCTCGACGATCAGCACGCCGGGCATCACCGGGAAATCGGGGAAATGGCCGGCGAAGAAGGGTTCGTTGACGGTGACGTTCTTGATGCCGACGATGCGGTCCGCTTCGATCTCCACGATGCGATCGACCAGGAGCATCGGATAGCGATGGGGCAGGATCTTTCGGATCGCCTGAATATCCAGGGTGGGCATGCAGTCCCGCTATTATAACAGGCGATGGATCCGATCCTTGCTTACGCGCGCGAGAAACTGCCGGAGATCGTCCGGTTCATCCGGACGTTGGTGGAGTGCGAGTCGCCGAGCGACGATCCTGCGGCGGTGCGGCGGTTCGTCGAGCTGGTCGCCGATACCGTTGCTGGCGAGGGCCGGACGAAGGTGCTCGCGGGCGGCAGATACGGGCCGCATCTGCGAATCGAGTTCGCCCGGCGCCGAGCCGCGCGCGCGGGCAACCGGAAACAGCTCCTCGTCCTCGGACATTCGGATACGGTGTATCCGATGGGAACGCTGGCGTCCATGCCCTGGCGGGAAGCGGAAGGCCGGCTTCGGGGTCCTGGCGTGCTGGACATGAAAGGCGGCATCGCTTTCTTCCTGTTCGCCACGCGAGCGCTCCGCGAGCTCGACCTGCCGGTGGGGCGGCGGGTCGTTCTGCTTCTGAACTCCGACGAGGAAGTGGGCAGCGAATCCTCGCGGCCGATCACGGAGAAGGAAGCGCACGCCAGCGACGCCGTACTGGTGCTCGAGCCGGCGACCGGCCTCGAGGGCAAGCTGAAGACGGCCCGCAAGGGCGTCGGCGATTACACGCTGACGGTCCGCGGCCGGGCGGCGCACGCGGGCCTGGATTTCCACGCCGGAGCGAACGCAATCCTGGAACTGGCGCGGCAACTCGACCGGATCGCCGGCTTCACGAATCTGAAGCGCGGGCTGACCGTAAGTCCCGGCGTCGTTGCCGGCGGCACGCGGTCGAACGTGGTCCCAGCGGAGGCTCGGGCCGAGATTGACGTGCGTGTCTTGCGGACACGCGACGCTGTCCCGCTGGACAGGAAGATGCGCGCGCTCCGGCCCTTCGACAAGCGCTGCTCGATCGAAGTCTCGGGCGGGGTGAACCGCCCGCCGATGGAGCGTTCGCCGGGCACCATCCGCCTGTTCCGGCTGGCGCAAGAGCTGGCTCTGGAGCTGGGCGTCGAGTTGGAGGAATCCTCAAGCGGGGGCGGCTCCGACGGCAATTTCACCGCTGCTCTTGGTGTCCCCACGCTCGACGGCCTCGGCGCGGTCGGTGAAGGCGCCCACGCGCCGCATGAAAGCATCCTCGTCGACCGCATTGCGGACCGTACGGCCCTCTTGGCGAAGCTGGTCCAGGCGATCTAGAGCCTGCATGCAGAAGAAGACGTTCTACGCGGCCGGCTGGAACACGAAAAGAGATGTATTGGCCGCCGATGAACGCCGATCAACGCCGATGACAAAGAAGTGGTGATCCGCGTTCATCGGCGTGAATCGGCGGCCAAATGATCCGCTCGCTCGGAGGGAGTGCTCCTATGTTGCGCCTGTTTGCGCAACGAGGCAGTCATGCCTTCGAATGCCAGGATGGCTCCCGGTTGCTGTACCCGTGTCTCCCTGGCGCCTCCGGCCTCGCCAAGGGATTGAGCTTCGGCCTCGTGGTGTGGTTGTTCCGCGTTGTCATGGGCGTGGCCGGAGAGTGGATGATGTTCGCCGTGCCCGCGTCTACGCTGTGGTACAAGCTCGCGTCCGGACTGGCGGAGATGCTGGCGCTCGGTGCGTTGCTGGGAACACTGCTCAAGCGCTGAAGGCCAAGGACGCCAGCCGGGTGCTACAATCAACTCTCCCCAAGTGCCCGACCGCAGGAAACAAGAGGAACGCCGGCGAAAGCTTAAGCTGCGCGCCGCCGCCGAACGGGAGGAGTTCGACCGGCGCGAAGGCAAGTACCTGGCCCAAGAGGCGCGGCGCGCTTTCCGTGCCGGCGACGCGCCGGCGGCGGCGCGCCTGGCCAACAGGGCGCTTCTCCTGTTCCCGGACCACCTGCCGGCCCTCGAATTGCTGGCTCATATCCATTTGGCCGCGGAGCATTACGGGGACGCGCTGTATTACTTCCGCCAAATGCGGAAGCGCTCCGATGATGCGAGGCTGATTTACAACTCCGGGGTCGCCTGCATGCGGATGGGCCGGCGGGAGGACGCGCTGGCGGAGTTCGGCGCCTTCCTCGAGGCGGTCCCGCCGATGCCGCCGAAGGAACTGTACGAGCTGCGTGAATCCGCGCGGAAATACTGTCAGCAGTTGTCCCAAGAACCGACGCCCGCGCCCGTGAAACAGCAGCCGGCCGTCCCGCCGCCGAAGGAGCCGCCCGCCGCCCCGGCCGCACAGCATCGCGTGGACGTAGTGTTCCTGCCCTCGGCCGCACCGGTGTTGCACGAGCAGAAGCCGGGGACGCTGCTCGACCACTTCCTCCGCCGGAGATTGCTCGAGCTGAGGCTGGCGCAGAGTTTCGAGGACCTCATCTGCCTGCCCTCGTTGCACGGCGTCGATAGCTACGTGTATCAGCATGAGACCGTTCGCCGCGTCTTGCGCCACTTCAAGGGACGCGCGCTGCTCGCCGACGAAGTCGGCCTGGGCAAGACCATCGAGGCGTGTCTCGTGCTCAAGGAATATTGGCTTCGGGGCATGGCGCGAAAGGCGCTCATCCTGGTTCCTCCATCGCTGGTTCCGCAGTGGAAGGGCGAGCTCAGTGAGAAATTCGGCTTTACGCCCGTCTCCCCCGACGGCTCGGACTTCCGCCAAAATCCCGAGCGATTCTGGCGGGAGAACCCGCTGGTGGTCGCCTCCATCGCCCTGGCGCGGCTCGATCCGCACGCCTCCTTGCTGGCGGCCATCCCCTGGGACATGGTGATCGTCGACGAAGCCCACTGTCTCAAGAACCGCGCCAGTTCCATCTGGAAGCTCGTCAACTCGCTCCAGAAGCGGTTCATCCTGATGCTGACGGCCACGCCGGTGGAGAACAGCCTGGTCGAGCTGTACAACCTGATTACGGTGCTGAAGCCCGGGCTGCTGTCCACCGAATCCGAATTTCGGAGGCAGTTCATCGTCGCCAGCCGCCCGAATTCGCCCAAGAACCCCGAGAAGCTGCGCGAGCTGCTGGCGGAGGTGATGATCCGCAATACGCGCGCGGCGGTTGACGTGCGCCTTCCTCCGCGGCTGGCGGCCAGCGTCGTCGTTCCGCCCTCGCCGGCGGAGGCGGAGATGTATCGACTGGCATCGTCGTTTGTCGCGCGGCGGTATCGGCAGGAAGTTACCGCCAGGAGGTCCGACATGGCCCTCGGCTGGCTCCTGCGACAGGCCGGGAGCAGCCCACAAGCGCTGGCCCGCTCCATCGCCCGGACCGTCGCCGAGCCGAACGGCCTGGACGCTGGAAGCCGGCGCGAGCTGGAGGAAATGCTCGAGGTCGCCTCGCAGGTGGACTCGAGCGGCAAGGGAGAACAGCTTGCCCGGCTGCTGCGCGGGCGGCCGGGCAAGGTGGTCGTGTTCACCGAGTTTCTTGCGACGATCGAACACCTGGCGCAAATCTGCGAACGCGATGCGATCCCGTACGCGGTGTTTCAAGGCGATCTGTCGCGGGCGGAAAAGGATGCCGCCATCGCCCGCTTTCGCGACGAGGCCGGAGTTCTCCTGTCCACCGGCGTCGGCGGCGAGGGGCGCAATCTCCAGTTCGCCAACACGGTCATGAATTTCGATCTCCCGTGGAACCCGATGCGCTTGGAACAACGCGTCGGCCGCGTGCACCGCATCGGGCAGGCCCAGGAGGTCTACGTATTCAACTTCTGCCAGGCGGGAACGATCGAGGAGCAGGTGCTCCGCGTGCTGCACGACAAGATCAACATGTTCGAGCTGGTAGTGGGGGAGATCGACGCGCTGCTGGGGAGTCTCGAGGACGACCGCGACTTCTCCGAACTCGTCCTCGATCTCTGGCTGGCGAACCATGGGACCGGCCGCGAGGAGCAAGCCTTCGACGAACTGGCGGACCGGCTCCTCGACGCCAAGCGGCAGTACGCCAGAACGAAGGAGCTGGATGAAGCGCTGTTCCATCGCGATTTCGAGGCGTGAGGCATGACGGGACTCGTGGACTGGGCTCGCGACCTGCTGGTGAGCCGGGGCGCGCTGGTGGAGGACGATCAGGAAGGCGCTCTCCGTGCGCTGCTGCCGCCGGAGGTGGCGGGCGCGCTCACCTCCAGCGACTGGCTTTCGCTGAATTTCCTCGGCGCCGCCGGCGGCGATGATCCCGCCGAATGGATCGAGCGGTTGGGCGCGCTGCTCCCGACCGACCGCCCCGTCGCCGGCGCGCGCCCGCGGAGCTTTGCCAGCGCTCCACCGGTGGACGCCTCGGCCGTGCTCGCTCACGAGTTCGTGATCCAGAACGGCGTTTACCGCCTGGCGGAGGCGGGCCCGGCTAATGCGACCTATTTCCACTTCACCTTCCAATACACGGTGGAGTCCGATGACCGCAGCATTGGTCTGGTCACCGTTTGCTTGAACTGCTCCGCCGGGTCGTTCGTGCCACAGCCGGAGACGTTCCTCCGCGCGGTGCGCGATTCCCTGGAAGATGACCCGGAGTTCCGGATGCCCATCAGCGAGATCCGGCGCCTTTACAGTCTTGCCCTCCACTCGGCGCAGACGGAAGTCCGAAGGCTCGTGGGCGCGTTCGAGGAGAGCGCCAATCGCCGGCTGGCGCGCGACGTCGCGAGGGTCGAAGCGTACTATGGTGGCCTCGTCGCGCAGGCGGAGAGGCGAGCCGCGCGAAGAGCCGGCAAGTCGGCGGCCGATGCCTCCGCCGCGGAAAAGGAGCGAGCGCGCCTGGAAGCCATCGCCGTGGACCACGCCGCCAAGCTCGAAGATCTCCAGCGCAAGCACTCGCTTCGCATCCGCTTTGACCTGGCGGACACGCTCGTGTTTCGCCTGCCCGTGCGGGAGATCACGGTCCGGCTGATTCGCAAGAAGGAAGAGCGCCGGCGCGCAGTCCACTGGAATCCCGCCATCGGGCGTCTGGAGCCACTCCTGTGCGAGCACTGCGGCGGACGGGCCCACCCGCTCTACCTGTGCGAGCAGGTCCACTGCCTGTGCGAGGCGTGCTGGTGCGCCTGCGGTCGGTGTGGACGTCATTTCTGCCGGCGCTGCCAGCTACGGTGCAAGTGCGAGACGGCGGCGGGTGAACCGCCCGCGTGATTACCGCGCCAGCGCCCTCTTCCCTGCCTCGAGCACCCTCACGATCTCCTCGACGTCGTACACGCACCCGCTCCAAGGTCCACCGCTGACGGCTTGGAGCGCGGCCCAGAGGCGCGTCTCGGGGGGCAGGTTCGGATCGGGCGCCAGGTCCTCTCGCGGCGTGCGCGACGCGAGGACGCGCGCACCTTCCTCTGCGCCGAACACCTTGCCGTCCGCGCCCACCAGGTTCACCGAGCCTTCCAGGCGCCCGCGGTCAACGATGATCTCGACCAGGTCGCTGTCGCGCACCTTGGCGACCGGTCCGCCGGCCAGCGCTTCCGGCGAGACGTGCCCGATGCACGCGCCCGTCGAGACGCCGCTGAACCGGGCGTCGGTGACCACCGCCACGTGCTTGCCGAAGTCGAGATACTTGAGCGCCGAAGTCACCTGGTAGGTCTCCTCCATGCCAGACCCCATCGGCCCTCGTCCGATGAGCACCACCACGTCTCCCTCCTTCACCCGGTCAGGCCCCCGGCTCTTGATGGCGGCGATGGCCGCGGCTTCGGAGACGAACACGCGCGCCGGACCGGTCGTGCGATACACGCCGTCTGGTCCTACGACGCTCGGGTCGATCGCGGTGCTCTTGATCACCGAACCTTCGGGCGCCAGGTTGCCGGTCGGGAAACACACCGTCGAGGTCAGCCCGCGGTTCCACGCCGCCTCCGGGTCCATGATCACGTCGTCCGGATCGATTCCGTCGCGCTCTTTCAGAAGGGTGCGGAGCCGCGCTCTGCGCTCGGAGGTCTCCCACCAGTCGAGCATCCGGCCGAGCGGCTCGCCAGATGCGGTCAGCGCCTCCAGTTCGAGCTGTCCTTCGCGGCGCAGGTGCAGCATCACTTCCGGCACGCCGCCCGCCAGGAACACTTGCACCGTCGGATGATTGCGCGGCCCGTTAGGCAGCACGTCCACGAGCCGTGGAACCTTGCGGTTGATGGAAGCCCAGTGGTCGAGCGACGGCCGGCGCAACCCGGCGGCGTGAGCGATCGCCGCAAGGTGGAGAATCAAGTTGGTGGAGCCGCCGAACGCGGCGTGCGTCACCAGCGCGTTCCGCAGCGACGCTTCCGTGAGGAGGTCGCGCATGCGGACGCCGCGGTCTTCGAGCGCCAGGACCGCTCGCGCGCTGCGCCGCGCCATGTCGAGCCAGATTGCGTGACCGGACGGGGCGAGCGCCGAGTGCGTGAGCGACATTCCCAGCGCCTCGCCGACCACCTGCGAGGTCGCCGCCGTGCCAAGAAACTGGCAGCCCCCACCGGGCGAGGCGCACGCGCTGCAACCCGCGGCGGCCGCCTCCTCGAGCGTGATCGCGCCATGCGCGTAGCGCGCGCCGATCGACTGCACCGCACCGGCGTCCTCGCCTTCCTCCGCGAGCAAGGTCACGCCGCCCGGCACGAGGACGCACGGCAGATCGCGCATCGAGGCGAGCGCCATCATCATCGCCGGCAGGCCCTTGTCGCAGGTCGCCACGCCGATCACGCCGCGCCGCGTCGGAAGCGACCGGATCAGCCGCCGGAACACGTTGGCCGCGTCGTTGCGGTACGGCAGGCTGTCGAACATTCCCGTGGTTCCCTGCGTCCGCCCGTCGCACGGGTCCGAGCAGTAGCCCGCAAACGGAACCGCACCGAGCGACGCCAGTTCCTCGGCGGCCGCTTGCATCAGCAAGCCGACTTCGAAGTGGCCGGTGTGGTAGCCGAGCGCGACCGGCGTGCCATCCGGCGCGCGGATGCCGCCGTGCGTGCTCAGGATGAGGATCTCCTTGCCGCCGAGCTTCGCCGGGTCCCAGCCCATGCCGGCGTTCTGCGTCCATCCGAACAAGTCGCCGGACGGCCGCGCCAGCAGCATCTCCGGCGTCAGCGGCAACGACCCTTTCGGTCCGGGCGCCTTGGTGCGAATGTCGAACAGCGATTCCTGCGCCATGCCGACATCCTATCGGAAAAACGGTGACAGGCTACGCTTTCCCTAATTCGGATTCGGCGGAAATTGTGGAAAGCGTAGGCTGTCACCGATTTTTCGGTAAGATCGAGGGCATGCCCGGAACGCGGCGCCGTTTTCTGGGGGCGGTGACGGCTGCCTCTTACGCGAGAGTCCTGGGGGCGAACGACCGCATTCAGGCCGGCTTTATCGGCTACGGCCTGATCGGCGCCCAGCACGTCCACGATTTCAAGCGGCAGCCCGATGTGGATCTGGCCGCCGTCGCCGAGGTTTCGCAGACGCGGCTGGACGAGGGCCTGACGGCCTGCGGCCCGCGCGCCAAGGGGTATCGCGATTTCCGCAAGCTGCTCGAATCGCCGGAGATCCAGGCGGTGGTCGTCTCGACGCCGGACCACTGGCACGCGCTGATGACCATCCTCGCCTGCGCCGCCGGCAAGGACGTCTACGTCGAGAAGCCGCTGACGCTGTTCGTGCGCGAGGGCCGCTGGATGGTGACGGCCGCGCGGCGCTACAACCGCGTGGTGCAGGTCGGCACGCAGCAGCGCAGCGGGCGACACTACCAGAAGGCCGTCAAGTTGATGCGCGGAGGCTGCATCGGCAAGGTGCACAGCGTCCGCATGGGCTCGTTCCGCAACGTGATGCCGGGGTTTGGCGCGCCCGCGGATACCGCGCCTCCCTCCGGGCTCGACTACGACCTCTGGCTCGGTCCGGCGCCGGCCCGCGCGTACAATCCGCACCGTTCGCTCTATCATTTCCGGTGGTTCTGGGATTATTCCGGCGGGCAGATGACGAACCTCGCGGCGCACGAACTGGACCTGGTGCTGTGGGCGATGCAGGTGAAGGGTCCGACCGCGGTGTCCTCCAGCGGCGGCCGGTTCTGCCTGGAGGGCAACGGGGAAACGCCCGACACCCAGGACGCGCTCTTCGAGTTCCCCGGATTCACCGCGCTATGGTCGCATCGCGAGGCCGGCGGGGCTCGCCGGCGGGACAGGGACTATGCCACCGAATTCGTCGGCAGCAAGGGGACACTGGCGATCACACGGGGCCGCTTCGAGGTGATCCCGGATCCAAGGATCGAGCCGTCCCAAGCGATCCCGGTTTTCAAGGGCCATCCGGCGGGGGGGCCCGCTCGCATCGAACAGAAGGTGGAGCCCTGGATTCAGCCACTCTCGGAACCGGGCTCGCAGCAGGAGCAGTTCGAGCTGCACGTCCGCAATTTCCTCGATTGCGTGAAGTCTCGCGAGCGCCCCATCGCCGACGTGGAAGAAGGACACCGCGTCGCGACCGCCTGCCACCTGGCGAACATCTCGCTCCTGACAGGCCGCAAGATCCGATGGGACGCCGAGAAGGAGGAGATTCCTGGCGACGCGGAAGCAGCGGCTCGCCTCGAGCGGGCCTACCGCAAGCCGTGGGATGAAGTCCTCCGGAGCCTGAAGCTATGACCCGCCGCACGTTCCTGGCCTCGGCAGCCGCCGCCTTTGGCGCCGCGCCCCGCTCCACGATGGGCCTGGCGGCAACCTGCTTCATGACCGCGCGCCAGTTCAAGGACGCGCTCGAGTTCCTGGAGTACAGCCACTCGCTCGGTGCGGGTGGAATCCAGACGTCGTTATCTCCGGCCGATCCGCCGTCCATGGCGAGGCTTCGCCGCCGCGCCGAAGAACTTGGCATGTACCTGGAAGGGATGGCGGAGCTGGCACACAAGGACACCGGCGCGTTCGAGCGGCTCGCTTCAGCCGCCAAGGAAGCCGGAGCGATCTCGATCCGGACGGTAGCGCCCGGACCGCGGCGCTACGAGGCATTCGCCACGCTCGACGACTGGCGGCGCGCCGCCGCCGAGTCGGAGGCCGCACTGCGCCGCGCGCTGCCTATCGCCGAAAGGCTGAAGATCCCGCTGGCGGTCGAAAACCATCGGGATCGCACGCTGGAGGAATGGCTCCACCTGCTCGGTTCTGTGAGCAGCGAGTTCCTCGGCGTGTGCCTGGACACCGGCAACAACATCGCGCTGCTCGACGATCCGTACGAAGTCGTGGAGCGGCTTGCTCCGTACGCCGTCTCGACGCACATCAAGGACGTGTGGGTGGAGGAGTCCGGCGACGGCTTCCTGCTGGTGGAAGCGCCGTTGGGAGCGGGCTTCCTGGACTTGAAGCGCATGGTTGCCGCGATCCGCAAGGCGCGCCCGAAAACGCCGCTGACGCTGGAGATGATCACGCGCGATCCGACGCCCGTGCCATGCCTCGGCGAGGAGTATTGGAAGACCATGGCGAGTGTGGACGCCAGGCGGCTCGCTCGCACGCTGGCGCTTGTCCGCGCTCACAAGCCGCCCGTCCCGCTTCCACGTCCGTCCCGTCTTGCACCCTCCGCGCTGCTGCGCCTGGAAGAGGACAACGTGAAGCGGTCCCTCCATTATGCCCGCGAACAACTGCCCAACCGCCCAACCGAATAACCGAGCAACCGGATAACCTGTTACACTGTTCTTTCCATTCGCACAGAAGGGCGATTCAATCACAGTGGTGACCACGCGGGGCGGCGCGCTCGCCATCTATCCCGGTTCGTTCGACCCGATCACGAACGGGCACCTCGACCTTATCGACCGCGCCGCCAGGCTCTTCGACCGGCTGATCGTTGCCATCCTGAGCAACGAGAGCAAGGAGCCCGTATTCTCGGTGGAGGAGCGCATCGAGATGCTCCGCGAGGTTGTCACCGGCTACCCGAACGTGGAGGTGGATTCCTTCCACGGGCTGCTGGTCGACTACGCCGCGACCAGGGGCGCCACGGTGATCATCCGCGGCATCCGCGCCATTTCCGACTACGAATACGAGTTGCAGATGGCGCTGATGAACCGCCGGCTGGCGCCCGGCATTGAAACCGTGTTCCTGATGGCGAGCGAAGATTATTCG
Organism: uncultured Solibacteraceae bacterium; assembly: GCA_964483455.1. Taxonomy (GTDB): domain Bacteria; phylum Acidobacteriota; class Terriglobia; order Bryobacterales; family Bryobacteraceae; genus CAYZJD01. Next base: position 81,372 of record CAZACK010000006.1, read on the forward strand.
TTCATCAGCTCCCGTCTGGTCAAGGAAGTGATCTCACTCGGCGGCGACATCTCTGGGCTGGTCCCACCGCCGGTGGAAGTGAAGTTGCGACATCGAGTCTCAAGGGGCAAGTAGAAACGCGCAATGCAGGCAGCAACAGAACTCACTGAGCGGATTTCCCGCATCAGCGTATCGGCAACCATGAAGGTCGCCTCGGCGGCAGAGGAACTGCGCCGCCGCGGCGAGGACGTGGTGGATTTCGGCGCCGGGGAGCCCGACTTCCCCACACCCGACAACATCAAGCGGGCCGCCGTCCGCGCCATCGAGGAGAATTTCACGAAGTACACCGCCTCGGGCGGCACGCTGGAGTTGCGCGAGGCCATCTGCTTACGTCACCGCCAGGACTTCGGCACCAGCTACAAGCCGTCCGAGTGCGTCGTTTCCGCCGGCGGCAAGCACACCATCTTCAACCTCATGCAGGTGCTGATCGGCCACGGCGACGAGGTGGTCATTCCGAATCCCCATTGGGTGACTTACAAGGACGTCGTCCATTACGCGGGCGGCAACGCGGTGTTCGTCGACACGGCCGAAGAGGACGGCTTCGCCATCACCGCTTCGATGATCGAGGGCGCCCTGACACCGAAGACGCGGATGGTGGTCATCAATTCGCCGTCGAACCCGAGCGGCGCGGTGGTACACGATGACGAGTTCGAGCGGATCTACGCACTGACGTCGAAGCGCGGGATTTGGCTGATGACGGACGAGTGCTACTGCCATTTCCTGTACGACAGCGAGCCATTCTCGGCAGCCGCGTTGCCCGGGGCCGCGAGTTCGGTGATCGTGGCCGGTTCGCTGTCGAAGACCTACGCGATGACGGGCTGGCGGATCGGCTTCGCCCTGGCCCCGGCGCCGGTGGCAGCCGCGGTGGTCAAGCTGCAAAGCCAGTCCACTTCGAATCCAAACTCGGTCGCGCAGAAGGCGGGCGTCGAAGCCCTGCTGGGGCCTCAGGACTCGGTGCACGCGATGCTGGCCGAGTATCGCCGCCGGCGCGATTTCATCGTGGAAGGCCTGCGCCTGATTCCCGGGGTGCGCTGCACCGAGCCGAGGGGGGCCTTCTACGCGTACCCCAATGTCAGCGTGGCATTCGGGAGGAACGGCATCCGCAACACGCTGGATTTTGCCGAACAGTTGCTCGACAGGGCCCGCGTGGCCGTGGTGCCCGGCGAGGCTTTCGGGACCGAGCAGCACGTCCGCATCTCGTACGCGACGTCGATGCAGGAGCTGAAACGCGGGCTGGGCCGGATCCACAAGTTCCTGACCGACCTCGGATGAGCGCCAGACCGTTCCGGCTTGTTCCGTACTTCCGGGAGATGATCTGGGGAGTGACGGATCTCGGGCCGTGGTTCCGGCCGCCGAGCAAGAAGATCGGCGAAGTCTGGTTTCTTCACTCGAACGGAGACCCGCTCCCCATCCTGGTCAAGTTCATTTTCACAGCGGACCGCCTTTCGATCCAGGTTCATCCCGACGACTCCTACGCGCAGGCTCACGACGGCATTCCGGGAAAAGTGGAGATGTGGCATATCCTGCGCGCGGAGCCCGGTGCGCAGCTTGCCCTCGGCCTGAAAGAGGCCGTCTCGCGGGAACGGCTGCGGGAAGCGGCGCTAAGCGGCGAAATCGAGCGGCTGGTCCGCTGGTTCCCCGCCGCCGCCGGCGAGACCTACTTCATTCCGCCCGGCACCATTCATGCGCTCGGCCCCGGGATCGTCCTCTGCGAGATCCAGGAGAACTCCGACAATACCTACCGGATTTACGACTACGGCCGCCCGCGGCCGCTGCACCTGGACAGGGGGCTGGACGTGGCGCACCTCGGCCCGCACCCGGGCAGGTCGGCCCCGCAGGGCAACCGGCTGGCCTCCTGCGACTACTTCGTCGTCGAACGGCTGGAGCTCGGACCACCGATGAAGTACGCCGCGGTCGCCGAGGCCTTCCACCAGTTGGTCATCCTGGAAGGCTGCGGATCGATCGGCCCGGAGCGGTTCTCGCCAGGCGAAGTCTGGATGGCGCCGCGGGGCTGCGAGCCGTTTGTCATCCAGGCCGATGAACGAGCGATCCTCCTCCGAACCTGGCCGCCCGTTCGCTGACCGCGGAGTCGCTGGGCAAGGCAGAGGGTCCTCGGGGCAGACCCGATCGGCGCCTCCGGTTCCTCTTGTGGCGGCACGTAAGTCAGAGGTGGGGGATGAGGGTGGGCGACGGTCGCTCGTCCTCACTGCGCGTACCGCTTCCTGAACTCCTCCGCCGCCTTCTTCCGCGCCGCGCGCTCCTCCGGCGTCATCTTGCCGAGGAACCACCGGTGGGTGGCCGAGTTGAGGACCTGTTCCAGTTCTGTCTCCACCTTGTGTGCCGCAGCGACCTTGGCGGTGTCGCCGGAAGCAGTCGCCTTGTGAAGCACCTCACGCAGTTGCGGCACGAATTCCATGTAGAAGCGATGAGCCACCTCGAAGTTGCCATGCCACTGCGTGTAGTCCGGCCCCATCATCGCCGCGCCATGTCTCGCGCGCCGGCCTTCGTGATGCCAGAGGAAGTAGTAGGTGAACTCGAGTTCATCGTCGAAGTCCACGTCGTTGGTGATGAGGCCGGCGGCCCGAGTCATCTGGTAGAGGCGCGTGGCCGGGCGGCCGAACTTGTCGTTGTACAGGTTGACCATGTTGTCGAACTGCGTGTACCAGTTCTCGACCCAATATGCGGCATGGCAGGAGCCGCAGACCTTCTTCATGTCCGCCCGCCGGCCGGCCCATGGTTTCACCTGCTTGCCCGATGCAAGCGCCGCCGCGTCGACCTTCTCGGAGATCGGCGGGCGTAGCGTCCAGGAAATGCGCGCCCCGACGTCGTGCGTCAACGGCAGCTCCTTGGTGGCGCTCATGTGGCAGGTGGTGCAGGTCGGACCTTGCTCGAAATCGCGGCCCGGAACCCACTCCTTCTTCTCCATGAGCGGCTCGTAGCGGGTGCGGTAGGCGGCGAAGGCGATGCCGTGCTTGGATTCGTTGTAGACCTCGATTTGCGGATGGTCCGGACCCATATGGCACCGCCCGCAGTTCTCCGGCATCCGGGCCTGCGCCCGGCTGAAGTTGTGCCGGATGTGACACGCCGAGCAGGAGCCTTTCGAGCCGTCGGGGTTCAAACGTCCCATGCCGGTGTTGGGCCACGTGGCCGGATCGAGCTTGCCATCGGCCAGCACTTTCACCTCGGCCCCATGGCACTGCCAGCATCCGCTGACGGCGGCCGGGGATTTCGGCGTCATGTCGCCTTCCACCACTTCCGCTAGCACATTGTCCAGGCTGCCCAGAATCTTCGCCGCTTCCGAGTGGTGGCTCGCCTGGAATTCCCGCGCCTCCTGCTCGTGGCAAACGGAGCAGTCCTTCGGCGACACGATGGTGGCGATCGTGGCGCCGTAGTGCGCGAAAGCATCCTTGTCTTCCTTCTCCGCCTGGTGGCATTCCAGGCAGGCGATTCCCGACCCGGCGTGGGCGCTCCGCCGCCACTGCCCGACGATGCCGGGCGAGGTGTTCTGGTGGCAGGTGACGCACGGCTGGCTTTCTTTGCTGACGGTAATGGCGGGCTTGGAAGGAGCTGTCTTAGCCGGACGCGCCGGCCTCTGGGCGAGCAGGCAGGCGGGCAACAGGATAAGAAGGCAGTAATATCTCATGGATGACCTCGTGCCGCATGATATCAGCAACGATGCGGGCTGTCGGTGACCTCGGTCACGAGATCGGCGAATCACCGAATCGCTGGATTCGGTATCCTTCTATTGGCTCCATGGCGAAGCCCGTCACATCCCCGACCGGGCGCCTGCTGGTCGGCCTCGCGGTCACGCTGGCCGCTGTCGCGTTCTTCTCCTGGTATGCCATCCAGCAGATCGCCGGCCTGCGCGACCTTCAGACCCGCACGGTCGACCGCAACCGAAGGGACTCGATCCAACTGCTGCGCATCCAAAACGACCTCCACCAGCTCGAGCTGGCCATGCGGGACATGCTCGACAATACCGAGCCCTACCCGCTGGAGGCATGGAAACCGCAGTTCACGCGAATCCGCCGGGACCTGGACGACGCCCTGCGGCTCGAAGCTCAGCTCGCGCCCGCCCTCCGCGAGCCCGAGCGCCAGCAGTACCTCGCTCGTTCGATGACCCTTTTCTGGACCTCGGTGGACCGGCTGTTTTCCCTCGCCGGTGAGGGGAAGACCGACGAGGCCCGCGCCCTGATTCGAACCACGCTCCAGGCCCAGCAGGCGGCGGTCACCACCACCGTTGCAAGGCTGCTTGTGCAAAACAGCGAAGCCGAGGAGCAAGCGGCAGTGCAGATTCAGGGCATCTACCGGCGGGTCGAGCGCAATACGTACTTCCTGCTGCTCGCCGTCTTGGTGGCCATTCTGCTGACCAGCTTGTATCTCATCTATTCCAATCGCCGGATCTTCGAGCGTCTGGAGGCTCTTTCGGCTCAGCGCAGCGACTTGTCACGCAAACTCATCACCGTTCAAGAAGAAGTGCTCCACTCGATGTCCCGCGAGCTGCACGACGAATTCGGCCAGATCCTGACCGCCATCGGCGCCCTGCTGCGCCGCGTCGAGACCAGGGGCTTACCGCCAGATTCGCCGTTCCGCGAGCAGCTCCACGAGGTTCAGGAAGTCGTGCAGGCGACGCTCGACAAGACCCGCAGCCTGTCGCAGGTCCTTCACCCGACCATCCTGGACGACGGCGGCCTCGAGAAAGCCATCGACTGGTACCTGCCGGTCTTCCAACGGCAGACCGGGGTCAAGGTACGATATGAAAAGCACGGAACCGCGCCGGACATTCACGACCGTGTCGGCATTCATGTGTACCGCGTGTTACAGGAAGCCTTGAACAACGTGGCTCGCCACTCCCGCTCGGCGGAGGCGCAGGTCCGCCTTCGGATGTCGCCGGAACGCCTCGATCTGGAAGTGCGGGACCAAGGAGTCGGCCTCCCGGCAGCCGGCGCGGCCCCAGGCCGCCGTGGCATCGGCATGATTGCCATGCGCGAGCGGGCCGAGTTGCTCCAGGGCAGTATTGAATTCGCGAGGCCCGCCGAAGGCGGCACGCTGGTAAGACTGTCCGTTCCCTTGTCGGAGCTGGATTCCAATGGCAACTGAGATTACGGTTCTTCTCGTCGACGACCACAGCCTGGTTCGCAAGGGATTTCGCCGGATGCTGGAGGACGACCCGGAGCTCAAAGTGGTCGGGGAAGCCGGCAGTGGCGTAGAAGCAATCCATCTCGCTCGCGAGCTCAAACCGCGGGTCATCGTGATGGATTTCGCCATGCCGGGGTTGAACGGCGTGCAGGCGACCATGGAGATCCTGAAGCACCTGCCGGAAACCGCGGTCCTGATTCTCAGCATGTACTCCGAGGACAACTATGTGCGGAACGCGCTGGACGTCGGCGCCCGCGGCTACCTGCTCAAGAACGCCATGGACATCGAGCTGGCCGCCGCCATTAAGGAAGTAGCCGCCGGCAAGCAGGTGGTCGGACCCGGGCTGCTCACTTCGGCGCCGCCGCCGGCGGACAATTACGAGCGGCTGACGCCGCGCGAGAAGCAGATCCTGCAACTGATCGCCCAGGGAAACTCCAACAAGCAGATTGCCTCCTTGCTGGGGCTGAGCGTCAACACCGTCTCGGTGCACCGCGCCAACCTCATGGAGGCCCTCGGCATCCATCGCACCCCGGAGCTCATCCTCTACGCCGTCCGGAGAGGCCTGGTTAGCCTTCCGTGACCCGCCGGGAGTTCCTTTTCGGTTCCGCCGCGCTGCTCCAGCAGCCGCCCGATCACGGTTTCCGTCTGGTGGACATCACCGAGGCCGCCGGCATCCGCTTCCAGCACAATAGCGGCGCGTTCGGCGGCAAGTATCTTCCGGAGACGATGGGCTCGGGCTGCGCTTTCTTCGACTACGATAGCGACGGCTGGCAGGACATCTTGCTCGTCAACGGCATGGATTGGCCCGGGCATAAGCGGCGGCGCACCACCATGCGTCTCTACCGCAACAACCGCAACGGTACGTTCACCGACGTCACGCGCCAGGCCGGCCTCGATGTCGAGATGTACGGCATGGGCGTAGCCGCCGGTGATTTCAACAACGACGGCTTTCCCGATCTGTTCATCTCCTGCGTCGGCCAGAGCCGACTGTTCCAGAACACCGGGAAAGGAACGTTTGTCGAGGTGACTCGCCGCGCAGGACTGGAAGGGCGCGAGGGTTTCAGCAGTTCCGCGCTGTGGTTCGACTACGACCGCGACGGCTTCCTCGACCTGTTCGTCTGCAACTACGTCAAGTGGTCGCCGCAGCAGGATGTCTTTTGCAGCCTGGACGGGAATCGCAAGTCCTACTGCACGCCGGAAGCCTACCGCGGCGCCACCTGCTGGCTGTTCCGAAACCGCGGCGACGGGACCTTCGAGGACGTCACCGCCAAGAGCGGCATCTTCGACTCCAGCTCCAAGTCGCTCGGCGTGGCGCTGCTCGACCATGACCTCGACGGCTGGCCGGACCTGTTCGTCGCCAACGATACGCAGCCGAACAAGCTTTACCTCAATCAGCGGGACGGGTCCTTCGAGGATGTCGGCATGCGAGCCGGGGTGGCCTTCAGCGAGGACGGCAAGGCCCGGGCGGGAATGGGCGCCGATACCGGCGATTACGACAACTCCGGCTTGCCGAGCGTCGCGGTAACCAATTTCGACAACGAGATGGTCGGCCTGTACAGGGCGGCCAAAAACGGGCTGTACGTGGACCAGGCCCCCCGGTCCACGATCGGCTCAGCAACGCGGCGCAGCCTCGGCTTCGGGATCTTCTTTTTCGACGCCGACCTCGACGGTCTCCTCGACCTGCTCGTGGTCAACGGGCACATCGACGACACGGTCCGCAACATCCGCCGCGATGTCGGTTACTTCCAGCCGCCGCACCTGTTCCTCAACCAGGGCCGCGAGGGGTTCCGCGATGTCGCCGCCGCCGTTGGCCGGGAATTCGCGGAACCGAAAGTCGCCCGCGGCGCCGCCTACGGTGACTTCGACCACGACGGCGACCTCGACGTTCTGATCACCACCAACAACGGCCCCGCCTACCTCTACCGCAATGATGTGTCGAACGGCAACCACAGCATCCGCTTCCGGCTGATCGGCACAAAGTCCAACCGCGACGCCATCGGCGCCACCGTCCGGATCTATTACGAAAGCGGCACCAGTTCGCGTACGGTCAAGAGCGGTTCCAGTTATCTTTCCCAGTCCGAATTGCCCGTCACGTTCGGTCTCGGCCGCCGCGACCACATCGAGCGGGCCGTCATCCAGTGGCCGAGCGGGCGCACGGAAGAGTACAAGCACCTCGCGGCGGGCCGCCAGTACATCTGCACCGAAGCCAAAGGCATCACTGCGAGCGCGATCAAGCTTCGCTAG